>JBBQKR010000053.1:0-21110 GCA_038327125.1 Solirubrobacterales bacterium
CTGCTCCTTGGTCGTCATCGGGAGGAGGTGCTCGGGGGTGAGGTCGGCGCCGAGCCAGTCGGCGACGCGGTTGACGAGGATCTGGTGAGGGATCGAGGAGTCGCGCAGCGTCGGATTGAACCGCCGGTGACGGAAGTGCTCACCCGCCAGCGAGCGGAGCTCCAGGGCGGCTTTTCCGCGTGGCCCGAGCGTGTACGCCGACTCAGGGCGCAGTCCGCCCGGGACGGTCACGCTCACGCGCCTCAGGTAGCCGGCTGCCGTGAGGTCGCCGAGGCGGTTCAGGGCACGCTTGCGCGACAAGCCCGCAAAGTGCTGCTCGTGGATCCAGGCGAGCGTCTCGGCGCGGCGCGTGACGAGGAGCTCGAGGACCTGCAGGTCGCGGCGCGTGAGATGCACTCCTCGCTTTCGTGACCCTCGGCCGGCTGCGCCCATGGGCGGGTGCTCGGCGGGTGGGCCGCGACGGTTGGCGCGGGCCCCCCGCTGCTCGGGCACCGCCCGGGAACACGCCGGGAGCGTTCAGGGACAGGCCGGGGAACCTCGCCAAGGCCGGCCCGCGCGAAAGGCCTGCACAGCGGCCACGGTGCGCGAGGTGTCCTGGCCGGACACCTCGCGCACAAGCGCTCGGTCTCGCACGGGAACCGCCGGCCGGCCCGCCTGCGGCGTGCCTCTCGCTGCGCTCGCCGCGGCTCCCGGCGAGAAGGTCCCGACGGACCCCGGCCACCCCCTTGCGGGGGTCGGCCTCGCGCGGCCTCAGGCCGCCAGTCCGACGGGACCAACCACGTCCGCCAGCCGCTCGGACCGGCCCGCGCTTACGCGCGGCTGCCAGCGACCACGCGCGACCTGCTCACCGGGGTGCGTGCCCGAACCGCGTCGGCTCGCAACCAACGCCAACGAACCCGACAGACGCGACCCCACCGCCACGGACCGCGATGACGAACTCGCCGGGTTGCTCGCGGGACGACCAACAAGTCGTGTAGCGGCGGACGCGGGCCGGCCACGCCACCGACGAATACTCAGCCTTCGTCTCCCGCTCGCACCGCGGTCGCCGGTCGCTCGAGCACGTCGCGACGAGCGTCAACGAGCGTCGGGGTTAGAAGGCCGGCTTGCTCGAAGGCACTCGCCGCGTAGTCCTGCGTTACCTGAGGGCCACCTTCACCGTCGCGCCGTCTTGCTGGAACTCCTGCGAGCTCACGTCTCCGGCGAGGCTTGCGTAGCCGTTCTCGCGGACCGGGACGGTGATCGCGTCCGAGCCCTTGAGCGCGACTTCCCCGACTCCGTCGGGGACTGCTCCGACCACCAGCTGCTGTTCGTCGTCGGTCTTCCCTCCGACCGTGAGGACAATCCCGTTCGCCGTAACGAACGCGCGCGCACCGCAATTCGTTCCCGAGCCGCCGTTGCCGACGATCGTGAGGCAGATGAGGTCCTTGTCCTGGCTCAGCCAGGCGCGGCCGACGGACGGGCTGATGTCCAGGCGACGGGCGGTAGCGGCGCCGGGGACCGTCTCCGGACTGCCTTCTGCATCAATGGCGTCTGCAGACGAACGCGGGCGCAAGAGCACGCTGAAGGTGTGGGTTCGCGAAGGCCGGACCGACGTGGCTTCGCTGCTTCGAGCCACGATTTGACGCGATTCCGAACTGGAGGCGCGCGTCACCGCGGCAATAGCGATCACGACGACCCCCGCTACGAGGAGAAGCATCGCAATCCGCCGTGCACGTCGAGACATCCGATCTCCCGTCGCTCTGGCGTGGCGCCCTATGCCGCCCCTTCCGTGAGCGGCGGCATAGGTTCGTCCAGTCTTGCGCCACGTTGCTAAGGCAACGCCGCTGGGCTCTTGTCGGCGGTGTCTTGAGCGGTGAGCGTTGCTTGGTATGTGCTCCCATCGCCAGCGCTCCAGTGGACTCCGACGTTGCCGGAGCCAACCACCTGCTCGAACGTATTGTTGACGATGTCAGGACGCGCGATCGAGCCATCTGGGAGCGTCACGGCGACATCGGTCACGCTGTCCGGAACGAGGCCGATGAGCCTGAATCCCAGACTGGTTCCCGTGTGCAACACCCCGATGATTGGAGTAGCGGCGTCCGCCGCAGTCGAGAGCCCAGCACACGCTCCGCCTCCGGACCCGGACTTCTCGACATCTCGGACACAGACGCCGTCGACTCCTGCTCGCGCGTAGATCGTGCGTTCCTGGTTCTGCTGCGCGACACGGTCCGACGCTGGGTCCAGCGCGAAGGGGGATTGGTTCGACGGGTCCTTGGGATTGCCCAGGCTCGCCGTTTGTACAACTGTGGGCCGGGCCCCCGCCTGCCCGAACACCGAGAAGGACGAAGCGGGCTGCCCTGACTCCTGGCCCGTGGCGTGCTCCGAGCGAATGAGAACCGCGCCGCCAATGGCTGCCAGCGCGAGCACGATGAGCGCTGTCAGTGCCGTTCGACGGGAACGCCAATGGAAGGTGATAGGCATAATCAGCATCCTCCCGTTGTGTTGGCGCCCGCTGACATCGGCCTATCCGAGTCGGGTGTCCAGATTCCGTAGGTGTACGCCTGGGTCTGTGCTGAGATGCAGCGGGTCCCGTATGCGTACGGAGCCGACAAGAAGCACGCAAACTCGTACGTCGTTCCGCCACTGGTCGTTCCCTTCACACACCACTGGCTGGCTCCGTAGACGTCGGTCGCCTGCCCCGACAGGTAATGCCACGGGTTGTAGGCTTGACCACTCGTGTCGGTGCAGTGGTTCCCCGAGTGCCGCGTGCAGCTCCATGAGTGGGTGTAGGCGGACGCTGTGCCGGCACTACCGAGCCCTACCGCCAACAGAAGTGCTACCGGCAGCGCACCGAGCAGGAACGTGCGCCGTCGTGACCCGCGCCCGTTGTTCCACCGCCTTCGGCTCCCACATCGCAGCAAGCCTCTGCAAGTGTTTGTCGTGGTCATACGATTCCTCCTCGCGGTGAGAAACTGATCGGGTCAGTGGTCGCGCCGGAATTGCGCCCTTACAAGGTAAGAGCCACAAGGGCCGACATCTGTGACTACGCCGTGCCTTTGCCCTCCCGACGCCGACACCCCGGCTCAGTAGATGGGGTGCAGCGACACGTCGCGATAGTTGAGCCGCCCGTCGAAGACGAGCAGGAACGCGCCACCCAGTCCTACCGGCACGTGCTGCTCCCCCTTCGGGGTCCGGACCGTCATCGCTGTGACCGCGCGACCCGCGCGGCCATAGACGAGTGTGCGGTTCGGTTCACCGGGGGCGCGACCGGTGGTGAAGAAGAGCCGCCGTGATGTGGGGCGGCCGCAGGCTCCGTATGCGTTGCGCGGAAGCGGGTGGAAATCTCGGCCTGTGAGCTGGCCGAGCTGTCCTGCCTGTAGACGTCCGGCAATGATGCATTGCGAGCCATCGGCGGTGGAGTAGATGCGGGCTGCCCAAGGCAGCGTTCCGTCAGGATCCCGCGCGGTAACCGCGAGCTGTGGGGCGGCTGCGGGGCTGGAGTTCGGCGGCACGTCGGCGCGCGGCTTGACCGGCTCCCCGACGCTGATCAGAACCGCGGCGCCGGCGGCTCCTACGACCAGGAGGGAGGCAACGGAAACAGCCAGAATCGGCCGGCTGACACGGCGGCGGCGCCGTCGAGGTGCGGCGCGGGCCTCAGCGGCGCGCGTCAGTTCCGCGCCGAATCGCTCGAGGCCTGGAAGAAGCTCGTTGCGGTCATGGTCGTTGGTCACGTTGCCTCCTTCGCTCCTGCCTTGGGGGTTACGTCGCGTGCGAGCGCGCGAAGCCCGCGCGAGACTCGTGCTCGCGCCGTCTGCTCGGAGACACCAAGCTGCGAGGCGACGGCAGGGTAGTCGAGTTCATCGACGACGCGCAGCCGGATGGCGTCCCGTTGCTCGGGCGGAAGAGCCGCGAGCGCGCCGTTCACGCGCGTGGCCAGTTCAGCGATCCCCGCCAGGTTCTCGACGCGCTCGATCTCCGGATCGGTCAGGTGGGCCGGGCTCAAGTCGAGTCGTTGCAGTGCGCGACGATCGATGTCGCCGTCCCGCAAGAAGTGCGCGAGCTGGCTCTTCGCGATGGCGTACAGCCATCCGCGTTCCTGCTCCGGGGTCGCGCCACGGAATCTGGGGGCCTGCTCGAGCGCGACGGCGAATGTCTCGGACATCAGGTCGAGCGCGATCTGGACGTCCATGGTGCGCCGCGTGAAGTAGACCAACATCTGCTGAGCATGCTCCTCGTAGAACGCGCCGAAGGCGTCAGGGTCGTCACGCACCTGCGCCAGCCGACTTGTGGGCTGCGAGGCGCGATGGCGAGATGGCAAGCGAGGCATCAGATGCGATCACGGTGACGTGATCCGGGGACAGCGCACGTCGGCCCGGGTGCGTCGGTCACAGGATCGCAGGGATCTGGCTCTCTAGTTGCAGATGCATTTCATGAGCCGATTCCACGAAGCGAGAGCGAGCAGCAGCCGGCTCCGGGCAGTCGTCTGTTCAGCGGCCGCGGTGCTGGCCGTAATCGCCGTGATGCCCGCTACGGCCGGCGCCTGGGTCTACACGGACGTGATCGACTTCAACCTCACCCAGAGCACGGTCACCTACAGCGACTACTCGATCAGCCAGGGCGGCGACGGCAGCGCCTCCTACCGCTGGCTCGACGTGCCAACCAAGGCGACCGTGATCTCGGGCAACAGCTGCACGGACGGGTCGGCGCTGAGCACGCCGCGCACGATCCCGGCAGGCGACACCAACTACTACGGCCTCTTCGGCGGTGGCGCGCCGGGCTTCTGCTTCCTGCTTCGCGGCCGCGTCGCCACCGGCCAGGGCAGCATGACCTACTACGACGGGCGCGTTCGGCGATGAGCACGCGCCGCAGACTCCCCCCGCGCCTCGCTGCCGTGGTGGTCGTCGCGGTCGCAGCGGGCACGACCGCGATCGCCGTGGCCGGCGGCGCGGCCCCGAACGACGTGACGTTGGCGGGTGCCCTTAAGGACGACAAGCCGATCGCTTTCACGCCGGCGGACATTGCTTGGCAGGGGAGTGAGCTGTCTCAGCGCGCGGTGACCCTGGGTCAACGCGTCCCGTTGCCCACCGGTGGCAACTTCAACGGGATCCGCTGGAACGACCTCCAGACCGCAACGGACGATGACATCAACTTCATCCTCCAGTTCAACGCAGCTTGCCAGTGGCTCCGCGCCGCCGCGGATCAGCGCGACGTCGAGGCGACCGCGGCGATCTGGAAGCTCATCCCCGCTTGGCCGGCGATGCGACGCGGCGGCAACGGCGATGTGTTCCTCGCAGCGCTCGCTCGGCTCTCGGTTGGTGGCACGAACGAGGCGTCGGTGGCCTTGACGGTGTGCCGCGAGTCGCACGAACGAGAGTCCATGTATGCGACAGGCCACGGCCGGACCCCTCCGGCATAGCTGCGGGCACGCGGTGTGCCGCCGGGGAGCGTTCGTCCAACCAGCCTAATCAATCGAGCGGGTGCTGTTCCACAAGGAGGTACACAGTGAATCCATTGACTCATCACGAAAGGCCCTGCAGGCGAATGCTCAGAGCCGCAAAGTCGCCGCTGGTTTCACGAATACGCCGACGCTCCGTCCCGTTTGCGCCATTCGTGGTTGACCATGACATGGTCTACACGTTCGCTCCGCCCGAATCCGAAAGAAGAGCGCTTGTGACTCGTCTGCAAGCAACGCACCGTCGCACCCTGCGCCGAGCGCTCTTAACTATGATCGCTTGCCTGGTCGCCTCGTGGGCAAGTACCCAGTCGGCGCAAGCCATCACGTTTACGGGCTGCAGCCAGAACACAAGCTGGAACGCGCTCTGCAGCCCGAATACAGGTAGCTCCTATGAGCGTCATACGTATCATGGCATGTATGGCTATTGGGGCGGCACGCCGCACACATGCAACCGACTCGTCCTTGCGTATGCCTACGTGGCGTACACGAACTCGATCGCCAGCTCCCCCAAGTACACGAAGAATGGCCTGTGCGGTGCTTCGACGGTCTACTACAACAATACGGAGCTGTTGCGGGTGTACGTCTTGAACGGTGAGAATGACACTGCCTACCACACGATTGAGGGGTACTACGGATGAGACTCCACGCGAGCAGAACGATCGTTGCACTGGCAGCCGCCGCGGTCGTTACGGGCGTCGCCATCCTCGCGGTTGCATCGCCGGGTCAGCACAACGGGTTGACGACCGCCTATGCGTCGGCCGAGGCGGCCGCCAACGTCTCCGTGTTGGACCGGCCACCTACGGGTACGGATACACTGCCTAGCCGCCTGCAGTTGTCACTCGATCATGTTCCCGCAGTGCCGAACGAGGCGGCAAGCCGTAAGGCCTCGCAGCGGGGCGGTATCGGTTCGTACGTCGTTCCGACGAGTGACGGCGGTATCTGCTTGGCCCTCGACGATGTTGCTGACGGCTACGGCACCACGTCGTGTGGCACGGCTGCTGATGTCAATGCGGGTCGTGTCTTCAGCGTGAGCTCAGGACCCAACGGCCGCTTGCTGGTCGCTGGGGTGGTCCCGGACGGTGTTTCGTCGGTCGGCGTCAGCTACGTCGATGGCACTAGCGCTGATGTGACTGTGGAGGGCAATACGTTCCAGATCTTGGGGACTGCGCAGCCGTCAAGGATTGCATGGTCCTCTGAAACCGGGTCCGGCGGATACACCTTCCCGAGGCTGCCCGCGGCACCGGCGACAGGCTAGATCTAAGGGCACTGAGTGAGAGTCGGTTTCACTGTTGCGGTAAAGATCTCTCAGCGGCTTGAGCGCGCCGCTGAGAGATCTCGCGCGACACCCAACTCTGCGACACCCACCTCGCAGCCGTTCGTCGGCGTGAGCACATTCGGGTTCGCCGGAACAGTAAGCGGTTACACGGATGATTCTCCTAACCACACGGGGTGCGTATGACTCGTCATCTCCTGATTCTCGTTGCCGCGGTCGGTGCGCTAGCCGTCCTAGGCAGCCCGGCACTCACTTCTGCGGCGACACCGTCATCTGCTCGCGTGAGCAAGTCGGCCAAGAAGTACTTGAAGGTGTTTCGCCATCAGAAGGCGCGCAGGGACACGATCCGCCTGAAGTCCGGGAGCAAGCGTGCGAAGGCGCGCTTGGCCGCGGCAGACTCGCGGCTGGTCGCGAGCACGAGTGATTTCAAGGTGTACCTGGTGCAGACCGGGTCCGAACTCTGCATCTGGTTGATCGAGCCGACGACGGCGGGCAGCGGATGCGGCGATGTGGCCGCGCTGCGCTCGCTCCGGCCGCCCGTGATGTTCAAGATCGGCGACACCCAGGTCATCACGGTGATCCCGATGATCGACGGGGTCGCAACCGCGACGCGAACCGACGAGGCCGGCCCATCACGGCAGCAGGCAGTTCAGAACAACGTATTCGTCGACGTCTCCGCCGGAGGTGGCCAGGTCCAGTGGGCCGGGCCCGCCGGTGCGGTCACGGTCAACGTGCCCACCGCAGGAAGCCTCTGAGGGCGTGACGACCGGGAGCCTCCGTGGCTCCCGGCCCACGCACGATCCGGGCTAGGGATCGGAATCGCGTGCCGGAAGCTCGAAGGAGCGTCCGGCACGCCTTCGGCCGGCTGCTCGGTCCCGGCGTCCGCCGCTCGGTTGGCCCTACCCGCGTCTGACTCCATGCGTGATGTCTGGAGGATCGTGGTGCTCGATCTGCCGAGCTTCGGCCCCCGGTATGTCTGGCTGACGGTCTCACGCCACGAGCCGGCTGAGGTGGTTGACCGTTATCGCCGTTCAGCCACGCCAGACGGAGTGACAGTCACGGCCGGAGGGGGAGTGGCATCCGCGCAGCGCCCACCGAGCCGCCGGCTGCATCGCCGTGAGGCGCAGCGGATGTGCGACGAACTCGGAGCGCAGCTGAGTGCAGCAGGCTTTCGCGTGCTCTCAGATGCTCCGCGGATGGCCCGGATCCGGCGCCTCGTACGAGAAGGACGCAGCGGTGCGCGCCCCGGCGAGAGCCCGGGCCAGGGCAGGTGATCCTGCCCGTCACGACCGGGCATGCACCCGAGCACGCTCGCCCGCTGGCTTTGCGGATGACGAAGTAGAGACGTTCCGCGAGTGGATCGACGCGCAGAGCCGCAACCTGTCGGCGCCGCGTGAAAACTGGTCCACCTGCTCGCTGAAGTGAACTCTCCCGGACACGTACCGAACCGAACCTCCAGCAGATCCGTCGAGACTCAGAGCGCGCGCTGTTTCGCCGATCCGAGGTGAGACCTCCGGACACACCGAGGGCGTCCCCACTGGACGCCCTCGGTCGCCTATCCGTCCGGGACCGCCGTCACCCGCGGTTGCAGATGACCCCCAGGTCGAGGCTCATCGGGTTCGTCGCGCCGTTACTGAGCGACAACCCCTCGAACGAATCCGCGATCGTCATGTGGACGACGCCCTGAGCCGAAGGAACCGCTCTTGTCGTCTGGCTTCCGAGCGCCGTCACGCTCGTCACGCCCTCGGGCACGAGGCCCGACACGCTTGCTTCCTTAGTCCGGCAGTCAACCGCTGCCATGAACACGCCCTTGGCGCTCACCGCTTCGCTCGGTTGACACGTCGTGGTCTGCTCAGACGACGCACAGATCTGCTCCCTGGCCGTCGCCGACAGCAACCAGTCGGTGCCGTCGGCCTCAGTCAGCCGAGCTTGCGCGACCACTTCGCCGTCGGTCCTTACGCCGCGGTCGACGGGCACCGCTGCAGACGAAGGGAACGCCTTCTCCAGGTTCGCACGCCCGTCCTCGGCCTGCCAGCCATCGCTTCCCGACGCAGAGACGGCGATGATCGCGGTCGCGGCGGCCAACGCCAGGAGCGCTGAGCCCATTACAATTTTCTTAGGCATGGTCACCGCCATTCGTCGTGGATGTTGAGCCCCTCGTACGTGCCTCCAGAATGCGTGTTCTGGAGATACCACGTCAAGCAGGTGCTCGGGTTGCAGGAGTCGGCGTAGTGGTGGTCAACGAAGTAACCGCCACAGAACGAGATGCCGTTCCCGCGGGCTAGGCACATGCTGAAGTCGGCCGCGTTCTGCGTACGAAGGTAGCTGTAGTCGTGGGCGACGTTGCGCGTCTTCCACGTATTCAGCGGTGCTGTGAGCGAGTAGTCGTATGCACCAGCGAGCGCCGCCGCAGGCCAGGCGAGGAGCGCCACAATCGCGCCGATCACCCAGGCTCGATTTCGTCTCGATCTGACCAAGGTTGCCTCCCTCGTTGAGTGGTGGCGATCAGCGTCTAGCATGACCGCCTACAACTGGAGAGCCACAGCCCCCAGGGCTTGTGACCAACCGCGCTCAGCCCCAGGTCATCACGGTGATCGACGGGGTCGCAACCGCGACGCGAACCGCGCAGTCACTCGGCCTAGCGTTGCATCTCGGCGGCGGGGCGTCGCAGCTGGCCGTCACACCTGAGCCTACCGAGCCGAGCACGGCTCAGAATTGCAACTGGATCGGTTCCTGCCCTGCGATGTCGAGGTCTAGCGTCCAGCTCGGCGGCGTCTCGTCCGAGAATCGCGTGCGCCAACCCCCGCGGAACGTCTCGGGCACAAGCCGCAGGACCTGGTCGCCATCCAGCTCAACGACCACCAACGGTTCTGACTCGATGAGCGTGAGCCGTCCTGCTGCGTGTGGCGAGGGCACGACTGTCAGGCTGGCCTGCATCGCCGCGAGCACACGCAGCTCCGAAACCAGGTCGGGCCATGTCACAAACCCGTCACTGCCAAGGGACGCGACGGTCATAGGCCGTTGTAAGCGTCCGACACGTACAACACCGCCGACCCCAGGTCGATCTTCAGGGAGTAATACTGATCCCCGTCAAGAGTCCTGAGCCAAGCTCCGCGGATTTGGGATGTGTCGATGACAGCGACGTCCGCCCCATCAACCTCCAACGATACCGACGCTCCCGAGACGGTCACAGCGAGACGACCCGTGATCGACAAGCCCTCACCGCGTCCAGCCTCCAGGCTGACGTGTGCCTCGCTCCCCGACCCCGAGGCCGCGATCCCGGCGAGGTCCTGCAGCGCCTCGCTGGCGCTCCGTACACCAGTGGACTCGAGCGGCAGTGCGGGCACATCCGCAATTTACAAGGCCTGCCGCGGCCGTGGACGTACGGCGGTTCGCGTGATCAAGCCCGTACCAGCGATCGCGACGGCCGTTGCGGACGCGAGGATCCGCGCGGCGCGGATCACTACGCCGATGACGATGTCATTGCGGCGATGGGCGGGATGGCCGGGCTCGACTGTCGCGCCAACGAACTCGATGGCCGGGTTTCGAACGGCTAGCGGCAGGCCCTCGTCGCGATCCGCACCCGAACCGGCTCACGCAAGCACGTGGGTCCGGGTGGCCAAGTGGTACCCGCACGTGGTACCCGCCCAGCAGCGGCGGTACCCGAGACGGCGCACGCCACACAAAATCATGCGCATTTCCAGCTATGTCCGAAGTGGAGCCAAGGGGGATCGAACCCCTGACCTCCTGCTTGCAAAGCAGGCGCTCTCCCAGCTGAGCTATGGCCCCAGGATCCCGGATTGTAGCCCGGCTCGGACGTCCTCACGACCGCTTCGAAACGGGCAGCACGGCGACGGGTGCGCCCCCGGCGCGTTGGCGGTCGGGAGCGCACCCGCAGCGTCCTTGCCCTCCAGAGGCAAGTGCCGTGTGGCGCGCCGCCGTTCCCCGACGATGCGGCGCGCGCTCGTGATGCGTGGAATACGTCGGCGCGGCGAGCACCGACCTGAAGTGCGAGCGCGTGTCGCTGGACGCTCGTTTTCCTGCGTCAGACCGGAAGCCGGACCTCGCCGACCGCGATGATCACCACGTCGCCGGACACGCGCACGCGGTCCAGGTCGATCTGCGCCTCCAGCCGGCTGGGGCGGCCCATCATCACGCCCTGGTCGATGATCACCCGCTCGCTCCCGATGCGCTCGTACACGTAGGCGCACAGCGGTCCCGCGGCCGAGCCGGTCGCGGGGTCCTCGGCGGCGACCCGGCCGACGTCGCAGAAGAACGCCCGCGCCTGCGCGTAGCCCAGCTCGGGCTCGAACGCTGCGAGGTAGAGCACCCCGCAGTCGCGGGATTCGAGCAGGTCACTGAGTTCGTCATACGTCGGAGCGCAGCGTGCGAGCACGTCCGGGTTGCGGACCGGCGCGATCAGGTGGCGGTACCCCGTCGAGACCTCCTGCGGCGGGTGGTCGGGATGCCCGTCGTCCGGCGCGAGGCCCGCCGCCGCGAGCACGAGCGCCGGGTCGGCGAGCGCGCCGAACTGCGCGGGCTCCTGCAGCATCGACGCGCGGGCGGCGCCGCCGCCGTCGTCGGCAAGCTCCACCTCGACGAGCTGCTGCCCGGCCGGCGTCTGCTGCACGTAGCGCGCCCGCAGCTCGCCGCGGCGCTGCGCCACCGCGACCGCTGTGCCGAGCGACGGATGCCCCGCCAGCGGCAGCTCGCGGCGCGTGTCGAAGATGCGGTTGCGGTAGTCGGCGCCCGCGACGCCCGCCGTCTGCACGAACGTCGTCTCCGACAGACCGGTCTCGCGCGCGAAGCGCTGCATCGTCTCGTCGCTCAGCGCGTCCGCGTCGTGGACGACGGCGAGCGGGTTGCCGGTCAGCGGCTCGGCGGTGAAGACGTCGAGCCAGGTCAGCGGGAACGCCGCGGAGGGGCGCCCTCCGGCGTCAGAAGTCAAAGTCCTTCGGGGGCTTCTGCTCGAACCAGAGCCGGTCGTGCTCGGGCGTCTCCTGCAGGAAGTCCGGTGTCTCCTCGAGCTCGTCGGCCTCACCCTCGGGATCGGCATCCGCCGCAGCGGGGGCCGCCGGCTCGGGCGCAGGCTGCGGCTCGCGCTCGGCGGGCGCAGCGGACCGCGCCTCGGCGTCCTCCAGCTCCTCGAGCGTGAACTGCCGCGTGGGCTGCTCGACCGGCGCGGGCTCGGCGGGCGGGGGCGGGGGCGGCGCAACAGGCTCAGGCGCCGTCGCTCCGGCCGGCTCAGTCACGTCGGTGGGAGCGTGCGGGGCGGCTTCGGCGTCCGGCTCGGGCGCCTTCGCAGGCGCCTCGTCGGCGCCGAATGCCGTGCGTTCCAGACGCGCAACCTCAGCCGCGTCGGCGCCGGCGCGGCGCTTGAGCTCGAGATGCTCGCGAATCGCGTCGTCGAGGATTCCCATCTGCCTGCGGAGCCTACTCCGCAGGCAGGGCGGCAGGCGCCTGCGCGAGGCTCACGCGGTTCTTGCCCGCGCGCTTGGCCTCGTACAGCGCCTCGTCGGCCGCGGCGACCAGGCCGGCACGGTCCTCGGCGCCTTGCCCGAAGGCCGCGACGCCGGCACTCACCGTCACGTGCAGCGGACCACCGTCGGCGTCGCGCAGCTGCAGATCGAGGTGCTCGATCGCGTGGCGGATGCGCTCGGCGGCGCGTGCCGCGCCCGCCATGTCGGCGCCCGGGAGGATCAGTGCGAGCTCCTCGCCGCCGTAGCGGGCCGCCAGATCGGAGTCACGCCGGCCGTCGCGGGCGGCGCCCGCGACAGCGCGCAGGACCTCGTCGCCGGCGACGTGGCCGAGGCGGTCGTTGACGCCCTTGAAGTCGTCGATGTCGAGCATCACGAGCGCGAGCGGCTGCCCGGGGAAGCGGCGCGCGCGCTCGACCTCGTCGGCCAGGCGCTCCTCGAAGAAGCGGCGGTTGGCAAGGCCGGTCAGGCCGTCCTCAATGGCCTGACGCTCGACCACCTCGTGGAGGTCGACGTTCTCCAGCGACTGCGCGGCCTGCTGGGCGAGATAGTCGAGCAGGTCGCGCTCGGCCTCGCTGAACGGGCGGCCACGACGCACGATCGACACGAACCCCGCGAGCTCGCCGGACGGTGAGCGCAGCGGGAGCGCGATCGCCGCGCGGTGGTCGACCAGCCCGCGCGCGGCCGCTCCCTTCTCGAACGCACGCGCCTCGACGCCGGCCAGCGACGTCTCGGCCGCGGTCACGTCGCCGCTCGTGACGACGACCTCCATCTCGCCGTCGCTCCCGGTCCGCGCCCATGCCCGTCCCGCGTCCGCGGCAACGCCCTCGCACATCGCGGCGACCGCGACATCCAGCAGCCGGCGCCGGTCGAGGTTCGACGCGAAGGCCTCGCCGAGGCGCCGCAGCGCACGGCGCAGCCGCTCACGCTCGACGACGAGGTCGCGCTCACGCGCCTCCAGCTGCGCGGTCATCTTGTTGAACTCCTCGCCCAGCGCGGAGAAGTCGTCACGGCCGACCGTCGGCACGCGCTCGGAGTAGTCGCCGGCGCCGATCCGGCGCGCTGCGTAGAGGAAGCTGGCGAGCTGGCCGTGCAGTGAGCGCGCGACGAACCAGGCGAGTGTGAGCGCCACGAGCAGGAAGCCCGCAAGCAGCAGGATGATCAGCGTGCGGCTCTGCTGCCGGTCGCCGGCGACGAGCGCGGCGGGCTCCAGCACCGTGACGCGTGAGACCTGCGCGTCGAACCCGGGTGCGTCGTAGCTGGCGCCACGGTAGTCGACGCCCGCAGCCGTGACGTCGCCACGGCTGACGGGAAGCTCGGGAGTGGTGGGCTGACCGACGGTCGTCCCCAGCACCTCGTTCCCGGAGGCGACGATGGCATCGAGACTCGTGACCCGCGCGACCCGGCGCGCGAACGGCACCGCGGTCGCGACGGAGACCGCAAGCGAGCCCTGCGCCCGGCCGCTGCCGTCGATCAGGTCACGGAACGTCGGGAAGACCGCCTTCCTGCTACCGGTGTCGGCGAGTGCGACGCGGCGGCGAACGATCGCGATCCTGGCCGCGCCGGTGCGCTGGCGCAGGACCTCCAGGCGCGCCTGCAGCGCACGCCCGTCGCGAGCGCGCAGCGCGGCGGCCACGGCGGCGTCGGAACCGACCACCTCGGCGATGCGGTCGCCGCGCACGCGCAGCTCACGCGTGAGGTTGACGGCGACCTCCTGCCGGCTCGCCAGGCGCGCGTCGGCCTTCCCCGACTCGTTGTCGTCGACGAGCCGGAAGAGCACGAAGGCGACCGACACCATCGGCAGGACGACGACCAGGAAGAAGAAGATGCCGAGCTTGCCGCGGAAGCTCATGCGCACACGCCGCCGGATACACTGAGCCGGCCTGCGGGGCTATAGCTCAGTTGGGAGAGCGCCTGGATCGCACCCAGGAGGTCGGGGGTTCGAGTCCCCCTAGCTCCATCGCCCGGGGCCCGCCACGCGGGCCCCGTGTCGTTGCGGCGGTCCATGCCAGTCGTATCGGCAGACGTATGAGGATTCCGTAGTCCAATTCGGGTCCTGATCCCATCGTGCCGAAGGACGGGGCCGGCACCCCCCCGGCGCGACGCCGAACGGCACGTTTCGCGCGCTGAACGGTGGTAGGAGCTCGGGTGCGGCTCAGCCGAGCAGCTCGCGCACGCGCGCGGCCACGGCTTCGGCCGTGATGCCGAGCTTCTCGAGCACCTCCGGCCCCGGCGCGGAGGCGCCGAACCGGTCGATGCCGACGGCGCTGTCCACCCAGCGCTCCCAGCCCATCGTGATGCCCGCCTCGATCGAGACCGAGACGAGCTCCACCGGGATCGTCTGCTCCTGGTACTCCATGTCCTGGGCGTCGAACAGCTCCCAGCTCGGCATCGAGACGACGCGCGTCGGGATGCCGTCGGCGGTGAGCAGGTCAGCGGCGGCGATCGCCACCCCGACCTCCGTGCCCGTGCCGACGACGGTCGCGCGTGCGTCGTCCGCGTCGCGCAGCACGTACGCGCCGCGGGCAAGGCCCGAAGCGTCGGCGACGCCGCCGGCGCCGCGGCCGAGCGGCGGGATGCCCTGGCGCGAGAGCGCGAACGCCGCCGGCCCCTCGAGCTCCTCGAGGACGACGCGCCAGGCCTCGGCGGTCTCGTGTTCGTCCGCCGGGCGGATCACGGTCAGCTGCGGGATCGCGCGCAGTGCGGCGATGTGCTCGACCGGCTGATGCGTAGGGCCGTCCTCGCCGAGGCCGACCGAGTCGTGCGTGAAGACCCACGCAACGGGCAGCTCCATCAGCGCCGACAGCCGGATCGCTCCGCGCATGTAGTCGGCGAACTGCAGGAACGTCGAGCCGTACGGGCGCACGATCCCGCCGTGGGCGGCCATGCCGTTGACCGCTGCGCCCATCGCGTGCTCGCGCACGCCGAAGAACAGGTTGCGGCCGGCCTGGCGCTCGGTGTAGTGCGCGCTCTCCCCACCGGGGAAGACGGTGTTCGTCGAGCTGCTGAGGTCGGCGGCGCCGCCGAGCATCGTCGGGACGAACGGCGCGAAGGCGGCCATCGACTCCTTGCCGGCGACGCGCGTGGCCAGCGAGTCCTTGCTGAACGACACCCCGCCGGGGCGCAGCGCGTCGCTCAGGCCCGGGAGCGCGCGGCCCGCCCAGGCGGCGTCCCACTCGGCGGCGAGGCCGGGATCGCGGTCGCGCCAGGCGCGGAACTGCGACTCCCACTCGGCCTGCAGCGCGGCGCCGCGGTCGACCTGGCTCATGTGCTCGGCGACGTCGGCGGGAACGTCGAACTGCAGGTCGGGATCGAGGCCCATCGCCTCCTTCGTCAGCCGCACCTCGTCCTCGCCGAGAGGAGCGCCGTGAGCTCCGCTGGTGCCCTGCTTGTTCGGCGACGGGTAGCCGATGATCGAGCGCACGCGCACCAGCGAGGGGCGCTCGTCCTCGCGCACCGCGCGGTCGATCGCCTGCTCGAGCGCGGCGAGATCGTTGACGTCCGCGACCTCCTCGACGTGCCAGCCGTACGCCTGAAAGCGGCCGGTGACGTCCTCCTTGAACGACAGCGACGTCGGTCCGTCGAGCGAGATGTCGTTGTCGTCGTAGAGGTAGACGAGCCGGCTCAGGCGCAGATGCCCGGCGAGCGACGCGGCCTCGGAGGCGATGCCCTCCATCAGGTCGCCGTCGGAGACGATCGAGAACACGTGATGGTGCTGGACGTCGCGGCCGTAGCGCTCGCGCAGGAAGCGCTCGGCGAGCGCCATGCCCACGCCGTTGGCGAAGCCCTGGCCGAGCGGCCCCGTCGTGATCTCGACGCCGGGGGTGACGTTGACGGTGTCACGCTCGGGATGCCCGGGCGTGATCGAGCCCCACTGACGGAACTGCCGCAGGTCGTCGAGCGAGACCCCGTAGCCGCTGAGGTGCAGCATCACGTAGAGCAGCGCCGAGCCGTGGCCGGCGCTGAGGATGAAGCGGTCGCGGTCGGGCCAGCCCGGGTCGCGCGGGTTCAGCCGCATGATCCGCTGGAACAGCAGGTAGGCCGCAGGGGCCATGCCCATCGGCAGGCCCGGGTGCCCCGAGTTCGCCTGCTGCACGGTGTCCATGGAGAGCGCTCGGATCGTGTCGATCGAGCGGCGGGCGAGTTCGTCGGTCACAGGCGCGTAGTATCGCGGCTCGCCATGACTCACTGCTTCGTCGAGATTCCCAAGGGGTCACGCAACAAGTACGAATGGGACGAGGAGCTCCAGGCGATCAAGCTCGACCGCTTCCTCTTCTCGTCCGTCGTCTACCCCACCGACTACGGGTTCATCCCCCAGACGCTCGGCGAGGACGGCGACCCGCTCGACGCGATGGTCTGCGTCAGCGAGCCGACGTTCCCCGGGTGCGTGATCCCGGTGAAGGTGATCGCGCTGTTCCGCATGCGCGACGACAAGGGCGTGGACGACAAGGTCTGCTGCGTCCCGCTGTCGGACCCCAACTGGAACACGATGGAGACGCTCGACGACCTCCCGCAGTTCCTGCGCGACGAGATCAGCCACTTCTACTCGATCTACAAGCAGCCCGAGGGCAAGCACGTGATGGTCGACGGCTGGTTCACACGCGAGGACGCGATGACCGCGATCGCGGAGGCGCAGGAACGCTGGGCGTCGCTGCAGCCCAAGGGCGACGGCGCGGGCTGATCGCGCGCTGCGCACGACCAAGGGACTGGGCTGACCCTGGACGATAGTCCGGGGTTCGGGCCATCGCCTGGCGCGACGGGATCGATCGGCTTAGGTTCGTCCTGAAGATGAGCGCCCCCACTCCCCGAAGTTCCACGAAGCTGCAGCTGGTCGAAGACCGGTCGCTCCGCGCTGGGCGGCGCGACGACCGGCCGCTCGTTCTGCATGTCATCGGCTCGCGTGCTGACGCCGTGCGGCTGACATCCGTGGTCACGGCGCTCGAACGTCGCGGCGCGTTCCGCCAGGTGATCGTCGACGCCTTCGAGGAGCCTGCGCGCGAGGTCGGGCAGAAGATGCGCGCCGAGGTCGGGCTCGTCGGCCCCTCGGTCGCACTGCAGATCGATGCAGACACGCCGGCGATGCAGACCGCGTCCACGGTCATCGCCTTCGAGCGCGTGCTCGAGGAGGCCGCGCCCGAGCTGGTCGTCGTGGCCGGCGACTCCGACGCCGCGCTGGAGTGCGCGCTCGTCGCGGCCAAGCATCAGGTCGCCGTCGCCAACGTCGAGGCCGGGCTGCGCTCGTGGGATTGGAGCACGCCCGAGGAGATCAACCGCGTCGTCACCGACCGGCTCTCCGACACGCTCTTCACCAACGGCGCCGAAGCCGCAGCGATCCTGCGCGCGGAGGGCGTCCCCGAAGGGCGCATCCACACGACCGGCAGCACCGCCGTCGACACGCTGCGCCGCTGCGAGCCGCTGGCCAGGAAGCGCGCCGCCTGGCGCACGTACGGCGTCCGCGAGCACGAGTACGTCCTCGTCACGCTGCACCACCGCGCGAACATCGGCGAGGGCACCCGGCTCGCCGCGGTGATCGACGGCATCGCGGCGCTCAGCGACCGCTCTCCGGTCGTCTTCCCGCTGCACCCGCTGACCGAGCAGCTGCTCGAGCGCCACGGCCTGCGCGACGTCCTCGACGCCCAGGGCGTCCACTGCCTTCCGACCGTCGGCTACCTGGACTTCCTCTCGCTCGAGCTCGGCGCCGGCGCGATCATCACCGACTCCAACGGCGTCCAGGGCGAGGCCACCGCGCTCGGCGTGGCCTGCTTCACGCTGCGGCCGTCCACGGCGCACAGCCTGACGCTGACCCACGGCACGAACGCGCTGCTCGGCGAGGACCCGTCGAACATCGCCGCCGTCCACCCGCTGCGCCGTCCGCCGACGCCGTGCGCGATCCCGCTGTGGGACGGGCGCGCCGGCGAGCGCGTCGCCGCCGCGCTGCTGGCGAACTACGCGCTCAGCGACGCGGTCAGCGTCGGCGACTGAGATGCCGGGCCCGCTGCTGCTGGTCTGCTCGTCCGGGGGCCATCTGCTGCAGCTGCACGCACTGCGCGAGGCGTGGGAGCCGTTCGACCGGGTCTGGGTCACGTTCGACAAGTCCGACGCCGCGGTGCTGCTGCGCGACGAGCGCGTGATCCACGCGTTCGGCCCGACCAACCGCAACATCCCGAACACGCTGCGCAACCTGCGCCTCGCCGGCCGGGTCATCCGCCGCGAGCGCCCGGCCGCGATCCTGACGACGGGCGCCGGCGTCGCCGTCCCGTTCGCCTGGGTCGGCCGCGCCCACCGCATCCCGACGGTCTACGTCGAAAGCCTCACGCGCATGAACGAGCTGTCGCTCAGCGCGCGGATGATCGCGCCGGTCGCCGACCGCATGTACGCGCAGTGGCCGGAGCTCGCCGAGAAGCGCGGGCTGCGCTTCGCCGGCAACGTCTTCGCCGGCTCATGATCCTGGTCACGACCGGCACCAACGAGCAGGCGTTCGACCGGCTGGTGCGAGCGGCCGCCGCGATCGCAGGAGACGAGCGGCTCGTCGTCCAGTACGGCTCCTCGACGGTCGCCCACGGGCGCGGCGAGTGGGTCGACTTCGTCGGCTTCGACGAGCTCGCGGCGCTGATGCGCGAGGCCCGCGCCGTCGTCTGCCACGCCGGCGTCGGCTCGATCATGCTCGCGCGCACCTGCGGGCACGCCCCGATCGTGATGGCGCGCCGCGGGCAGCTCGGCGAGGCGGTCGACGACCATCAGCTGCCGATCGCCCAGCGCCTGCACGACGCGGGCCTGCTGACACTCGTCGACGACGACGCGACGCTCGCCGCCGCGCTGCAGGCTCGGGACGGCTCCTCGGCGAGCGCGGCCGTGCCGGAGCTTCCGGGTGCTTCCGCCCTGGCGGCCGAGCTGCGCGAGCGGTTCGTCAGCGCACGCGTAGACCGAGCGTGACCGGAGCGGACGTCGTGCCTCCCGGCGGCCTGGCGGTCACGACCAGGCGGTAGCGGCCGGCGCGCAGGCCCGTCCCACGGATCCGCAGGAGGTTCTCGCCCTGGCGTCCCGCGCGGCGGACGGTCCGCGCGGTGTGCAGCCGCCCGCGCGCATCGAAGCGGCGAACGCGCAGCGCCAGCGCGGCGCGCTTGGTGAGCCAGACGCGCACCCGGACGGTCGCCTCGCACGAGCCGCGCGAGTGCCGGCACAGCGTCACGCCGCTCACCCGGATCCGGCGCAGCGGCGCGACGGAGCCGGGAAGCTGGGTCCCGGCGAGCGCCCGCGGCGCCGAGACCAGCGTGCCGTTGCCGGCCGCAGCAGCCGGCGTGGGTGTCGTCGCAGCCGGTGTGCCCGGGGCGCCCGAGCCGGCCCCTCCGGGGCAGTCGCACGGCGGCACCGGAGGTGCGGCGCCGTACTCGTGGGCGCCGGCGTCCGCTGCGCCGACGCGCGCGTAACCGTCGCGGTCCAGGGTCGGAGCGTCGGCCGGATCGGCGAAGCCGATCGCCGCGGCTCCGGCCTTCAGGTGCCAGTCGTGACCCGCCGGGTCGAGGAACTGGCTCATCACGCCGGCGACCTTCTTGTCGGTCGGCGAGCACGTGCCGTCGGCCCAGATGTTGTGTGAGAACGTCAGCCCCGAGTTGCACGGGCTGTCCGGGCCGATGTTGTTGGAGAAGCGCGAGCCCACGATCGTCGTCGGCTGGATCGCGATCGCCGAGCCGAACGTGTTGTTGCGGATCGTGAAGTTCTCCATCTTGCTCAGCCAGTTGGAGACGTTCAGCGCGTAGGGCGCGTTCGAGTGACCGTCGGTGTAGGTCTGCTCGAAGATGTTGTTCTCGAGCAGGACGTCCTTCGGATCGGGCCCGCCGAGCTTTGTGAAGAAGATGTCGAAATAGGCGCAGTTGCGGAAGATCGAGTTGCGCACCGTGAAGTGCTGCGGGCTCGCCGCGTAGATGCACTCCAGGTGCGCGTCGCTGCCGGCGGGCGCGGTCGCGTCGTGCAGGTCGACGCCGTCGAAGGTGATCCCCGTGCCGCCGCCGATCGTGATGATCGGGGTGTTGACGACGGGCCCGTAGTCGCCGCCCTTGAGCAGGAAGTCGCGGACGCCGCCGATGTACATGCCAGGGCCGGAGCCGCCGGCGATCGTCGTGCCGACGACGTCACCGCCGCTCTTGTCGATCCAGGCGTAGCCGAGACGGATCCCACGGATCGTCACGTGGTCGCCCTGGATCCGGATGTCGTTGAGCGTCACCGCGGCCCCTGCGGCCGGGCGGAACTCGACGGCGGGCGCTGCGCGGCCGGCGACGACCGGGATCGCCTGCTCGGGGTACGTCCCGCCCGCGACCTCGACGACGTCCCCCGGAGCCGACTGCTTGTAGGCGTACGAGAAGGTCTTGCAGGGCTGCGCGGCACAGGCGCTGTTGTCGGCGCCTGTGGTGCTGACCGACCGTGTCGTTGCCAGCGCACTCGCGGGAAGGACGGCGGCGGCGAGGACGGCGAACACGGTGGTGGCCAGCAGGCCCGCGCGGCGGGCCTGCGTCGGAAGGACTCCGGGCACGGCCCTCACGGTAGCGGCCCTGGCCGGGGGGCCCGGGTCGCCGGCGGCAATCGCCGTTACCGTCGTGCCATGACGCTCACTGCTCGTCTGCGCGGCCTGGCCGACGACAGCGATCCGCGGTCCCTGTCGCACCGGATGCGGGAGCGTCGCTTTCAGCGCTTCGACGCGTTCGCCGGATCGTTGCCGCGCCCGCTCAGCGTCATCGACATCGGCGGCACCAACGAGTTCTGGGCGCAGCGCGGCTGGGCCGGGCGCGACGACGTCTCCGTGACGCTGATCAACCTGATGGAGCAGCCGCGGGTGCATTCCAACATCCACCCGCTCGCCGGCACCGCGACGGACCTGTCGGACTTCGCGGACGGCAGCTTCGACATCGCGTTCTCGAACTCCGTGATCGAG
>JBBQKR010000054.1:0-20440 GCA_038327125.1 Solirubrobacterales bacterium
TCACGGACGCCGTCGAGAACATCACGACGCGGGCAACCGAGACGCTCTCCGCGGATCGCTCCCCGAAGGACCCCTACCGCAGCTGACCCGTGCCGCCTACTCGCAGATCGGGATCACGGGAATCCCGAGCTGCGTGACGACGCTGCCGCGGGCGAAGCCCATGATGACCGTGCGCCCGCGGCGCGTCACGGTCACGAACGTCGCCTGGAACACGGCGTCATACCGCGCCGAGGCCGAATACCCGGCGCTGCGGTAGCGGGCGACCATCTGCGCGACCGTCGTCCTGCGGACGCCCACGCCCGTGACGGTGCGCACGCCGCGGGTGAACGACATGTTGATCAGCCGCCCGCGCCGGAACTCGGCGCTGCCGACGACGCTCGCGGGCGCCTTGGGGCCGCGCAGGCGGTAGCCGATCGGAATCGGCGGCCCCGCCAGCTCGCAGCCGCGGCTGCGGTTGCTCAGCCAGCCGGTGTCGACCGCGTCGGCGCGCGCCATGCCGAGTCGCAGCGGACCGACCCCGTTGAGGTGCAGGGTCGCAGCGGCCGCCGTCGAGGCGCCCGCGCCGAGCGCGGTGAGCGCGATGCAGAGGGCGACGGCGAGGCGGGCGCGGGGCATGAGCCAACGGTACGCCCTCGCGGGGACGCGAGCCACCCAGCATCATGATGCTAAGATGCGCTGATGTCGAAGGTCCGAACGACGCTGACGATCGACGAGGGCGTGCTCCGCGCCGTCAGGGTGCGCGCAGCGCGCAGCGGCAAGGGCGACAGCGAGGTCATCGAGGAAGCCGTCCGGCGAGATCTGGGACTGAACGTGCTCGAGGACCTGTGGGCGAGCATCGAGCCGATGTCCGAGGACGAGGCCATGGCTCTGGCCCTGCAGGCGCAGGGCGCCGCGCGGCGCAAGAAGCGCTGATCCGTGCGGGCGGTGCTGGACCCGAACATCCTCATCTCGGCGCTGCTCTCTCCGGCCGGAGCGCCCGCGCGCACGCTCCTCGCATGGCAGGACGGCCGGTTCGAGTTGGTCGTCTCACCGCAACTGCTGGGAGAGCTCGAACGGGCCCTCGCGTACCCGAAGCTGCGCCGGCGGATCAGCGAATCCCAAGCGTCAGCCGTCGTCGCGTGGATCGGGGCCGAAGCCGTGACCGTCGCCGACGAGGACAGTCCACCCCCGCGCTCCCGGGACCCGGACGACGACTACCTCATCGCCCTCGCGCAGACGGCACGCGCGGCGCTCGTCACCGGCGACGCCGATCTGCTGGTGCTCCGCGAGCAGCTGCCGATCTTCTCGGCCGCGGACTTCCTCGACTGGCTCGACGCACACCCGGCGCCGGGCTGAACCGCCCCCCACTCACCGCCCCTCATACCCGGCCTCCAGCAGCCCCACCAGCTCGGTGACCAGCGGGATGCGCGGGTTGGTGCGGATGCTCGGATCGGTGAACGCGGCACGGGCCAGGTCGGGCAGCGCGGCCTGGAACTCCTCGCGGTCGATGCCGAGCGCCGCGAGTGAGCGCGGCATCTCCACGGCCTCAAGCAGCTCGTCCACGCGCGTGAACAGCGCCTCGCGCCGGGCGGCCTCGTCGCGCCCACCGACGCCCAGGATCCAGGCGGCCTGGGCGTACTTCTCGGGCGCCACGTAGTGCGAGTAGCCGGGCGCGGGCATGAACTTGCTCGGCAGCGCGGCGTTGTAGCGCAGGACGTGCGGCAGGAAGATCGCGTTCGCCCGGCCGTGAGCGATCCCGAAGCGGGCGCCGACGGCGTGCGCCAGCGCGTGGTTGACGCCGACGAACGCGTTGGAGAACGCCAGACCGGCGATCGTCGCGGCGTTCGCCATCGCCGTGCGGGCCTCGAGGTCGTTCCCGTCGGCGTAGGCGCGCGGCAGCGCGTCGAAGATGAGGTTCATCGCCTGCATGCAGAACGCATCGGTGAACGGCGAGGCGAAGATCGACACCGCGGCCTCGAGCGCATGCGTCAGCGCGTCCACCCCCGTGTCGGCGGTCATGTGCGGCGGCATGCTGATGGTCAGCGTGGGGTCGACGATCGCCATGTCCGGCACGAGCGAGTAGTCGACCAGGGTGACCTTGCGGCCGTCGACCGTGAGAACCGCGGCGGGTGAGACCTCCGAGCCGGTGCCGGCGGTCGTCGGGACCGCGACGAGCTGCGCGGCGTGCTGCACCTGCGGGTAGCGCGCCACGCGCTTGCGGGCGTCCAGGAACGGCAGCGCCAGCTCGCGCATCGTCAGCTGCGGGCTCTCGTGGAAGAGCCGGATCGCCTTGGCCGCGTCCAGCACCGACCCGCCGCCGATCGCCAGCAGCACGTCGGGGCGCAGCTCCTCCATGATCCGCACGCCCGCCCGGATCTCGTGCTCGGGCGGCTCGGGCGAGACACCGGAGAAGACGTGGACGGACGCGCCGTCCGGCAGGTGCGCGCGCACCTCGTCGGTGGTCCCGCGGCGCTCGGTGTCGGGATCGGTGACGATCACGACCTGCTTGGCCGGCAGCTCGCGCAGGCTCGCGAGCGAGCCGGGATTGAAGTACGTGTCGGACGGCACCCGGAACCACTGCGGCGGCGCCTGGCGACGCGAGACCGTCTTGATGTTCAGGAGGTTGCGGTAGTTGACGTTGTCGGTCGTCGTCGAGCCGCCCCACGTTCCGCAGCCGAGCGAGAACGTCGGCGTCATCGAGTTGTAGACGCCGCCGAGCGCGCCGACCGCCGTGGGCGCGTTCACGAGGATCCGGCCGGTGCGCACGGCGAGCGAGAAGCTGCGCACGACCTCCTCGTCGCGGGCGTAGACGGCAGAGGTGTGTCCGAGGCCGAAGTGCTCGGTGACGAGCACGCATGCGTCGATGCCGTGCTCGACGGACGGCGAGCGCACGAGCCCCAGGACGGGCATGAGCTTCTCGGCCACCAGCGGGTGTTGGGCGAGCTCGTCGAGATCGGCGGGCAGCTGGGCGAGCAGGACCTTGTCGCGCTCACCGACCCTGATGCCGGCGAGCTGCGCCAGGTCGACGCAGGAGCGACCGAGCGCGGCGAGCTCCATCGTCCCCTCCTCGGTGATCGCGACGGCCGCCAGGCGCTCGGTCTCCTCGGCCGTCAGGAGCCGCGCGCCCATGCGCTCGAACTCGGCGACGAGCTCGTCGTAGATCGCGTCGTCGGCGACGCATGTCTGCTCGGCCGGGCAGATGACCGAGGCGTCGAACGTCTTGGAGACCAGGATGTCCACGACCGCCATCGGGATGTCGGCCGAGCTGTGGATGTACACGGGCGCGTTGCCGGAGCCGACGCCCATGCAGGGCTTGCCGGCGGCGTTCGTGGCGGCGACGGCCTTCGGTCCGCCGGTCGTCCAGATGAAGTCGACCCCGTCGTGGTGGAAGAGGTACTGGGAGATGTCGAGCGTCGGGTCGGGGATCACCTGGAGGGCATCCTTCGGGAGCCCCTCCTGCTCACCGGCCTCCTGCAGCAGCTCGATCGCGCGCAGCGCGCAGCGGGCGGCGCGGGCGGACGGGCGGAACAGCATCGCGTTGCGCGTCTTGGCCGCCACGATCGCCTTGAACAGCGCGGTCGACGTCGGGTTCGTGATCGGGAGCAGGGCGAGGACGACGCCGATCGGCTCGGCGACGTATTCGATGCCGCGCTCGCGATCGGTGTCGATCACGCCGACCGAGCGCTTGTCCTTGAGGTAGTCGTAGAGGAACTCGGTCGCGATGTAGTTCTTGACGACCTTGTCCTCGAAGACGCCGAAGCCCGTCTCCTCCATCGCGAGCTCGGCCAGCTCGATCGCGTGCTCAAGGCCCGCAACGACCATCGCCCAGACGATCCGGTCGACGGTCTCCTGGTCGAGCGCGCGAAACGCCGTTGCAGCCGCCTGCGCACGGGCGACATAGGCGTCCATGCGCTCCACCTGCTCGGGCGCGAGCGCCGCTTCGGCGTCGAGCTTCACAGCCACTTCCGTTGTGCCGGTCATGCCGCCAGGATCCCCCGCCACCCCTCGCGGGGCATCCGTGGGAGCTACGGAGCCAGACAGACTACAGCGCGGCGCAGCCGGCAGCGTCGCGCGTGCGCGTCACCGGGCCCGGCAACGTCACGTCTCCGCCGCGGTCGATGCCGACGGAATACTGGGCGCCCTTGCGCGCGACACCGATCGACAGCCCGCTCGCCCGCAGGTTCGTGGTCTCGCGGATGACCGCCGTCCACTGCGTCGCCGAGCCCTTGGCCTGCGTCACGACCCAGCGCGTGCCGGACGAGATCCCGCGGCCGCCGTTGCCGGTCGTCTCGAGCCGGTACTTGCCGCTCCTGCAGAAGAGCCAGTCCACGTACTGCCCGTCGCCGCGCCGGCCGACGAGGCGCTGGTCGGTGAGCTGGCTCTTGACCTGCGCCCCGAGGGCCTTCTCGACACACGCGATGTAGCGCTTGCGCGCCCCGGCCTTGCGGTCGCCCTTTGCCTGCTTCAGCGCCTTCTTCTGCGCCGAGCACGAGGGCTTCGCGGCGGCGCTCACGCCCGCGGGCGGCAGCGCGAGGCCCGCCGTCGCGATGAGGAGGAGCGTGCCGATCCGATGGGGTCGCATACGCCGTGACGGTACCGCCTGGGTTCGGGAGGGTGCACAACGCTCCACTCGGTCCGCGCTGGGCGACCGACGGAGGCTTGGGCACGCTCCTGTGTGCCTAACCCTCCTGGCGAGGCTCGCGGCCCGGCGCGTGGAGGGTTTGGCACACACGGTTACGCCGCATCCCCCGCCGACGGCGCATCCAGCTCCTTGAGGCACGCCGTCACCAGCCCGCGCAGCTGCAGCTGCGCCTCGGCCCGCCCGCCCATCGACCCGAACGCCAGCGCGCGCAGCTCCTCGTCGCCGAGCGCCACGACCTTCTTGCCGACGCACGTCGTCAGCCCGTCGTCAAGCTCCGGGTCGCTGGCGACGCCGGCGTTGAACTCCGAGCGCAGGAACTCGGTCGAGAGGTCCTCGAGCCGCCACCCACCCTCCTCGCGCACCACCGTCACCGGCCCGGTCGCACCGCCCTGGTCCCCGCCGCGCAGCGCCGCGACCGCGGTGCCACGGTCGCCATCGACCACGACGCGCGAGACGTCGACCGCCGTCGCCGCGCTGCGTGACGCGCGCGCCTGCCCCTCGACGGCGAGGCAGCGCTCGACGCTGCCGTACACGCGCGTGGCGAAAGCAGTGCTCAGCGTCTGGCGGCACAGCACCACGGGGTCGTCGGTCGCGAGGCCCGCCTCCAGCGTCTTGGCGATCTCAGCGGAGGCGTCCTCGGCGCCGCCGCCGTCGCCACCACCGCAGCCGCCCAGCACCGCGGCGAGGAGGATCGCCGTGACGGCGACCCGGCGAGGGAACACCCGGGACATGGCGCGCGAGGCTACGCGAGCCATAGGCTCCGCGCCATGTCCCCCACGCTGACGCTCCACATCCTGCCCCCGTCGCACCCGTGCAAGGCCGTCGAAGCGGCGCTGCGCATCAAGGGCCTCGACGCCGAGATCGTGACGCTGAACGCCGGCCCGCACAACGCCGAGATCGAGGCGATCTACGGCGAGGGCAACCGCACGGTTCCCGGCATGCTGGTCGACGGCGAGCCGGTGCACGGCTCGCGCGCGATCCTCGCCCGCCTGGAGGAGCTCGCGCCGGAGCCCTCGCTCTACCCCGAGCCGATCGCCGACGCCGTCCGTGAGGCCGAGGCCTGGGGCGACGGCAACCTGCAGGATCTCGGGCGCCGCCTGCCGTGGGGCGCGCTCCACTTCCGCCCGGAGGCGATGGGGACGTTCGGCGGGCCCGGCGCCCCGGCGCTCGACCCGGCCGGTGTGGACTTCGCGATCGGGTTCGTCCACAGGTCGTGGAAGTACCACGGCATCAGCGCCGTCCGCCTCGCCGAGGACCTCGCGGGATTCCCCGCGCTGATCGACCACATCGACCAGCTGGCCGCCGACGGCATCGTCGGGGGCGAGCAGCCGACCGCCGCCGACCTGCAGATCGGCGCGACGCTGCTCGTGCTGCTCACGCTCGGCGACCTGCGCCCGCTGATCGAGGGCCGCCCCGCCGAGCAGCTCGCGCGGCGCTGGTTCGACGAGTACCCGGGCGACGTCCCCGCCGGCGCGTTCCCCGCCGGCTGGGTGCCCGCCCGCTCGTGACGACTACAGGTCCGGCCCGATGAAGATCTGGTAGATCCGGCCCGACGACCCCTGGAAGCCGGTGGTGTGGTTGCCGCGGCCGATCTTCACCCCGTACCCGGCGCCCTTCACCTGCGGGTACGCCTTGCCGACCCTGTACGTGCTCACGCCGAGGCGGATCTTCTTGCGCGTCTTCCACTTCTGCAGCGGGCCCGCATAGACGAGGTCGTCGCCCTTGCGCCCGGTCGAGATCGAGATCAGCGTGACCTTCCCGGTCGGGCTGATGCTCAGCGAGGCCATGCCCTGGCGGTCGGTCCCGGTCCAGTAGCACGAGGTCCGCACCGACTCCTCGGTGCAGTCGCTGCCCTCGCCCCAGACTTTCAGCGCGCGCTTGATGCTCATCCCGATGCTCACGCCGCCCATCGACTTGCCCGGGACGATCGTCGTGGACTTCGGCGTGGGCAGCTCGGCCGACGCCGTCGCGGGCAGGAGCGCGGCAATCGCGATGGCTGCGGCAAGTACGAGTGAGCGGCACATCGCGCGGAGCGTACTCGCGACCGAGCCCGGACGACGCAGTGAGGCCCGTACCCCCGCAGACCCAGGTTGACCGGTCCCCTCCCGTCGGCGAGGGTCTGCCGCGATGCTCGCCGATCCCGATCACGCGCTCCGGATGGCCGCGGTCACTCGCGCGCGCGAGCTGGGCCACCAATTCCGTGACCTCGTCCCGCTCGCGGTCCTACGGGATGGATTTCCGTATGAAGGCCGCCGCGTCAGCTTTGGGTCGTTCTTCAACGGGATCCATCGTGGGCGCGAGCAACGCGGGCCGGCTGCTCTCACCTTGACGACAGCCGCCCCAAAGGCTGGGCGGTCACGACCGTACGACGACGACGTGGACCCCGACGGGGCGTTCACATACGCGTACCGCGAGGCGGGCAAGCCCACGGCGGCGGCTCGCTCCCAAGCCGAAGCGGACAACGCCGCACTCGTCGCGGCCTTCGCAGCGCAGGTCCCGCTGATCTGGTTCGTCGGCCAAGCGCCGGGGATGTACCAACCCGTCGCGCCCGTGTTCATCCGCAGCAACGACCCCGTAGCGCGACGCGTCGTGCTCGAAGTCGGGCTCCCGGTTGCTGACATGACGCCCGCGGGGGCAACCTCC
Organism: Solirubrobacterales bacterium; assembly: GCA_038327125.1. Classification (GTDB taxonomy): domain Bacteria; phylum Actinomycetota; class Thermoleophilia; order Solirubrobacterales; family Solirubrobacteraceae; genus F1-60-MAGs163. Next base: position 7,265 of record JBBQKR010000054.1, read on the forward strand.
GACGAAGACGTGCGCCGGTACGCGGTGGGCGACGCGCGTCGGCGGCTGCACCAAGCCCGCTTCCGGATCGACGTCATGCGCGCCTACCGGTCGCGATGCACGATCTGCCGATTGCGCGAAGCCACACTCGTCGATGCCGCACACATCATCGGCGACAGCGACCCGCGCGGCATCGCAGCGGTGGTCAATGGCCTTGCGCTGTGCACCATCCATCACGCCGCCTACGACCGAAACCTGCTCGGAATCGATGGCGATGGAGTGGTCCACATTTCGGCCCGTCTGCTCGGGGAGACGGACGGCCCGATGCTCAGCGAGGGTCTCCAGCGCTTCCACCGGGAGGCGATCGTGATGCCGCAGCGGCCCGCGGATCGACCAGACCCCGAGCGGCTCGACTGGCGCTTCGCAGCCTTCCGGCGCGACGCAGCCTGATCGCGCGCGCTCGGCTGGCCTCACGTCTACCGGCGTCTACGATGACCAGATGGAGGCATCCCCCCTCACCGCCACCCCCGCCGCCGACCGCCTGGAGCCCCATCGCCGTGAGCTGACGGCCTACTGCTACCGGATGCTCGGCTCGCCGTTCGAGGCCGAGGACGCGGTGCAGGACACGATGCTGCGCGCCTGGAAGGGCCTGGACCGCTTCGAGGGCCGCGCCGCGCTGCGCTCGTGGCTCTACCGGATCGCCACGAACGTCTGTCTGGACATGCTGAACGCAAGCCAGCGGCGCGTGCGGCCGATGGACCTGGGCCCGGCGCGCTCGCCGCACGGGCCGATCGGCGACCAGCTCCCCGAGGTCACGTGGATCGAGCCGGTGCCCGACGCGCTCGTCGCCGCCAAGGACGATCCGGCGGAGCTTGCGCAGTCGCGTGAGACGCTGCGGCTCGCGTTCGTCGCCGCGCTGCAGCACCTGCCGCCGCGCCAGCGCGCGGTGCTGATCCTCTGCGAGGTCCTGCGCTGGAAGGCGGCCGAGGTCGCCGAGCTGCTCGACACGAGCGTCGCGTCGGTCAACAGCGCGCTGCAGCGCGCGCGGGCGACGATCGACGCGCGCGAGCTCAGCACGACGGACGTCGCGCCGGCCGAGCTCGACGCGTCCGGCCGCGAGCTGCTCGCCCGCTTCGCCGACGCGTTCGAGCGCTACGACATCGACGCGCTCACGGCGCTGATCCGCGAGGACGCGACGCAGTCGATGCCGCCGTACGAGCTGTGGCTCAGCGGCCGCGCGGACATCCTCGACTGGTGGTTCGGTCCGGGCATCGCCTGCAAGGGCTCGCGCGTGATCCCGACCGTGTCGGCCAACGGCTCGCCTGCCTTCGGCCAGTACAAGCCGAGCGAGCGCGGCGAGGGCTTCGACCCCTGGGCGCTGCAGGTGCTGGAGATCGAGGACGGCGAGATCGTCGAGTTCACGTTCTTCCTCGACACCGAGCGCGTGTTCCCGCTGTTCGGTCTGCCGCCGCGGCTCAGCGCCTAGCGTCGCCGGCGTCCACGACCACGTCGCTCAGCCCCATCAGCGCGAGCAGCTCGAGCAGCTCGCGCGACGCGCCGCGCACCCGCACCTCACAGCCGTGACGGCTGGCCGCAAGCTGCAGCCGGGCGAGCGCGTCGACCGTCACGGCGTCCGCGGCGACGCCGTCGACGCCGCACACCGCGACCTCCGCGGGGCTCGCTTCGAGCAGCGCGCAGACCCGCTCGCACAGGCCCGGAAGGTCGGCCTGCGCGATCGGGCCGTGGATCGCGAAGGCGAGCGGCGCCGAGATCGTGTCCTCCGGGTCAGTGGGTCGTGATGCAGGTGTAGACCCGCCGGGCCCGGCGAACTCATCGGTCGCGGCGCGGCTCAGGCGGCAAGGCCGAGCCGGTAGGCCACGGCGGCGGCTTCCGTGCGTGAGCGCACAGCGAGCTTCGCGAGGATTCGCGAGACGTGCACGCTCGCGGTCTTCTCCGCCATGAACAGCTCCGCGCCGATCTCGCGATTCGTCGCGCCGCGCGCGAGCAGCTCGAGCACCTGGTGCTCACGCGGCGTCAGCCCGAACGGGTCGCCCGGCGGGGCGTCGGCCTCAGGCGCCGGCGCCGCCTCGCCGTCGACGGTCAGGCGGGCGCGTGCGGCGAGACCGCCGGCCTGTGCGGACAGCCAGCGTGCACCGAGCCACCGCGCGACGGCGAGCACGTCGTCGAGCGCCGCCTGCGCGGCCTCACGCTCGCCCGCGGACGCGAGCACCTCGGCCTGCGCGGGAGAGCCGCAGGACGGCGCGGCTGTCGTCGGCGGCGGCGCGGCGCAGGGCGATCGTGCCGGCGGCACGCCGCACGCGGCGGGCGTGACGGTGCTCGGCTGCCACGCGCCGCCGGTCGGCGGACTGCGCGGCGGCTGTGTGGTGGTGCAGGCTCATGGTGCCCATTGCGATGCTCCAGTGGTGGTCGAGGAGTGCCATGGGCGCATGTTCGGCTGCGACGGGCCCCTGCACATCGGGCGATCGGTGCGACATTGGGGGCTCGGACCCTCAGCTGGAGCGAGTCGGGCCTTACTCCCGGGTACGAGGGCCTTAGGCGGCGCGTTCTGGCTGCAAACCAGCCTGATATGAGCGGCTACGCCGTCGGGACCTGCTGCGTGACGCAGTGCGTCCCGCCGCCCCCGAAGGCGATGATCCGGCTCGGCACCCCGACCACCTCGCGGTCGGGGAACGCCGCGGCGACGATCGCGAGGCCCTCGGCGTCCAACGGGTGGTCGGCGGTCGGGACGATCACCGCCCCGTTGGCGACGTAGAAGTTGGGGTAACTCTGCATCAACGTGTCGCCGTCGAGATCGAAGTAGGGGATCTGCGGCAGCTCGATCACCTCCAGCCTGCGGCCGCGGGCGTCGCGGGCGGACAGGAGAGTCTCGAGGTTCTCCGCCATCAGCGGGTAGTTCGGGTTGGCCGGGTCCTCGCAGCTCTGCGCCAGGACGACGCCGGGCCGCACGTACGTGCAGACGCCGTCGACATGCCCGTCGGTGTGCTCGTCCTCGTAGCCGCCCCACCGCAGCCAGATCACCGTCGAGACGCCGAGCGTGCGGCGCAGCTCGGTCTCGATCTCGGCCCGGGTCATGTCGGGGTTGCGATTGGGGTTCAGCAGGCACTGCTCGGTCGTGATCAGCGTCCCCTCCCCGTCAACGGTGATCGCCCCGCCCTCGAGCACCATGTCCGAGGAGATCCGCTCGATCCCCAGCTGCGCGAGCAGCGCAGCAGCGACCGCAGCGTCCTGACCGTAGGGCCGGAACCGCTCGCCCCACGAGTTGAAGCGAAAGTCGACGCCGGCCCGGCCACCCGCGCCATCCACCACGAGGATCGGGCCGCAGTCGCGCAGCCACGAGTCGTCGATCGGGATCTCGAGCACCTCGACCGCCGCCGTGCACGCCGCGCGAACCTCGGGTGCGTCACCGGGCCTGGTGACCATCGTCACCGGCTCGAACGCGGCGATCGCGTTGGCCGTCGCCGCGTACTCCTGACGGGCGCGCGCGCCGTACGCGCCCCAAAGCTCGGCGCGCGTCGGCCACGCCATCAGGCAGCGCTCGTGCGGCGCCCATTCCGCCGGCATGAACCAGGTCGCCGAACCATCCACGCCGGCGACTCTCCCAGATCGGGGCCCGGTTGGGGAACACCCGGCGCGCTCGCTGCGCAGTCCCCTCAGAAACGCCTCAGGAAGCCCACAGAATTCCTTAAGCAGCGCCCGTCATGCTGCCTCGCGATGCCATCCACCCCGCCGCTGTGGGCCGACGCCGCCGCTCGTGAACCTGAGCGCGCCTGGCTCGAAGAGCCCACCCGCCCCCTCCCTCCCCGTCCCCCCGAGCCGCCCGAGCCGCCGCGCAGTCGCCGCGGCCTGCGCTGGGCTCTCGCGGGCGTCGCCACCCTCGCGCTGCTCGCGGCCGGGCTCGGCGGCGCGCTGATCTCCGGCGGAAGCGACGACTCCGGCTCGCAGCGGGCCGCGACGCTGCCCGCCGTCGGCGGCGGCTCGCTCCCGGCCAGCCGGATCGGCTCGATCTACGCCGCCGTCTCGAGCGGCGTCGTGCAGATCCGCACCGGCAGAGCCTCCGGCACCGGCTTCGTGATCGAGGACGACGGCACGATCGTCACCAACGCGCACGTCGTCTCCGGGGCCTCCTCGGCAAAGGTCATCTTCAACGACTCCAATACGGGCGTCGACGCCAAGATCCTCGGGCGCGACGAGTCCTCCGACCTCGCGGTCCTGAAGGTCGACGCGTCGTCTTCGCCGAAGCTGCAGCCGCTCGCGCTCGCCGACTCCGACACCGTGCAGGTCGGCGATGCCGCCATCGCGATCGGCTACCCGCTCGGCCTGGACCGCACCGTCACGGCCGGCATCATCAGCGGCCTGGGCCGTGAGATCAAGGCGCCGAACGGCTTCAACATCGACAGGGTCCTGCAGACCGACGCCCCGATCAACCCGGGCAACTCGGGCGGGCCGCTGCTCGACGCCAAGGGCCGCGTGATCGGCGTCAACTCGCAGATCGCCACCGACGGCGCCGGCGAGGGCAACGTCGGCATCGGCTTCGCGATCCCGTCGAACACGGTCCGCGAGATCGTGCCGCAGCTCGAAGCCGGCAAGACCGTCGCCCACCCCTTCCTCGGCGTCTCGACCTCCGAGGCCGTCACCGGCGCCGGCGCGCTGATCCGCGCGATCACTGCCGGCAGCCCGGCGGCGAAGGCGGGGCTGCGCGCCTCGACCTCCTCAAGCGGCGAGGGCGGCGACCTGATCGTCGCGCTCGACGGCAAGCCGGTCACCTCACCGGACGACGTGATCAACATCGTCACGACCAGGAAGCCCGGCGACCAGGTCACGGTCGCGGTCATCCGCGACGGCAGGCGCGAATCGATCAACGTCGTCCTCGGCACCCGCCCGGCAACCACCCCGTAGCCGGATCCGATGACCTTCGCCTCCCCGCTGATGCTGCTGGGCCTGCTCGTGATCGCCGCTGCTGCGGTGCTCTACGTCCTCGCCCAGCGCCGCCGCGGCCCCGGCCAGGAGGCGTTCGCCGCGCCCGCGTTCGTGCCCGCCGTCGCCGCGCGGCGCCCGCGCTGGCGCCGCCACGTGCCGGCCGCGCTCTACGCGATCGCGGGCGCCGTGCTGGTGATCGCGCTCGCCAAGCCGCAGAAGACGGTGGCGGTCCCCGTCGAGCAGGCGACCGTCGTGCTCGTCAGCGACCACTCGCGCTCGATGTCCGCGACCGACGTCGCCCCCGACCGGCTGACCGCGGCACGCAGCGCGGCTGACCGCTTCCTGGACCAGGTGCCCAAGGGCGTGCGCGTCGGGGCCGTCGCCTTCAACCAGCGCGCGCGGCTGCTGCAGGTGCCCACGACCGACCGCGGCGCCGTGCGTGACGCGCTCGCCAAGCTGAAGGCCGAGGGCGGCACCGCGACCGGCGAGGGGCTGTTCCTCGCGCTCGCCGCCGCCAAGCAGCCTGCGCTGCCGGGCCAGAAGCCGCCGCCCGCGGCGATCGTGCTGCTGGCCGACGGCAAGAGCTCCAACGGCCGCGATGTGCTCGAGGTCGCCCAGGAGGCCAAGAAGGCCGGCATCCCCATCCACACCGTCGCGCTCGGCACGCAGTCGGGCGCACTCCCCGGCGGCGGCACCGCCACCACCGACCTCGACACGCTGCGCCAGGTCGCAGAGCTCTCCGGCGGGCAGTTCCGCACCGCCGCCGACGCCGACCAGCTGCGCGCCGTCTACGACGAGCTCGGCTCGCGCCTGAGCAAGAAGAACGAGCGCCGCCAGGTGACGTCGACGGCCGCCGGCGCCGGGCTCCTGCTGCTGCTCGCGGGCGCCGGATTCTCCCTTTTCAGCTTCGGGCGACTGCCCTGACCTGCCCCGCTTCCGACCCGAGGACCAACACGCACATGACCGATCACGACGAGACCACCAACCCGACGCCGTTCCTGCGGCCCGAGCAGCCGGCCCGCCCGGCGCCCGTGATGGCGCCCGCCTCGGCGCCCGACCGCAACGCCGCGCTCGAAGCCGCCGCGGCGCTCGAGGAGGTCCTGCACGAGACCAAGCGCGTGATCGTCGGCCAGGACGCGATGCTCGAGCGCGTGCTCGTCGCCCTGCTCGCCGACGGCCACGTCCTGCTCGAGGGCGTTCCCGGCCTGGCGAAGACGCTGACGGTGAAGACGCTCGCCAAGGTGCTCGGCGGCACGTTCAGCCGCGTGCAGTTCACGCCCGACCTCGTGCCCGCCGACCTCGTCGGCACGCGCGTGTGGCGACCCGACACCGGCACGTTCGACACCGAGCTCGGCCCGATCTTCGGCAACCTGCTGCTCGCCGACGAGATCAACCGCGCGCCCGCGAAGGTGCAGTCCGCGCTGCTGGAGGTCATGCAGGAGCAGCAGGTGACGATCGGCGGCCAGACGTTCCCGGTCCCGTCCCCGTTCCTCGTGCTCGCGACGCAGAACCCGATCGAGTCCGAGGGCACGTACCCGCTGCCCGAGGCGCAGGTCGACCGCTTCCTGCTGAAGATCCTCGTCGACTACCCGACCGTCGACGACGAGGCGGCCGTCGTCGCGCGCGTCATCGGCGGCGAGCCGGACGTGCGCCAGGTGCTCGAGACCGACGCGCTGCTGCGCCACCGCGCGACCGTCCGCGCGGTCGCCGTCGAGCGCCGCGACATGGCCTACGCCGTCTCGCTCGCCGACGCGACCCGTCACCCGGCCAACTACGGCCTCGGCGATCTCGAGGGCCGGATCGAGGTCGGCGCCAGCCCGCGTGGCCCGATCGGCCTCGTGCAGGCCGCCCAGGCGCTCGCGCTGCTGCGCGGACGCGGCTACGTGACCGCGCGCGACATCCGCGACGTCGCGGTCGACGTGCTGCGTCACCGTCTCGTCCTCAGCTACGAGGCGCACGCCGACGGCATCACGCCGGACGCGATCCTCGCGCGGGTGCTGGACGCCGTCGAGGCGCCCGCGATGCGCCGCGAAGGGGCCGCGTGAGCCACGCGCTCATCGCTCCGCCGGGCCGTCAGGGCCCGGGGCCGATGCCGGCGGCCGCGGTCGCCGCGCTCGACTTTGCGCTCGTGCGGCGCACCGGCGGACGCCTGCCGGGAGACCACCGCGGCATCGGCGTGGGCCCGGGCACCGAGCTTGCGCAGCTGCGGCCCTACCAGGTCGGCGACGACGTGCGGATGATCGACCCGGCGGCGAGCGCGCGCACCGGCGTGCCGCATGTGCGCCAGCACGTGCCGGAGCGCGCGCTGACGACCTGGGTCGTCGTCGACCTCTCGCCGTCGATGGCGTTCGGCACGACGGGGCGCCTGAAGAGCGACGTCGCCGAGGGCGTGACGAAGGTGATCTCACGCCTGAGCGTGCGCCGCGGCGGCCGCGTCGGCCTCGTCACCGCCGGCGCACCGCAGCCGATCGTGCTCCCGCCCGCCGGCGGGCGCCGCGCGCTCGGCGCGATCGACCGGCTGCTCGCACAGGGCGTCGCGCCCGACGGCGTTCCCAGCGAAGGGCTCGCCGAGGCGCTCGTCCGCGTGCGCAGCGCCGCGCGCCAGCCCGGCCTCGTGGTCCTCGCCTCGGACATGCGCGACGCGGGACCGTGGACCCGCGCGCTGCGGCTGCTCGCCGCCTCCGGCCAGCAGGTCGTCGCCGTCGAGATCCTCGACCCGCGTGAGCTCGAGCTGCCTGACGGGGGCGTGCTCTCGCTCGTCGATCCGGAGAGCGGTCGCCTCGTCGAGGTCGACACGCGCTCCAACCGCCTGCGCCGTGACTTCGCCGACGCCGAAGCCGCGCGCCGCGAGCAGCTCGCCACGCAGCTGCGCCGCGTCGGCGCGCGGCACGCCGTCGCGCGCACCGACCGCGACTGGCTGCGCGACCTGGGGAGCAGCCTCGCATGAGCTTCGCCGCCCCGATCGGGCTGCTCGCCCTGCTCGTCATCCCGTTCGGCGCGCTGACCGTGATGGCCGCCCGCGGGCGCCGGCGCAGGTATGCGCTGCGCTTCCCGGCCGTCGCGACCGTCGCCGCGGTCCTGCCGTCGACGCCCGCCTGGCGCCGCCGGCTGCCGACCGCGCTGATGGCGCTCGCCGCGGCCGCGCTGGCGCTCGCCGTCGCCAAGCCGCAGCGGACCGTCGCCGTGCCGATCCAGCAGGCCACCGTCGGGCTCGTCAGCGACGCGTCCGGCTCGATGGCCGCGACCGACGTCGAGCCCACGCGCCTGGACGCCGCGCGCTCGGCCGCCAAGACGTTCCTCGACAAGGTCCCCAGGTCGCTGCGCATCGGGCTCGTCGGCTACTCGACGATCCCGCACACCGTGCTGCGCCCGACGCTCGACCGCGACACCGTGCGCACGACGCTCGACGGCCTCGTGGCCGACGGCGGCACCGCGACCGGTGACGCGCTCGCGGCCTCGCTGGAGACGCTCGAACCTTCGAACCCGAAGGCCAAGCGCCCGCCGTCCGCGATCGTGCTGCTGTCCGACGGCGCGACGACCGACGGTCAGGATCCGGTCGATGTCGCCCGCCAGGCGGCGCGCCTGAAGATCCCGATCTACACCGTCGCGCTCGGAACGCCGGACGGCGTCGTGCCGGGCGGCCGGGGCGGGTTCATCCCCGTTCCGCCGGATCCCGAGACGCTGCGCAAGATCGCCGAGGCCTCGGGCGGGCAGTCGTTCACCGCCGAGAACAGCGACGAGCTGCGCGGGGTCTACGAGAAGCTCGGCCGCCAGGTCGGCACGCGGCCCGCCAAGCGCGAGATGACCGCCGGGTTCGCCGGCGCGGGCCTCGTGCTGCTGCTGCTGTCGGTCGGCGCCGGCGTGCGCTTCCGCGGGCGGTTGTAGGCCAGGAGAAGGGACGACGATCGCCCATCCGTCCCCTGGCGCTCGTCTGCGGGCGCCGGCCGGCCGATGGAGGGACGATGCGCCTGTTGCCGCCGCTGCTGGTCGTCGCCCTGCTCCTGACGCTGCCCGTGCCCGTGGCCCCCGCCGCGACGGTGCAGCCGTCCGCCCCCGCTGCCGCGTCGCAGTACGGCGACGGGGACGCGCCGGAGTACGACGACGACGATCGCGGCAGCGATCCGGACGGCTGGTATGGCGAGGACGACCAGCAGGCCGAGCAGGATGCCGAGCCGGCCGCGCCCGCGCCCGTCACGCCGCCCGCGCAGCCGATCCCGTTCGAGCCGGCGCCCGTCCCGCGCGACCCGCTCCCGCTGCTGCCGCCGCTCGTCACCACCGGCACGGTTCCCGGCCGCCAGGCGCTGATGCGGACCGACGGGAAGGCCGCGATCCCCCGCGGCGCACCGCTCCGCGTCCGCGCGATCATCGCCGCGGCGAACCGGATCATCGGCAAGCGCTACAAGTGGGGCGGCGGGCACGCCCGGCTCGCCGACTCGGGCTACGACTGCTCCGGGACCGTCAGCTACGCGCTGATCCGCTCGGGCGAGCTCGGCGCGCCGCTCGTCAGCGGCTCGTTCGCGCGCTGGGGCGCGCGCGGAGCCGGCAGCTACGTGACGATCTACGCCAACCGCGGCCACGTGTACATGGAGGTCGCAGGCCTGCGGCTCGACACGAGCGCGGTCGGCGACCCGGGCGGCCGCTCCGGCGTCCGCTGGCGGCCGGTGATCGGCAAGCGCCGCGGCTTCGCGGTGCGGCGGATCCCGGGCCTGTAGTTCCGCGCCCGTTCGCAGTAGGTTCGCCGGATGAGCCCCCGCGTGACACCGCGGGCCCTCGTGCTCGCCGTCGTCATCGTGGCCGCGGTGCCCGCGACCGCCTGCGCCTCGACCATCGCCGGGAGCGTCGGCGGGGGCAAGCTCCCGGCGGGCGGGAAGGGGCAGGCGAGCGTTCGCGCGGTGAACGGGACGACGCTCGTCATCGAGGACGCCACGAGGGTTCGCTCGGGGCGCTACAACCTGAAGGTGCCCGCCGGCAACTACCTGCTGTTCGCGGCGACCACGCCGTTTCGCGGCAGGGCGGGCGGCGTCGACCTGCGCGTGGGCAAGGTCGCGGTGCGGGCCGGAAAGCGCAAGACGCTGCGCGTCTCGCTGCGCAAACGCAAGCGCAGGTCGGCGAAGGTCCCGAAGGTCAGGATCCCGGGGTTCAGGTTCCCCGGGGTCGCGACCGCCCGCGCGGCCTTCGTGCCGGTCAAGTACCCCGCCGTCTGGATCCAGCGCTTTGAGGTCTCCGGGTCGGCTGACTTCGACGTGCTGCGCAAGGGCATCCCCGACATGCTCATCACCGACATCATCGAGCCCCTGAAGTCGGCGTGCGGCGGCGCGATCGTCGAACGCGAGCATCTCGCGGAGATCCTCGGCGAGCTGGCGCTGCAGCAGCGTCCCGAGTTCGACCCGGCCACGCGCGTGCCGACGGGCAGGCTGGTCGCGCACAACCGCGAGGTGACCGGCAGGCTGTCGCTCGCGGGAGACACCCTCACGCTGTCCGTCAAGGTCACGAACGTCGTGACCGGCAACACGCGCTCGTTCAGTCGCAGCACGACGCCCGACCGGTTCTTCGAGCTCGAGCTGTCGGTCGTCCAGGAGACCGTCCGCCTGATCTGCGGCGGCCGGCCGCCGGCCGCCTATTCCGGGCAGGCATCGGGCGAGACGTCGGTCTCGGACTCGGGGTCCTTTCAGAAGCTCTCGTGGAACGGGAACGTGCGCCTGCGCCTGACCGGCGAGCTGCAGCCTGAGAGCTCCGATGAGCCGGATGGCGAGTACGCGCTGTACGAGCCCGAGTCCGGGAGCATCCGCGTGATCCTCGACGGCACGACCGCCGAGTGCACCTACCACGGCGAGACCACTGTCACGATCGTCCCGGAGCCCGGCCGTTTCAGCCGCGTGCAGCACGACGTTGACGCACCGGCCTACTCCCTGGCCGCGAGCTTCCCGCTCGGCGCCGCGATGCCGGTCACCACCACCGGACCGGCGTACTGCGCGGGCGGCACGACGACCGACTTCCCGCTGGCGGGCCGGACGTTCCTCGGGACCCAGACGACGCAGCGCTCGTCATCCACGATGCTGACCGGGACGACCACCGTCCCGATCGGCCCCATCACGAACCGATGGGACTGGTCACTTGCGCCGCAGGCGAACTGAGGCGTTCCTCACCGCCGCGCTGCTGGCGCTCGTACCGGCGAGCGCGCAGGCGGTGACGTTCGGGGCCGACCTGGACAGCCTCCCGGCGAACAACGCGCCCAGCGGGGTCTGCGCCTACCCGCCACCGGGCCTGCTCTACCCGGCCAACTCGCCCTCGTGCATGTGGTCCTACCAGGGCAGCGGCACCAACTCGCTCGTGGCGCCGGGACCCGGCGTCGTCAACACCGTCCGCGTGAAGGTCGGGACGACCACCGGCAGGATGCGGGTCAACGTCATCCGCTACCTCTTCCGCCAGACGGGCGACGCCGCGCACCCGATCAGCGCCGGCCCCTTTCTCGAGGCCTACGGCCCGGAGTTCACCCCGAACGCAAACGCCGTCACGTCCGTTCCGGTGAACCTCGCGATGAAGGTCGATCCGACGCCCGCGCTGAACGACCTCGCGACGATCCAGGTGATCGACGCGCTCGCGCTCGAGGTGCAGGCGACGAACGTGCCCGTGCCCCTGTTCAGCGCGCCGACCGCGTTGAGCTACGGGATCTATCCCGGACCGACCGCGCAGAGCCTGCCCGCGCCGAGCCCGAACGCGCTGCCGAGCACGCTGACGCTCGGCCTCGGCGTGCTGCTGAGCGCCGACCTCACGCCGGACGCGGGAACGCCGGCACCCGGAGGCGGCGCTGGTCCGGCCCCGGCGCTGCCCCAGCCTGCGGCGCTGCCCACGGTCCGGCTGCGCAAGGGCAGCGTGCCCGTCAAGAAGGGTGTCGCCACGCTTCCGGTGCTCTGCCAGGCCGCCGACTGCTCCGGCCTGGTGACGCTGTTGCGCGCGGCCGCGGCCGGGGCCTCAGCCAAGAAGAAGGCCTCCGCCGCCCTCGGATCAGCGAAATTCAGCGCAAAGGCCGGAGCGACCGCGCGCGTCAAGGTCAAGCTGAGCAGGGCCGGCCGCGCACTCGTCAGGAAGCACCGCACCACCAAGGTCCGGGCACGCGTGACGTTCACCAAGGGTGGCGGCAAGCCGGCGACGTTCTCCGTGACGCTCAAGCGCTGACGGGCACCGCCCCGGCGCTCGCCGACACGCCGTCGACCCGCTCTGCGCCTTCGAGCACGACCTTCAGCGCGCCGCTGTTGGCGGCGTCCGCGAACACGTCGTACGCCCCCATCGTGTCCCCGAGCGGGAAGCGGTGGGTGGCGAATACCGTCGGGTCCAGTCGTCCGCTGGCGACGAGCTTCAAGAGCTGCGGCGTGGAGAACGTGTCGACGAGTCCGGTCGTGATGGTGATGTCCTTGATCCAGATCTTCTCGAGGTGCAGCGTCGCGGCCTTCCCGTGCACGCCGACGTTGGCGACGTGCCCGCCGGGGCGCACGAGCTCGACGGCGAGCTCGAAGGTGTCCGGCACGCCGACCGCCTCGATCGTGACGTCAGCACCGAGCCCGTCGGTCATCTCCATCACGGTCGCGATCGGATCCTGCGTGCCGTTGTTGATCGTCACGTCGGCGCCAAACCTGCGCGCCGCCTCCAGGCGGCTGTCGGCGAGGTCAATCGCGACGATGTGGCCGGGCGTGAACAGCTGCGCCGTCAGGATCGCGGCGAGCCCGATCGGGCCGGCGCCGACGATCGCGACGACGTCGCCGGGCTTCAGCACGCCGTTGAGCACCCCGACCTCATAGGAGGTCGGCAGGATGTCCGCGAGGAACAGCACCTGCTCGTCCGTCAGCCCGGCGGGAACCTTGTAGACCGAGTTGTCGGCGAACGGGACGCGCGCGTACTCCGCCTGCAGGCCGTCGATCAGGTGACCGAAGATCCAGCCGCCCCCGCCCAGGCACTGGCCGTAGCGCCCCTCCTTGCAGAACCGGCAGCGCCCGCAGGAGCTGACGCAGGAGACCAGCACGCGATCGCCGGCGGCGACCGTCGTGACGCCGCGGCCGACCTCCTCGATCGTGCCGACGGCCTCGTGGCCGAGCACCCGGCCGGGCGTGACCGCTGGGACGTCGCCCTTGAGGATGTGCAGATCGGTGCCGCAGATGGTGGTCTTGGTGATGCGGACGATGGCGTCGGTCGGCGCCAGGAGAGCGGGCCGCGGCTTCTCCTCCCACGAGCGCTTGCCGGGGCCGCTGTAGACGAGTGCCTTCA
>JBBQKR010000055.1:0-19608 GCA_038327125.1 Solirubrobacterales bacterium
CGGCCGGCCTGAACCGCGGGGACTGCATGCTTCCCGTGATCGAGAACGTCCCGGTGACGGGATCGAACAGCTCCGCGGTCGCGCGGTCCACCCCGCTGAACGTCGACCGGCCGCCGGCGATCAGGACCTTGCCTCCGGGCAGCGGCACCGCCACGGCTCCCGTTCGCGGGCCCGTCATCGTGGCGGCGAGCAACGTGAAGCTGTTGGTCGCCGGGTCGAAGATCTCGGCCGAGCCGAGCGTGGTGTTGGCGGTCGCCTCGTCGTAGCCGCCCGCGATCAGCACTCGCCCGTCCGGCAACGGCGCCGCGACCGGGCGCACGCGCGAGACCGTCATCGGGTTCGGGACGGCCGAGAACATGTTGGTGGCCGGGTTGAAGATCTCCGCGCTCGTGGTTCCCATGCCGGCGCCGATCAGCACCCGGCCATCGCCGAGCGGCGCCGCGAACCCGCTTGCGTGCGAGCTGAGCGGGAACTGCGGCAGCGCGCTGAAGCTGCCGGTGACCGGGTCGAACACCTCCGCGCCCCCGGCGCCGCCGAAGCCCCCGGAGATCAGGACGCGACCGTCGGGCAGCGGTGCCATGGGAACTCCTGCGCGGGCCGTCGTCATCCCGCTGGGCGAGGCGACGAAGCGCCCGGCGTCGACGGCGTGAGCAGCCGGGGCCAGCAGGGCGAGGATGCCGAACGTGAGTCCGGCCAAGCGACGCATAGCCAGACTCTGCCAGATGCCGCGTCCGGCGTCGGCAACTTTTGCCGAGCGTGGCAGCCGGCTCGGTCGCCGAAGCGATCAGCGACCGGGGCGGAGCGGTTCGATCCGCGCCGGCACGTGCTTGTGCCACGGGGTTCCGGCGAGCCAGTCGCGGCGGTCGCTGCTGGTCAGCTCGTTGGGCGGGACGCCGGTGACCGGTCCGCCCGCGCCGTTGGCCAGCCCGAAGCCGTTGGGCAGCGAGATGTTGCCCGGGCGCATCATGCCGGTGATCTCGACCGGTGTGGTGCAGCGCCCACGGCGGGTGACGACGTCGACCAGCGCGCCATCCTCGACACCCAGCGACACGGCGTCCTCGCAGCTGATGCGCAGCGCCCCCTGCGGGTCCCGCTTGCGCCATGCGGGATCGCGCATGAGCGTCTGCGCGGTGTTGGAGCGCCGTTCGCCGGCGGACAGGATGAAGGGGAAGTCGGGGTCGGCGAGCTCATCCTCGCCGGGCAGCCCGGCGAGCTCGTCGAGCAGTTCGGGGATCGCGAGGTCCAGGCGTCCCGACGGCCGGGCGCGGCGGATCCAGTCCCAGTTGATCTCGTGGTCGTCGACGGTGAAGACCAGTCCGCGCCGCTCGCGCAGCACCGCCTCGAACAGCGCGTTGCCCAGGGCGGCGCCGTCACCCGTGAAGCCCGCTCCACGGACGGATTCGGGGTAGGTCGCCGCGCACATCTGCGCGGCGCCCCAGAGCACGGCCGCGGGGGCAGCGCCGTCCGGGAGCGTCGGGCCGAGCGTCTCGTGGAGGACGACCGCCGCGAGTCCGGCGAGGTGCGGGCGCTCGGCAAGGCGCGCGGCGAACGCTGCGGCATAGGTCTCGAGCCCCTCCTCGGCCGCCTCGTGGAGCCCGGCGAGGTCCTGATCGGTGATCGCCCCGAGGGCACGGACGAGGCGGCGGTGGATCTCCGGCTCCCCGACCGGTCCGTCCGGCGCGGGGACCACCGGCGCACGCAGCTGGAAGACGTTCTCGGGGAACTCGAGGTTGAAGAACGTGCACTCGTACTTCTCGTACTGCGTGGGGGCCGGGAGCACGTAGTCGGCGCACTGCGCGGTCTCGGTCATCGTGATGTCGATGACGACGCTGAAGTCCAGTGCGGCCATCGCCTCGCGCATCCGCGGGGAGTCGGGCAGCGAGTGAACAGGGTTGCTGCTCTCGATGATCGCTGCGCGGAAGCGGGCGGGGTCGTCGGTGAGCACGGCGTCCGGGATCGCCGCCGCCGGGAACATGCCGCCGATCACGCGCTCCCCGGTGCCCGGCGTGCGGCGCCGCGATTCCCGTGAGCGACCGACCAGTCCGCCAGGGGAGTACTGGGTGTGCAGGTTCGTGCAGCCGGGCCGGGCGAAGTTGCCCGTGAGCGCCCACAGCAGCTTCTCCAGGTAGGAGTTGAGCGTTGAGTGCGGGGCCTGCTGGATGCCGAGGTCCTCGAGGATCGACACGCTCTCCGCCGTCCCGATCAGCCGCGCCGCCCGGCGGGTCAGGTCGGCGTCCACCCCGGCGCGCCGGCAGTGGTCCTCGACGTCGAGGTCGCGCACGGCCGCAATCACGTCGTCGTGCCCCTGGGCGTGCTCGTCGAGGAAGCCGTGGTCGAGCAGGTCCTCCTGGACCAGGACGGCGAGCATCGCGGACAGCAGGAACGCGTCACCGCCGGGTCGGACCTGGAGGTGGATGTCGGCGAGGTCGGCGGTCTCCGTCCGGCGCGGATCGATGACGATCAGCGAGCGCTCCGGATCCGCTGAGATCGCCTTCAGGGTCGGCCGGGCGTGCGGGAAGCCATGTGCCATCCACGGGTTCTTGCCGACGAAGACGGCGACCTGTGCGCGCTCGAAGTCCGGGGCGGTGTGGCTGACGTGACCGAACAGGTGCGCGTCGATCCAGATCTCCCCGGTCTTCTCCTGTGCGAGCGCGTTGGAGGAGAACCGCACCCCGAGCGCCGACCGCGTGGCACCGGAGTGGGCGCCGCCCAGATGGTTGCCCTGGCCGCCGCCGCCGTAGTAGAAGATCGACGCCCCGCCGTGCTGGTCGCGCACGCGCGCGAGGCCGGCGGCGACCTCGGCGATGGCCGTGTCCCAGCCGACCTCCTCGTACTCGCCGGCGGGCGTGCGGCGCAGCGGCGCGAGGATGCGCGGGTTGCCCTGGTAGTAGGCCAGGCGCTGGGCCTTCTCGCAGGCGTAGCCCTTGGAGGCCGGGTGCGCCCTGTCGCCCTTGACCCGCGTGATGGCCCCGTCGGAGACCTGGACCTCGACGCCGCAGTTGCAGGCGCAGAGGACGCAGGCGGTCGGCTGCCACTCGGCGGCTGGGCTCGTCGCCTCCGTGCTCATGCCGGCGCCCCGGAGGCCAGCAGCCTGGCCGCCCAGCGCAGGTCGCCGCTGCGGTTCGGGAGGTCGAGGACGGTGACGACCGTGAGCGTCAGGCCGACGGCGAAGAGCGTCCGCACGCGGTCCTGCGACGCCCCCGACAGCTCCCGCATGCGGTCGAGCAGTTCGGCATAACGGCGGGTGATGGCCGCTCCGACGTCGGGGTCCCCGGCGACCGCGAGCGCATGCATGTGCAGCCGCAGCGCCGCCGGGTCGTCGCGGAGCAGCCGGCGATAGGCCTCCCCCAGGACGAGGATCGGATCATCGTCGTCGCGCTCGACCGCCGCGGTGAACGCCTCCTCCATGCTGTCGAACGCCCGGTCCATCGCGGCGATGAAGAGGTCGCGCTTGGTGGAGAACAGGCGCAGGAGATAGGGGTGGGAGATTCCGGCGCGCGCGGCGATCGCGTCGATGCGCGCTCCGTGCCAGCCGTGCTCGCCGAACTCGGCGACCGCCGCGTCCAGCACGAGATCTCGGCGCGCGGTCCCCGACATGCGCGCCCGCGGCGGTGGTGCTGTGGCGACCATGTGCGCAAGGTACAGACTTGTTTGTCTCCTGTCCAGGCCGAGCCGGGGTCCTGTAGCGTGGCGCCATGAGCGTCAGGACCGCGTTGATTGTTCGCGCAGCCGTCGCGATCGCGGTTGCGTCGACGCTTGCCGCGCCCGCCTCGGCGGCCACGCTCGACGCCGGCTCGCTCTTCACGCTCACGGGGCAGCCGTCGCTGCTGGCGGCCTTCCCCGAGCCGGTCGGGAACGTCGCGGCGACCACGCCGGCGGCGGCCAGCCAGGACGGGCGCTTCGTCGCGTTCAGCGCGACCTCTGACGGCTTCTCCGCCGAGGACGACGACGCGGTCTTCAACGTCTACGTCAAGGACCGGCAGACCGGCGGGGTCATCTACGTGAGCCGCAGGAACGGCGTCGCCGGCGAGCCCTCGCACAGCGGCTGCTTCGATGCCTCGATCAGCGATGACGGCGGCCGCGTGGCGTTCACGTGCACCGGGCCGCTGGATCCCGCCGACACGAACACGCGCAACGACGTCTACGTCAGGGATCTGGCGTCCTCGAGGACGATTCTGATCAGCCGCAGGACGGGGCTCGGCACGGTCGGCAGCGACCACTCGAACCGTGGGGTGCTGAGCCAGACGGGCCAGTACGTCGCGTTCGAGTCTTCGGCGAACCTCGTCACCGGCGCCGTCGGTCCGAACGTGTACCGCCGCGAGATCGACGGCGGGGACGCGACGATCGTCGCGTCCCGCAAGACCGGTCCCGCCGGCGCGCCCGGCGGCGGCGTGTCGCCCTCGATCAGCGACGACGGCAACCGCATCGCCTTCGCGGCCGATCCCGGCAGCACGTTCTACGACGCGATGGACACGAACAACCGAAGCGACGTGTTCGTCCACGACGAGATCGCCGACACGACCGTGCTGGCGAGCCGCAAGGACGGTGCTGCCGGGACGGTGGACGCGCAGGGCGTGTCGACGCGTCCGGTGATCTCCGGCAACGGGGCCTACGTCGCATTCGAGTCGACCGCCAACCAGTTCGACAACGCCAACGACCCCGACGTCCAGCCCGACATCTACCGTCGCGCGCTCGCCGCCGCCACGACCCAGCTCGTCAACATCAGCGCCGGCGGCACCAAGGGCGGCCCCGCGCAGCAGCCGACGATCGACGACAGCGGCGACGTCGTCGGGTGGGTGTCGACGACCACGGCGCTCGACCCTGCCGATGCCGTCGTGGCGAACCCCGACGTCTACTACAAGAACGGCAACGCGGTCCACCTCGCGAGCCGCGCCGACGGCAATGACGGCGCTCCCGCCGGCGACGCGGACAGCGCGGCCGTGAGTGGAGACGGCACGAAGTTCGTGCTGCGGGTCCAGTCGCCGATCACGTCCGACGCCGACCCGCACCGGTCCTCGATCGTCCTTCGCGACACCGACGCGGCGCCGCGGCGTACGTTCTCCGTCACGCGCCCGGGGGGCAGCGATCCGTTCCGCAACGAAGGCGGGGGCGGCTCCGACCTCCACCTCAGCGCCGACGGCCGTGTCGCCGTGTTCGTCACCGAGGCGCCGGCCCTCGGGGTGCCCGACGACGCGCCCAACGCCGTCGTCGTCCGCGATCTCGTCACGGACTCGGTCACGATCGCGAGCCGCGCGGACGGAGCAACGGGCGCCATCTTCACCGGCCGCGTCGGCGACCCGGCGATCAGCGCCGACGGCCGGCGCGTGGCGTTCACCCTCACCACCACCACCGGGTCGCTCGTGTACGTCCGCGACCTGGCCGCGGGCCGGACCTTCCTGGCGAGCCGGGCCGACGGCGAGGGAGCCGATGCGGGCGGCTTCTCGGTCGACCCGGTCCTCGACGGCGACGGCTCGCGGGTCGCCTTTACGTCGAGCGCGAGCAACCTCGGCGACGGTGACACCGACCCCAAGCGTGACATCCACCTGCGCGACCTCGACTCGAGCCGCACGCTGCTGGTGTCGCGGGCCACGGGCGCCGCCGGCGCGATCGGCGACGGCGACTCGCGCAACGCCGCCATCAGCGCGAGCGGAACCCGCGTGGCGTTCATCACCAAGGCGGCGAACCTGGGTGACGGCGACACCGACACGATCGACGACCTGCACCTGCGCGACCTGGCCGCCGACACGACGACGCTGGTGAGTGCCGCGCCGGCGGGGCCAAAGAGCGACGGCTTGACCCAGATTGCCCACATCGACGCGTCAGGGACGCGGCTGGCATTCGCGGCGCTCTCGACGAACCTCCTGGGACTCACCGATCCCCGCGTGCGCGTCTTCGTCCGGGACCTCACCGCGGGGACGCTCACGCTCGCCAGCCGCGCCGACGGCGTTGCCGGCGCCCCCGCAGACGGCAGTTCCGGCGACGCGGAGATCAGCCCGGACGGCGGCTTCGTCGCCTTCGGCACCGACAGCACCAACCTCGCCGCAGGCGTCGAGCCGGACTCCTACGAGGTCTACCGCCGCGACCTTGCGGGCAACCGGACGGCGCTCGTCTCACGCGGCAACCCGGGATCACGCGTCGATTACACGCGATCAATCACGAACGGCGGCGCGTGCGTGGCACTCGACGCGAGCGCCACGCTCGCCGGCCCCCGCGTCGACAACGAGCAGGGCTACGTCCGTGTGTTCGAGCGCAACTGCGGCCGCCCGGACCCGCCTGCGGACGGCGGGGCTCCCCCGGTGGCCGGCGGGGCCGTGGTGGTCCGCGATGTCGTGGCGCCGGTCCTCAGCAAGACACGGCTGAGCCGCAAGACGTTCCGGGTCGGACCGAGGCGGACCCCGCTGGTGGCTAAAGCCGGCCGCGGCACGGTGCTGCGGTTCAGTTCGTCCGAGGCCGCCAAGCTGACGCTGCGCCTCGAGCGGCAGGGTCCGGGCCGTCGCGCCACCAGCAAGCGCCGGCGCGTGTGCAAGCCGGTCAAGGCGCGTCCGAAGCGCGGCGCGTGCACCGCGTACCGGCTCGAGGGGACGCTCACCCGCAGCATCCGCGCCGGCGCCGGTTCCGTCGCCCTCAGCGGTCGCCTCAACCGACGCGCGTTGCCCCGCGGTGTCCACCGCCTCACGCTGGTGGCCACCGACGCCGCCGGGAACCGCTCCCGCGCGGTCCGGCTGACGCTCCGGATCGTCGGGTAGCCGAGCGATCTCATGGCCGACTGCGTCCTCGTCACCGGTGGCACCGGCTTCCTGGCAGGCCACTGCATCGCCCGGCTCATCGAGCGCGGAGATGACGTGCGCACGACGGTCCGCGACGCGGCCCGCGAGCCGGCGGTGCGGTCGACGCTCGAGGCGGCCGGCGTCGATGCGGGACCGCGCCTGACCGTCGCCGTCGCCGACCTCGAGGCGGACGAGGGCTGGGCCGCCGCGGTCGCCGGCTGCCGCTACGTGCTGCACGTCGCCTCGCCGTTCCCGCCGGTCCAGCCCTCCGATGCCGACGAGCTGATCGTCCCCGCGCGCGACGGAGCGCTGCGGGTGCTGCGAGCCGCCCTGGACGGCGGCGTCGAGCGTGTCGTGCAGACCTCGTCGATCGCGGCGGTCCACCCGCAGCGCGACTCGTCCGCGCAGGCTCCGTACACCGAAGCCGACTGGACGGACGGGTCCGACACCAGCCGCACGCCGTACGTGCGCTCGAAGACGATCGCCGAGCAGGCGGCCTGGGCGCTGGCGCGCGCCGAGGGTGCCGAACAGCGCCTCGCGACCGTCAATCCCGGCGCCATCATCGGTCCGGCGCTGAACGACGATCACTCCTACTCGCTGCAGACGATCTCGCGGCTGCTCGAAGGCATGCCCGCGGTGCCGCGTCTCGGCTTCACGTTCGTGGACGTGCGCGACGTCGCCGACCTCCACATGCTGGCGATGACCGAGGCTACCGCCGGTGGCGAGCGCTTCCTCGCGACCGACCGGTTCCTCTGGATGGCCGAGGTCGCGACGATCCTGCGCGAGCGCCTGGGCGATGCGGCCTCCAAGGTGCCGACGAGGACCGCGCCGAACCTGATGATCCGCGCGATGGCGCTGTTCGACGCGAGCATCCGGCCCGTCGTCGGCGATCTGGGCAAGCAGTCCTGGTTCTCGAGCGACAAGGCGCGGGACCAGCTCGCCTGGACGCCACGCCCCGTCGAGGACTCGATCACCGACTGCGGACGCAGCCTGGCTTCATGAGCACCGTGCCTGCAGGCCCCGCCGGTTGACCTGCGGCGCATCGGCCGCTTGACTGTCCCGGCTGTGGGGATCTTGATCCGTACGTGGGGGTGCGCGGCGCTCGCGGTGCTGGCCTTCGGGCCCGGCTCGGCCGTGGCCGCTCCGGGGACGCTGACCCACCTGCAGACCAACGCCGGCGACGTGGGCATGGCCGGCGCCCGCGGGGTGGTCGTCTCGCCCGACGGAAAGAACCTCTACGTCGCCGCGTCGACGGCGCGAACGGTCGTCACGTACGCCCGCGCTGTCGACGGCTCGCTGACGTACTCCGGCTGCATCCGCGACCCGGGCGCGCCGGCGCTGTGCACGCAGGAGGCCGAGGGCCTGTCGGCACCCCAGTACGTGGCGATCTCCCCGGACGGGAAGAGCGTCTACGCCGCGGGCGGGGGCGCCGACAGCGCGGTCGTGGCGCTGAGCCGGGATGCCGGTACCGGCGCGCTCAGCCCCGTCGGCTGCTGGCGCGACGCCGAGTCTGCGGCGAACTGCGCGGGGAACAACGCCCCGGCGCTCGCAGGCGCGGAGGGCGTCACGGTCTCACCCGACGGCAAGAACGTCTATGTCGTGGCCCAGGGCGACAGCGCCATCAGCAGCTTCACACGTGACCCGGGGACCGGCGCGCTCACGTACGTGTCGTGCATCTCCAACGGCGCGGTCGGATGCGGCTCGACGACGACCGGCGGAGCGTTCCTGTACCCCCGCGAGGTGACGTCCGCTCCCGACGGCCGCGGCGTGTACGCGGCGGCCGCCAACAGCGGAGTCGTCGCGTTCCTGCGCAATCCCGCCGACGGCGTCCTGACGTATGCGCAGACGAGTCCGGGCCTCGCGCCCGCATTGATCGTCGGCGTCGCCGTCTCGCCCGACGACGGGTACGTCTACGCAGGCTCGGTCAACCGCTCGGCCGTCTACATGTTCCGCCGCGATCCGCTGACCGCCCTGGTGACGGAGATCGGCTGCGTCAAGGACGCGATCGTGAACCCGCCGGTCGTCTGCCCGACCGCCTCCGGGCTCCAGGGATCGGAGGGCGTCGTGGTCGCGCCCGACGGCGCGAGCCTCTACTCGACGGCGTTCTCCGGCTCGGCGCTCGCCGCGTTCGACCGCTCGCGGACCACCGGCCTGCTGACGGCCACCGGCTGCTTCCGCGACCTCCCCGGGGTGCCGGCCGGATGCGCGACCCAGGTCAACGGCCTCGGCAACTCGCGCGCCGTCACGACCTCGCCGGACGGCCGCAACGTCTACGCGACGGGGCAGTTCGACGGTGCCGTCGTCGCGTTCGGTCGCGAGCTCCCGCCCCCCGATCCCGCTGCCCCGCCGCCGGCGCCGCCTGCCGCGCCTGCCGCGCCTGCCGCTGCACCCGTGACGCCCACCGCCGCCGTGAAGCCGGCGGCCGTGAAGTTCTCCTCGATCACGACGCTGCCCTCCGCCAAGCGCTGCGTCTCGCGGCGCAGCTTCCGCATCCGCCTGCGGCAGCCGAAAGGCGCGAAGCTCAGCAGCGCCGCCGTGAAGGTCAACGGGAAGACGGTCGCCAGCCGCAAGGGCGCGCGCGTCACGGCACCGATCGATCTGCGCGGCCTTCCGAAGGGGAAGGTCACCGTTTCGATAACGGTGAAGCTCGCCGACAAACGCACAGTGCGCGGCAGCCGTACCTACCGCACGTGCGCGACGAAGCGCCGCTAGGCGCACGGCGCACGACAGCGCCGAACGTCCCGGAATGCGTGCCAGGGGGCGCGGCGCGGGACGTTCGGCGGTGAGGCGTAGCGTTCCCCCCGTGAGCCGCGCCACCGAGGAGACCAACCGGCGCATGCTGCGCGCGCGCGACGCGATGGACCGCGACTACGCGAGCGCGTTGGATATCCAGACGCTCGCGCGGATCGCCCACGTGTCGGAGGCCCACTTCATCCGCACCTTCCATGCGACGTTCGGCGAGCCGCCGCACCGCTACCTGCAGCGCCGCCGCGTCGAGCGCGCGATGTACCTGCTGCGCGAGACCGACCGCAGCGTCACGGAGATCTGCTTCGGCGTGGGCTTCGCGAGCCTCGGGACGTTCAGCCGGACGTTTCGCGCGATCGTGGGCCAATCACCGAGCGCCTACCGCAACGCCGCAGCGGACCTGCGCGCGGTCCCGGCGTGCTTCATGCGGGCATGGACGCGACCGAGCAGTTTCGGAGAAGCCAGGAGCGCGGGCGCGGGATAGCCTCGCGTCCATGTTCAACGCCATCACACATTCCGCCATCTACGTGCTCGACCAGGACGAGGCGCTCGACTTCTACGTCGGCAAGCTCGGCCTCGAGGTCCATACCGACGCCGACCTGGGCTTCATGCGCTGGCTCACCGTCAACGTCCCGGGACAGCCCGACCGCCAGATCCTGCTCGAGAAGCCCGGTCCGCCCGTGCATGACGAGGCGACCGCCGCGCAGCTGCGCGAGCTGATCACCAAGGGCGCAATGGGACTGTCGATCATCCTCACGACCGACGACATCCAGGCGACCTACGAGACGCTCAAGGCCCGCGGGGTCGAGTTCACCGACGAGCCGACGAAGCGCTTCTACGGCACGGACTGCGGGTTCCGCGACCCCTTCGGCAACAACGGCCGACTCGGCCAGCCCGCGGAGGGTCCGGTCGAGATCCCGTCGCCGGAGGAGCTCGCGCAGAACCAGTAGACCGGTCGACCCCCACGTGCGGTCAGCAGGCAGCGACACTTGACGCCGGAGGATATGTGCTGATAGATTCATAACTATGATGAATCAGCAAGCATTGGTGGGCGGGGCGCTCGGTCGCAGCCGCAGGATCGGCGTCCTGCTGATCTCCTGCATGAGCCTCCTCATCGTCGGGCTCGACGTGACAGCCGTGAATGTCGCGCTGCCATCGATCGGGCGGGAGCTGGATACCGACATCGCCGGGCTGCAGTGGACGGTCAGCGCGTACACCGTCGTGATGGCCAGCCTGCTGATGCTCGCGGGCTCGACGGCCGACCGGCTGGGCCGCAGGCGCATCTTCGTCACCGGTCTCGCCGTCTTCTCGGCGGCGTCGCTGCTGTGCAGCCTGGCGGCGAGCGTCGAACTGCTCGTGGCGTTCCGCGTGCTTCAGGGCGTGGGCGCCTCGATGATGAACCCGGTCGCCATGTCGATCATCGCCAACACCTTCACCGACCCGCGCGAGCGGGCGCAGGCAGTCGGCGTCTGGGGCGCCGTCTTCGGCATCTCGATGGCGCTCGGCCCGATCGTGGGAGGGGCCTTCGTCTCCTCGCTCGGCTGGCAGTCGATCTTCTGGATCAACATCCCCGTCGGCCTCGCCGCGATGCTCCTCACGCTCCGCTTCATCCCAGAGTCCAGGGCGCCGCGGGCCCGCCGCTTCGATCCTGTCGGTCAACTGCTGGTGATCGCGCTGCTCTCGACGCTCACCTACGGCATCATCGAAGCCCCCAGCCAGGGATGGTCCTCGCCGGCCACCCTCGCCGTGCTGTCGGCATCGGGTGCAGCGCTCCTGGGCCTGCTCGTCTACGAGCCCCGCCGCGAAGAGCCGCTCGTCGACCTGCGGTTCTTCCGCTCGACCCCGTTCGCTTCGTCGGTCGTCATCTCGCTGGCCGCGTTTGCAGCGTTCGGCGGGTTCCTCTTCCTGAACACGCTCTACCTGCAGGACGTCCGCGGCCTCTCCCCCGTGCAGACCGGGCTCGCCATCCTGCCGATGGCCCTGATGACGATCGTGATGTCCCCCATCTCGGGCCGCGTCGTCGGTCGCCGCGGACCCCGCCTCCCACTGCTGATCTCCGGAACCGCCTCGGTCATCGCCTGTGCGATGCTGACCGGCATCGACGCCGAGACACCCTTCGCGTGGCTGCTGGCGGCCTACGCGATCTTCGGAATCGGCTTCGGGCTCGTCAACGCGCCGATCACGAACGCCGCCGTGTCCGGGATGCCGCGAGCCCAGGCGGGGGTCGCCTCCGCGATCGCCACGACCTCGAGGCAGATCGGCCAGACGCTCGGCGTGGCGGTCGTCGGCGCAATCGTCGCGTCGCATGCCGGCGGATCGGTCGATGCGGGCCTGTCATCTGCGAGCCATCCGGCCTGGTGGATGCTCACGGCCTGCGGCGGTGCGGTGCTCCTGCTCGGCTTCCTGGCCACGACCAGCCGCGCCGGCGAGTCAGCCCGGCGCACCGCGGTGGAGCTCAACCCAGAAGCACTCGCCGCATAGGAGATGACACGGATGAACGCCCGCGCTGCCGACAACGCGTCCGCCGAAGAGGTCTGGCTGCTCATGTCCGACCTCGTGCTCGACAACAACCGCCGGCGCGAGGTCTCCGACGCACTCGGGATCAGCTTCGCCCGCACCCGCGCGGTCCGCCGACTGGCACGCAAGCCGATGTCGATGGGCGAGCTCGCCGGGGCGCTGGGGATCGACCCTCCGAACGCCACCGGCGTCGTCGACGACCTGGAATCCCTTGGGCTCGTGCGCCGGCGACCACACCCCACCGACCGGCGGGCCAAGATCGTCGAGGCGACGCGCAAGGGCAAGGACATGGCCCGGCGCGCCGACGCGATCCTCGCCACTCCACCGCCGGCACTCAGTGCTCTGAGCGCAGACGATCGCGAAGCACTCCGACGGATCCTGAGACACGCCACAACCCCGACCACGGAGACCGATCCTCGCTAGGTGAAGATGATCTGGCCGCCCGCGGCGAGCGCGTAGAACTCGCCGACGGTGATGATGTCCTCGACCTGATCGATGAAGTCGTCCTCGGTCAGGTCGAACATGTCCACGGACGCCTTGCACGCGAAGAGCCTGCCGCCGGAGTCGGCGATCAGCTCGACGAACTCCGGGATCGGCGGGATGTCGAGCTCCTCCATCTTCTTCGCCATCTGGTGCGTGACGATCGAGGACATGCCGGGCACACCGCCGACCCAGGTGGCCAGATGCAGGCCCGGGTTGCCGACGGAGGCGACCTTGACGTGCTCGTGGCGCTCGCGATGGATCACGTCCATCCCGAAGAACGTGAAGAAGACGTTCGCCTCGATCCCCTCCATGCGGGCGCCGTTGGCCATGATCAGCCCGGGGTAGACCCCCTCGAGCGAGCCCTTGCTGATGATGATCGAGACCTTCTCGATCGAAACGCTGTCCGCCATGAGTCTCCTCCTCGGATCAGATGCAGCCGCGCGGCTTCGGGATCCCGCCGATCTTCGCGGCGAGTTTCGCGGGGCCCTTCGGGAACAGCTGGTAGAGCTCCTTGACCGGAACGCCGGACGCCTTGCCGAGCGTGCGGATGGACGGTGCCGTGCCATCCCGCAGGTATCTCTCGCGCATGAACTCGACGACCTGCCAGTGGCGGTCGGTGAGCTCGTCGATCCCGTTGTCGCGCGCGATCGCGGCGCCGATCTCGCGGGTCCACTGCCCGGGGTCCGCGAGGAACCCCTCGTCGTCCACCTCGACGGCCGTCCCGGCGATCGTCTGCGTCGTCATGCTGCACGTGCCTTTCTCAGTCGCCGGGCCGGTGCTTGCCGGCAGGCTGCATGGTGTCGGTGATCCCCGGGAGCTCGCGGCCCTGCAGGAGCACGTGCCAGTAGACCCACTCGAACATGAGCTTCCCCATGTGGTTCAGCCGGCTCTCCCGGAGCAGCGGCAGCGGGCCGACGTGCGGCTCGGGGAAGCGTCCCGGCAGCGGCTCGGTCTCATAGTTGAAATCGATCAGCAGGGCCTTGCTGAAGCCGGTCTCGATGAAGCAGTTGGCATGCCCGTCGAACCCGGGCTCGAGCGGCTCGCCGCGCAGGAACCGCGCGATGTTCTCCACCACGGTCGCACCCTCGAAATGCGTGACGGAGCCCGCCTTCGACGTCGGGACGTTCGCGGCGTCGCCGATCACGAAGACGTTCTCCGCTGCCCGCGCCTGCATCGTGTGCGGGTCCGCGGGCACGAAGCCGAGATCGTCCCCGAGCCCCGGGGAGCGCTCGACGTAGGCGGCACCGCCGTGGGCCGGGATCGTCACGAGCAGGTCGAACGGCACCTCGCGCTCGTCCCAGCTGCGCAGGATGCCGCTCGCGCCGTCCACCTCGCCCGTCGCGAACTCCGTCTCGATCGCCACGCCCTTCTCCTCGAGCAGGCCGGCGAGAACGCCTGAGGCAACCGGCTTCGTGAACGCCCCGTCGAGCGGCGTCACGTACGTCAGCTCGACGCGGTCGCGGATCCCGCGGTCCCGGAAATACCAGTCGGCGAGAAAGCAGAACTCGAGTGGCGCGACCGGGCACTTGATCGGCATGTCCACAACGCTCACGACGACCCGGCCGCCTTCGAATCGCTCCAGCGCGTCGTGCAGGACCGTCGCCCCATCGAGCGTGTAGAACGTGAACACCCGTTCGTTCCAGCCCGGTCCGAGCAGACCCTCCGTCTCCTCGGGAACCAGGCGGGCGCCAGTCGCCACGACGAGGACGTCGTAGCTCAGCTCGTGGCCGTCGGTCAGCACCACGACATCGTCCGGCTGTCGCACGTGGTCGATTCCCGAGCGCAGAAAGCACACGCCACTGTGCAGCTGGGCTGCGCGCGAACGCACGATGCTCCCCGGATCGGCCAGGCCGAACGGGACGAACAGGAGCGCCGGCTGGTAGACGTGCGCGTCGTCCCAGTCCACGACCGTGATGTGCGCGTCGGCGCCGAACTTCCGGTGCAGCCGGTTCGCGACGAGCGTTCCGCCCGTGCCGCCGCCGAGGATCACGATCTTGCCGGGCGCAGCCATCGGCCGGATGCTACGTCTCCGCCGAGCGCTCGGCGTCCGTGGAAAGCCCGGATCGGCTCACAGGACGACGCGGCCTCGCTTCCGGGTCTCGAGGAAGACCTTCTCGAACGCGATCTTCGCCCAGTGGGCCTGCGGCCCGGTCATGACGTGGGGGTGTTCGGAGGTGCCGAGTACGTGGTCGGCCTTGAAGATGATGCCGTTGTTTCCGGCGTCGAGGATGCAGATGGCCTCCATCTCGGACATGGGCATGGAGCGGCGCTCTCCCCCTTGGAGGTCGGCGGTGATGTTCTGGGCTGCGACCTTCGCCATGACTTCGCTCATCTGGCCGGTCTTGGGCACGCCGGCGGGAACGAGCGTCGGTTGTGGCGGGGCGATGGCGATGTCGACGCCGGCGCCGTAGACGTCCTCGATGTCGGTGTGGCGGAACTCGTCGTTGACGGGGAGGAAGCCCATCGGGTTGCCCAGGCCGTCGGTTTCGCGGATCGCGTCGACGCCGGTGAATGGCGGCACGATCATCGAGAGAGCGAACGGGAGGACGCGGCCGCCGTCGAGTTCGATCTCGCCGTCGCGGACCTCGTTGATCAGGTTGTTGGGGATCCCCTCGATACCGAGCTTGTCGAAGAACTTCTCGACGCGCTGCTGGGAGTCGGAGACGCCGCCGAGGCCGAAGTGGCCGAGGAACGGCTCGGCGGTGATGAACGTCAGCGGCGCGACGTCCTGTAGGCCGGCCTTCTTGATCTGATGCTGCGCGTTGAGCAGGAACTCGTAGGAGGCCCCGAAGCACGAGCCACCCTGCGCGGTGCCGACGACGACCGGGCCGGGATTCTCCAGGAACTTCTCCCAGGCGCTCCGGGTGAGGAGTGCGTGCTCGAGATTGCAGACCGACTGCGTGAACCCGTCGACCGGGCCCAGGCCCGGGACCTTCTCGAACGCGAGCCGCGGGCCGGTTGCCAGCAGCAGACTGTCGTAGCTGAGCTCCTGCCCGGAACTCGTCGTCACGGTCTTCGCGTCGACGTCGAATCCTGTGGCGGCCTCATTGATGAAGCGGATGCCCTGTTTGGCGTACATGGGAGCGAGCGGGAACGTCACGTCCTCGGGCTCGCGCATCCCGAACGGCAGCCAGATCAGTGACGGGATGAACGTGAAGTCGGCGCGCGGGTCCAGGACGACCACCTCGTGCCGGGCGTCGAGGCGCTTGCGCAGCTCGAGCGCGCCGGTCATGCCGGCGAAGCTGGACCCGATGACGACGGCACGCTTGGAGCTGGGGGCGGACACGGTCTCGCCTTCCTTTCGTTGCGACGACGGAGCCTCTCCACCTTGCTCCGGCGCGCTCCGTCCGGCATCAGGCGTTTGTACGGTGCCTCCCCGTAGAAAACCCCTATACCGATGTACAACGAATGAGTGGTATAGTGCTCTGCATGGACACGCCCCACCCACTCCCCGAACCGCTCATCGAGCTCATCGCCCAGCGCTTCCGTGTACTCGGCGAGCCGATGCGCATCAAGCTCCTCGACGTGCTGCGCGACGGCGAGGCGACGGTCGGCGAGCTCGTCGAGCGCGTCGGCGCGTCCCAGCAGAACGTCTCCAAGCACCTCGGTGTGCTGCACCAGGCGGGCGTCGTGACCCGCACGAAGCGGGGCACGTTCGTCCAATACGCGATCGCCGATGCGTCGGTGTTCGCGCTCTGTGAACAGGTCTGCGGCGGTCTGCGCCAGCAGGTCACCGAACTCGACCAGATTCTCACCGGAGGTATCGCATGAGCACCGTTGCGTCCTGTTCCACCGAGTCGCGCGGCTGGCCGCTCGAGCGCGTCCTGTTCGCCATGGCGGGCACGGTCACGCTGCTGAGTGCCCTGCTCGCCGCCACCGTCTCGCCGTGGTTCCTGCTGCTGACCGCCTTCGTCGGCGTCAACCAGTGGCTCTTCGTGGTGTTCGGCGCGTGTGGTGCGTCGCTGATCCTCAAGCGCTTCTTCGGTTTGAAGTCGGTCCTCTACCCGCGGGAGAACGCGCGATGAACACCACGTTCGGACCCATCGGCCGGCTCGGCCGCTACACCGCCACGCACTTCCGCGCGGTCGCGATCGCGTGGGCGCTGGTCGCGCTCGTCCTCGGGTTCTTCGCCCCGAAGGTCGAGCACGCGCTGTCCGGAGCAGGGTGGGAGGCCACCGGCTCGCAGTCGGTCGCCGCTCGCGAGGCCGTCGACAAGAACTTCGGCGGACTGTCCTCGAGCGCGCTGATGGTCGTCGTCCACTCGAACACCAAGACCGTTTCAGATCCGGCGTTCAAGCAGGCGATCGCGTCTGCGACGTCGACACTGAAGCAGGACGCACGCGTGCAGCGCGTGGTGCCGCCGCAGCCGGGGACGTCGATCTCCCGCGACGGCCGGACCGCGATCATCCAGGCCGGCGCCGCGTCGGACTCCAACACGATGGTCCGCGCCGCCGACGACCTCAAGACGAAGCTGCGCCGGCTCCAGGGTGACGGAGTCCAGGTGTCCCTGACCGGCGCGAGCGGCATGTGGTCGGACTTCAACACCGCCAACCGCGACGCGATGATGAAGAGCGAGCTGATCTCGTGGCCGGTCACGCTGATCATCCTCGTGCTGGCCTTCGGGTCGCTCGTCGCCGCGGGCCTGCCGCTGATGCTGACGATCCTCGGGCTGATGGCCTCAGCCGGATCGCTCTACCTCGGCACGCAGGTCCTCGACATCTCGATCTGGGCGATGAACTTCGCGCTGATGTTCGCGCTCGCGCTCGGGATCGACTACGCCCTCTTCATCGTCTACCGCTTCCGCGGCGCCCTGTTCGGCTCACACGAACGCGTCGAGGACGCCGTCGCCGAGACGATGGACACCGCCGGCAAGGCGGTCCTCTTCAGCGGCATCACCGTGCTGATCTCCCTGACCGCCGTGATGCTCGTGCCCTCGCCGGCGTTCCGCTCGATGGCGGCCGGGATCATGGTGGCGGTCGCCTTCATCCTCGCGGCGACGCTGACGCTGCTTCCGGCGGTGCTCGGCAAGCTCGGCCCGAAGGTCGACAGCCTCTCGCTGCCGTGGGTGCACCAGGGCGAACACCGCTCGCCGAGGTTCGCGGCCTGGGCCGAGCGCCTGTGGCGTCACCCGTACGCGTTCGGCTCGCTCGCGCTGATCGTCCTCGTCGCATTGATCGTTCCCGTCTTCGGCCTGAAGACCGGGATGCCGTCGATCAAGGTCGTCCCCAACGGGGACAGCTCGCGCGTGGGCTACAACCAGGTGCAGCAGTCCTTCGGCAAGGGCGCCCCGGGCGCGCTGCAGGTCGTCACGACGCAGACCGACGCCGGCCGTGTCGCCCTCGTCGCCAAGGCGGACCCCGGCGTCGCCCAGGTGATGCCGGCGATGCCGGGCGCAGGCGGCGCTGCGCTCGTCCAGGTGATCCCGAGCACCGACCCGTCGAGCAAGGCGACCGGTGCCACCGTCGACCGGCTGCGCTCCACGCTGCCCGTCGGGACGCTCGTCGGCGGCTCCGTCGCCGAGAACCATGACCTCGAGGCGCTGCTGTCGTCGAAGACGCCGCTCGTCATCGGCGTCGTGCTGATCCTGGGGTTCCTGCTGCTGCTGGTCGCGCTGCAGGCACCGATCATCGCCGCGCTCGGCGTGCTCACGAGCCTGCTGGCGACCGGCGCGGCGTTCGGCGTCGCCCGGCTGATCTTCCAGGAGGGCCACGGGAGCGGCCTGCTCGGCTTCGAGCCGCAGGGCTTCCTCGACGCCTGGGGGCCCGTCTTCTTCTTCGCGATGATCTTCGCGATCTCGATGGACTACACGGTGTTCCTGCTCTCCTCGGCCAAGGAGCACTGGGACCGCACGCACGACGCCAAGGAGGCGATGGTCGGCGGGGTCGCACACAGTGGCCGCGTGATCTTCGCCGCCGCCGGCGTGATGGTCGCCGTCTTCTTCACCTTCGCGCTCTCCGGGCCGCTCCCGCCCAAGGAGATGGGCGTGATCCTCGGCGTCGCCGTCCTGCTCGACGCGTTCCTCGTGCGGCTGCTGCTGATGCCCGTGATCCTGCGGCTCCTCGGCGCCTGGGCCTGGTGGCTGCCCAAGCCGCTGGAGCGGCTGCTCCCCGACGTGCGCTTCGGGCACTCGTGATGTTCGGCCGGCGCTCCATCGAGACGATCACGGCGCACGTCGCGTCGGACCGGTTCTTCAGCGGCGAGCTGCTCCTCGTGGACGTGCGCACCCGCCGGGAGTACGAGCAGGTCCGCGTCCCCCGCGCCGTGCACATCCCGCTTCAGGAGGTACGTGGCCGTCTCGGCGAGCTGCGGACCGATCATCCGGTCGCGTTCCTGTGCCGGACCGGACACCGCAGCGCCGCCGCCACGCGACTCGCCGCCGGGCAGCGCCCCGACGTCTTCAACGTCGCGGGCGGGATGAACGCCTGGAGGGCCGCCGGCCTCCCGACCGCCGACTGCCCGACCACAACCCGGCGCTGCCCTTCATGAAGTTGACGAAGCCGGCATGGCGAACGTCTGCCTCTTCGCGGCGCTGTTCGGCGTCGACATCCACGGCAACGCCCGGTAGATCGGGCTCCAGGGAAGGGATCACACCATGGGCATGACCGCCACCGCCCGCGTCGCCGACGGCCTGCGAGCCGCCATCGACGTCAACGGGCGACACACCCTGATCACCGACGAGCCGCTTGAGCTCGGGGGCACCGACACCGCCCCGGCACCCCACGAGCTGTTGCCCGCCGCGCTCGCCTCGTGCATCGCGACGATGATCGCGCTGTACGCCCAGCGCAAGCAGTGGGAGCTCGGCGAGGTCCGCGTCGACGTCGACTACGACCCCTCGGCTGAGCCGCGGAGCTTCGACGTCGAGATCCGGCTCCCGGCCGGCCTCACCGACGATCAGGTGAGGCGCCTCAGGCGCGTCGCCGACACATGCCCCGTTCGCCGCGCGCTCGAGGGCCCGGTCGTCTTCAGCGAGCGCATCGCCACCGGTGCGCCCGCCGCCGCCGCGAGCCACACGTAGGTCCTCCGCCCCGGCGACTGAAGCGCCGAACGTCCCGGAATGCGTGCCAGAGGGCGTGGCGCGGGACGCTCGGCCACGTCA
>JBBQKR010000056.1:0-19048 GCA_038327125.1 Solirubrobacterales bacterium
GCGACTCCTCGATCCCTCACCAGATCCTCGTCAACCGCGTCGCCGACTGGCTCGGCGCCGACCTCACCCCCGAGCACCTCCTCCCGATGACGACCAAGGAGCAGTGGCGCCACAAGCCTGACGGCGTCTACCGGGCCCTCAACCCGCGCGAGGAGTCGCATCCGACCAGGACGCGTCCGATGGTCTGGCTGGAGGTCGACCTGGGGCACTACAGCCGCGAGCGGATCAAGGGCAAGGTCCAGTCGTTTCACCGCGACGAGGAGGCCGG
Source organism: Solirubrobacterales bacterium (assembly GCA_038327125.1). Taxonomy (GTDB): domain Bacteria; phylum Actinomycetota; class Thermoleophilia; order Solirubrobacterales; family Solirubrobacteraceae; genus F1-60-MAGs163. Next base: position 269 of record JBBQKR010000056.1, read on the forward strand.
GCACCTGCTGCTCGTCACGCACACCAGCCAGCGCGCTGACCAGATCGCCCGCTGGCTGAACTGCGAACGCTTTGGACGCTCGATCACGATCGCGAGCCTGTCTGAGCTGATCGCCGATCCCGAGCTCGCTCGCGACGCGCTCCCCGTCCCACGCCAGGCGCCGCAGGACCCGTTCGAGCACGTGCCAGCGGTCAACGGGCTGCGCATCCCGCCGCTGCCGGCGCCCGAAAAGCCGTGGTGTCCTGAGGAGGATGGATGGGACTGACCACCGACACCGTTTCGCCGCTGTCGGGCGCGCCCGCGGGGACCTCTGCGGCGAGGGTGCCGTTGACGCGTGCTGATGTGATGAGTGCGCGGGAGGTCGCGGCGTTGCTCGGCTTGCCTGCCTCGACGGTCTATGAGCTCGCGCGGCGCGGTGTGCTGCCGGGCTGCAAGCTCGGGCGCACGTGGCGGTTCCTGCGCCCGGCGATCGAAGCCGCGCTCCAAGCGGACTGAGCGCCCGGCGCGCGGCCGATGGGGGTCAGCGGCCGGCGGCTGCCTGGGGCACCGGTGCGTCGTCGTCGTGGTCGTCGACGCCGAACGCGGCGTTGACGGCGCGGAGGGCGCGGTCGTCGACTTTGCCGTGCAGGTAGCGGTTGGTGGTCCGCACGTCGGAGTGCCCGAGCATGTCACGAGCAAACGCGCTGCCCGCTGCCTGCGCGGTGAGTGAGCCGGCGGCGTGGCGCAATGCGTGGAGCTTCAGCGGCCGCAAGCCGGCGGCCACGCAGGCGCGTTTGTAGCGCCGGCGGATCGCTGAGGTGTCAAGGCGTCGCCCGAGACGGTTGACGAACACGTAGTCCTGCTCGCTGGTGAAGTCCTCGCGCGCGGCGAGCGTGGCGAGGGCTTGGGCGGCTGGGCGAGCGAGCGGCACCGTGCGCGCCCGCCCACCCTTGGGTGTGTCGACTTCGATGCCGTCGGACAGGTTGCGTCGGACGTGGAGCATCGCGCCTTGCAGGTTCGTGGCGAAGCTGACATCAGCCCAGCGCAGCACGACGGCTTCCCCGACGCGCATCCCGGAGTAGAACAGGACCCTGAACAGCGCCGCGTCCTGGGCGTCCTCAGCGGCCCGCGCCGCGATCTCCTGCGCCCCGAGCGCTGCGCGCGCCTGAGCGGCCGGAGCTGGCAGGTCGCTCGTCGCGCGGTGGTCGCCGGCGTGCGCGACGCGCGCGAGCGCTTCAATCTCGGGAACTTCGTAGAAGTCGATCTGCGCCGCGGCCGGCTCGCGGCGCTTGTCGCTCCCGCGAACCGGATTCACCGCGAGGGCGTGGGTGTCGGCGCGGCACGCGTACGCGAACATCGCGCTGAGGACTTGGCGGTGCTTGTTGACGTTGCGCGGCGAGAGCTCACCGTCGAGTGAGCGCAGGAACGCGGACACCTCGCGCACTCCTACCTCCTCGATGCCGATGTCCCCGAACTCGCGCATGATCCGCCCCGGCGCCCGGCCACCGCCACGGCGGTGCGGCTCGCCCGGCTCACGCAGCACGTAGGCGTAATCGCGCAGCGTCGCGGGCTTCGCGCCGCGCACATCCCGCAGCCACGCAAGCCACTCGCCGGCCAGGACCCGCACGGTGACCGCCTCACGTCGAGCGACCTCCTCAGCGGCGAGCTCGCGCTCGAGCGCGACCCGGGCGACCATCTCGGCCGCAGCGACATGCGCGGAACGCGCATCGAGCCACCCTGCAGGCGTACGGCCAGGACGCTTGCGCCACCCCTCACCATCGCGGACCAGCCACGCCCGCCCGAGGCGGCGCTTGACCTGAGCGCCACCGGCACGCCACTTCGCCTCATAGAACGGCGTCCCATCACGCCCCTCGCGCACCACGACCGCCGCACTCGCGCTGCCGTCGATTCCCATCCTGGCTCCAGCGAGGCCATCCAGGCGGGGCGGGCTTGCATCGATCGCGGACATCGAAGAGGTCAGGGTACCACCAAGAATGGCGCGGGTACCACACGCGGCGGGGTACCGGATCGGGTACCAAACTGCCCGCACCAGCCCATAAAAACTAGCTTGAGGAGCGATCGAGCCGCCCGTACTTGCGCGTTTCGCGCGGTCATCTACTGCTTTGCAAGCAGGAGGTCAGGGGTTCGATCCCCCTTGGCTCCATCAACAGAACCCCTGGTGATGAGGGGTCTGTCGCCCCGGGGGCCCCGCGGCGAGGACCTGGGAACGGGTTGCCGGCGTCGGGCTCAGCTGCCGAGGGCCGTCAGCAGGTCGAACGCGATGACCTGAGGAGGTGCGCCGAGTGCCGTCGTCAGCTTTGCCCCCGGCAGCCCTGCAGCGACGAGGCGCTTCTGCAGGGTGCTCAGCGCGGTTGCGGCCGCGGCTGGGTCGAACGTCACGTTGAGTCCTGCCCCGCGGAGGATCTGCGCCACCCGCCTGGCGGCTGTCGCCTCGGCGCGCCGGCGTGCGGCGAAGCTGCGCCCGAGCATCGTCAGCGTCCGCTCCTGAAGCGCAGTCGCCGACGTGTCTTTGGCGGCGAGCGCAGCGGTCTCGCGACTGATCGTGGTGTCCAGAGCGGTCGCCGCGGATTCGGTCTCGCGCGTGGCGCGCAGCAGCCTCTGCGCGGCCGGCTGGAGCTCGCGGCACACCGCGCCGGGCGAGCCTGCGCCCTCAGAGGCCGGGCAGGCAGGCAGTTTCACGGCGCGCGCGCGGACCGGCTGGATCTTCGCGGCCGTGCGGTAGCGCGGCTTCGGCGGATCGGCGACGGTGTCGGCCTCGTCCTTGATCGCCTTGAGGTACGCGAGGCACAGCGGTGTCCCGAACGCGCTCATCGTGCCGCCGACCGCGAGACCCACGGGGCCCGCGGCCACCAGTGCGGTGCCGATGCCGGCGCCGACACCGCAGGGATAGAGCGCGCGCTGCATCGTGTCCTTGAGCGCATCGAGCGCGTTGAGCTTGGCCTGCTTGCGCGCCGGCGTGAAGCTCCGTGGCGGCGTCCCGCCGGTATCCGGCGGCTTGCGCGCGCTGTTGGACATCGTCAGCGTCGCGTGGAGGCTCGCCGTGTTGCGGCGGTCGGCAGTCTGGCCGTCTGCGTCGAACCTCTGCGTGACGGCCGGTCTGCCGAGCTCGCCGGTGACGCCGGCGACCTCCGCGTCGCCGAAGATCTTGGCCACGGCGTCGGGGAGGACGTCATTGACGCCCGCGCTGCCGGTCATCGGTATCTCGCAGGCGGGTGATGTCGACGTCGCCCCCGTCGACATCGCATAGGAGCCGGTGGTCGGCATGATCGCCGAGCCGCCGATCGGCCCGGTCCCGCGCCAGAACACGTGGAGCGGCGACAGCTGGCCCTTGGCGAGCGGGGAGCGGGGCACGATCGAGAAGCTGCAGTTCTGGTTGGTGTTCGGCGGTGCGTACGTTGAGGACTGCTTGCCCGTGATGGTGAGGCGCAGACCCTCCGACGTCACCTTGCCGGGCGTGGTGAGGTGAAACACCTCGCGCGCGTCCCACGTGAAGTGCAGTGTCGACTGCCAGACCGCTGGGCTGCTCGGCTGGTAGACGAACGTCTCGTCGAGCGTGCCGTTGTACCGAACTGTGACCCACCCGTCCGCGTGGGCCACGGCCGGAGCGAGGACGAACGCCAGCGCCACGGCGAGCGCAGAGACGGTATGCCGGATCGTCATCGAATGCGACTGTAATCGCGTGCGCTGGGGAGCACAAGCATCGTCATGAGCAGCCCTTCGCCGCACCGCTCTGGTAGGGGAATCCGCCGACGCGCCGCCCGCCCGCGACGACAAGGGGGAGCGCGGCGCGCGCCGGCGCCCTGACGGTTCAGCGGTGCGGCACATGATCCTCGGGCGCCGAGCAGGGTCGCCTTCAGGCGCGGAGTCAAGATCGTCCCGACCGAATGATCAGCAGCGCTTCCGGGCCAGGACCAGAGCGCGTCCCACCGACGCGAGGCTCACCAGCGAGCCCGCCGCCAGCAGAGTGCTTCCCGCTCGTCGGCGCCCACGAGCGGCGACGAGCAGGCCGGCTACCCGGGCGGTCGTCGTCGCCCGCGCCGCCCGGGTGACGAGTGGGTCGGGGGCATCCGACCGCCCGAAGTAGGCCACGACGCCGTAGGCGACTCCGGCCGTCAGACGGGACAGCTCGAGATTGGTGGCCGTCCGGGAGATCTCGTCCCGCCGACGCGCGCCCAGCAACGCCGCCCCGAGCGCGGCCGCGTCGACGAGGCTCTCGAGGTCCCGGCCCGCGCGCGTGGGGCTCGTCGCACGTGCGATCGGGCCGTCGAGCAGGTCGGTGCCGGCCGATACCGCGATGATGATCGGGCTCAGGCCGTCGGCCATGACCGGAACCAGCCACGCGCGGGACAACGTGAGTGCGTCGGCCGGGCCGAGGTTGCGGGGCCTGCCGTCCTCGGTCTCGAACATCCCGAGGTGCCACTCGAGCATGAGCGCCACTCCAGCCCACCAGGCGATGCCTTCGGCGGTGCGCCGCCGGTAGGGCTCCCTCCCTGCGGCCGCGAGTGCGAGCCAGGCGATGGCGCCGGTGGCCATCCAACCGTGGGCCCGCCGGGCGACGTCCGGTCGGGCCTCCCGCACGTCGGCGGCGCGCCGCTGCGACGCACCGAGAAAACGGGCCAGTGCTCGCGGGGAGTACCGGTCCGAGCGCAGCAGCGTCAGCTGCGCACGCGCCCAGGTCTCACCCGGGGTGAGCGCGCCCGGCCCACCGTGCCAGCGCGGGCCGGGTCGATGCTTCAAGACGCGATCACCGTGGCGCACCGCGGGTCGACCTCACGAGCTTTGCGAATCCGTGCGTGTCGCCCTGGGTGATAGCTCGGTCGACGGCCCCGAGGTCGATCTCGGTGACGGTCATGTGGTACACGCTGCGATCAGCGCGGCGATGGCGCCTGGGTCCTCGATCTGTGGGTAGTGGCCGAGGTCAGGAAGTTCGGTGACCGTCGCCTCAGGCCGCAACTCGCGCAGGGCATCGAGCACGGCGGTGGTCGCGACGGGATCCTGAAGCCCCCAGGCCAGCGACAGCCGGCCGGGCCAGTCGCGAATCGCTCCGTGCCAGCGCTCGGCGAACCGCTCACGCTCCTCGAGGTAGTGGATCAGCCGGTGGGCGATGCGCCGGCCACCACCGTGCGCGATCAGCGCCCACTGGTCCGCCGCTTCCGCTCGGGTCAGCGGGTGTGCTGACGAGAAGAGCGACGCGAACTGGCGGCGGAAGAACGGTTCGTTCATGAGCCGGCCGGCCACGGGCCCGAGCGGGCCGCGCAGCAGCTTCTGCCCGCTCGTCAGCGTCGCGCGCTCCAGGACGATGCTGCCGTTGAACAGCAGGACGCTGTGGATCGGGAAGCCGCATCCGCCGTCGAGATCGCGGGCCAGGAGCTCGGTGACCACCGACGTGCCCATGTCGTGGGCGACCAGCACGGTCGGGGGATTGCCACGGCGCCGGATGAGCTCGGTGACGGCGTCGGCCTGCCAGGCAAGCGTGTACACGTGATCGCGAGGCTTGTCGGACAGGCCGAACCCGAGGAAGTCGAACGCGAGCACGTCGAGCGACGGTTGCGCCGCGAGGACTCCGCGCCAGTCGAACGAGCTGGACGGGAAGCCGTGCAGCAGCACGACGAGCGGCACCGTGCCTGAGCGCCGATGGACGAACAGCCGTCGCCCAAGGACGTCCTCGAACGTTCCCGTCGCGCGCCATGCGCGGACGTTCCCGGTCAGCCCGGCGGTCTCACGAGGTTCGTCGCGATCCGTCATCCGCCCCACCTTGACACCACCGTTGCGCAGAATGTCCGGCGACTGCAGATGGAAGAGGCGCCGTGCATCAGCCTCGGGCATGGCCTCTGCGACGTACTGCCAGATGTTTGACTCGAAAGCCTTGCTGCCGAACTCGAATCCCTCGCGGGAGAATCCGTGGAACCCCCAGGCGAAGCCCTCCTTCTTGGCGAGTTCGGAGAACAGTCGGTTGGCCTCGAGCCACATGGCTGAGGCGATGCCTGCGGGCAGCTTCACTCGACCCTTGAGCGCGAGGTACAGGCCGTCGAAGTCTGAGCCGATCGCCGTCAGCGTGTTCTCGATGATCTTGGACCCGTTGATCACGAGATCCTTGTAGAGCAGGATCGTCGTTGCCGGCCTTCGTCTGGGCCAAGCGCATGAACGTCTCGTCGGCGACCTGACCGGAGACCTTGTTGAGGAACGTGTTCCCCTTCTCGCCGAGCGCCTCGTACAGCTCGGTCATCTTGCTCCTCTTGCCGGCGACGGCCTTGGCCCACTCGGCCTGCACGCCGGCCTGCTCCGCGAAACGCACCTTCAGCGCCGCACGGATCTCGCTCGGCAGGTCCTTGAAGAACGCGGGCATTTTGGGCTTGTAGATCGCCGGAGCCGCTGGAGCCAAGGGCAGCGGCGGCTCCGCTGAGGGCGCAATCGCCGCCGACGGTCGCCATGTGGTGTCCAGGTCGACCGCCACGAATCTCCATCCTGATGACGCCGACGCGATTCACGCTGATTCGCGGCGTGAGGGTCAGCACCTGACCGCTCGGCCGCACGCGCGCAGCTTCGGTCGAGCGCGGTCGCCGATGATCGCCGCGACGACCGATGACCCGCGGTCGTCCGTCAGCGACGGCGAACCCGATGTAGACCGAGGCGATCACCGCGAGCCCGACCGCGTAGCAGGAGGTCAGGGGTTCGATCCCCCTTGGCTCCACTGTAGGAATGGCCAGCAAGCGGCTTCTGGGCCTGGCGATAACGGCGGCAGCGGCCGTCCACGGAGCGAAATGCTCGCGGCCTTCCTGCACGCGGCGCCGGCCGTGGACGAGGTGGCGCCGGCGCCAACACTGTCGGCCGACCTTTTCGCACCCGGCCATCGACTGTGGGACGATCGCGGACCATGCTCTCTCGCCGCGGGTCTTCCATCGCCTGGTATTGCGCCGTGACTGTCTCGGCGCTGCTGGTCTTCGCAGCCAACGGCATAGCTGCGACCCCCACCACAACGCGTGTGAGCATCAGCTCCACTGGTGCTGAATCGTCGTATCCGAACGGCTCGAACGGGGCCAGCATCAGCGCCAACGGTCGCTTCGTCGTCTTCCGCTCGCGCGCCGACTTCGACGCGGCCGACACGAACGGCCAGTGGGACGTCTATGTGCGTGACCGCAAGGTCGGGCAGACCACGCGCATCAGCATCAGCAACGCAGGAGTCCAGAACAACAGCGACCTGATCGACAACCCGCTGATCTCCGCCGACGGCCGCTACATCGTGTTTCGGTCCGCCGCCACAACGCTGGACGCCGGTGCGACGAGCGGCACCTACCGGCTCTACCGCTACGACCGCGTCACCGACGACCTGCAGCTGATCCCGCTGCCGGCGACCGCCACGGGCGTCACCAGCGCCATCTCAGAACGAGCCCACGCGATCAGCGCCGACGGCAACAAGATCGCGTTCCGCGCCTCGTTGTCGCCGTTCAGCCAGATCTTCCTCTGGGAAGCAGGAACCGGGCAGATCACCCGCGTCAGTCAGACGGCCGCCGGTGTCGCATCGGACAACACCAACTTCGACCCCTCGATCTCGGGCGATGGCAAGTTCGTCGCGTTCACCAGTCAGGCCACCAACCTCGTCACGCCGGACATCACCCCCGGCCTCCGCGACGTGTTCGTCAAGAACCTCAGCACCGGAGCCGTCGAGCGCATCAGCGATGTCAACGGTGGGGGCGCCGCCAACAGCCACGCATCCACCCCTGCGCTCAACTACGACGGCTGCATTGCCGCGTTCTTCTCCAGCGCCACCAACCTCGTGCTGAGCGACACCTCGGCTCCGCAACCCAAGGTCTTCGCCAAGGATCGCTGCGGCTCGGGCAACACCGAGATCATTTCCGTCACCGGGGCCAACTCGGAGATCAAGTTGCAGTCGAGCGTCCCGATCACGATCTCCGACGACGGCTGCCGCGTTTCGTTCCTGCAGACCACATCTCCGACCGGTGGCGTGAACATGCGCGACCGCTGCACCGGCTTGACCCAGCGGATCGACTCGTCGTCGGCCGGCACCCCGGCGAACGGCGGCGCCATCGACGCATTCATCAGCGGTGGCAGCGGGCGCTTCGTCACCCTGTCCACCACCTCCGACGAGCTGGCTCCAGGTGACACGAACGGCGCGTACGACGTGTTTGTGCGTGACCTCGGCACGAACGCGGCCCCGGTCGCCACGTTCTCGACGACCATCGATGGCAACCGCGTCACCGCTGACGCCTCGGCCTCCGACGACCCTGACGGCTACCAGCTGACGGGCACGGTCAACTGGGGTGACGGCACACCGCCGCAGCCCGGCCTGATCAGCGTGCACGACTACGCGCAGGCCGGCACCTACGGCGTGACGGTCACCGTGACCGACGCCGATGGCACGTCCACCCAGTCGTTCAAGGCTGTGACGGTCGGCGCCGCGCCGGCCGGTCCGGTTGATCAGCCCCCCGCTGGTGGCGGTGGTGGCGGTGGTGGTGATACGCCGGTCCAGCTGATCCTCGACCGCGTGTCGCTCGGCAAGACGCGGTTCGTGGCCGGCAAGCGCGTCAGCTCCAAGGCCGGCACGGCACTCGCGTTGCGACTCAACGCCGCGGCGACGGTGACGCTGACATTTGAGCGCTCCTCCCCGGGCCGCAGGGTCAAGGGGACGTGCAAGGCCGGTGCGAGGAAGGGCACGCGGTGCACCAGGTACAGGAAGGTCGGCACGATCACCCGCTCGCTCACCCCGGGCACAGGCTCGGTCGCGATCAGCGGCACGCTCGGCAAGAAGAAGCTCGCAGCCGGTGCCTACCGCCTGTCGGTCACCGCGCGCGGGGGCGACGGCAAGAGCAGCGCCGTCAAAGTCCTGTCGTTCAGCGTCGCTGCTTCGAAGAAGAAAAAGGGCTAGCCATGCGCAAGGTCACTGTCGTCATCGCAATCCTTGCCGGGCTGGCACTGCCTGGCACTGCGCAGGCCGCCGATCAGCCGGTCGGATTCTCCGAGCTCGGGCTGCCCGAGTACACCATCATCCAAGACCAGTTCGCCGTTGCTCCGTACCTCGTCCGGTTCGGCAACGCCACGCGGTTCGGCTTTCCGGCCCCGGCCCCGCTGCTGAACTGCGGTAGCCCGTACCTGCAGAACAATGCGCTCAACGGCACAGCGCTGCAGATCTCGTGCGCCACGGGCTCGAACGAGTTTCCGGACCGTCGCTTCGCAACCGCGATGGAGTTCCAGAACGAGCAGCGGCGCGTGCGCTTCAAGCTCAAGAACAACACGCCGCGGACCCAGACGGCGGTCACAAGGTTCTACACGATCGGCAGCTCGACGCCGCTCACCACGCTCACCACCGTCGTGGTCTCCGGCGCCACGGCCAACATCGATTACGACCGTGGGAGCAACCAGATCATCGGCGCCGTGGTCCAGGGCTTCGAAGCGATGGACTGGTACGACACCGGTGGCGTCTTCATCGACGATCTCGTGATGTCGCGTGACGCAGAGGCGCTCACGCCGAAGTTCACCCTCGCGCTGCAGCAGCCGGCGGCCGACGTCGTCGAGGGCTCGAGTGTCGACGTGCCCGTCAGCGTCCGCCGCTACAACGGTTCCAGCGGCGCGGTCACCCTCAGCGTCGCGAGCTTGCCGGCCGGCATCGCCTCGACCCAGTTCATCCCGGACGCCGCCGTCACAGGATCCAACCCGGCGACCCTGCGCATCACCGCGGACAGCCCGTTTGCGGCGACGCGGCAGCTCTCGGTCAGCGCGATCTCGGGCGGCGGGGCCGCCGGCACCGGCATCAACGTCACCAACCTGCAGCAGAGCGTAACCGGCATTCCGGCCTTGTACTTCGCGACGGGCGGCCGCTTCCCGATCCGCCTCGTTCCCGGTTGCGGGCCGCAGAAGATCGCGGACAGCTTCAACGTGCGCGGCGGCTTCGGCGGCTACACGAGCTACAACTTCGGCGGCACCACCGCCACCAGCGGGCTCAAGTCGATGACGACCGGCTCGGCCGTGTTCCCGAGCGGTGCCGGCACCTACCCGATCGAATACAACCTCGACCCCGGCGACAAGGACGGCTCGGGCACGTTCAAGGTCGCGATGGACCCGTACGGCGCAACCGAGGCCGAGCTTTCCCTGAACTGGCTCACCGACCGGCTGGTCATCGACAGCGTGCCCACAGCCAGTCCGCCGCTGCCGCTGCGCGACGGCGGGAGTACGGCACGAGTGATCGGCAATTTCCCGCTCAACTGCCCCGTGGAGTTCGTCGACGGCCTCAACCAGAAGTGGTCGGTGCGCCAAGCAGGCCAGACGGAAGTCAACGGCAGGATGATGGACGATCTGATCCTCAACATTCCGGCAACGGCGGTGTCCGGCCCCCTGCGCGCGATCAACAAGGCCGGCACCGAGATCGCACGCAGCCAGGACCTCGACGTGCGTGAGTTCCGTCGCCAGTACGGGATGATCGTTTCCAACAGCACCGAGGGTGGCTCGAAGGGCACCTACAGCTGGGACGACTTCGAGCGGACGTTCGGCACCGATGACACCGACGCGTGCTTCATCGTCTGCGTCCACGACCCGATCGCCAGCGACTACTACGACACGTACAAGGAAATGGTCGAGAGCGGCGGCGGCCTCTGCTACGGCTGGGCGACGATGTCGGCCCGCTTCCGCGGCTACGGCACCGGCCAGAAGCCGAGCGACTACCAGCGCGGCGCGACACGCGCCTGGGACATCACCGCGCTGCAGGAGGGGACGCTCGGCAAACGCGACGTCGTGCGCTGGTTCGTCGCGCAGTTCGACAAGGGCATGCAGGAAGACCTGAAGCGCGGTAAGGGTCGTTCATATGCCGCCGAGCGAACGCTGCTCAAGGATCTGATTGCGCAGCAAGGTGCCGCAATGCTCAGCATCCGGCAGGGCGACAACGGCCACGCCATCACCGCATACGGCGTCCGCGACACCGGCGACGGCGGGATGCTGATCAGCGTCTACGACCCGAACATTCCGTACCAGCGGTTTGAGGAGACGGACAAGAACACGCGCGTCGCGGCACTCGGCAACAGCACCGTCACGGTCAATCCGAACGGCAGCTGGTCCTACCCCGGCCTCGGCTGGATGGGCGACAACTCGACGCTCGTCGTCAAGTCGAACATCCCCCCGCTCAACGCCAAGCTCCCAAACAACTTCTCGCTCGCGAGCGTGCTCTCGTCAGTGGGCGGGCCGCACCCGGCGGAGGTCACCGGCATCGAAGCGGGCGGCAGGCCACAGCTCGACAGCGACGGTGAACCGACAGGCGGCAGCGGTGTCGACCTCTCCCCGGTGCTTTCGGGGCCGCCGAGCGACTCGCCGCAGTACCAGCTCAAGAAGGGCCGTGAGTACGAGCTGACGATCAAGGGGATCGCCAAGGGCACGTACGACTCGAGCCTGCTGACCGGCTCCTCGACCGCGAGCGTGCGCTCGATCGAAACCGCCAAGGGCCAGATCGACCGCGTGACGGTGCGGCCGGGCGAATCCTCGCTGCAGTTCGCGACCGGTGCCTCGCGCGCCGGCGTCATCTACGACCTCAAGCAGCAGAGCGGCAAGGTGACGCGCACCGCGGCGATCAGGACCACCGCACGCGCGGGCGGCTTCGACGAGGCCGAGCTCAACGGTGGCACGCTGCGGATCGCGCACGACGGCGCGCCGACCAGGGTCGCGATCACGCTGGGTTCGGTCGGGGCAGGCCTGCCGGCAAACGGTGAGACGCCGTCGATGACAATCGGTCGCGATCAACGACTCGACATCACGCCGCGCTCGTGGTCGTCCCTGAACGGTGGCGTGCGCTACACGCTGCGGGCCAAGAGCGGCCGGGTCATCCGCCGCGGGAACGTCAGCATGCGCGGCTCGAGCAAGGTCGCGCTCGGCAAGGTCAGCGCCAAGCGCTCGGGCAGGAAGCTGACCGTCACCGGCTCGGTCGCCAAACGCGGCAGCGCGCCGATGCTCGCCGTCGTCGCGACCGTCACGAAGGGCGGCAAGACCGTGCGACGCAAGGCGGCGAAGCTCAGCGGTGCGAAGGTCAAGAAGGGCAAGTTCTCGCTGCCGATCTCGATCGGCTCGGTGCCGAAGGGTGCGAAGGTGACCGTGGAGGTCGTGCTCGCAGACCCGACCGGCGGTGGCGCGAGCGTCAAGAAGACGGTCCGCGTCCGTTAGCCGGCAGGCGCTGGCCCAAGCTCAGCCCGGCGTGCAGGCCGACGAGCGGCCCGATGTCGGTCCAGGGCCGTCGTGTCCCTCGGGCCGGTAGTCGCCCGTCACCGGATCGAGGTGGTACGGGACGGGCGGGTCGCTCGTCACCACGATCTCGACGGCGGCGAGGAACCGGTCGACGTCGCGGGCGGTGGTCGAGAGGCTCGCCGATGCGCGGACAGCGCCCGGTAGCGATTGGCGGTCATGGTGGCGCGCCGCGGTCCGGAAGCGCTCGAGGTCGTCGTGCCCGAGGCCGAGCAGCCGGATGAGGTATGGGTGGGCGCAGAAGCAGCCGTGGCGTACACCGATCGCGAACTCCGCGCTCAGCCGCGCGGCGACCAGTGCGTGCGACAGGCCGTCGACGACGAAAGCGGCGACTGGGAGCAGGTCGTACTCGGGGCCGGGGCCGAGCACGCGCACACCGGCGATCGCGTGCAGGCCGGCGTGCAGGCGGCGTGACACCGCGCGGTCGTGGCCCTCGACAGCGGGCCACCCGATCCGTTCCAGCTCACCGATCGCGGTGGCCAGGGCGACGGCACCGACCACGTTCGGGGAGCCGGCCTCTTCGCGATCGGGCGGTGCGGTCCACACGACCTCGTCGAGGTCGACGAGGTCGACTGCGCCGCCTCCGGCCAGGAACGGGTCGCCGTGTGTGAACTGCGAGCGCGGGCCGACCAGGGCGCCGGCACCCAGGGGCGCGTACATCTTGTGGCCGCTGAACGCGACGAAGTCCGCCTCGGCGGGGAGCGAGCGGTGCGGGGCCAGCTGCGCGGCATCGACCAGCACCGGGATGCCGCGCTCATGCGCGGCCCGGATGATGTCCGCCAGCGGCGGGAGCCAACCCGTGATGTTCGACGCTCCGGTGACCGCGAGCAGCCTGGGGCGCGGCTCGATGTCGAGCGCACGGCTGACGGCATCGGCGTCGAAGGTCCCATCCGCACCGCACTCGACGAACCGCAGCGAGGCGAGCCGACGCCACGGCAGCAGGTTCGCGTGGTGCTCGACGACGGTGGTGACCACCACGTCGTCCGGCTCGAGGTTCATCCGGTAGGCGAGGTGGTTGATCGCCTCCGTCGTGTTGCGACAGATGATCGCCACGTCGTCGCGGCCCTCGCGGCCGGCGAAGCGCAGGATCGCGTCGCGCGCGTCCTCATAGGCCGCGGTGGACAGCTGGGACTTGTAGCCCGCGCCGCGGTGGACGCTCGAGTACCACGGCAGGAACTCTGCCACGCGCTGGGCGACGGCCGGCAGCGCGCTGGTCGATGCCGCCGCGTCCAGGCTCAGGTACGGACGCTCGGTGCCGTCGATGCACGGCACCTGGAGCCCGTCACCGACCAACTCGACAAGATGGGGCATCGCGCGATCGTCGGGCCGGTCTACGGGCGGGCTCCGACCTGCACCGATGTGCCGTCGGCGCTGAACAGGCCCTCGACCGAGAAGTACCGCTCGCCGGTGTCGTAGCAGAACGTGAGCACCGTGCTGGAGTCCGGGATCTCAGGCAGCTTCTGCGCGACCGCCGCCAGCGAGGCGCCGGAGGAGGGACCGACGAAGATGCCCTCCTCGCGCGCTGCGCGAACGGTGTACGCGTAGGCGTCCTCCTCGGAGACCTGGATCACGCCGTCGAGTGTGGCGGTGTGCAGGTTCGCGGGCACAAAGCCCGCGCCGATGCCCTGCAGGCGGTGCGGGCTGGGCTCGCCGCCGCTGATGACCGGCGACTTCGCGGGCTCCACCGCAAACGTCTTGAGCGCCGGGAAGTGCTCCTTGAGCACCTCGCTGACCCCGGTGATGTGGCCGCCGGTTCCGACGCCCGTGATGAGGTAGTCGATGCCGTCGGGGAAGTCGGACAGGATCTCCTGCGCCGTGGTCTCGCGGTGGATCGCGATGTTCGCCGGATTCTCGAACTGCTGCGGTATCCACGCGCCGGGAATCTGCTCGACGAGCTCGTTCGCACGGGCGATCGCCGCCGTCATCCCGCCTTCACGGGGCGTGAGCTCGACCTGTGCACCGTATGCCGCCATCAGGCGGCGGCGCTCGAGCGACATCGACTCCGGCATGACGAGGATCAGCTTGTAGCCGCGAACCGCGGCGGCGATGGCCAGGCCGACGCCGGTGTTGCCGGATGTCGGCTCGACGATGGTGCTGTCGGGTCCGAGGACGCCGCGCCGCTCGGCGTCCTCGACCATCGCGAGCCCGATGCGGTCCTTGATCGAACCGCCCGGATTCGCGCGCTCGGCCTTCATCCACACGTCGACGCTCCGGTCGGCGTAGAGACGGTTGATCCGAATGTGGGGGGTGTCCCCGATGGTGTCCAGAATGCTCGCGGCCTTCACGGTGTCTCCGTTCTCAATGGCTAGATGCTGAAGTCGAGGACCTCGTCGCCGGAAGCGCCATCCTGGCGCTCGACACGCGCGGTGGGCGTGACGACCGAGTGGGCCGGGACGCTCTGCGTCAGCCACACATTGCCGCCGATCCGGCTCCCGTCTCCGATCACCGTGTCCCCGCCGAGGATCGTCGCGTTCGCGTAGATGACGACGTCGTCCCCGATCGTCGGGTGACGCTTGGTGCGCGCCATGCGCTTCTCCACGCTGAGCGCGCCGAGGGTCACGCCCTGGTACAGCTTCACACGCGCGCCCAGGACGGTCGTCTCGCCGATGACGATGCCGGTCCCGTGGTCGATTGCAAAGGACTTCCCGATGCTCGCGCCGGGGTGGATGTCGATGCCCGTGTCGCGGTGGGCGATCTCCGACAGGACACGCGGGACGAGCGGGACGCCGGAGTCGTGAAGCTCATGCGCGATGCGGTACACCGCGGTGGCGAAGAAGCCGGGGTAGGCGAGGATCACCTCGTCGACGGACTGCGCGGCGGGATCGCCATCGAAGATCGCTCTGGCGTCGAGCAGCAGCGACGCGCGGATCGCCGGCAACTCGGCGAGCAGGTGGTCGACCACTCTGTCCGGGTCGGCGCAGTGCGCAGCCGGCAGACGCAGGGTGTCCACGAGCAGTCCGCGCAGCGCGGCGAACTCCTCAGCGACGTCGCCCGTGCTGCGCCCCACCTCCGCGGCGAAGTGCGGGAACAGCAGTTCGAGCACCCGGTGGACCAGGACCTCGGCGAGGTCGTGCAGCCGCGGCGGCAGCGCGTAGTCCTGGCGCTCGCGGGCGAGCAGGTCCGGGAACGAGGCGGCTCCATCGCGCTCGCGGGCAAAGGCCATCACGAGTGAGCGTACCTGCGGATGCCGGCCCGGAGGCCGCGTCGCTGTTCCACCGCGCCGACGAGGTGTCGGAGCTGCCGGTCGGCGGCGGCGTCGTCTTCGTCGACATGGCCGGCACGCTGGAGCTGCGTCGCTCGGTGCACGAACGCACCGGAGTTCCGATCGTTTTGTGCGACAGCCTGCATGGAAAGCGGAAGCGACCTCCCGCTGCGGTCAGATCGCGGCGACCGCGATCGAGCCGGCGTCCCGGATCGCCTTGTCGCTCGCGCCGCTGATCTCGCTGAGCGCGGTGTAGGCGATGCCGTCGGGCTCAAGGCCGGTCGCGTCTGCATCCTCGCGGTCGAGGCGCTCGACAAGATCTTTCGAGGCGAGGATCGCGCCGTCCTTGGCGACGGCCTCGATGCGGGCTCCCTCGTTCATTTGATCGCCGAGCGCGGTCACTTCGAGTCGGCCGCTGGTAGCGACCTGTCCAATCATCAGCGTGGCGCCCCAATGCACCCCGAGATTGAGCTTGACCGGCACATCGTCGGGACCCAGGTCCCCAGCCCCGTCGCGGATCGCGCGCGCAGCTTCGATCGTGGCGCGCGCGGCGGCGGACTCTGACTCCGCGAAGTCGGCAGCCAGGAAGAGCGCCGATCCACCATCCCCGGCGTGCTTGCCGACGATGCCGTCGCGGGCGACGACAGCGGCGTCGATGAGATCCGTCAGATCGCGGATGAGGTCGAAGTAGCCGCGCGACGACAGGCGACGCGACAGCGCACCCGACGCTTCGAGGTCGGCGAACAGGATGCCCGCGGGGCGCCTGGCAGGTTCGCTGACGCGCTCCATCCGCTCGAACAGACGGGGGTCTCCGCGGCCGAGGCGGTTGAGCAGGCTCTCCGGCACCGTGCCGCGGTAGATGAAGAGGACGCCGATGAAGCGCCCGGCGTCGTCGTTGATCCGCACCTGGACCTGGTTCTGGTCTCCGAGCATCGACCGGCGAAACCGCAGATCCGCTCCAAACGCGACCCTGTCGTACCAGGCGCGCGGTGCCACCTCGACCGGCTCGACCTGCAACGCCAGCGGCGCGGTGGGACCGAACACCTCGTCGAAATCGGCGTCGGCCGGTTCCAGGTAGCGGCGCATTATCGGCGCGTTGTGCTCAAACCACGCGGCACCGCTCTCGTCGGTGACCCTTACGATCGTCGCGTCCTCGCGCAGGCTTCGCACGATCGTCGACTTGTCGTACTGGCGGTCGCGCTCCCCAGCCGAGAGACCGATCAGGCGCGCCGCCTCAGTTGAGAAGAACACGACGCGAAAGCGCTCGTCGAGAATCTCGAACACCATGCCAGCCGCCTCCATCGCCAATGCGATCTCGCGCAGCTCGGGATGCTCAGGGAGCGGCGGGCCGTCATAGGAGCCGGCGGGCATCGACGCAGGCTATCCGCAACCCCGACACGACTCCCGCCTGGGACGGAGGCTGTCGCACCAAACGATCGGAACTCCGGTGCGTCAATGCAACTTGGGACAACATCACTCGTGGGGCGTTCCCGACGGCCAGTTGATGGGACCGCGACATCGTTTGGCGCCTCTCGTCGACGTCGTCTCCCACCAGGTACGAAGTAAGCAACTTTCGAGGCTTTACGCGACAGCCTCGACGAAAAGCAGGAATCGGGGCGCGTCAGATCCCCGCGTCGGCGAGCCGCGCGCGCTGGGCCGCCTCGCGCTTGGCGTCGCCGGGGACGGTGCGCCGCAGGAACAGGAAGACGATCGGGATGCCGGTGACGATGAGGATCGCCTGCATCCAACGCTCGTAGCCGTCCGTCCCGGCGCCGATCGTGTGCGCGACCGCCAGCGCCCAGACGAGGATCGTCAGCCGGTGAAGCTGACGCCACAGCCGGCTGCCGATGCGCCTGCGCACGTAGAACGTGAGCCCGAGCACGACAGCCAGCCAGCCGGCGATGATCCCCAGGCTCGTCCAGAGCTGCCGGTACTCGACCGTGAACGGCACGGCGATCTGGGTGAGCGTCGGATGCAGGTACGCGTCGCCGAGCAGGGCGATGCCGTGCACTGCGGTGGCGACCAGGCCGGCGAGCGCCGTGTACTCGTGGAGTCCGAGCATCAGTCGCGTGCGGCTGCGCCCGATCCCGTTGGCCATCAGCAGGCCGATGATGACCGACACCGCGACGGCGACGAACGCGACGATGCCTGCGGATCGCGAGGCGATCCACCAACCGTGATCGAGCGGGTCCAGGGCGGCGATCACGCGCGGGCGCTCCCGGGGATGCGCAGGCGGACGACCGGCGCCGGCTCCAGGCGCCCGATCCGGTCAGCGTGGCCCGCCTCGTCGAATGTGATGCCGCCGTGGCGGCCGAGGACGCGGGCGCCGCCGTCCGGGCCGGAGAGCAGCGCGGCCTTCGCGCGGGCCTCGGCCTCGACGCCCGTGGGAGCGAGCGCGGTGACGGCGACGAGGCCTGTAAACGCCGGTCTGCCGGTCGCAGGGTCGAGCAGATGATGGACGACCTGGCCGCCGTCGTCCCGCCAGAGGCGTGAGCGGATGCCCGACGTCGCGACGGCGCCGCGCCGTACCGGGAAGCCGGGGAGCAGGGCGCCGCTGAACGGATCTTCGACCTCGACCTCGCGCAGCGCGCCCGTCGATCCGCCGATCCTCAGGTCGCCGCCGCAGTCCACGGCCCACTCGCGGCGCCCGTCGAGCATCTCGGCGGCGATGTCGGCCGCGTGCCCCTTCCCGCTTCCGCCGGTGTCGATGCGCAGACCAGGGGGGCGGGAGATCGTCGCCGCTCGGTCGTCGATCTGGATGGCGCGCCAGCGTGCATCGGCGCGTGGGGAGGCCGGACGCCGGGGCACAGACACCGCGTCGAGCGCCGCCCGGAGCTCGAGCCTGCGTGCCCGGTCCCACGACTCGCGGTAGCCGAGGTCCTCGAGCGCGTCGAGGACGGTGGGGTCGACGAGCCCGCCCGAGATCTCGGCCGCACGCACGGCGGCGCGCACGGCGCTGCGCAGGAGATCCGAGGCGGGGACGACCGGACGCGGGTCGGCGTTGAGCGCGCACAGGTCGGAATCGGGCCGGAATCGCGAGAGCGCCCGGTCGTACAGGCGCAGGAACGCCTCGATCCGGTCCGCTGCATCCGCAGCCGGCTCCCCGCCGGGATCGGTGGCCGGCCCGACGAGCACCCGGATGTGCGTCCCCATGAGGTCGAGCCGGCGGTCGACGCTGTCCGGCGCCCCCGCCACGGGCTCAGGACGTCGCGGTGGCGACCGGGGCGGGCGCGGGGGCCGGAGCCGGGGCGGGCGCGGGGGCCGGAGCGGGCGCGGGCGCGGGAGCGGGTGCGGTGGGCGCGGGTGCTGCTGCGGTGGGCGCCGGCGCCGCGGCCACCGGTGCC
>JBBQKR010000057.1:0-18075 GCA_038327125.1 Solirubrobacterales bacterium
CGCTGACGTTCTCGTCGGAGGCCGGCGCCACGTTCCAATGCCGGATCGACGGTGCGGCGTATGCGACGTGCACAACACCCCAGAGCTACGCCGGTCTCGCGCAGGGTCCGCACACGTTCGATGTCCGCGCGATCGACGCCGCCGGCAACATGGACGCGAGCCCGGCGTCGCGGACCTGGACGGTCGACACCGTCGCTCCCGACACGACGATCACCACCGGTCCCACCGGCACGACCAACAGCACAAGCGCATCGTTTGCGTTCTCCTCCGAGGCGGGCGCGACGTTCCAGTGCCGCATTGACGGTGCTGCCTTCGCGGCCTGCACGACACCCCAGAACTACGCCGGCCTCGCGCAGGGCTCGCACACGTTCGAGGTCCGCGCAGTCGACGCGGCGGGGAATCCCGACGGCACGCCCGCGTCGCGGATCTGGACCGTCGACACCGTCGCTCCCGACACGACGATCACCACCGGTCCCTCCGGCACGACCAACAGCACAAGCGCATCGTTCGCGTTCTCCTCCGAGGCGGGCGCGACGTTCCAGTGCCGCATAGACCACGCCCCCTACACAACCTGTACGTCACCCCAGAACTACGCCGGCCTCACGGACGGCACCCACACGTTCGACGTCCGCGCCATCGACGCCGCCGGCAACACCGACGCCACACCCGCAGCCCGCACCTGGACCGTCGACACGACTCCGCCCGACACGACGATCACCTCCGGCCCGACCGGCACCGTCACACTCGCCACGGCCGCATTCGCGTTCTCCTCACCCGACGCCGGCGCCACCTTCGAGTGCCGCATCGACGGCGCAGCGTTCACCACATGCACGTCACCCCAGAACTACGCCAACCTCACGAACGGCGCGCACACGTTCGAGGTCCGCGCAATCGACGCCGCGGGGAACCCCGACACCACCCCGGCCTTGCAGACCTGGACCGTGGCGCTCTAGCGGTCTAGCGGCGCTGCAAGACTGCCGCGCGGATGCCGTCTCCCACGCAGCCCACCGCACACCCGGCGCTCGCCGACTCCGAGCCGCGCGTCCTCTGGACGGACGTCCCCGACGCGCCGGCCGCGCTCCCGCCGCTCGAGGGCCCGATCGACACCGACCTGCTGATCGTCGGCGGCGGCTTCACCGGCCTGTGGGCCGCGCTGCTCGCCCGCGAGCGTGATCCCGGTCGCGACATCGTGCTCGTCGAGGCGCAGACGATCGGCTTCGGCGCGTCGGGGCGCAACGGCGGCTTCCTCAGCTCCTCACTCACGCACGGGCACGCCAACGGCCTTCAGCGCTGGCCGGGCGAGATGGACCAGCTCGAGCGGCTCGGCCGTGAGAACCACGATGCGATCTGCCGGACGGTCGAGCAGCTCGGGATCGACGCGCGCCTGGAGCGCACCGGGCAGATCAACGTCGCCAACGAGCCACATCAGGTGCCCTGGCTCGACGAGGTCGCCGAGCACGCGTGGCGCTTCGGCTGGACGGCGGACATCCTCGACGCCGAACAGATGCGCGCGACGGTCAACTCGCCGCGTTACCTCGGCGGCGTCTGGCAGCGCGACGGCGAGGCGCTCGTCGACCCTGCGCGACTGGCCTGGGGCCTGCTGCGCGCCGTGATCGACGCGGGCGTGCGCGTGTTCGAGCATTCGCCGGTGGACGAACTGCAGCGCAGCGACGCGGGCCTGCTCGCCGTCACCCCGGCCGGCACGATCAGCGCCCGGCGGGCGGTGCTCGCGACGAACGCGTTCGAGCCCGTCGTCCCGAAGATCCGCCACTACATCGCGCCCGTCTACGACTACGTGCTCGCGACCGAGCCACTCAACGCCGATCAGCGCGCCGCGATCGGCTGGACCGGGCGCCAGGGCCTCGCCGACATGGGCAACCGCTTCCACTACTACCGGCTCACCCACGACGACCGGCTGGTCTGGGGCGGCTACGAGGCGGTGTACTACTACGGTGGCCGCGTCGGTCCCGACCGCGACGCGCACGCGCCGACGTTCGACCAGCTCGCCGCCAACGTACTCGACCACTTTCCGCAGCTGGAAGGCGTCCGCTTCACGCACCGCTGGGGCGGCGCGATCGACACCTGCAGCCGCTTCGCCGTCATGTTCCTGAAGACGCTCGGCGGACGTGCGGTCTACGCCGGCGGCTTCACCGGGCTCGGCGTCGGGGCGAGCCGGTTCGGGGCGCAGACCGCGCTCGACCTCGTCGACGGACAGGACACCGAGCGCACGCGGCTGGAGCTCGTGCGCAAACGGCCGGTCCCGTTCCCGCCCGAGCCGCTGCGCTACGGCGTGATCTCGCTGACGCGCCGTGCGCTCGTCAATGCGGACGAGCGCGAAGGCCGCCGCGGCCCGTGGCTGCGCACGCTCGACCGGATGGGCCTGGGCTTCGACAGCTGACCCGCGACGTACGCTCAACGGATGAACGCCCGTTCGGGCATCACCCGCTGGGTTCCGGGGATCGGCGTCCTGCGCGGATCCCGTCGCGACATGCTGCGCCACGATCTGCCGGCGGGCCTGGTGCTCGCCGCGCTGCTCGTGCCGCAGGGCATGGCGTACGCGGAGCTCGCGGGGCTGCCGCCGGTCACCGGCCTGTACGCGACGCTCGTGCCGGTGGTCGTGTACTTCCTGCTCGGCCCGTCACGGATCCTGATCCTGGGCCCCGATTCGGCGGTCTCGCCGCTGGTCGCCGCGGCGATCATCCCGCTCGCGGTCGGCGGCGACCCCGACGAGCGGGTCGCGCTCGCCGGCGCGCTGGCGCTGCTCGTCGGGGTCCTCATGTTCGTGGGCGGGATCGCGCGGTTCGGCTTCGTCACCGAGCTGCTCTCGGTACCCGTCCGCCTGGGGTACCTGGCGGGCATCGCCGTGACGGTGATCGTCGCGCAGCTCCCGAAGCTGCTGGGCTTCTCCGTCGACGCGGAGAACCTGATCCCGGCGCTGCGCGACCTCGCCGGCGGGCTCGATGAGACGAACGCGACGGCGCTCGCGATCGGCCTCGGATCGCTCGCGGTGATCCTCGGCCTGCGGCGCGTGGCTCCGCGTGTTCCCGGCGTGTTCATCGCGGTCGTCGGGGCGACGGTGCTCGTCAGCGCGCTGGGCCTGGCGGACGACATCCCGGTGGTGGGAACGGTCCCGGAGGGGCTGCCCGCGTTCGGGGTGCCGGACGTCTCGTGGGAGGACCTCGGGGCGCTCATTCCCGCCGCGGTCGGGATCGCGTTCGTCGCGTTCGCAGACACGAGCGTGCTCTCGCGCAGCTACGCCGGCCGCCTGCGGCAGGACGTCGACCAGAACCAGGAGCTCGCGGTGCTCGGCGTCGCAAACCTCGCGACCGGCCTGGCGCAGGGGTTCCCGCTCTCGACGAGCAGTTCGCGCACCGCGGTCGCCGAGGACGTCGGCGCGCGCAGCCAGCTGGTCGGGCTCATCGGCGCGGCGGTGCTCGCGCTGCTGCTGCTCGTCGGGACCGGGCTCGTGCAGGACCTGCCGATCACGACGCTGGCCGCGATCGTCATCGTCGCCGTGCTCGGGTTCATCGACGTGCCGGCGGCGAGGCGGCTGCTGCGCTGGCGGGCGTCGGAGTTCTGGCTGGCGATGGCGGCGTTCGCGGGCGTGGCGCTGGTCGGCGTGCTCTGGGGGGTCGGGATCGCGATCGTCATCTCGCTGCTGAACTTCGTGCGGCGCGCGTGGCGCCCGCATGACGCCGAGCTCGGCCGCGTCGACGAGATGAAGGGCTACCACGACACCGAGTGGCACCCGGACGCCCACCGCATCCCGGGGCTGACGCTCTACCGCTTCGACGCGCCACTGTTCTTCGCCAACGCCGACTACTTCCGCGAGCAGGTGCAGCGGCTCGCGCGCCAGGACGGCGTGCGCTGGATCGTCGTCGCCGCCGAGCCGATCACGGACGTCGACGTCACGGCCGGCGAGATGCTCCGCGAGCTCAACGCCGACCTCGACGCCGCCGGGGTCGAATTCGCGTTTGCGGAGCTCAAGGACCCGGTGCGCGACCGGCTGATCCACTACGGCATCCACGACGAGATCGGCCGCCACCGGTTCTGGCCGACGCTCGGCGCCGCGGTCTCCGCCTACCTGGAGGAGACGGGCGTGGAATGGGTCGACTGGTCGGACCGCCGCTGACGGTGGCGTCTCGGGGGTCGACTACCGATGCGCCGCGGGGTACCACGGGCGTACCTTGGGTAGTCATGCTCACGAACCAGCCCACGGCCACCTCGGCGTCCGCACAGGACGTCACCACTCTCGGGGCGCTGTTCCTGCAGGCCACGCGGACGCACAGTGGCACGGCGCTGACGCTCGCCGGCGGCGGCGGCGAGATCTCATACCCGGAGCTCGGCCGCGCGGCGCGTGAGATCGCGGGCGGTCTCATGAGCCTGGGCGTCGCTTGCGGGGACCGCGTCTCGATCATCGGCGATACGCGCCCGGAGTGGACGCTCGCGGACCTCGGCGTCCTCAGCGCCGGCGCCGTCGTCGTTCCGATCTACCAGACCAACGCGCCCGAGGAGTGCGCGTACGTGCTGGAGCACGCCGGATCGCGGGTGATCCTCTGCGAGGACGCCGCGCAGGTCGCGAAGGTCGACGCCGTGCGCGACCGCTGCCCGGAACTCGAGCACGTGATCGTCCTCACCGGCGAGGCGCCGGGCGCCATCACGCTCAGCGAGCTGCGCGAGCGCGGCGCGGCGCTCGCGCCGGAGCTCGTCGAGGAGCGCGCGGCGGCCCCCGGCGCGCAGGACATCGCCACGCTCGTCTACACGTCCGGCACGACCGGGCCGCCGAAGGGCTGCATGCTCACGCACGCGAACCTGCTGGCGACGATGCGCATGTACGAGGACCGGATCGGGCTGCGCGAGGGGCTGCCCTCGATCTTCCTCTTCCTCCCGCTCGCGCACGTGCTCGCGCGGCTCACGCAGTTCGTCACGCTCGACGTCGGCGGCACCCTCGTCTACTGGAACCGCGACCCGAAGCGCCTGCGCGAGGACCTCGCCGCCGGCGGCACGACGCACGTTCCCGCCGTGCCGCGGATCTACGAGAAGGTGCAGCGCGCGGTGCTCGACCGGCTGGAGGACGGCCCCGCGATCCAGCGGCGGATCTTCCGTCGCGCGCTTGCCCGCGGCCGCGCCATGAGCGTGGCCCGGCGGTCCGGCGGGCGGCCGGACCTGGTGCTGCGCGCGCGGTTCGCCCTCGCCGACAGGCTGGTCCTGCGGCATGTGCGCGAGGTCTTCGGTGGAAATCTGCGCCTGGCGCTCGTCGGCGCCGCGCCGGTCGGGACGGACGTCCTGGAGTTCTTCGGCGCGTGCGGTGTGGAGATCCTCGAGGGGTACGGCCTCACCGAGAGCTGCGCGGCGGCGACGCTCGCCGTCCCCGGCGACGCGAGCCCGGGAACGGTCGGTCCGCCGCTGGAGGGGACCGAGGTGAAGATCGCGCCCGACGGCGAGATCCTGCTGCGCGGCCCGCACGTGTTCCCCGGCTACTACCGCGACGAGGCGGCCAGTCGCGAGGTGCTGCGCGACGGCTGGCTCTGCACGGGCGACCTCGGCACGATCGACGCGGACGGCCGGCTGGCGATCACGGGCCGCAAGAAGGACATCATCATCACCTCGTCGGGCAAGAACATCACGCCGGCCAACCTCGAGAGCATGCTGCGCGAGTCGCGCTGGATCTCGCAGGCGGTCGTCCACGGCGACCGCCGTCCCTACCTCGTCGCGCTGCTCACCCTCGACCCCGACGAGGTGTCCGCCCTCGCGGAGACCACGGGCGTGCCCGCCGATCCCGCCGTCCTGGCGCGCGATCCCGCGGTGCTCGAGCTCCTTCAGGCGGAGGTGGATGCGGTCAACGCCCGCGTCGCCCGCATCGAGCAGATCAAGCGCTTCACGGTGCTCGGCCACGACCTCACGCACGCCTCCGGCGAGCTCACCCCGACGCTGAAGGTCCGCCGCAACGTGGTCCGCGAGCACTTCGCCGAGGAGCTGGCGGCGCTGTACGGGTAGACGCGCCGGGTGGGGTTCATCGACCTGCACTGCCACCTGCTCCCGGGTGTGGACGACGGCGCGCTCGACCGCAGCGACAGCATCGCCATGGCGCGCCGCGCCGTGGCCGAGGGGTTCGAGGCGGTCTGCGCGACGCCGCACATCCGTCACGACCACGACGTGCGGATCGGCGAGATCGCCGGCCGGGTGGCCGCGCTCGGCGAAGAGCTGGCGCGCCGCGAGATTCCGCTGCGGGTGCTGACCGGGGGCGAGGTCTCCGAGCTCGTGGTGGACGGCCTGAGCGACGTTGAGTTGCAGGAGGTCGCGCTCGCCGGCGGGCGCTGGATCCTGCTGGAGCCGCGCGCCGGCCCGCTCTCGGACACGCTGGACCAGGCCGTCGCGCGGCTGGAGGAGCGCGGGTTCCACGCGCTCATCGCGCACCCCGAGCGCCACCTGGGCGAGGACCTGTTCGAGCGGCTCGCACGCCTCACCGCCGGCGGGGCGCTGATCCAGGCGACCGCCGCGTACTTCCAGCAGCCACGGACGGCGCTGGGGATGACGCTGCTCGCCGCGCGCGGTCTCGTGCACGTCCTGGCGAGCGACGCGCACTCCTCGCACGGCGGTCGCGCGATCGCGCTGCAGGGTGCGCTGGAGGTGCTGGGCGGGGTCGACCGCGTCGCGCCGCACCTGGACTGGGTGGCGCATACGGCACCCGCCGCGATCGTCGCCGGCGAGCGGCCGCAGGTGCCCTACGCGGTGGGGTAGGGGGTGATGCGCACGTGCGCGGCGAGCTCCTCGACCGTCGCCCGGTCACCGGTCCCCAGGCCCGCGTGGAGGAAGTTCGCAGCGCCGGCGCCGGCGCCCATGACGATCGCCTGCTCGAGCGAGCGCCCGGCGGCGAGCTGCGCCGCGATCGCGCCCATCATCGAATCGCCGCAGCCTTCGCTCATGCCGCGCTCGAGCCGCGGCGGGACCACCAGCCGCGGCGGGCCGTCGCCGTCGAGCCAGAGCGCCGGCTCGCCGCCGCGCGTGACGAGCACCGAGCGCGCACCGCGGTCATGCAGTCGCCGCGCGGCCGCGAGCAACAGCTCCGGCGGGTCGACGGGTCCCTGCACGAACTCGGCGAGCTCCCAGTCGTTGAGCTTCACGAGAACCGGCTGCGCGGGGAGGATCGCCTCAAGGCGCGGCGATGAGAGGTCGGCGATCACCGGGCGCCCGTTGGCGCCCACGTCCGCGGCGAGCGCCCCGTAGACCTCGACCGGGAGCACATCACCCGGAAACGCGTTGCAGATCGCGAGCACGTCGGCGTCCAGCGCTGCCGCGATCGTCCCCGAGATGAGCGCATCGAGCTCGTGCCGCGAAGGCGCCTTGGCGGTCGCCTGCGCGACGGACCGCCGTGACCCGTCACGGCGGTCGACGACGTAGCAGCCGCTGGTCCCCGCGGTGCGGGTCAGGCGCAGCTCGATCGGCAGGCGCTCCAGAAGGCCCTCCAGCACGACGCCGGCCTCGCCGCCGACCAGGCCGCACAGAACCGCCTCGGCGCCGAGCTCGGCCGCCATGCTGCTCAGCCACACGCCCTGCCCGCCGGCGTGCAGATGCACGTCATCCTCGCCGCCACGCGCCTCGATCGTGATCGACAGCAGGGGATGGGGTCCGAAGACGGCCACGCGCGGCATCTCCCCGCACGCTATCCGCCGCGGGTTTCGGCTGCGTTCGGCATGGGTAGTCCGTACGGATAGCGGCCGGCGCACCGCGGAGTACGGTCTGTGGATCAGCCGACGGGGTGGCGCCGGACGAGCAGCGGATCAGGAGACAGCTCATGAGCGTCACGACGGGCAGTGCGGCAGGGACGGCGGATTCCGGCGGACGGCGCCGGCTCTGGCAACGGCAGCTGGAGCACTACCCGGAGACGGGCCCGCGCTTCTTCTACCTGGGACTGACCGTCCTGTGCACCGTCGTCCTGTACTACGAGCTCTACGTCCAGGGCTCGGTGGCGACGAAGATCATCGAGGATCTCGGCTTCAGCTGGACGGGGTTCGTGATGGTGCTGGTGATCGGGAACGCTGTCGGCGCGATCGCGTCACTGGCGGCCGGTCTGGCCGATCGCTACGGTCGCGCGAACATCGTCGTGGCCGGCCTCTTCATCACCGGCGCGATCATCGCGTTCGGCCTGCCGAACGCGAACAGCACCGCGATGTACATGATCCTGTTCGCGATCCTCAGCATGGTCGAGGGCGCCGCGCTGGTCGCCACGCCGGCGCTGATCCGGGACTTCTCCCCTCAGGTCGGCCGCGGCGTCGCGATGGGCTTCTGGACGCTCGGCCCGGTGCTCGGCAGCCTCGTCGTCACGACGATCGCCACGAACACGCTCGACTCCCACACCGACTGGCGCTTCCAGTTCTATGTGTGCGGCGCCGCCGGGCTCGTCGTCGCGATCGTGTCGCTGTTCGGGCTGCGTGAGCTCTCGCCCGGGCTGCGCGACCAGCTGATGGTGAGCCTGCGCGACCGTGCCCTGATCGAGGCCCGGGCCGCCGGCGTGGACCCCGAGCTGGTGCTCAAGGGGCACTGGCGGCAGATGATGCGCTTCGACATCCTGGGTCCGGCACTGGCGATCAGCCTGTACCTGCTCCTCTACTACGCGCTGGTCGCGTTCATCGTCGTGTACTTCGCGACGGTGAACGGCTTCGCCGAGCAGACGTCGAACTCGATCGCCAACTGGTATTGGGCGACGAACGCGATTGCGCTCGTGGTCGCCGGCCTCCTGTCCGACCGGCTCCACGTGCGCAAGCCGTTCATGCTCGTGGGCGCGCTCATCAGTCTCGTCGGCGTCGGGCTGTTCGCAGCGGCCGCGACCGACCCGGGGACCACTGCGGGCACGTTCAAGGCCTACTTCGTGATCGCGGCGCTCGGCGGCGGGTTCGTCTACGTGACGTGGATGGCGGCTTTCACCGAGACGGTCGAGCGGCACAACCCGGCGGCGACCGCGACCGGCCTGGCGGTCTGGGGCGGGACGATCCGCACGGTCGTGACGCTGGCGTTCGCATCGCTGCTGCTGGTCGTGCCTGCGACCTCGACGCTCGTCGACTCCGGACAGCGCGTCCAGCGGATCGTCGAGACGTACCCGCAGCAGGTCCAGACCCTCCAGAAGGTGGACCCGGAGGTGCTCGCCACGCTGCAACGCGACCCCGCCGACGCCCAGGCCTCGGTGCAGGCGCTCACGCAGCTCACGGGCCTGCCCTCCGCCCAGGTGGCCAAGACCGTGGCACTCGGCGCCACGTACAAGGACGAGCTGGCGACGGCCGCGGCGATCGACCCGGCCACGCTGCTCGCACTGAGCACCAATCCCAAGGACCTGGAGGCGCAGGGGCGCGCGGTCGCCGCGATCGTCGGCAAGCTCGGCGTCACGCCGCCGCAGGCGGCGCAGCGCCTCGCCGCGCTCAGCAAGGTGCCTCCGGCGGACACGGCGCTGCTCCTGGCGACCGGCCCCAAGGTGCAGCAGGCCGCGACCCGCCTGGCCTCGCTGTCGAAGGTGCCGCCGAGCGACCTCAAGTACCTCGCCGACAACGCCGAGGACGTCGCCACCGCCAAGCGGGACGCCCCGGGGCAGTGGCAGACCTACTGGTGGATCGCGTTCGCCGGCCAGATCGTGTTCATCCCGTTCATCTTCGTGCTCAGCGGGCGCTGGAGCCCGCGCCGGGCGCGCGAGGACGAAGCCGAGCACGAGCGGATGGTCGAGCAGGAACTG
The DNA here is from genome assembly GCA_038327125.1 of Solirubrobacterales bacterium. Lineage (GTDB taxonomy): Bacteria > Actinomycetota > Thermoleophilia > Solirubrobacterales > Solirubrobacteraceae > F1-60-MAGs163. The sequence goes on from JBBQKR010000057.1 coordinate 9,722, forward strand.
GCGAAGCTCAAACAGACCTGACCAGATGCGTGCCGGCCGGGCGCGGCCGGCGGGCGACGGCTCCGGGGTTTCCACGACAGCAGAGCGTGGACGTCTCGGTGCCCTGCCGCAAGGCGCCGCGGTGACCGCAGCGCCTACGGGCGCCGCTCGGGCGAAGCGACCCATTCCTCGATCGCCGCGACCTGGCGTTCGGTCGGGAGCACGGCGTCGATCACCCGCGTCTGCTGCGGCGCAAGCTCGGTGATCGGCCGGAAGCTGCGCGCAAGGCGCTCGGCGACATCCGGTCCGGCGTCCGAGCCGCCGGCACCCTGTGGCCGCTCTGCGGCGCGGGCGACGAGGACGTCGGCCGGCGCACGGCACTCGACCGCGAGCACCGCCGCGTCGCGCTGCGCGGGCGTGAGCTCGGCGAGGAACGCCGCGCGCAGCTGCGGGTCGCCGAACGTGGCGTCGACGATCACCCCGTCGCCGGCGTCGAGCGCCTCGCGGGCGCGGAGGCCGAGCTCGCGATAGACGGCGGAGCGCGCCTGCGGGCTGTATGCGGCCGACGGGGCGGGCGCGGCCCTCGGGAGACCGAGCGCAACCTTGCGGGCGCGGTCGGAGGAGAGCACGGGCAGGCCGCTGCGCGCGGCGAGCGCCGTCGCGAGCGTTGACTTGCCGCTGGCGGGCGGCCCGCCGACGATGAGCGCCAGCGGCCCGCGGGCACGCCAGGCCAGTCGCGCCGCGAGCGCGAGGAACGCGGCGGCGTCGGTCGCCGCCGCGGCCTGCGGTTGCTGGCGCTCGCGCAGCAGGGCGACCTTCGCGCGGACGAGGGCGCGGTGCGCTGCGAACAGCGCCAGCAGCGCAGCATCGCCGGGATCTCCGCCCGCGTCCCGGTAGGCCGTGACGAGCAGTCGCGCCATGTCGCGCGCGCCGCGCGCCTCGAGGTCCATCATCAGGAAGCTGAGGTCGTCGGCGACGTCGATGCGGCGCAGCGCCGGATCGAACTCGATGCGGTCCACGACCAGCACGCCCGCATCCTCGAACACGACGTGCTCGGCGCGCAGGTCGCCGTGGCCGTCACGCACGAGCAGGGCTCGCGCACGTGTGTCGAGGTCCGCCCTGCGCGCACGCGTCGCGCCCAGGAGAAAGGTGCCGAGCGCGCCGAGCGGCCCATCAGGGTCCTCGCCGGCCGCCGCGCACAGCTCGTCGACGTTGCGCGCCATCGTCGCCTGTACGCGCCCGGCGGGATCGGGGTCGTCCACGATCTCCGCGGAGCCGTGGAAGCTGGCCAGGCGGGCGGCCGCCGCGTGCACCAGGTCCGCGGTGAGCGCGCCCCGCTCCAGCAGCGCGGCCATCGTGCGGCGCTCGTCGAAGCGCCGCATCACGACGACCCAGTCGACCGCTTCGTCGGCGTCCGCGTCGCAGAGCGCGACACCGTCGACGGTGCGCCGCAGCCCGCGCACGCCGAGCATGATGTCCGCGGCCAGCGGCGCGTTGACCCGCAGCTCCTCCTCACACGCGGCGCGCCGCGCCGCCGGCGTGGAGTAGTCCAGGAACGCGAAGCGGACCGGCTTCCTGAGCTTGTAGGCGCGCTCGCCGGCGAGCACGACCCACGCGCCATGCGACTCGCGCACGGCGGGCAACGTGCCGTCGGTTGCGGCGAACGCCGCGCGAAGGGCTTCGTGGAGCGGCGGTCCGTCGCGACGTGGAGGTAGGGCCTTGACCATCACTCCAGGGTTGCACCGCGCGCCGATCATGGTCGGGCCAGGCCGCGATCGCTGGTCGCATCGCGCGTAGTCGTCCGCGGGCTCCCGCCTAGCCTGGACGCGTGCCCGCCCGCCGGCTCACAGCTCACGAGCGCCTGCGCTCGGCCGCGTTCCTCTCGAGCTTCGACCGCTTCACGATCCCCGCGCTGCTCGTCCCGATCCACGACGCGCTCGGCATCTCGCTCGGCACCGCGGCGCTGGTCGCGAGCGTCTACTTCGTCACCTACGGCCTGAGCCAGCCGCTGTGGGGCGGGCTCTCCGATCGCCTCGGTCGCGTGCGCGTGCTGCGCGGCGCCGTCGCCGGCGGCGGGCTCGCCGCGCTCGTCTCGGCGACCGCGCCCACCGTCGCCGTGCTGATGGCCGGCCGCGCGCTTGCGGGCCTCTTCTTCGCCGCGGCGATGCCGACCGCGATGACCTACGTCAGCGACACCGTCGCCGAGGACGAGCGCCAGCCCAAGCTCGCGATCCTGATGTCGTTCGCGACCGCGGGCGTCGCGGCGGGGACGGTCGCCGGCGGCGTCATCGCGGAGCTGTGGAGCTGGCGGATCGCGTTCCTCGCCTCGGGGGTGCTCGCAGCGGGCGTCTCGATCCTGCTGCGCCCGCTCGCCGAGCCGACGGCGCCCAAGCCGACGGCGGGCTTCGGCGCGCAGGTGCGCGAGATCGCCCGTGACCGCTGGGTGCGCGTCGTCGTCGCGCTGGCGTTCGTCGAGGGCGCCGTCGTGTTCGGGGCGCTCACCTTCGTCTCCGCCTCGCTCCAGGACCAGGGGATCGGCGCGGCGCTCGCCGGCTCGGCCGCAGCCGGCTTCGGCATCGCGAACTCGCTCTGCACGCCGCTCGTCACCCGCGCGATCCGGCGGCGCTCCTCGCCGGTCCTGATCGCCGGCGGCGCGAGCCTCGCGGCCGCCGGCCTGCTGCTCGCCGCCGTCGACTCCGCGGTCGCCACGGCGGTCATCGCGACCGTCGTGCTCGGCGCCGGCTTCGGCTTCATGCACTCCACGCTGCAGCTCTGGGCCACCCAGGTGCATCCGCACGCCCGTGCGGTCACGATCTCGTTCTTCGCCGGCGCGGTCTTCACCGGCGGCGCGGCCGCGAGCGCGGCCGCCGCGCCACTCGTCGGCGCCGGGCACTTCTCGGCGGTCTTCCTGGCCGCGGCGATCGGCGCGGCGCTGCTCGCAGTCGTCGGGTCATACGCGCGCGCCCGCTACCTCGCGACGGGCCACGAACCGCTCGCGGCAGGCGACCCCGAGCCGGTCGCCGTCGCGCCCTGACCTACAACCTGACCTCGTTGCGCCCAGCGGCCTTCTTCGCGCACGTCCGGTAGCGGCGCTCGGTCGTCGTCCGCTGCCCTTTCGCCGGGGCCACGACGACCTTCACGACGACGATCTTCTTCGCCTTGCCGCGCAGGTCGACGCGGGCGCTGATGCGCTTGCCGCGGACCACCTTCGCGCGCTTGCCATCGACCGTCACGGTGACCGCATTGGCCTTCACGCCCTGCTTCAGCCGGATCGTGAAGTCGCGCAGCGAGACGCAGCCCTTCGCCAGCGGGGGCAGCGGCCTGGGCTTCGGCGTGACGACCGGCGCCGGCAGCGGCGTGACACCAGGCGCGGGCGCGGGCGTTGAGCCGCCGCCGACCGTCCCGCCGCCACCCGGTGCCGGCTCGCCGGCGGTCGTGAACGTCGCGTCCTGCCCGAAGCCGGAGCCGTAGGCGTGCCCTGCCGCGACGCGGTAGTGGTAGCTCGTCCCGGGAGCGAGGCCGCTCAGCGGCAGCGCGACCGCCTCGCCCACGAACCCGGCGCCGGTCGCGGGAGCGCCGGACGCCGTCGTCCCATACGCCGTGGTCGTCCCGTACTCCACGCGCCACGCCGTCGACGCGCCATTCGGCGTCACGTCTCCCGCGATCGACGCCGCGGTCGTCCCGACACCCGTTGCCGCACCCGTCGTGACCACCGGCGCTGCGGGCGTCTCGTCCGCGCCGATGTCCGGCGCGATCCCGAGCGTCCGCGGCGACCCGAACAGATCCGTCGGCATCGGGCCTTCGAACAGCGAGGGCACGCCGGCGTCGATCGTGGGGGAGCCGGGCGCCTGGCGGTAGTCCCCGGCGGCCGCGCTCACGAACAGCGGCGCCGCCGTGACGTGCCCGCCGAGATCGTTGACCTCCTCGCGCGGCGCGCTCGCAAGCACGTCGCCGTAGGCGGAGTTCGTGAGGTTCACGATCGCCTTGTCGTTCCCCATCATCGCGGGCGCGCTCGCCTCGACGTCCGGCACGCCGCCGCCGGTTGCGAGCGCGATCGTGTTGACGACGTGCATCGTGGCCGAGCTCGCGCCGTTCGGGTCGGCGATCGCCTTCAGCGCCGGCCCGCTCTTCGTGATGACGGTGACGTTCGAGACGCGCGCGGTGGACGTGCAGCCGTTGCACTCCATCGAGACGCCCGTCGAGCTGGAGTTCGGTGAGCTGTTCAGCACGAGGCTGTCGCGCAGCGTCGACGGCGTTCCGCTCGCGCCGAGGCGGACACCCGAGGCGGCGGGCCCGGAGACGCGGATGCGCTCGGCGATCACCCCGCCGTCGGCCATGAACAGCGCATCGCCGACGGGCAGGTCGGCGACGATGTCGACGTCGGCGATTCGCGAGCCGCCGATCACGCGCAGCTGGGTGCCGCCGCCGAGGTGGATCACGGGGCGGCCCGTTCCGGGCTCGGCGCCGATGTCGCTGGCGCCGACAGCGGTCTGGACGGTGGCCGGCAGCGCCGGATAGTGCCCGCCGAACAGCCGGACCTCCTTGTCCAGCGCGGTCGCGCCGGTGATCGCCGTCGTGATCGAGCACGGCTGGGCGAACGTGCACGGATCGCCGTTCGTCCCGCCCGGCGCCGCGTAGCGGGTCGCCATCGCCGCGGGCGCCGCGGCCAGCAGGGCGCCCGTCGTCAGCACTGGCACCATCATCCTCAGGGGCAGCATCGCCTCAAAGGTACAAAGGACCCGCGGCGTCCGAGCCGCAAGAATGGACGAATGGAGCTCTGGCACAATCCCTGGTGCTCGAAAAGCCGCCAGACAAAGACGCTGCTCGACGCGCGCGGCGTCGACTACACCGAGCGCCGCTACCTCGAGGATCCACCGACGGCGGCCGAGCTGGACGCTGTCCTCACCGCGCTGGGCCTGCAGCCGTGGGAGCTCGCGCGCTTGAACGAGCCCGTCGCGCGGAGGGAGGGCCTGCGCACCCTTGCGCATGACCGCGACCGCTGGATCGACATCCTCGCCGCGCATCCGATCCTCATCGAGCGGCCGATCCTCGTCACCGATGACGGCCGCGCGGCGCTGGGCCGACCGCCCGAAGCGATCGAGGCCCTGCTGCCATGACTAGAGCTTCGCCTCGTTGCGTCCCGCGGCCTCCTTCGTGCACGTCCGGTAGCGGCGCTCGGTCGTCGTCTTCCGCCCCTTCGCCGGGGTCACGACGATCTTCACGACGACGATCTTCTTCGGCTTCCCGCGCAGGTCGATCCGCGCGCGGGTCTGCCTGCCGCGGCTGACCTTCGCGCGGCGGCCGTCGATCGTGACGGTCACCGAGCGCGCCCGCACCCCCTTCTTCAGCCGGATCGCGAAGTTCCGCACCGAGAGGCAGCCCTTGGCCAGCGGCGGGAGCGGCTTCGGCTTCACTGTCGGCTTGGGCTTGGGCTCAGGCACCGCGGGCACCGTCACGGCGGGCACCGTCACGGTGCGCGACGTCGTCGCCGTCCGTGGTCCCGCGCAATACGCGCTCACGCCTGCCCACGAACTCCCCGCGGGGCCGAAGACCGCCCCGGCGGCGCAGGAGCCGGTCGCCGTGAGCGTCGCGGTGTAGGTCCCCGGCGCAGCGAAGGTGTGCTGGACGACCGGCCCTGATCCCGATGACCCGTCGCCGAAGCTCCAGGACACGTCGCCCTCCGCGCCGGTGGTCGCCGACGCGTCAAAGGTGAGCGGCTGTCCCGCCGTCGCCGTGCCGCCGACCGCGAAGGCCGGGACCGGGGTCGGCGCCGGCGCCGCGATGACGAACGCCGCGCCCGGCAGCGGGACGGGGTCGCCGATCGCCTGACCGCCGGGCAACGCGATGCGCCGCACGTTGCCATTGCTCGAATCGGTGATGACGGCGCGATCCCCGCTGGGCGTGATCGCGATCCGGCTCGGGGAGACGCCCGCGAGCGAGAACGTCTGCACGACCGTGTTCGTCGCCGTCGCGATGACGGAGAGCGACTCGGAGTCGCGGTTCAGCACATAGAGCCGCGCCCCCGTCGGGTCGACCGCCATGCCGGTGACGCTGGTGCCCACGGTGATCGTGGTCCCGACCGTGTTGGTCGCCGTGTTCACCGGCACGACGGTCGTCCCGCCCGCGCCGGCGCCGAAGTTGCCGAGATACACGGTCGCACCGTCCGGCGTGATCGCGATCGACTCGGGCCGATCGAACGCGGGACCCGCCAGGTTGACCGGCCCGACCGATCCCGTCAGGTCGATGATGGACACCCCGCCGGCTACAGGCCCCGCCTGACTGTTGGCCGTGAAGGCCTTGGTTCCGGCGGCGTTTACGACGATCGCGCGCGGCCGATTGCCGATCGCGATCGGCGTCCCGGTGGTCTTGGCGACCAGGTCGACGACGACCAGCTGGTTGGTGGCCTCGAACGGTACGTAGGCGCGGGTGCCGTCCGGGCTCAGGGCGAGGCCGCTGGGCGAGCCTGGAAGCGGGATGGCCGTTCCCGCGACGCCCGTCGCGAGGTCGAACTGCTGGACGGCTGGGGCCAGGCCCCCGACGGCTGCAACGCCCGTCTGCCCGTCCGGGGTGATCGCAACCCCGAACACATTGCCCGCGGCGATGCCCGGACCCAGCTGGCCTGTGCCGGCGTCGTAGGTCACCGCGCCTGTCGTCCCGGACACCTGGCCGATCAGCGTGACGGGCCCCGCGGCGGCGCCTGACGGGAGCGCAAGGGCGAGCATGAGCGCGCCGAGCGCGGTGCAGGCCCGGCGAGTCATGCAGTGTCCCGGCGGCGCTGCTGCTTCACCGCGCGAGTCTCGCCGCCCGCGCCGCGCCACGTCAAGCCGCGCTTTCGGTCAGCCGGCCGACTGCGCCTCCCAGTAGGCCGCGGCCTCGGACTCCATCACCGCAAGGCGCGTGTAGTAGTCGGGGAACTCGTTGAGGTGCGCGAGCGCGATCTTGCCGGTGACGACCGGGTCGCTGCCCGTCACGTCGGTCGCCGGATCGCGGTGGCCGTGCTCCAGCTCGACGTCCATCCCGGCACGGAACTCCTCGGCGTCGAAGGGCGCGCTCGCCCAGTCGATGCCGATCCGCTCGCCGATCTCGCGCGCCTGGTCTGCGGTGAACTGCGTGGTGCTCGTCATGCGCCCATGCTCGCAGCGCCGCCGCCGGCGCGCGTCCGGGGTTCCCCGCAGCTGCGACACGGTCATGTTCAGCTCGACTACGGTGGCGCGTAGAGCATCATCCCCTGACCCCCCCGCAAGACCCCAGGAGGAGCAGCATGCGACGCATTCCGCGCCCGTCCCCGGCGACTGTCATCGCCTCGATCGCCCTGATGGTGGCGATCGGAGGAACCGCCTACGCGACCGGTGAAGGCAAGCCGCTGCTCGGCGGCGCGCGCAACCCCGGCAGCGACAAGACCAAGTCGCTGACCAAGGAGACGCAGATCATCGCCAGCAACGGCACCTACGGCACGCGCCAGTCGAACAAGTCGTCCAGCGGCGGCGGTGCGATCTACGGCTGTCGTTCGGGCCAGGGCGGCACGGCTGCCGGCAACGAGCCGTGCATCCGCGCGAACAACCTCTCCAGCGGGCTCGCGTTCGAGTTCGCGACCACGGGAACGCAGGGCGGCCTGATCACTGCCAAGGACGCGAACAGCAGTCCGTTCACGACGACCGCGACGGGCGTCGCAATGGGCCTCAACGCCGATCGCGTCGACAGCCTCAGCGCCGAGCAGATCCAGACGAACGCGCGCGCCGGGCTCGTGCCGCTGACGACGACCACGTTCGCCTCGTCGACGGCGACCAATGACGATGAGGCCGTCGCGCGCGCCGCCGCGACGGTCGTGCCGATCGCGACGTTCGGCGTGTTCACGATCTACGGCAAGTGCTTCGTCGACGGCGACGGCGCCGCCGGCCAGCCGGAGGTGCGCACCGAGGTCTACGTGAGCACCACGCAGGACGGCGCGATCCTCGACGGGCTGACCGCCGACTCGCTCGACGGGGATCCCGCGTTCCTGACGACCGGCACCGCCGAGGCCTCGCGGCAGGTCGACATCACCCTCGCCAACGGCAACGGCTCGACGGCGGACATGGACAACCCCGCCACGACGCTCGTCGCCGCGGACGGCGCGACCTTCCAGTTCGTCATCGCCACCGGCGCCAAGCAGGGCACCCTGGCCGGCGGCAACGGCGTCTGGGGCGACGGCAACCGCTGCAGCTTCGGCTTCAGCCGCTTCGGCAGCTCCTGATTCACCGGCAAGCGACGTGGGGGCGGCGGCCCCCCGCGGCCCCCACCGAGGCCGGCGCGGGAGGGCCCGGCCCCCCCCCAAGGGGGCGACCCCCACACCCCCCGCCGCCCGCCGCGACCCCCCCCCCCCCGAGGGGAGCGGCGCC
>JBBQKR010000058.1:0-17364 GCA_038327125.1 Solirubrobacterales bacterium
GGCGCCGATGGTAAGGAAGGGGTCATCGGTTCGAGTCCGATGGAGGGCTTGGTTCGGCGAAGTCCGGACGCAGTGTCCGGCAGCTAGCTCGTCTTCGTCTTCGCCTGCTTCAGCACCGCTGATCGGGATCGGGTTCGTGAGGTTCCGGTCGTTGGTTGAGCGCGCCGGCACGCTCGACCCTGCGCGCACCTGGTACTTCGCCTTGCCACTGGAGACGATGGTGTGCGCCGAGGTGTCGACCGTCAGCGTGCTCGAGCTTTGCGGCACAAGATCGACGCCGCCGACCCGAATCGCGCCGGTCGTCGGCCCGGCGGATGACGAAGTCGCGGGACTGCGATGGCCGGGTGTCATAGGGTCCGCGACATGACCGCCAACGGCACGGGCACGCCGGACGATCCGTGGGAGCTGACCACCCCGCCCGGCAAGGCGAAGTACCAGATGTGGAAGGACGCTGAGGCTGATCCGCCCGCGCTCGTCTGCCAGGTCGGCGGCACGCAGCTGCGCTACCAGCTGCGAGCGATCGAGGACCTGCACGCGATGCTCGTCGCCCACGGGGACTGGATGGCGCTCGGCGGGGCTGACGAGCAGAAGCCCGCCGCGGAGGGGACCGTCGAGTCCTGGGGCCGCGCCCCCGACAATCCGGTGGCCGGCTGGTACGGCCTGAAGAAGGGCCTGCGCGGACGTTTCGGGGTCTACCTGCCGCCGCTGCTGGAGGTGCTCGGGCTTGCGGAGCTCACGCACGACGCGCGGAACAACCGGATGCGCGCGCTGTGAGTTCCGGCGTCCTGGCCTCGGACGGGGAGACGGGATCGGTCGTCGAGCGGTACCAGCAGGCGCGACGCGACCCTGAACTGGCTGTGCTCGAGGGCTTTCACGCGCTCAAGCACGCGGTCAGATTCGGAGCGGAGCTGGTCGACGCTGTGGCGACGGACCTCGGCGAGGTGGAGCGGCTGGCTGACGCGCTTGCACCCGAGCTCGCAGGATCGGTCGCGACGCTGCTCAGGGCCGTGACGCCCGAGCTGTTCTCGCAGCTGGCACCGCAGGCTCCCCACACCGGTGTCCTGGCACTGGCGCGCCGGCCGGTGGTCGACGTCTCCAGTGTGCTGGCTGACGGGCGCTCAGCGCCTGTGGTCCTGCTCGAGGACCCGCGCACCATGAGCAACATGGGGGCCTGCGTTCGCGTCGCCGCCGCTGCCGATGCGGCCGGCGTCCTGACGACCGGGCGCAGCGATCCTTGGCACCCGGATGCTGTGCGCGGGGCAGCGGGCCTGCACTTCGCGCTGCCAGTGGCCCGGGTCGCTCAGCTGCCCGCCTTCGACCGGCCTGTTCTGGCCATCGACCCGGACGGTGACGCCCTGGACCCCGGCCGGATCCCGGATCGCGCGGTCCTGGTCTTCGGTACGGAGCGCAACGGCCTCAGCGAGGGTCTGATCGCACGCGCCGACCAGCGCATGCGAATCCCGATGCGTCCCGGGGTCTCGAGCCTCAACCTGGCCACCTCAGTAGCGGCGGTCCTGTACGCGTGGCGGCTGAGCAAGTCATGAACATTCGGCTCGGCCCCCCTGCGTCACCGGCTCTGCGTGTTCCTCCCCGGCCGAGCCTCTGAGCGAGACTGCCGGCGTGACCATCGACGATCAGGCCGCCAGAGCCGCGCACTTCCTGTCCCTGCATCAGGGTGCGCGGCCGTTGCTGCTCCCCAACCCGTGGGACGCGGGCTCAGCAAAGCTGCTCGCCTCGCTGGGCTTCGAGGCACTCGCCACCACGAGCAGCGGCTTCGCCGCGACGCTCGGCCGGCGTGACGGACGCGTGAGCCGCGACGAGGCGATCGCGCACAGCGCCGCGATCGTCGCCGCGACGGCGCTACCCGTCTCCGCCGACCTCGAGAATGGCTTCGGCCACGACCCGGACGACGTCGCCGAAACGATCACGCTCGCGCTCGGAACGGGCCTGGCGGGATGCTCGATCGAGGACTTCAGCGGCTCGGCGGATGCGCCCATCTACGACCTCGACCTTGCCACCGAGCGCGTCGCCGCCGCGGCGCGCGTCGCGCACGCCGGGCCCGTGCACCTCGTGCTCACCGCGCGCGCGGAGAACCATCTGCGCGGTCGCGACGATCTCGACGACACGATCGCGCGGCTGCAGGCATTCCAGGAGGCCGGCGCCGACGTGCTCTACGCGCCCGGCGTGACCGCTGCGCAGGACATCCGTCGGCTGGTCGACGCCGTCGACCTGCCCGTCAACGTCCTCGCGCTGCCCGCCGCGCCGGCCGTGCCCGAGCTCGCGGCCCTCGGTGTCGCGCGGATCTCGGTCGGCGGTGCGTTTGCGTTCGCCGCATTCGGGGCGGCCGCGGAGGCCGCGCGCGAGTTCATCGAGGACGGGACGTACTCGTTCTGGGAGGCCGCCGGCGCGGGCTCACGGGCGGGCCGCACAGCCTTCGAGGCCTGAGCAGCGGGCACTCGAAAACCTCCATTTCGGCGTTACACGACCGTTACGCCCGCCAGACTAGGCTGGCCCGCGGCAACCGAGGAGGCCGGAGAGATGCGTGTGCTCATCGCCGAGGACGAGCCGCGACTGGCGGAGGCCCTCGCACGCGGGCTGCGCCGCGAGGGATGCGCCGTCGACGTCAGCCACGACGGCCGCAGCGCGCTGGACCGCGCGCACCTGATCGACTACGACGCCGTCGTGCTGGACCGCGACCTGCCCGTCGTCCACGGCGACGACGTCTGCCGCGAGCTGCGCCTGCGCGAGGCGCCACCGCGGATCCTCATGCTCACGGCCGCGGCCACCGTCGCAGACCGCATCGACGGGCTCCAGCTCGGCGCCGACGACTACCTCTGCAAGCCGTTCGCATTCCAGGAGCTCGTCGCCCGGCTGCACGCACTGCAGCGGCGCGGCGACAGCGTCACGCCCGAGCTGCTCGGGCGCGACGGGCTCGAGCTCGACCCTGCGCGGCGGATCGCCAGGCGCGACGGACGGGTGCTCGATCTCACGCCGAAGGAGTTCGGCGTGCTCGAGGCGCTTCTGCGCGCCGACGGCGCCGTGCTCAGCAGCGAGGTGCTGCTGCAGCGCGTCTGGGACGAGCAGGCCGATCCGTTCACCAACACGGTGCGCGTGACCGTCATGAACCTGCGGCGCAAGCTCGGCGAGCCTGCCCCGCTGATGACGGTCATCGGCGCGGGGTACCGGATCCCATGACGCGCAGGCGCACATCGATCCGGGTCCGGCTGACCGCGTGGTACTCCGCCATCTTCTTCCTGCTCGGCGCCGTGCTGCTGAGCGCCAGCTACGCGATCGTCCGTCACGAGTTCGACCGCAACGACCGCCCGCTGCAGGTCCGCGTCGAGGCTCCCCGCGAGGCGGGGTCAGCGGCCGCGACGCTGCGCGTGCGGATCGCTCCCGGTGTCCCGGCGCTCGACGGCCCCGTGATCCGCCGGCTCTCGCCACGCGAGCGGGCGGCCTACGCCCAGGCGCGTGCCGCCTACCAATCCGCCTATCGGGCCGCTGACGCACGCGGCCTCCGCCGCGTGCTCGCGGCATTCATCGCGATGCTCGTCCTGCTGACGCTCGCCTCGATCGGGGCCGGCTGGATCGTCGCCGGCCGTGCGCTGCGGCCGATCTCGCACATCACGAACGCGGCGCGGCGGATCTCCGACCGCACGCTGCACGAGCGCATCGCGCTCGAGGGCCCGCGTGACGAGCTGCGCGAGCTTGCCGAGACGTTCGACCTGATGCTCGAACGGCTCGAGGGCGCGTTCGAGAGCCGCCAGCGGTTCGTCGCGAGCGCCTCGCACGAGCTGCTGACGCCGATCGCGATCGTGCGCGCGGAGCTCGAGGTCACGCTCGCCGACTCGGATGCCGGCGCGCAGGAGCTGCGCGCGATGGCGCTCGTCATCGGTGAGACCAACGCCCGCATGGAGCGCCTCATCGGCAGCCTGCTGGCACTTGCCTCCAGTGAGGCCGGCGTCGTTCGCCGCCGGCCGGCGAACCTCGCCGACGCAGCGAACGCCGCGCTCGCCGGCGAGCCCGCGCTGGGACCGGAGGGGACGCTCAAGCTGCGCGCGGACATCGCCCCCGCACCCGTCATGGGCGACCCCGTCCTGCTCGACCAGATCGCTGCGAACCTCATCCAGAACGCCGTGCGCTACAACGTCGCGGGCGGCGTCGTCGAGGTGCGCACCGGCCTGCTCGGCGAGCGCGCGATCATCGAGGTCGGCAACAGCGGTGCGGTGATCGGTGAGGCCGACGCCGCGACGCTCGGCGAGCCGTTCCGGCGCCTGGAGACCTCGCGCGCGCGAACCACCGGTGGCTACGGGCTCGGGCTCGCCGTGGTCCGCAGCGTCGCCCAGGCGCACGGCGGCGACGTGTCGATCCGCCCGCGCCCCGCGGGCGGGCTGGACGTTCGCGTGACGCTTCCGGTGAGCCGTCGCCTCGCCGAGCGGCAGGGACCACTCGTGAGCGCTGGACGCACCTGACGCGGACGTTATCCGCACGCTGGCACGCTCGCCGCGTCAGCGACGCAGGAGGGCGACGTGCAGGCGAAGGCGATTGTGTCAGTGGTTTCCGTCGTGGGGCTCGCCCTCGGCGGGACGGCGTGCGGCGAGTCGGGTGGCGCACGCGGCGGCGCGGCGACGGCGACCCCCGTCGACAACACGACGATCCCGCAGGGACGCCGCGGCGGCAGCGTGCGCGTGCTCGCGGCCGGCGACGTCGACTACCTCGATCCCGGCCAGACGTACTACTCGTTCGGCTTCATGGTCGCCTACGCGGTCAACCGCGCGCTCTACACCTACAAGCCGGGCGACGTCGACACCCCGACGCCGGACCTGGCGAGCGGTCCGCCGCAGATCTCCGCCGACCGGCGAACGATCACCGTGCGCCTGCGGCCCGGGGTGCGCTACTCGCCGCCCGCGAGCCGTGAGGTGACCGCTCACGACGTGGAGTACGCGATCGAGCGCACGTTCAGCCGCGCCGTGCCGTCCAGCTACGCCGCCCTCTACTTCGGTGACCTCGTCGGTGCCCCGCAGGCGCCGGCCGCGCGGGTGCCCGACATCCCGGGGGTCGACGCGACGGACGACCGCACGCTCGTGCTGCGGCTGCGCGCGCCGACGGCGCCGCTCGTCAGCGCGGCGCTCGCGTTGCCGATCACGATGCCCGTGCCGCGCGAGTACGCCGCCCCGTTCGACGCCCGCAATCCCTCGACGTACGACCAGCACGTGGCGTTCACCGGTCCATACATGGTCGCCGCGGACGCGTCGGGGAAGATCACCGGGCGCCGGCCCGGGCGCTCGATCGACATCGTCCGCAACCCGAACTGGCACGCGGCGACGGACTTCCGCCCCGCCCACCTGGACTCGATCACGGTCGAGGAGGGAGCGAGCGACGCCGGGGTCGCCTCGCGCCGGATCCTCGCGGGTGACGGCCTGCTCCAGGGCGACGGGCCGCCACCCGCGGAGCTCGTTCGCAGCGCGGTCCAGCGCACACCCGACCAGATCCGGTTCACCCCTGGCGGGAGCTACCGGATGATGTCGATGAACACGACGATCCCCCCGCTCGACGACCTCAACGTCCGCAAGGCGATCATCGCGGTGTTCGACCGCCGAGCAATGCTGCTGACCCGCGGCGGCGCGCTCGTCGGCGCGGTCGCCACGCACTTTCTGCCACCCGGCTTCCCGGGCTTCGAGGAGGCGGGCGGCATGGCCGGGCCGGATGTCGACTACCTGCGGAACCCGAGCGGCAACCTCGCCCTCGCGCAGTCCTACATGCGCAGAGCGGGGTTCGCCGAGGGTCACTACGACGGTGACCGCGAGCTGCTGATGGTCGGGTCCAACGCCGACCCGGGCCGGCGCGCCGCCGAGGTCGCGCAGGCACAGCTCGCCAAGCTCGGGTTCAAGGTCAAGCTGCGACTGGCACCGCAGGAGACCCTGTACACACGGTTCTGCAACGTGCCCGACGCGAACGTGGCGTTCTGCCCGAACGTCAGCTTCTTCAAGGACTTCAACGACCCGCAGTCGTTGCTCGACCTTGTGTTCAACGGCAAGAACATCCTCCCCGTCAACAACTCGAACTGGTCCGAGCTGGACGTCCCGGAGATCAACCGTGCGATGGCGAAGGCGGCGACGATCCCGCGCGGCAGCGCGCGCAACGCGGCCTGGGGGGCGATCGACCGGATGATCGTCGAGCAGGCGGGCGCCGTCCCATGGGCCTGGGACACCACGCCGCTGATCGCCTCCAAGGACGTGCAGGCGGTCGCCAACGAGTACACGACGAGCTGGGACCTGGCCTACACGTCTCTGCGCTGAGGAGACCGCGCCCCGGTCAAGGTTCCCCAGATCCGGGCGCTGCGCCCGGGCCGCCTGCGGCGTGAGGTATACGTGCCGTATGCGCCAACGTCCCGCTCGTCCTCAGCTCCGTCTGCTCCGTTCCGGCCTGATCGTGGGCGCGACCCTGTGCCTGGTGGCCCCAGGCGCGGCGAACGCAACGACGAGCATCTCGCCGGGCCCCGAGACGATCGCGATCACGACCAACTACACGGGCGGCGTGGCAGGGCTCCTGACGATCGAGCCCAACGGGGCCGGGGCCGCGGACGACGTGCTCAGGGTCCTCGCCACCGGTGACGTCTCGGTCAACGGATGCACCGCCGGGCCCAATCCGCAGACCCGACTGTGCACGATCGGCTCGGCCGACAAGGTGAGCTGGACGTTCGCGAGCGGTCCCTTCACCGACAACACGCTGACCGTCGACCTCGACCGTCCGGGGTTCCCGATGCAGGGCACGTTCGCGGCCGGGAACTCACAGCTGACCTTCGACGGCACGGCGACGACGTCGAGCAGCCGCCTGCTGGTCAGCGGTGCCAAGTCGGCGAAGGGCGGGGCGGGCGACGACGCGCTGACGGGCACGGGGGCGCTGAGCCCGGGCGACCTGCTCGAGGGCGGCCCCGGCGACGACGCGATCAGCGGGCTCAGGGGCTGGGACGTCATGCGCGGCGGGCCGGGCGACGACGCGATCTCACCCGGTGACGGCGGCTCGGGAACCGGGGCCGAGACCGCCGAGGCCGGCGAGGGCACGCAGGACACGATCTCGTTCGCCGACCAGGACACCGGCCACGCGATCAGTTTCGACGGCGTCGCCAACGACGGCGCGCCCGGTCACCCCGTCGTGATCAGCGGGTTCGAGGCGGCCACCGGCGGGTCGGGCAACGACACGATCATCGGCGACGCGGGCTTCAACCACCTCTACGGCCTCGGTGGCGACGACGTCGTCGACGGGGCGGGCGGCGGTCACGACGTGCTGCGGGGCGGTGGCGGCGGCGACACGATTCGCGCCCGCGACGCCTCACCGCTGTTCGGTGACGTCGCCTGCGGCGGCGACAGCGACACCGCGATCGTCGACGCCGCCGACATCGTCGCGCCGGATTGCGAGACGGTGGATCGCGCTCCGGCGCCGAGCGGGTTCACGCCGGCCGGCGCCCCCGACCTCACGGCGCCCAGCCTGTTGATCGGCGGCCCCGCGCGGATCAGCCGATCGGCGCTGCTGAAGGGTGCGGCGTTCTCCGTCACGCTCAGCGAGTCCGCCACGCTCGGCGTCGAGCTGCTCGTCACCGCAAAGCGGGTGGCGTCGGCCGCAGCCGTGACCGGCGAGCTGGTCGTGGCCACCGCGAGCCCCGGCGCGGTGGGCGGCAGGGTCACCGTGAGGCTGAGGCCCCGCCGGGCGCTGCTCGCGAAGGCGCGGTCGGTCACCCTGCGTGCGACCGCCGTCGACGCCGCCGGAAATCGCGCCGTGGTGAGCAGGCGGGTCAGCGTGACCGATCCGAGGCCGAGGCCGAAGCCGAAGCCGCGCAAGCGCAAGCCGCCGCGCCGGTAGGCTGCCGCTGACACCCGACGACACAGGCAGGGGCACATGAGCACGACCGCGACCGACATCTTCCGCACCCCCGACGAGCGCTTCGCGAACCTGGCGGGATACGACTTCGCGCCGAACTACGCCGAGGTCGGCGGCCTGCGCCTGCACTTCGTCGACGAGGGTCCGCGCGACGGCACGCCGATCGTCTGCTTCCACGGCGAGCCGACCTGGGCCTACCTCTATCGCAAGATGATCCCACCGCTGGTGGCCGCGGGACACCGGGTGATCTGCCCGGACTTCGCGGGCTTCGGGCGCTCGGACAAGCCCACCGACCGCGGCTGGTACAGCTACGACCGTCACGTCGAACTGGTGACCGGCCTGCTCGACGGGCTGAACCTCAGCGGCGTCACCGCCGTCGTGCAGGATTGGGGCGGCCCGATCGGCCTGCGCTGGGCCGTCGAGCATGACGCGCAGGTGGAGCGGCTCGCGATCCTCAACACCGGGATCTTCACCGGGCGCGTGTCCAAGGGCTTCATGGCCTGGCGCGACTTCGCCGAGAAGAATCCCGACCTGCCCGTCGGCATGGTCATCCAGGGCGGGACGAAGACCGAGCTTCCGCCCGAGGTCGTCGCGGCGTACGAGGCGCCGTTCCCGACCGCCGCGTCGAAAGCCGGCGCGGCGCAGTTCCCGCTGCTCGTCCCGACGCAGGACGGCGCGGCGGGTGCTGAGCAGATGCGCGCCGTCGCCGACGCGCTGTCGCGCTGGGAGAAGCCGGCGCTCGTCGCGTTCTCGGACTCGGACCCCGTGTTCCCGTACCCGACGTCGGGTGAGGCGTTCTGCGACCGGATCCCCGGCGCGCGCCCACAGGTGATGATCGAAGGCGCTGCCCACTTCCTCCAGGAGGACCGCGGCGAGCAGATCGCCGGCGAGCTGCTGGCGTTCCTCTCCGGCTGACGATCAGCCCGCGGCGCTCGGGCGCCCGCGGCTCAGCCACCCGGGCACCCACCACGTCCGCTCACCGAGCAGCTTCACGAGCGCAGGCAGCAGCACGAGCCGCACGACCGTCGCGTCGAGCAGCACCGCCACCGTCGTGCCGACACCGAACTGGCGCGTATTCATCACCGGTGAGGCGGCGAAGGCGAGGAACACCGCGGCCATGATGAACGCGGCGCCCGTGATGATGCCCGCCGTCTTCTGCAGGCCGTAGTGGATGGCGCCGTCGGTCGTTCCCGTCAGCGCGCGACCCTCGACCAGGCGGCTCATGAAGAACACCTCGTAATCGATCGAGAGACCGAAGACGATCGCAAAGATGCCCATCAGCGCGATCGCGTCGAGCTCGCCCGCGCCCCCGAGCAGCGGCGCGTCGCCCTGGAAGCAGAGCACGAGCACTCCGACGGCCGCGCCGACGGTGACGAGGTTCAGCCCAACGGCGAGCAGCGCGAGCAGCGGCGCCCGGAACGCGGCGAGCAGGACGAGGAACGTGACGAGTGACAGCACCGCCACGAGCAGCAGGAAGCGGTCGCTCGTCGCGCGGTCGAAGTCGTCGAGCACGACGGCGGGCCCTCCGATCACGGACGTCGCTCCCATCGCGCGGGCCGTGCGTCCGGCCTCACGCTCGAGCTCGGGGCGCAGCGCCGCGCTCTCCTCGGAGAACGGCCCGCGGCGCGGGACGACGATGACGCGCGCGGTGTTGCCGCCGGATGCGGCGTTCGTCGCGAAGGCGACGTTCGTCTGGGCCTGCTGTTGTGCACCCTCGATCGCCGCGAGCACGAAGTACCCGGAGTCCGCAGCGCGATCGAGGTTCGTCCCGTTGCGCCGCAGCTCCGCCTGGCGCGTGTCGTTCGTCGAGCGGACGCGGACGACGCTGGCGAGCATCGTCTCCAGGGCGCGGCCGATCCGGTTGCTGCCTGCGCGCGCACGGTCCAGCTCACGGGCGAGCGCCTTGGCCCCGTCGTCGCCGTTGGGCCCGTTGAGCAGCGTCGAGAGCCCGCCGCTGAGCGTGGACGTGCCGGCGCTGAGCTGATCGACGCCTGCCGCGAGGGCGGACGCACCCGCGGCCGTCTGTGAGATGCCGTCGTCGAGCCGGCCGCTGCCGCTGGCGAGCTTCGCCAGTGCGTCCGACAGCCGCGCGACCCCGCGCGCAAGCTCCTTGCTCGCGGTCGCGTTGGCGTCCAGGTCGGTCGTGTAGTTCGCGAGGTTGGTCTTCAGTGGCCCGAGCTGCGCGAGCGCCCGCTGCAGGTCATCCTTCGCCCGCTGGACGGCGGGGTTGCCGGCGACGGTCGGGTCGGTGATGCCGCCGAGGTTGCGCAGGGCGGACTGCACCGCCGACTGCGTCGCCGCTGCGGGGTCGGTGAGCTTTGCGTCCGAGTCCGCGTCGGCCTGCACGAGCGAGTCGCGCAGCACGTCCATGTTCGTCTCGAGCTTCGAGGTGCCCTCGCGCGCCTGCCCGAGACCGCCGCTCAGCTGCTTGGCGCCGGCGGCGGTCTGCTGGACCCCGTCGGCAAGGCGCCGGGTCTGCGGCGCCGCGTCGCTCGTGCCCTGCGCCAGCTGCGCGGACCCGGCCGCCGCCTGCCCGAGGCCGTCGGCGAGCTTCCCCGCGCCGGTCGCCCCGGCCGCGAGGCCATCGCGCAGCTGACCGGTCCCGCCCCGCGTGCGCGACAGGCCACGCTCGAGGCGCCGCACCTGCTTCTGCCCGCTGGTGACGTCGCGCGTGATCTGCCGCAGCACCTTGGTCCGGTCGAGCAGCGCCGCCGGGCCGAGGACCGCCTCGACTCCGTCGAGCTTGGCGACGCGGTCCTGGAAGCGCCCGAGCGCGCGCAGGCGCTTGGTCGTCGTGACCGGTCCCTTCGTATGGAAGACGACCTCGTACGGGGTCGACCAGCCGGCGCCGCGGCTGCGCTCGAACGCCTCGTAGCTCTTGCGCGCCGCGTCGTCGGACGGCAGGTTCGCCACGTTCGGCGGCCCGGTCTTCAGCGCGAGCGCCGGCGCCGCGAGCAGCATCAGCGGGATCAGGACGGCCAGCGCAGCGACGCCGGGGGCGCGCAGCATCCGCTCCGCTCGCCGCTGCCAGGCACCGGAGGTCCCCGGGCGGCGCACCGGCCAGCGGTTGACGTTCGTTCCCAGCACTGCGAGCGCGGCGGGCATCGCCAGCACGGCGACGGCGACCGCGAGCACCGCGGCGACGACGACGCCGAGCCCGGAGGACACCAGCAGGGACCCTGGTGCGACCAGCATCCCGCAGACCATGCCCACCGTGAGCGCGCCACCCGCCAGCAGCACCGTGCGCCCGGCGCGCACACCCGCCGTCTCGGCCGCCTCCTGCACGCTCATGCCCTGCCCGAGCTCCTCACGGAAGCGCGAGACGACGAGCAGCGCGTAGTCCACGCCGAGCGCCAGCCCCACCATCGTCACGAGGTTCAGCGCCAGCGCGTCGATGTCCACGCCCTCCGCCGTCACGCCGAGCACGGCGATGCCGATCCGCGAGACGAGCAGGCCGCTGATCGCAGGGATCAGCGCGGCGATCGGGCTGCCGAAGATCAGCAGCAGCATCACGAACAGGATCGGCAGCGCCAGCAGCTCGCCCTGGTGCAGCGAGTCGATCGAGGATTGGTTGGTCGCGCGCACGAGCGGTGCAAGGCCGGTCAGCTCGCCACGCAGTCCTCCGGTCGACGCGCGCGCGAGCAGCTTCTGCACGGCAGGTGTCGTCTCGCTGGAGATCTCGTCGAACGGCCGGCTGACCTGCAGCGCCAGCAGCGCCTGCCCGGCGGGCTCCTTCAGGACACGGGAGCCGCCGATCGCCCAGGGGCTCAGCACCTGCACGCCCTCGATCTTCTGCAGCTCGCGCACGACCTTCGGGCCGCGGGTCTCGACGAGGTCCGGCGGGCCCTCCAGCAGGACCGCCATGCTGATCGTCCCGCCGAACTGATCGCTCGTCAGCGTTGAGGCGCGCGCGGAGTCGCTCCCGGGGATCGTCAGGCTCGGCTGCCCGATGTGGTCGGTCGCGCTCGCGCCGATCACCAGCGCCGCGACGAACACGATCGCCCAGGCGCCGAGCACGAGGCGCGCACGGCGGACGGTGAAACGGGCGATGGCGCTCACCGCCGGGCTCCCGATCGGCTGATCACGAGCGGCAGGCGGGCCGTCGCCGCCTGGGTGCGGCGCGTGACCTGGCCCATGCCTGCCAACCTACAGAGCGTTCCGGCACTCGGCGCCGCCTCGGACACGGATGAACGACGATCCGGCGCATTGATGCTCACTCGACCCATGCGGAGCTCTCGTGAAGCGGATTCTGGTTTCGGCCCTGGTGTTCATGTTCGTGTTGCCCGCAGCGCTCGTGCAGGCCGAGCCCGTGCAGGAATTCAACGTGCAACTCAAGGACGTCAGGCCGGACGGGCGCTACACGATCGTCTTCACGGCCAACTCGTTCGACACGTCCGGTCAGCCGCCGCCGCTGCTGACCTCGAACGCCGTGCGCTTCGCCGCCGGCGTGAACATCAAGAAGCAGTTCTTGACCCGGGACTACAACTGCAACGTCGGCAAGCTGCGCGACGCGCTGCTGAATGCGTCCGAGCCCGGGTACTTCTTCAAGCGCCTGGACAACCTCCCGGCGACCTACAAGCGCGTTCGCGACCAGCTCGACGCAGCGCAGCGCAAGGTCGTCGAGACCTGCATCCGCTCGCAGATCGGCTCCGGCAGCGTCGTCGTCGATGCGCGCACGGTCGGGATCGGCGACCCGCTCCCCGCCAAGCTCTACCTCTACCTGTCCAAGCCGCAGGTCAAGGGCGCGTCCTCCTCGTTCGGGATCTTCGCGGTGCTCGACGAGTCGCGGGAGTCCGTCCGGGCGCTGGGCAGCCTCGCGACACTGAAGCTCGTCTTCTCGACCGACCTCTTCAACGAGCCAAGCGAGGACGGGCTTTTCGGCTACCGGATGGTGCTGCCGACCGGGTCGGGCCTGCGCATCAGCGTCGCCGAGCTCAAGGTCACCGCGCCGGGGATCACCAGGACGACGGTGAAGAAGCGCTGCCTGACAAGGCGCAAGGGGAAGTGCGTCAAGTCGAAGGCCACGACGACACGGGACTTCTGGCTGACGCAGCCGACCTGTCCCGCCAGCGGGCAGGTCACATTCCGCTCGGACTACGGGTACGAGACAGGGCTGGCGACCGAGAAGACGATCCAGGTGCCCTGCCCGCGCTTCCAGCAATAGGGTCGCGCGCCGCCCGGCGCGTGTCCACCGACCGTCCAGCGCGCAGGGCCCGCCGTCAAGCGTTCTCGCGAACCGGACGACAAGCCCCGTATGGACGCGCACGGCACATGGCTCTGCCCTGAGCCGCTGGACCGCGCCCGCTTCGTCGATATGGAGCGGCGCATGCGCCCCGTGCGCAATCTCGTCTTCGGCGCGATGGGCGCCGGCGCGGTCGTGCTCGCCGCCGTCTGGGGCTGGCAGATCATCGGCCTGTTCGCGACCCTCTCGATCCTGGTCCCGCTCGTCGATCGCCGCATCTCGGCCAGCCGCACGCCCGAGTACTGGCTGATGGCGCTCACGCTGGGCGGCATCGCCGCGATCGGCGGCGCCATCGGCATGTCGGGCGGCGCGCGCAGCGCGGCGCTCCCGTGGCTCGTCGTGCCGGTCGTCGCCGCGACCGCCGTCTTCACCAGCCGCGGCGTCGCCGTCGCGCTCGCCGCCGCCGTCGTCACCGCCGTCGCCTCGACGCTGATCGCCGGCGCGTCCGCGCTCGTCGCCGCACCCGAGTACGTCACCGCGACGATCGTGCTGATCGCCTCCGTCGGCCTCTACGTCAACGGCCTGATGCGCGCCGAGGTGCGGCACCGCGGCGAGTCGGTGCTCGACCCGCTCACCGGCCTCCTGAACCGGGCGACGCTCGTGCAGCGCTTCGAGGAGGTCCGTCAGCAGGCCGTGCTCGTGCAGGTTCCCGTCGCGTTCGTGCTCTTCGACCTGGACCGCTTCAAGGACGTCAACGACACCTACGGCCATGAGGCCGGCGACGCCGTTCTGCGCGACGTGGCGTACGAGATGCGCAAGGCGCTGCGCTCGTTCGAGCTCGCCTACCGCGTCGGCGGTGAAGAGCTGCTGCTGATCCTGCCCGGCACCGACGAGGCCGAGGCCGCGAGCCTCGCCGAGCGCGTGCGCCGGCGCATCGCCGCCAGCCGCCCCGGCGGCATCGCCGTCACGATCAGCGCGGGAGTCAGCGCCGGATACGGCGAGGAGCTCTCCTACGAGCTGCTCTTCGAGCGCGCCGACGCGCGCCTCTACGAGGCCAAGCACGCAGGGCGCGACCGCGTCGTGCCGAGCCCGCACGTACAGGGCGAGAAGCCCCTGCGGCTCGCCGGCTGAGCGCCGGCCTACCGCCGCCGCAGCTGCAGCGTGCGGCTGATCCCCGCATCGTGGGCGCCGCCGTCGTTCGGCAGCACCACGACGCGGACCTCGCTCGCGCGCCGTGCGCGGCGGGCGAGGATGCGATAGCGCGAGCGGTTGCCCGGCAGCGCGGTCACCCGGGCGCCGGCGATGCGCACCCAGACGCCGGCGAGCGTCCTGCGCTGGACCGAGACGCGCGCCTGCGGGACGGCCGGGCGGATCGCTCCCGCGAGGATCACGCCGCGGCGGCCGGCCGACGAGCGACGGACGCCGACTCTTACGCGGACGGCGATCTGCGCGATCGGGCTCGTCGCGACGTTCGTGCTGCGCGTGACGAGTTGCAGGCGGGTGGTCTCCCAGAGCGGGCCGACCGTCGTCGTGAAGCGCCCGTCGGACTTCACCGAGAAGGACTTGGGGACCCAGAAGCCGCGCGCGAACGGGAAGTCGCTGCGCTGCACCGCGACGCTCGTGCCGCCGACGCCGGATCCGAGCACCTGGCCGGTCAGCGTGACCTTGTCGCCCCAGGTGATGGGGTTGGCCGTTGCGCCGAGCGTGATCGACGTGGGGGCCCGCAGCGTGCGGAAGCTGCGGTCACCGCCACGCGTCGTGCCGGTGGCGTTCGTCGCGACGAGGCGGTAGTGGTAGGTCGTGTACGGCGTCAGGCCGGTGATCGGCGCGGTGACCGTCCGCGAGCCCGATCCCTCGGCGCTCCCGTCGGGCGTCGTCGCGCCATAGCTCTTGGTCAGGCCGAACTCGAACCGGTAGGTCGTCTTCTGCGAGCGCGGGTCGAGCGAGCCCCGCAGCGTCGTCGTGTTGGCCTTGACGCTGCCGGCGCTGCTCGTCGAAACCGCGGGGGCACGGGCTGTCGGGAGTGTCCTGAAGGTCCGGTCTGAGCTGCGCGTGATCCCCGCGGCGTTGGTGGCCACGATCCGCAGGTGGTAGGTCGTATCGCTGGTCAGCCCGGTGACGGGGACGCTGACCTTCACGGGGTTGTCGCCCGATCCGGCGTCCTTCTCGGCCGTTGCGAGGCCGTAGGAGTCCGACGTGCCGTACTCGAAGCGGTAGGTGGTCGCGGCGCCCTGAGGGTCGACGGTGGCGTTCAGCGTCGCGCCGTTCAGGGTGATCTCGGTGGCGGCGCTGGTGGTGGCGGCGGGCGGCTCGGGGTTCGCCGCGCCGGCGGACGCAGCCAGTGCGCCGGTCAGGACGGCGATCGCGAGCAGGAGGGCGAGCAGGCGGGGGGTCATGCCTTCGCAGACACCCCAGCGGGCCAGAGGTTGCGGCATCGCCTCAGAAACGCACGCCGCCGTCGCCGTCGAGCTGGACCTCGGTGCCGCTGATCGGGCTCCTCCCGATCGCCGCCAGTTCCACGGGATCCGTCGTCTTGGCGATCGCCCGGCGCCCGTCGGGCAGCAGCGCCGTGAGCGCTCCGACGGTCGGCTCCCCCTCACGCGAGTAGACGATCGAGACCGCTTCGGCGGTCGCGGCGCCCGCGACCCCCGCGCCACTCCCACGACGGGGCGTCGCGTCGACCTGGTCCTGCACGTGGGCCGCGCTGAACGGCGTCCGCGGCTCCCGCGCGCCGTACACGCCGACGGCGTGCTTGGTCAGGTACCAGCCGACGGCGGTGCTCAGCCCGAGCGCGCCGGGGTCCTCGCGCAGCCGCTCGACGAGCGTCGCGATCGCGTGCGTGACGTAGTTGTTGCCGGGCCCGCCGGCGAACGTCAGCCCGCCGGTCACGGTCAACGGGCGGGTCTCCGCGAACGGGTCGATGCCCAGCTCGCGGCAGGCGATCTGCACGGCGCTCGGGAAGCAGGAGTAGATGTCGAGGTGGGCGATGTCCTCGATCGCGGCGCCGGCGCCCGCCAGCGCTGCACGTGCCGCGAAGCGGATCGCGGGGGAGGAGTGCAGGTCCTCGCGCTCGCTGACGAACCAGTGGTCGTCGGCGTGGCCCGCGGCATGCGGGTACACCCAGCGGTCGCGAGCGATGCCCAGTTCGCGGGCGACCGCGTCCGAGCAGAGGATCAGGGCCGCTGCCTGATCGGTCTGGATGTTCGAGTTCAGCAGCTTCGTGTAGGGGAGCGTGACGAGCCGGTTGTCGGGCGCCGGCGTCGCGATCTCCGCGGCGGTGCGCGCCTGCGGCGACCACGCGTGCGGGTTGCCGGCCGCCACCCGCGAGAACCCTGCCCACAGGGCGCCGAGGCGGGCGCGGTGCTCAGCGGCCGTCGTGCCCTCCAGCGCCCACAGCGCGTTCTCGAACAGCGGGTACATGACGATCGGCGCGATCAGGTTGGCCGCGGTCTCCTCCGCCGTCGCGGGCGCGCGGTCCGAGCCCAGCACGCGGCCGGGCGCGGCGTCCTCGTCGACCGGCTCCCATGGCAGCTCGCGCTGCTCGCGCTGGGCGCGCGCGACGGTCGCCAGCGCCTCGGCGCCGCAGACGATCGCAACGTCCAGTTCGCCGCCGGCGATGCGGCTGGCCACATGGCTCACGAGGACCTGCGGCGTGTCCCCGCCGAGGGTCGAGCGGATCGTCTCGGGCGGCGCGATCCCCAGACGTGCGGCGACCAGCGCTGCGGGGTCGTTCCAGCGGCGCGATGCGATGTCGACGACGGCAAGCGTGCCCGCGCGGCGCAGCAGCCGCTCACCGGCTCCCGCGTCGCGCGCAGCCGCGCCGACGACCTCGGCGCACATCTCGATCGGGCTCGGAGCGTCGCCGCCGCGCCAGGTGGACTGGGCGACGCCGACGATGACGGGCTGGCGAGGGTCCGGGCTCACGGCGAGCGCGGACCCTAGCCGGACATCAGGCGCTCGCGCCCCCCGGTGGGGCGTCGCCCGCGCTCGGTCCGTCGACGACTGCCGGCGGCAGCCCGGCGTCCGGGTTCTCCTCCATCGACAGCTTGCGCAGCGCGTAGGCGCCGCCGACGATGACCGCCAGGAACACGAGGATCGTGAGCAGCCGCCGCGTCGCGGGAACCGGCTCCCAGACGATCAGGATCAGCACGATCAGGACGGCCCCGCCGTACAGCCACTCGGGACGATGGTGGGCGACCGGCGCGAGGCGCTGACGCAGGTCGCGTGCATACGTGCTCGGGCCGAGCAGCAGCCCCACGAGGATCGCCGGCAAGCCGATGAAGATCGTCGACCACGCCAGCGTG
>JBBQKR010000059.1:0-16572 GCA_038327125.1 Solirubrobacterales bacterium
GAGCGTCGACTGGCCGACGTCGAACAGCGGCACCAGCTCGCAGACGCAGACCTTCCCGGCGTGCTGTCGCAGCACGTCGACGACCTGCAGGCGGATCGGATCGCCGAGGGCCTTGGCGATCTCCGCCATCCGCTCGGCCTCCGCGCGCTGAACGTCCGGGTAGACGACGGGCTCACAGCATGGCTCACCGGCGGGGCGCTTCTGCTTCGGGGCGAGGGCGAGATCGACGCTCATCACATCGATATATATCGATTGAAGTGATGATTGTCAATCGATAGTGTGGACCGATGACCCGCATCGCGATCAACGGCTTCGGCCGCATGGGCCGCCTGGCGCTGCGTGCCGCCTGGGACTGGCCGGAGCTGACGCTCGCGCACATCAACGAGCTGCACGGCGACGCCGCGACGGGCGCGCACCTGCTGACGTTCGACTCGATCCACGGGCGCTGGGAGCGTGACGTGCGTGGAGCGGGCGAGCAGCTCGCGATCGGGGAGGCAACGATCGGTTACACCCACGCCGCGAACCCCGGCGACGTTCCGTGGGACGAGCATGGCGTCGAGATCGTGCTCGAATGCACAGGGAGGTTCCGCACGCCCGAATCGCTGGCGCCCTACTTCGAGCGCGGCGTGCGCAAGGTCGTCGTCGCCGCGCCGGTCAAGGACGACCGTGCGCTGAACGTCGTCATCGGCGTGAACGACGCGCTGTACGACCCGGCCCGTCACGACATCGTCACGGCCGCTTCGTGCACGACCAACTGCCTGGCGCCGGTCGTCAAGGTCGTCCACGAGGGCATCGGAATCAGCCGCGGATCGATCACGACGCTGCACGACCTGACAAACACGCAGACGATCGTCGACGCGCCCCACAAGGACCTGCGCCGAGCGCGAGCGGCGAGCATGTCGCTGATCCCCACGACGACCGGGTCGGCGACCGCGATCGGCCTGATCTTCCCGGACCTGCAGGGGCGGCTCGACGGCCTTGCCGTTCGCGTCCCGCTGCTCAACGCGTCGCTGACCGACTGCGTCTTCGAGGTCGAACGCGCGACGACGGTCGCGGAGGTCAACGGGCTGCTGCGCGACGCCGCGCAGGGCCCGCTCGCCGGCATCCTCGGCTACGAGGAGCGCCCGCTCGTCTCGATCGACTACAAGGACGATCCGCGGTCGGGGATCGTCGACGCGCTGTCGACGATGGTCACCGACGGGACGCAGGTGAAGATCCTCGCCTGGTACGACAACGAGTGGGGCTACGCGAACCGCCTCGCCGAACTGGCCCGCACCGTGGCGCTGACCCTCCCCTGACGCGATGACCGACGCTCCCGCACGCTCCGGCGGCGACGTGCGCAACTACGCGCTGGTGACGGGGGCCTACTGGGCCGACACGGTCGCCGACGGCGCGATCCGGATCCTCGTCCTCTTCTACTTCTACGAGCGCGGCTACACGCCGTTCCAGCTCGCGACGATCTTCGCGTTCTACGAGGTCTTCGGGATCATCACGAACCTCGTCGGCGGCTGGCTCGCGGCGCGGTGGGGGCTGAAGACCACGCTCGTGATGGGTCTCGTGACACAGATCGTGGCGCTGCTGATGCTCGGGCTCGCGCCGAGTGCCTGGCTCGTGGTCGGGTACGTGATGGTTGCGCAGGGCCTGTCCGGGATCGCCAAGGACCTCACGAAGATGAGCTCCAAGAGCGCTGTGAAGTTCGTCGTCGCCGAGGACGAGCCCGGGGCGCTCTACCGCTGGGTGGCGATCCTCACCGGATCGAAGAACGCGCTGAAGGGCGTCGGGTTCTTCCTCGGCGGCCTGCTGCTGACCGTCACGAGCTTCCAGACCGCGACGCTGCTGCTGGCGCTGCTGGTCCTCGTCGCGCTGCTGTCGACGGTGCCGCTGATGCACGGCGATCTGGGCACCGCGGACCGCAAGGCGCGGTTCAAGCAGATGTTCTCCAACAACCGCGCGGTCAACATCCTCGCCGCCGCGCGGATCTTCCTGTTCGCCTCACGCGACGTGTGGTTCGTGGTCGGCCTCCCGGTGTTCCTGAGGACGGAGCTCGGCTGGAGCTTCTGGGCCGTCGGCGGGTTCCTGGCGATCTGGGTGATCGGCTACGGCTTCGTGCAGGCCTCGGCGCCGCGATTCGTGCGCGGTCGCAGCGGCGAGCGCGGCGATCCCGACGGACGCACCGCGGCGATCCTGGCGTTCATCCTGGCGGCGTTCCCGGCGGGCATCGCGATCGCGCTCGCCGCCGACGTCGACCCGGCGTTCGTGCTCGTCGCCGGGCTGATCGCGTTCGGCGTCATCTTTGCGATGAACTCCGCCGTCCACTCGTACCTGATCCTCGCGTACGCGGACGGCGACAAGGTCGCGATGAACGTCGGCTTCTACTACATGGCGAATGCCTGCGGCCGGCTGACCGGCACGCTGCTCTCGGGTCTGCTCTACCAGTGGCAGGGTCTCGAGGCCTGTCTCTGGGCCTCGGTTGTGTTCGTCCTCGCGGCAGGGCTGATCTCACTGCTGCTGCCGACGCACGCCTCGCGGCGCGCGCAGCCCGGAGCGCTCGCCCAGGCGTGAGGCTCAAGCGTGAGCTACCAGACCGTGCCGAGCGGATCGAACGTCCGCAGTGCGCGGTCGCGGGTGATCAGCGGCGCGCGCTGCTGCTGTGCGGTCGCGTAGAGCATCCGGTCCGCCGGATCGCCCGGGAATGACTCGCCGTCGAGCGCGGCGGCGTGCAGGGCGATCGCGGCGGTGATGGCGCCTTCGTGAACACGCGCGCGACCCAGTGCCTGCGCGACCCAGTCCCAGAACGATCGCGTCCCGTGCGCGCGCTCAGGCGGTCGGGGTCGGCGACCGCCCACACCCATGCGTGCGTATCGAGGACGATCACGGAGCCTCGGCGTCCCACGACTCGCCGAGCCGGCCCCAGAGCTCATCGTCGTCGGCCAGGGCCGCCTTCAGCGGCGAATACTGACGCGGCGCGCGACCGTCGTCGCCTTCAGCCCGGTGGCCGAGGCGCGCACGCTCACCCGCACCTGGACCCGGCGGGCGCGCCTGAGCGCCCTGCCGATCGACGTGCGCTGGCGCCGGCTCAGCGCGAGACGAACCGTGACTGCGCGGCCACTTCCGGCGCTGCGCCTGACGGGGCGCACGCGGGTCCAGGACGCGGCCGCCGACGTGCGCGCCGTGACGAGCACCCGCCCGTCGGCAGCGAGCCGGCAGGCAGGGCTGCAGGTGACGCGCAGCGTGATCCGCCCGGTCCGCAGCGCCCGCTGCGGGCTGACGGCGGTGACGCGCAGGCGCACCTTGGTGATGGCCGCGAGCGTGCCGCTGGAAGCGGTGAAGGTGCCGCCCACGGGCGTTCCCGGCGCCGGCGGCGACGCGAGCGTGAAGGCATCGAGGTAGCCGTCCGCCGATGGCACGTAGAGCCGTCCGTCGGCGACGGCGGTGGGAGCCTCGACGCGGGTCGTGCCGGTCGAGGTCCAGAGCACAGCACCGGTTGCTGAGGACAATGCACGCAAGCCGTCCGCGCCGCCCACGAAGGCGACGCCGCCTGCCACGACCGGAGGCGTCGACGGGACCGGAAGTCCCGTCGCCCAGGCGCCGAGCGACGCGGCACCGTCGGTCGTGCCACCGATGCGGGCGGTGTCGGGCAGCGCAACCGCGGTCGAGAAGCTGCGTCCGCCGCCGAGCGCCGCAGCCCCGAGGAGGTCGCCGCTGCGCACCGCGAACGTCGCAAGCGACTGCACGCGCGAGACGTCGCCGGGCCCGACGATCGATGCGACCGCGTTCCCGGCCCGCGCGGTCACCGGATCGGCCACGTCGAACGGCGTCGGGTTCGCCGACCCGCCGATCGCCACGGCGGGCCAGAGCGGGACGCGGCGGCGCTCGTCGCCGGTCGCGGTGTCGAGCACGACGAGCTGGTCGCCGCTCGCGCCGCCGTCGGCGATCGCGAGGATCCGGTCGTCGTCGACGGTCGGCGTGCGCGGACGCGCGCCGGTTGCGCCGAGCGCGCGCGCGGGCCACAGCGGCGTGCCGGTCGTTGCGTCGAGCGCGGAGACGATGCCGCCGGCGTCCTGCACGACCACGGCGCCGTCGGAGACGACCGGGGAGCCGAGCTCAGCGCCGAGCGTGCGCTTCCAGACGACGTCGCCGGTCGCGGAGTCGAGCGCGACGAGGCGGTCGCCGCTCGTCACGAAGAGGCGCCGGTAGGCGGCGGCCGGCGTCGTGCGCACCGGCGCTCCGACGGCACGGCGCCAGCGCTCGCGGCCGGAGATCGATCCGAAGGCGCGCACGCTGCCGTCGTCCGATCCGACGTACACGCGGCCCGATGCGACGACCGGTCCGCTGTGCACGGGCGCGGATGCCGCGCCGACCGGGGCACGCCAGTCGCGCGTGAGGCTCGCGACATTTCCGGGGGCCAGCACGTTTTCGGGCCCGTTCGCGAAGCTGTGCTCAGCCGTGCGGCCGAGCTGCGCCCAGTTGGTGCGGGCGCGGAACGCGGCGCTGGCCGCGCCGCCCTGCGACCCGGTCAGCACGACCTGCGTGAGCCCGGGCGCGAGCACATCGGGCACCTCGACGACCGCGGAGACCGATCCCGAGGCGCCCGCCGTGATCGTGCCCACGCTCAGCGTGCCGAACGCGACACCGATGCTCTCGCCCGGCGCGAAGCCGGAGGCATCGAGGCGGACCTCCGTGCCGGGCGCCGCGAGCGGCGGCACCACGACGACCTGCGCGGCGAATGCCGCCGGTGCGACCGCGAGCGCCCCGGCGACGACGAGGGACGTGACGAGGGACGTGACGAGCGCGCGCAGCGCCCGAGGACTGGGAGTCGAGGTCACGACGGCGTAGGAGACAGCACCGCGGGTGACCGACTGGTGAACAACGTGTGAGCCTGTGGTGACGAACTTGTGACCGCGGGCGGGAAATCAGGGATTCGCGACGACGACCTGTACGTCGGTCGAGGTACCCGACCGCCCGAGCGTGTCCTCGGCGACCACGCGCAGGAGGTGCGGGCCGTTGGTCGCGGTGCGCGTGTCCCACTTCCAGCGCCACGGCTCGGCGATCCGCGAGCCGAGCTGGCGCCCGTCCAGGAAGAAGCGCACGCGGGCGACGCCGAGCGTCGCGATCGGCGTCGCGCGGAGGTAGACCGCGCTGCCGGTGACGACGGCGCCGGGGAGCGGTTCGTTGAGCGTGATGCTGACCGCGGGGGCGAAGTTCAGCACGGTGACCGCGACGTCGGCGGTGCTCGTCGTGTTCCCGGCGACGTCCTCGGCGACGACCCGCACGGTGTGTGCCCCGTCGGCCGCCGTGCGCGTGTCCCACTTCCAGCGGTAGGGCGCGGCGGTGCGCGAGCCGAGCTGCTGTCCGTCGAGGTAGAAGCGCACGCGGGCGACGCCCTGGTCGTCGGCCGGCGTGGAGCGGATGTAGGTCTCGCCGCTCACGATCCCTTCGGGCGCAGGCTCGTCCAGGACGATCGTGGGCGCGCGCGAGTCGACGACGAGACCCAGCGCGTGCTCGGGCTCGGCGTTGCCGGCGACGTCGACGGCGCGGTAGCGGACCGTCGACGGATCGGTGATCGTCAGCGGGCCGCCGTAGGGCTGCCACGCGCCCGGTCCGCCGGGGCCGTCGACGCGCACGAGCAGCTGATCGACGCCGGAGGCGATGTCGGTGGCTGCGAGCGTCACCGTGACGGAGCCCTTGCGCGCCGCCGGCCCGGTCGGGCACGGCGCCGGCTGGCAGGTCGCGCTGGAGTCGGGTGCGAGCGCGTCGATCCGCACGTCATGCCCGAGGACCGGCGAGGCGTTCCCGGCGGCGTCCCAGACACGTACGCGCACATCGGCCGACTGGGAGATCGTGAACGGCTGGTCGTACACCGTGCCGTTCTGGTGTGTGGGCGTGGAGCCGTCGGTCGTGTAGCGCACCTCGGCCACGCCGGTGCCGACGTCGCTCGCGGTCACCGCGATCGTCGTCGGGGTCGAGCGCCAGCCCTCGACACAGGCCGCCAGGTCGCAGCTGATCGACGCCTGGGGCGCGTCTGCGTCGATCGCGAGCGTCATGCGCTGGACGGCCTCGGCGTTGCCCTCGTTGTCGATCGCCAGCCATGCCAGATCGGTCGTCTCGGTGATCTCGAAGGGCCCCGTGTACACGGTTCCCGTGCCCGGCCCTGGATCGCTGCCGTCGGTGGTGTAGCGGATCTCCTGCACGCCGGTGCCGGGGCCGTCGTCGGCGCTCAGCGCGATGCTCGTCGGCGAGGGCAGCCACGTGACCGCGCAGGAGCCGCCGTCGCAGGCCGCCGCGCTCGTCGGAGGCGTGGTGTCCGGTGGGACGAGGACCACGGTGCGCGGCGGGGTCTCGGACACATTCCCGGCGCTGTCGACGGCGCGAGCGCGGATCGTGACCGACTGCTCCGCGGTGACGGGCTGGTCGAGCGTCGCGGTGTACGGCGGGCTGGTGCGGCGGGCGAAGACGGCGCCGTCGACCAGGAACGCGACCTCGTCGACCCCGGAGGCATCGGTCGCATCGGCGGCGAGCGTGACGGGATCGTCGGTGCGGATCCCGTCAGCCGGGCTGGTCAGGCTCACGACCGGCGCGGCGCCGTCGGCGTCGCGCACCGCGAGGTCGTCCATCGACAGCGATCCGAGGCCGGCGACCGACAGCCCGACGCTGATCGCGCTCGTGTCCGCCGGCACCACGGGCGTCGTCCACGACTCGCGGCGCCACTCGCTGGCGGCCGGCTGGTCGCCGCTCTGTGTCCAGTACGTCCAGAAGCCGCCGGTCAGCCGCCGGTAGGCGATGAAGCGCGGGATCGCGGTCCCGCGATAGGCCGCGGTGACCGTGTAGCGGTGTCCCGGCGAGACACTCGGCGCACAGGTCCCGTTGTCCTGCGCGACCAGCAGGCGCCGGGCACCGCTGGTGATGCTCGTGACGTCGACCCGGTCGGCCCAGGAGCCGGCGAACGCAGCGGGCGTGCGGGCCCAGGTGGCCGTACTCGTCCCGAACGCCGCGTGCGTCCAGCAGTCGGGCGTCGCGTCCGCGTTGGCGTCGTCCTCGAGCGAGGGGTTGACGAGGCCGTTGGTCTGGCGCACGGGCGGCGGCGCCGCGGGGCCCAGGACGGCCGGACGCAGCGGGCCCCCGATCACCGCGTCGATCGTGCGCAACGCGACCGCGCCCGCCGCCTGCTCGTCGGCGAGCCAGCTCGCGAGCGCGTCCAGGCGCGCGGCGGTGACGGCGAACTCGGCGCACGCGTCGCAGATGCGGTGCATCACGATCTGGATCCAGCCACCGCCGTGGTCGCGCGCGGCGGTGACGTAGCTCTGGATCTCGGACAGGGTGGTCGTCGAGCGCACCGACTGCGGGATCCGCGTCAGGTAGGGGTCTGCCGGGGGCATGGTCTCGGCCCATGCGCAGCCCGAGCACCCGCCGGCGGACACGATGCCGCTGACCTTGCGACCGGAGTTGTAGCCGCAGTCGCGCACGACGTTCGCGGCCGCTGCCGACGTCGCACCGAAGGGATAGGCGAAGCTCGTGACGGCGTACCCGCGGGAGAGCAGCGCGGCGCGGTCGTTGCAGACCTCGCGCAGCTGCTCGGTCGCGGGAACCGACGGAACGTTGGCGTGGGTGAGTGTGTGGCCGCCGATCTCGTGGCCGGCGGCGGCGAGCGCGTCGATCTCGCTCCAGCCGAGGTACCCGGGCTGGCCGGGGCGCGCGCTGTTGATGAAGAAGGTGCCGTCGAGGCCGTGCGCGTCGAGGATCGACGCGGCCTGGGCGTGGTCGGCGGTGCCATCGTCGAACTGCAGCGAGACGACGACCGGGGCGGGGTCGGCGAACGCCGCGGGTACCGCGGCTCCGATCAGCGCGAGCGCGAGCGCCAAGGCCGCGAGGGCCGGGCGCAGGAGTCGGGTTGGCGAGCGCATCGCGGAGCGGGACCGCCCGGCGGCCGGCCCGTGAGGCCGGCCGCCGGATGGGATCCTGCGTCCTACTTGTTGTAGTCCAGCGCGGCCTGCGCGGGACGTGCGACGTTCACGAGGATGCTGTCCGGCACCCGCGCGTAGTCGTTCGTGTCACCGAGGTTCTGACCGGTGTTCGAGAGGGCGAAGAACAGGTAGTCCTTGATGGACTTCTGCCTGGCCTCCTCGATGCGATTCGCGCCGGCGCCGAAGGCGTCGAACGAATCGTCCCACGCCATGTCGTACGTCAGCGTGCAGATCGGGTACTCACCCGTTCCGCCGACGCCCGTGACCGGGGACCAGCTCAGGAGCGTGTCCTCCGGGCCGTTGCCGCCGCCCGGGAGGTTGTTGTAGACCGTCGAGCGGCAGTTCGCGCCCTTCTTCGGCGTGAACCCGGGATCGCCGGCGTCAATCGTGCCCGGGGCGCGAGTGACCTTGTAGCTCTCGGGGCTGTAGGTCGGCTCCTTGTAGGAGTTCGCCTGGTTCTGCACCGCCAGCCAGAACGTGCCGTCGGTGTCGCTGTTGTCCTTGTTGAAGCCCTTGGTGCGGGCCGTGGACAGGTCGTTGTAGCCGATCGAGCCGTCGGTGGCGATCACCTTGTCGGCGAGCGATCCGTTGCCGTTCGCGGCGCCGCGCTGGACGGCGGTCGAACCCGTGTCGTTCGGCCATGCCTGGTTGGCGAGCACCTGCGGAACCGCGTCCTCACGCCACTGGCGCGTCGGGCGCTGCAGGTCCAGCCACTGCTTGAACGCGAACGTCGTGCCGGACGCGTCGAGACGCACGACGCGCTCGAGCTCCTGCGACTGGCAGTCGGCGTCCGTCTTGCCGTTGATGCCGGTGATGCCGGGGACGAACTCGCCCCAGGTGTCCCACCCGCTCTCGCCGGAGAAGGCGAACTCCATGCGCGAGCGCGTGATCTTCAGGCGCGTCGTGCCGGCGGGGTACTTGTAGGAGCCGTCCGGCGCCTTGAACCGGAACGCCGCCGGGATGGCGCAGTCGTTCGGGTAGTTCACGATGACGACCACGGCGCCGGAGGCGACGGGGATCGTGCGCAGCGCGCCCTCGTCACCGGAGACGTCCGGCAGCGGGCCCTGGTTGGCCTGCGCGACCTGCGTGGCGGTCGGCGGGTCGTCCGTGCCGGCGAAGCGCGTGACGGGGTCGCGGTTCTGGTTCGGGTTGGTCCCGTTGTTGATGCCCATCGACTGCAGGCCTGCGCCCGATCCGCCACTGAGGTAGGTGACCGTCTTGAGCGGGATCGGCGGCACGGCGGCGAGATCAACCTTGTCGGTGTCGAACGAGCCGCGGCTGTTGACGTTGCTGTTGGTGAACTGCGTGTTCTCGCAGTAGATGCCGGCAGCGGACCCGCCGAAGCCAGCGATCCATGCGTTCTGGATGCTGAGCTGGAACGATGCGCCCCTGGCGCTGATCGACGCACCCGAGCACTTGGGGACAAAGGGCGACGTGAACGCCGCGTTCGCCGACGGAGCGGCGACGGCGGCGACGAGCGCCCCTGCGGTGATGGCCGTGGCCAGTCTCCGCTTGCTGAGGGATGGCACGAGTGCCTTCCTTTCTGTCCTCCCCCCACTGGAGAGAACGACTCGCTTGATTGACGATCGTCAGGCTAGGTGCGAGGTGCCACCGGAAATGTCACCACGCTGAAAAGAGCCGGTGAGATTTTGCGTCACAAGTCGTTCACCCGACATGCACACCGTGTGAACGTGGTGAACATCTGGAAACCAATTTGTGAACGGCTGCGATCGCCGCGTCAATTCTTGGCCTTCTTCTTCGCCGGCGCCTTCAACGTGAGGACGCGCGACCGAGACGTCGTCGAGGCGCCGGCGGTCGTCGTGACCGTGACCTTGGCCTTGACGCGCTTGAGCTTGGCGAGCGCCTTGCGACCGGCCGCGGACAGCTTGACCCTGACGACCACGGTCTTGCCGGCGGGAATCGTCACCGAGGCGCGGCCGAGCGCCACGACCCGCTTCTTGGCCTTCGCCGCGGCCACGGGGCCGGCGGTCTGCAGCGCGACCACGCTCTGACAGGCCGATCCTCCGGGCGGGCACTTCAGCGAGACCTTGACGACGCCCTTGCCATCGGCGGTGAGGCCCGCGCCGGCGATCGTCACCGCCGGGGCGACGACCGGTGCCGGCGCAGGCGCCGGGGCGGGCGGCGCGGCCACCGCCGCCGCCGTGATCGTCAGCGAGCGTTCGGTGGTCTGCTTGTCACCGTCGTCGTCGGTGACGCGCAGGCGAACGGTGATCGTGCCCGCGGAGGCGTAGGTCGTCGAGGGCGTCTTGCCGGTGGCCTCGTAGGCGCCATCGCCGTCGAGGTCCCACTCGTAGCCGGTGACGGCGCCGTCACCATCGGTCGATGCCGAGGCGTCGAACTGCACGCTCTGGCCGGTCTGCGGGGCCGCGGGAGCGATCGTGAACGATGCGGTGGGCGCCTGGCTGCGCACCCCGATCGTCCTGGTGACCTCGGTGGAGGCCCCGTCGCCGTCGGTGACCTTGAGCTTGACCTGCTTGGCGCCGGCGGTGGCGAACGTCGTCGTCGCGACGAGGCTCGTGCTGGGCGTGCCGTAGCCCGCGCCGAAGTCCCAGGCGTAGGTCAGGCCGACGGTGCCGTTGTCGTCGGCGGCGGTCGCGGTGAACGTGACGGTCTGGTTCTTGATCGGGTTCAGCGGGTCGCCGGTGAAGTTGACGTTGTTGGGCGGCTGGTTGTCGAAGCCGCAGCCGGTGCCGGGCTCGCCGAAGCGGCGGACCTGCGCGACCGGCTGCCCGAGGACGATCCCGCGGTCGATCGCAAGGACGTCGGCGCCGAGCATGCCCAGACCCACGGGCCGCGCTGCGAACTCGCAGACGCCGGCGCCCAGACCGCCCCACTGCCGCTCGAGCGTCCCGGCCTGCGTGAACTGTGCGACGCCCTGGTCCGTGTCGAGGTAGATCTCGTTGGCTGCACCGACGGCGATGCGCGAGGACCCGGTCGAGGCCGCGGATTGCGGCCCGGCGCCATCCGGGTCATATGCCGGGTTGAACGATGCCTCCTGCGCGCCGGTATCGCTGAAGCGCCGTACGCGGGCGACCTGGCTGCCGCCGGCATCCTGGATCTGGTCGAGCGCGTAGACGTCGCCGTCGGGGCCCACCGCGATGTCCACGAACGGCGTGTCGGTGACGACCGCGTCGGTGGGGAAGCGGATCGGCTGCCCGGCGCTCTGCACGGCGCTGCCGCCGCTGTTCAGGCGGCGGATCTGCGGCGTGTCGTTCGCGAGCGTGCCCGCAACGTAGACGTCACCGACCGGGCTGACGGCCAGCGGCGTGGTCACGTTCCCCAGGAACAACCGGCCGGCGCCGGTGAACTGCGCGACTGCGAATGCCGTGGCGCTGCCACCGCTCGTCGCGTTGTACCAGCGCAGCGCGCTCGCATCGCCGTTGTCGTCGGTGAACGCGACGTACAGCCGGTTGTTCGTGGCGTCCGCGGCGATCTGCCCCGGCACCAGGTTCGCCCACTCCGCTCCGACGGTCGGGATGTCCACGACCGTGGAGAGGTACGAGCCGTCGGCCGCGTCCAGCCGCTGCACGCGATACCGCAGGTTGCCGTCGACATCGTTGAGCGGCACCAGATCCCCCGCGAACACCTCGAGCACGTCGGGATCAGGCGCTGTGTTCACGCGCCCGTCCACATACGACGGGCTGATCAAGTCGCCGTTGCCCGAACCCGGCGACCCGATCGGACCACCGACCTGCCCGAACTGCGCGGCCTGCGCCGCGGGAACCGCGAGCACGACCAGCGACGACGAAACCAGCAGCGTGCGCAGCAGACGAGCGCGCAGGGACAGGGGCGACATGAGACCTCCGGTGGGGAACGACGCGCACGCTAGGCGCGCGTCAACCCCGGCTCAATCGCGTTCACCACATTGCCACAGGATCGTCACATCCGATCACGTGTGGCGGCACATTGACACGCAATTCACACCGCCTTCACGCGGCGAGGCGGTTACGAGTTCTTCTCCACTCGGACACCGCATCGCAACATGCCGTCGACCTCGCATGAACATCCTGTCAACGCCACCAACGGGTAACACGGAAGCGACGGTTCCGTAACAGCCAGCTCGAGGAGCACATCCAGAATCCGCGCCGCACCCGCCCTGTCGAGCACGGATCCAGGAGACAGCTCACCCGCCATGACCACCGCCGCCGCCCTCACCTCCGCCCTCATCGCCCCGGCCCTTCCCGGCACGACCACCCCGGCCGGCGCCGTGGCGGTCGTCGGCCTCGGGTACGTCGGCCTGCCGACGAGCCTTGCGCTCGGCGCCGCCGGCCGCAGCGTCATCGGCCTCGACATCGACAGCCGCCGGATCTCCGAGATCCTGGAGGGCGAGCCCGACCTGACGCCCGCCGACCGCGCACGACTCGCGCGCCTGCGGGAGCGTGAGGACCTGCTGCGCATGACGACGAGCGAGGCCGACCTCGGCGCCGCCGACGCGGTGCTGATCTGCGTCCCGACACCGGTCGACGAGCAGCACCAGCCCGACCTGCGCGCGCTGCGCGCCGCCTGCGCGACCGTCGTGCGCCACGCCCGCGCGGGACAGACGATCGTGCTGACCAGCACCTCGTACGTCGGCACCACGCGCGACCTGCTCGTCGCCCCGCTTGCCGCGCGTGACCTGCACGCCGGCCGCGACGTGCACGTCGCGTTCGCTCCCGAACGCATCGACCCGGGGAACGTCGTGCACGGCCAGGAGCACACGCCGCGCGTCGTCGGCGGCGTCACGCGCGCCTGCGCCGAGGCCGCGGCGCTCGTGCTCGGCGAGGTCGCCCCGAAGATCGCGATCGTGTCCTCGCCCGAGGCGGCGGAGCTCACGAAGCTCTACGAGAACACCTTCCGCGCGGTCAACATCGCGCTCGCCTTCGAGCTCGCCGAGATCGCGGGCAGCTACGGCATCGACACCGTCGAGGTCACCGAGGCCGCCGCGACCAAGCCGTACGGCTACATGCCGTTCTACCCGGGCCCCGGGGTCGGCGGGCACTGCATCCCCTGCGACCCGCACTACCTGCTCGCACCGCTCGACGAGCGGGGCGTGCAGGCGCCGATCGTCCGCAATGCGATGACCGCCATCGCCGCGCGCCCCGGCACCGTCGTCGCGCGCGTCGAGGAGGAGCTTGAGGCCGCGGGCAAGCCGCTCGCCGGGGCGCGCGTGCTGGTCGCGGGCGTCACCTACAAGCCGGGCGTGCGCGACGTGCGCGAGGCCCCGGCGCTGGAGATCATCGAGTTGCTGCACGCCCGCGGCGCTGCCGTCGGGTTCCATGACCCGATGGTCCATACGGTGCGGCTGAAGGACGGCCTCTCGCTGCTGTCGACCGAAGAGCCGCACCCCGCGGACTGGGACGTCGCCGTGCTCGCCACGCGCCATCCCGGCCAGGACGTCGCCTGGCTGGATGACGTCACCTGCGTCCTGGACTGCACGTACCGCAACCCGCGCGGGAAGCGGCCGGCCCGGCTGTGACGACGGCAACGGTTGGCAGCCGCTCCGCAGCGCCGTCCGTCGCGCCCGGCCATGCCCGGGCGTGGCGCCTGCTGAGGACGTCGCTGGTGCTGCTGTTCGTCAGCCCGCTGGTCGCGATCCTGGCGACGCGCCTGCACAACCTCACGAGCGACCCGTTCCTGACGGGCTACGGGCTGCTCGTGATGTTCACGATCGTCCTGCTCGTCGTCCTGTCGTTCGTGCGCTACCACGACCCCTCGCTCGACGCCGCCGTCGACGACGTCGCCCCGCGCGTGACGGCGCTGGTGGCCGTGAAGGACGAGATCGACGTGATCGACCGCTGCGTCGGCTCGCTGGTCGGGCAGACGCTCCCCGGACTCGAGATCATCGTGATCGACGACGGATCGACCGACGGGACGACGCAGCGCCTGCGCGAGCTCGCCGCCGAGCACCCGCAGATCACGCTGCTCGTCAACGACGAGTCCCAGGGCAAGAAGCGCGCGCTCACCCGCGGGGTCGAGCAGGCCGCCGGTGACATCTTCGTCTTCACCGACTCCGACTGCGTGCTCGAGGACGACGCGGTCGAAACGCTGATCCGGGCGTTCCGCGCGCATCCCGAGTACGGCGCGCTCAGCGGCCACGCCCGCGCACTCAACCGCGACGCCTCGCTGCTCACGCGCATCCAGGACACGTGGTACGAGACGAGCTTCTCGGTCACCAAGGCCGCGGAGTCCTCGTTCGGCGGCGTCTCCTGCGTGTCGGGCCCGCTCGCGGGCTTCCGGCGCGAGGCGATCTACAACTACTTCCCCGCCTGGGCGAACGACACGTTCCTGGGCCGCGACTTCCATTTCGCCACCGACCGGCAGCTCACCGCCTACGTGCTCGGGAGCGTGCGCGTGGGGCCCAAGCTCAAGGAACGCTACGCGCACACGCACTTCGTGAGCTCCGAGGACCACGCGCCCAGCCATTGGGAGGTCGGCTACGTCCGCGCAGCCCGCGTGGAGACCGCGGTGCCGGTGACGATGCGTTCGCTGATGCGCCAGCAGGTCCGCTGGAAGAAGAGCTTCGTGCGCAACCTGTTCTTCACCGGCGGCTTCTACTGGCGTCGTGGGCCACTCGCGGCGACCGTGTTCTACGGGCACGTCCTGTTCGTGACGCTCGCGCCGGTGATGGTCGTGCGCCACCTGATCTGGGCGCCGCT
Source organism: Solirubrobacterales bacterium (assembly GCA_038327125.1). Taxonomy (GTDB): domain Bacteria; phylum Actinomycetota; class Thermoleophilia; order Solirubrobacterales; family Solirubrobacteraceae; genus F1-60-MAGs163. Next base: position 14,618 of record JBBQKR010000059.1, read on the forward strand.
GCACGGGGCGCTGCTGCTGACCGGGCTGTACCTCGCCGGCGTGCTCTTCAAGGGCATGGTCTGGGGCCTCGCGTACTGGGCGCACAACCCGCGCGACGGCCGCTGGATCTACCGGCCGCTGATGAGCCTGATGTCGGCGATCTGCTTCTCCTGGATGCTGCCCTACTCGGCGCTGACCCTGCGCCGGGGCGTCTGGTCGCGCGGATGACCCGTCAGGGCGTGCTCCAGGCGGTCGCCCTCGCTCTCGCGCTCGTGCTCTTCGCGATCGTGATGCTGCGCGGCAGCTTCGCGGACGTCCTGTGAGCGTCAGCGCCCCTCCACGGCCGCCACGCGAGCGCGGTGCTCCGCCCCCGCCGCCGCACGGGCAGCCACCGCACGACGCAGCGCCGCCGCCGCACCGCCGGCTGAGAACGCTGGCGGTGGGTGCTGCCGCGGTCGTCATCCTCGCGGTCGCGACCGCGGTCCCGGTGATCGGCTGGGTGATCACAACCGATCCCGGGCCCGTCGCCGACCAGGTCGATCCGCCCGGCGTGCGGACCGCGACGGTCGCGCGCACCGCACGGCGGCATCCGGCGCCCGGCGCCCGTCCGCGGACCGTCCCGGTGCTCACGTATCACGGGCTCGCCGACTCGGGCAGCCGCTACCAGGTGCATCCGGAGCGGTTCGCCGAGCAGATGGCCGCCCTCGCGGCCGCCGGCTACCAGACGATCAGCGCCGGCCAGTTCACGCGCTTCGTCAGGGGCGAGCGCGTGACACTGCCCGCCCACCCCGTGCTGCTGACGTTCGACGTCGGCATCAAGTCCGTCTGGACGACCGCCGACCCGGTCCTGCGGCAGCACGGATTCCGCGCGACGGTGATGACGACGACCGGCAAGGTCGGCGAGAACCAGCCCTACTACCTGACGTGGGAGGAGATCGACCGCCTGCGCGAGTCTGGACGCTGGGACTTCGCATCCCAGACGCACGACGGGCACCGGCTCGTGCGCACCGACCCGCGCGGCGGCGAGGGCGCGTTCCTGACGCACCTGCAGTGGCTCTCGGGACCCGGCCGGCTCGAGACGCTGGCCGAGTACCGCGCCCGGATCCGGCGCGACCTGAACGGGTCCGTCACCGACCTGCGCGACCACGGACTCGGACGCGCGCAGCTGTTCGCGTTCCCCTTCTCGACCTCCGAACTGCCGACCAACGACCCGCGGATCCCGGCGATCCTCGAGACAGAGGTCTTCCGCCGCTTCTCCGTCGCCCTGGACAACTCCACCCGTCCGGCGCGCCTGCCGGCGGGCGCCGGGCGCCGCATCCTGCCGCGCTTCGAGATCTTCCGGTCGACGACGACGTCGGCGCTGCTCGCGGGCATCGAGCGCGCTCCGCAGCTGCCGCGCCAGCTTCCCCCGGCCGGCAAGGAGGCGATCTACCCGTTCCTCGACCGCGGGAGCCGCGCCGACGCCGACCTGCTGCTCAAGGGCCGCTGGCAGCTCGACCGCTACGCCCCGGTCACGATCCGGCGCCCGACCTGGACCGAGGACCCCTACGGCGAGCAGTACTGGCGCTTCAACTACTACGCCCTGCGCCCGACGCTCGACCTCGTGTACGCCTACCGGGCGACCGGCGACAAGCGCTACGCCACCAAGCTCGAGGAGATCCTGCGCAGCTTCGTGGCCGCCGACGACGCCCGGCGCGACCGCCGGCGCACGGGGCTCAACCGCAAGACCTGGGACTACAAGTACGGCGCGGCGTTCCGCGCGCTGACGCTCGTGAACGTGCGCGCCAAACTGTCGCGCACAGGCGACCTTGACCGAGATCTCGACGCCGGGATCCGCCGCTCGATCGCGCGGCTCGGGTCGTTCCTGGCCGAGCAGCGCAACTTCGACGTCGGCAACAACCACGGCTTCGCCGAAGCGACGGCGCTGCTGCTGATCTCCGAGTCGTTCCGCTCGCTGCCGCAGGCCGCCGAGTGG
>JBBQKR010000060.1:0-16001 GCA_038327125.1 Solirubrobacterales bacterium
AGTCGTCGCAGTACCCGTGCTCATGTTGACCGACACGCCGCCCGGAGCGATGCCCAGGGACAGAGCGTTGGTGCGCAGCACGGTGTTCTGTGCGTTGTAGATCGACGGATCCGGCGTACCACCAGCGGTGGTCGGGGCGGAGCCAGTCGGGAACGGGTTCGGGTTCGTACCGATCCAGTCGTTGTTACCAATGACGCCACCCGAGTTCAGGTTGGTCGGATCGCCATCGGGGAACACCGGGAGGAAGCCGCCGTTCGGCGAGCCACCAGCGGTGTAGATCGTGTAACCGGGGAGACCGGCACCAGTGCCGAAGCCAAGGTTGGCCGGCAGGTTGTAGAACAGTGCCTTGTAGCTACCCGGAGCGCCGAGTGCCGCAGGAGCGTAGCTCGGGCCGCCACCAACAGTGGAGGTCCAGTCGCCGCAGCCCTGCTTGTACGTGGCGTCGACGAAGCCCTGCAGCGGCGCCAGTGCGCCACCCGGACGTGCGACCGACTTCGCGAAGTTCGCGTCCGCGCGAGTCGTCGGGTCGGTGATGTCCGTGTTCCAGAGCAGCGGCACCGACGACGTCGTCAGTGTCTTGTTGCCCGGGAGGATCTTGATGTTGACGTTGCCCAGTGCGCCACCGTCGTAGGTGTCCTGGAACTCGACAACCGCGGCAAGTGCGCCACCGATGGCCACCGCGCGAGTACCGAGCGACGGACCGAGGTTGACGTTGGCCGTCGGGATCGTGCGCTGGTTGAGCGCCGTGCCCTGCGTCAGGCAGTTCTGGTTGGTCAGCGCGATACCGACGGGGTTACCACCGACGGTCGGACCCGGGTTTGCACCATTCTCATTGGTGCACGGGTTGCGCAGACGAATCGTGACGGGAAGCTTGAAGTTGACAAGCGCCGCCCGCTTCAGGAACGCACGACGCTTCACAGCGCCGGGGTTCTTCTTGATGGTCTTCCGCAGCTCGCTGCGGATTTTCGCCTTCTGACCCTTGCTGAGCTTCTTTGCACCTGCGGAACCCGCAAATGCGCCGAAAACAAGCGCCACGGCCGTGACAAGCGCCACGACCTGAAGGACGTGCCTTCTCAGGGACACGCTACTCCTCCTTGATGGATGGACCTTTCCCCCCTGCCAATCGGGAAGAGTACAGAGTTTGCGGCGACGTGCGCCTCATCCTTTCGGATGATCTTGTTTGAGGGCGCCGGCGGACGGGTACGCGAGCCACGAGCGCTCTCCGCTCGCTGCAGACGGCACTCCTTGCGGGGCGAGCGGTCGTATGGGCGCCAGTTCCGGGGAATTGGAATGTGCTGCGCAACTCTCGCGGTGGCCCGTGGTTTGGAGTACCGTGGAATCGATTAGGAAGCTCCTGGTTCGGGGACCTCGGCGGTGCAGAGGGTCGGCGAGGGCAACGGGGCCGGGGCGCACGGAGGCGACTCGGTGAGGGCACAGCAGCACATCGCACGCGGGGATCGGGCGACATGGATCGCCCGTCGCGGCGTGGGCGTGGTCGTTCTGCTGGCGCTCGCGATCCCGGCCACACCGGGCTTTGCGTCCGCCGCGGCCGGCGACGAGGCGACGTCGTCGAAGGCGAGCCCGCAGCAGCGCTCGGCCGCGAGCAAGCGCGTCGCGGCACGCAAGCGTGCAGCGGCGCACAAGCGTGTGGTCCGGCGTGCGCGTGAACGGGCACGCCTTTCCAAGGCCCTCCGCCGCAACCCGCGCAGCGCGCTGCGGCGCGGCGATTTCCTGCGCCGCGCCGCGATCTCGGGCCTGAAGCTGCCGGTCACCGTGCGCCTGCGCGAGGGCACGACGCTGGGGGTCAACTGGATCCCGACGCGCTCGCCGCTGGACGGCGCGCTGTTCCCGGAGCCGTCGGGCGAGCAGCCGCTGGATCTCCTGGGCAGCTTCCCGATGGTCATCGACTTCGATGCCGGCCCCGGCTACGGCGGCCCCGGCAACATCCAGGGGCGCAGCGGGCCCGGCGGCGGCATCACGGCGGCCGGGCCGCTCGTCCTCGCCGAGCTCGCGGGCTGCGCGGCCACGCCGCCCCCGTTCATCGAGGCTGCGACGACCACCACTGGTGGCGCGCCGGTCGCCGCCAGCGCCATCTCGCAGACCTGGGTCGACATGAACCCCTTCAACGGCGCGTCGAGCGGGTATCTGGACCTCAAGTTGAGCGTTAGGTCACGGGTTCTCCAGTCGACGTCGACGTGTGGGAGCCCCGGCGCCTCCGCCGACTACGACGTGCCGGTCACGACGCCGGCGACCGACCCGTGGAACGCCGCCGTCCGGATCCGCTGGGACGGCAGCTTCCGGATCGCCCCCGCGATCACCGCCGACGGTGCGATCCGCTTCGGCAAGATCACGGTCGACGGGACGACGCAGCCGCAGGGCGCGACGAGCGGGAACCTCTGGGGCTGCGCGCCCGACCTCGCGGTCACCGGCGCGGGTCTGCCATTGGCGACGCCCTGTACGCCGGCCAGCGCGCCGCCGCTCGGCGAGACCGTCTCGCCCGCGCCGTTCCCGGCGTCGCTGATCATGAAGTCCTTCTCCGCCGACATCCTGCTCGGCGACCGGAACTGAACGCGGCCGATGGCGTCAGCGTCCGGCTGTCGTCCAGCCGCGCTGCGCTGAGGACCGACAACGGACCTGGCGACGCGGAGGGCACGCTGTTGAAGATCAGCAGCGGGAACTACGGCTTTCGCTTCGAGCTGCCGATCCCGGAGATCCCGGTGCTCGCCGGGGAGCTCGTCTCGATCCAGGGCTTCGACGTGACGGTCGGCAAGCGCATCGTCAGGGGCGGCAGGAAGATCAGCTACCTCGAAGCGCCGACCCGGTGCCCCGATCCGGGCTGGCCGTTCTCCTTCCGCGACGAGCTGAAGAACGGCGAAGCGCCGTCCTCCAGCAAGCTGATCTCCTGCCTGATCACCGCGCGCTGACCGCGCTCGCGATCACTTCGCCTTCGGGAGCTGCCAGGTCGCCTCCTGCTGACCGTTCGGCCCGATCAGCACGATCGTGATCTCCTTCGGCGTCGCCTTCTTCGCGATCTCGAAGCCGATGCAGCCCGTGACGGGCTTCTTCGTGGCGGTGAGCAGCTCGTTGGCCGAGAAGCCGCCGGCGCAGTCGCCGTCGGCGATGACGCGAATGCCGTAGATCGTGCCGTCGGTCGTCTTCATCGTCGTGCCGCTGACCGTTCGCGTCGCCTCGATGACGCCCTTCGTCTGCCCGGTGACGAACACCCCGACGAGCTTCCTGCCCGGCTGAGCGCGGTCGACCGACGCGGCGACCGGATCAACCACCTTGTCGACCTTGACCTTCAGGTTGATGTCCCCGGACTGCAGCGTCTCCTGCTTCTCCGGGACCTTGGCCTCGCGCTGGTCGGCCTTGACGGGCGCCGTCGTCGTGTCGTCCGTCGTCTGCGTGGCGGTCTGCGTCGCCGTCGCCGTGGCCTGGGTCTGCGTCGCGGTCGCCGTGGCCGTCGCCGTGGCGTCGTCGCCCGAGTCGCCGCCGCAGCCGACGGCCCCCACGGCCACGAGGGCCGCAGCGACGACTGCCGCGCGTGCGAAGTGCTGGTTCACCGGATGTCCTCCGTTGTCGGTGCTGATGCGTGAAGCGCGCGCCGACCTCCCAACCGGACACGCTGCGGTCGCGCATTGAAGCACAGGGATCGCTGCGCAGGCGCTGGTTCTCCCAACTGAACACGCTGTCAATCTGGCGCCTCGAAGCTCTCGATACGCAGCATGACGGTGGACGGATGTGCGAGGATGCCGCGCATCAGGAGGGGAGCGGTGGCTGGGTGCCGCCGCGTCAAGGAGGAGTGTCCAGGATGTCCGCAGCATCGCGCCGGTGGCGCTATGTCCTTGTTGGAGCCGTCGTCGCCGGGCTGGCAGTCGCCCCCGCGCAGTCGTTCGCCGCCAACTCGGTCAGCCCGAAGGCGAAGAAGGCGATCCGTGCGCAGCTGCGCAAGGCCGTCAAGAAGAGCCCGGGCGTCGTGCGACAGCGGTCGTTCCTGCGCAAGGCGGCGCTCGTCAACTTCAACCTCCCGGTGACGATCCGCCTGCGCAACCCATGCACCAACGAGAACGGCGCGAACCCGGGTCCGACCGTCGGCGGTAACCCCGTCGGTGTGGCGCTGACCAACCAGAACTGCCTGACGCAGGGCACGGCGCTCAACCAGCGCACGATCCCGTCCGCGACGGTCAACCTCGGTCCGTCGCTCGGCACCCGCCAGATCGCCGTCGGCGGTGAGCTCCCCGCGGTCGTGCAGTTCAACGACACCTACGACGGCGGCGCGCTCGGCAACGTGTCGATCAAGATCCTGCCGTCGACCAAGCGCTTCCTCTCGACGTCGTCGGTCCCGCTCCTGTGGAACGACGACATCGCCGATCCGGCCAAGCGCAACGACGCGAACTTCCTGAAGGCGACGTCCACCTTCACCGGCCTCTCGGAGTCCGGGATCGATCAGGGCTGCGGGGACTTCGCGACGACGACGACCGCCACGGGCGGCATCGTGCCCGCCGGATACAACTCGCTCTTCCACGGGCTGACGCCGAACTTCAATCCGTCGTTCGCGACGGGCGCCGGCATCCCGGGCTTCCCGATCTACGACCCGGCGGTCGGCACCATCGGCGGCGTCCCGATCGGGTACGTCCCGGACTTCCCGGGCGTCGACGCGATCGACAAGATCCAGACCGGCGGCGTCGTCGGCGACAACGACTGGATCGGGACCAACCCCAACCCATTCCCGCTCGGCTCCGCGCCGACGAACTCGGGCAACCAGTCAGCGCCGCTGCCGTTCAACTACAACGCCGCCAACACGGTGCTGCGCACGAACGCCCTGCACCTGAAGATCGCTCCCGGCGGCGTCTCGGTGAACATGAGCACCGGCACGGCGGTCACCTCGGGTGCGCTGCCGACCGCACAGGGCTCGCAGGACGTCACGCTCGGCTACTCCGGTGGCCAGGCGAACCTGTTCGGGAACATCCCGGGCAAGAACGTCGGCATTGACGTGACCGTGAACCTCGCGACGAAGATCAACTCGATCGTGCGGATCATGGATCAGGATGTGTTCAAGCAGCCTGCCCTGATCGAGGGCGAGCCCTACGCTGCCGGCATCTTCAACTGCCGCCAGATCGTGTCGGGCGCTGTGCAGAACTACATCCCGGGTGTCCGTCTGACGGGCAGCCTGCGTATCGCTCCGGCGATCACCAAGGACGGCAAGGTCCGGATCGCCAAGGCGACCGTCACCTCCGACGTCAACAACCCCGACCGCGTTGCACTCTCGGCCTGCCTGTTCCCGGCCAAGCCGTACAACCGGTTCACGCCGGGCAACACCGATACCTCGTCGTCGACGATTCCGTCGATCGCCGCGGTGCTCGGTGGTGGCGCGTTCTTCGGAGCGGGCCCGGTCATCGCAGCGGATGGGAACGGCGCGCTGCCGGTCTCCTCTGCAGAGCGCTACCCGAACCTGGCAGAGGGCAACGCCCCGAGCACGGTTCCGTGTGGTTCTGACGCAGTGCCTGATCTGTCGGACATCATCCGCACCTCGGGCCTGACCGGCACCGTCAGTGGTCTGCCGACCCCGACTGACCCGGCATACTCCGGCGTCACGTACAAGGGCGACCAGGCCAGCGTCGCGGGTGACATCACCGTCAACCCGCTGGACGTTGACGTGCTCCTCGGCGACCAGCCGATCGGCACCTGAGTCAGTTGACTCATAGCTGACCCCTCGGGGGTCAGCGCCAAGGCACCGCGGGCCCCGGCCGGACCCGTTCCGACCGGGGCCCGCCGCCGTTGCGGGATCGAGATGCAGGTGCGCCCGACGAACGTCTTGTCCCGTGACGTCAAGGACGGCGTCGGAAAGGTCGTCGTCATCCCGACGAAGAACCTCGAGGCGATCGACGTCGTCCTGGGAGCCAACGCGCGGGGCCCTGGGGAGGGCCTCGCACTACCGCCCGAAGCTGGCGCCCTTCATCGCCCTGCTTCCCGCTCCGCTACACCGCGTACGAGGCGGCCATGGGCGGCCTCACGCGGGGCACGAAGATGACCGAGCACGAGACGCCCTCGCCGAGGGACCCGCTCGCGGACAGCGTGATCAGCGTGGCCGCGGGCTCGGCCCGGTAGCGCTCCTTCAGCGGTGCCTGCAGCTCCTGCAGCTGTGCGCGGTCCATGGCCGCGAGCGTACGCCCCCGCGCGCACGGCGCGGCAACTATCGTCCGCGCATGGCCGATCACTGCATCGTGGGCGCCGGACCCGGAGGACTCGCCGCGACCCGCGCGTTCCTCGCCCAGGGCCTCGACGTCGACGTCTTCGAGCGCCACGACGACGTCGGCGGGATCTGGGACCAGCAGAACCCGGGTTCGCCGATGTACGACTCGGCGCACTTCATCTCCTCGCGATCGATGTCGGGCTTTCACGGCTACCCGATGCCCGATCACCTTCCCGACTATCCCTCGCACCGCCAGGTGCTCGAGTACTTACGCGACTTCGCGCGCGCGTACGACCTGTACCGGGCGATCGAGCTCGGCACCGCCGTCGAGCGCGCCGAGCTGCAGGACGGCGAGTGGTCCGTGACGCTCTCGACCGGCGAGACCCGCCGCTACCGCACGCTGGTCTGCGCCAACGGGACGACGTGGTTTCCCAACACTCCGGAGCTCCCGGGCGCCGACACGTTCGGCGGCGAGCTGCTGCACTCGCACGACTACCGCAGCCCCGACCGCTTCGCCGGCCGGCGGGTGCTCGTCGTCGGCGCGGGCAACTCCGGCGTGGACATCGCCTGTGACGCCGCGAACGCGGCGTCGAGCGCGGCGATCAGCGTGCGCCGCGGCTACCACATCGTCCCCAAGTACATCTTCGGCACACCCGCCGACGAGTTCGCCGACAAGGGCCCGCACCTGCCGATGCCGGTCGCCCAGCGCCTGCTGACGGCGGTGCTGCGGCTGCAGGTCGGCGACCCGGCGAAGAACGGCTGGCCCAAGCCCGACCACCGGCTGTTCGAGACGCACCCGATCCTCAACGACCAGATCCTGCACCACCTGCGCCACGGCAGCCTGACCGTGCGACCCGACATCACCGGGTTCGACGGCGACGACGTGCTGTTCAAGGACGGCTCGCGCGAGCCCTTCGACGTCGTGGTCCTGGCCACGGGCTACCGCTGGCCGATCCCCTACCTCGACGACTCGGTCGTGCGCTGGCGCGGCGGCCGCGCGGACCTGTACCTGCATCTCTTCAGCCGCGAGCACGACGGGCTCTCCGCGATCGGGTTCACCGAGGGTGACGGCGGCGCGTACGCGCTGTTCGACGAGATGGCCGACCTGATCGCGCACGCGACGAAGCAGGCGGCGGACGACCCGGCGGGACACGCACGCTTCCGGCAGATCGTGCAGACCGCGTCGCCGGACCTCTCGGGCGGCGTGCGCCACGTGCACACCGACCGCATGGCGAACTACCTCAACATGGTCACCTATCGCAAGGTGATGGCGCAGCTGCGGGCACAGTTCGGCTGGCCGGCCGTCAACGGATCGACGTTCGCGGGCGTGCGCGCGGGCGTCCGCCAGTCCCCGCGCATCCGCCGGCGAGCCGGAGGGGAGGAGTGTCCCCCAGCTCGCCGGTGACCGAGTCACCGGGACAGGCAGAAGCGCCGGGTGCTCGCGTGGATGCGCGGTCTGCACGATCGACTGAGCGAGCGTGCCTCGGCCACACCGGGAGGAGGGGTCCGGTTGTGGGCAAGCATCAGAAGACGGGGGTCTCGGTGTAGCTGCCGAAGACCCGCTGGAGAGCGTGGATCATCTCGCCCTCGCTGACGCCGGCGCGGGCGGCGTCGATCAGCGAGCGCATCAGGTTCCCGTCGCCCGCGGCCGTCTCCATGAGCGTGGCAAGTGTGGCTTCGACGGTGGCGCTGTCGCGGGTGCCCTTGAAGGCGACGAGGCGGTCGATCTGCCGGCGCTCGAGCGCGGGATCGATCCGCAGCAGCGGGGTCTGATCATCACCGCCGTCGGTGAACGCGTTGACGCCGACGACGATGCGCCGTCCGGCGTCGATCTCCTGCTGGAGCGCGTAGCTGGCGTCGGCGATCTCGCGCTGAGGGAAGTTCTGCTTAACGGCCTCGACCATGCCGCCGAGCTCGTCGATCCGGCGGAAGTAGTCGTAGGCCTGAGCCTCCAGCTCGTCGGTCAGCGCCTCGACGAAGTAGCTGCCGCCGAGCGGGTCGATCGTGTTCGTGACACCGGTCTCGTGCGCGATCACCTGCTGCGTCCTGAGCGCGATCCGCACCGCGTCCTCGGTCGGCAGCGCGAGTGCTTCGTCGTAGCTGTTGGTGTGCAAGGACTGCGTCCCGCCGAGCACGCCGGCCAAGGCTTCGATCGCGGTCCGGGTGATGTTGTTCAGCGGCTGCTGCGCCGTGAGACTCACGCCTGCAGTCTGCGTGTGGAAACGCATCAGCAGCGAGCGCTCGGCCTTGGCGCCGTAGGTGTCACGCAGCTCGCGCGCCCAGATCCGGCGCGCCGCACGGTACTTGGCGATCTCCTCGAAGAAATCGATCTGCGCGTTGAAGAAGAACGACAACCGCGGCGCGAAGTCGTCGACATCCAGGCCACGCTCGATCGCCTGCTCGACGTAGGTGAAACCGTCCTTGAGCGTGAACGCCAACTCCTGGGCGGCGGTCGAACCGGCCTCACGGATGTGATAGCCGCTGATCGAGACGGGATGCCAGCGCGGCATCTCCCTGGAGCACCACTCGATCATGTCCCCCAGCACCCGCATCGCCGGATCGATCGGAAAGCACCACTCCTTCTGCGCGATGTACTCCTTCAGGATGTCCGCCTGAATCGTGCCCGCAAGACGGTCGGCCGGAACACCGGACTCCTCAGCCGCGACGACGTAGTAGGCCAGCATGATCGCCGCCGGCGCATTGATCGTCATCGACACGCTGACCTCACCCAGGTCGATGCCCTGGAAGAGGGTCTTCATGTCATCGACGGTGTCGACCGCGACGCCCTCGCGACCGACCTCACCCAGCGAACGCGGCGAGTCGGAGTCATGGCCCATCAGCGAGGGCATGTCGAACGCCGTCGACAACCCCGTCTGACCGTGCGCCAACAGATAGTGAAAGCGCTCGTTCGTCTCAGCCGCGCCACCGAACCCGGCGAACTGACGCATCGTCCACAACCGCCCGCGATACATCGACGGATACACCCCGCGCGTGAACGGATACTCACCCGGCAAACCGATCTGCTCCGGTGGCGGCAGGTCGGACGCGGTGTACAACGGCTCGATCGGAACGCCCGACAACGTCGTGAACGACGCGTCGCGCTCCGGCGCAGCGCGGTGCGCGGCAAGCCACTCGGCGAACGGCTGAGTACCGCCCGGGGCCGGAAGAGACGTTTTGTCAGTCATCCGATAGTTGGACGGTCGCATGGTTTGTGCCGCCCGTCAACCGGCCGCCGCGCAGTCACCCGCGGAAGTCGCCTGCGTCCAGGCGCAGCGAGCGCAGCGTGGAGACGAGCTGCTCGAGCTGGCGGTGCGTGAGACTGCCCGTGCCGAACGACGCCTCGTTCAGCACCTTCGTCGCACGCTCGACGACGCTCCGGCCCGCAGGCGTGATCTCCGCGAGCACCGTCCGCCGGTCATCCTCATGCGGACGCCGAGCGACGAGCCCCTGCGCTTCGAGCCGGTCGACGAGGTTCGTGACACTCGCGCGATGCACCTGGAGACGGTCGCCGATCTTCCCCAGCGGCAGCGCGCCGCGACGGCTGTAGTAGATCAGCGTCAGCGCCTCGTAGCGGGGAAACGTCAGCTCGAACTCGGCCAGCAGATCGTTCAGCCGGCCCATCAGGATCTGCTCCGCGCGCATGACCGACGTGACCGCCGACATCGCGAGCGTCGCGTCCGACTGCCAGTGGGCGTCCCATTGGCGGGCGGCTTCGAGGATCGGGTCGAACGGAAGCGGCTCCGGCATCTCGCGCAGTCTCGCGCACGCAGCGGATCGCGCCGCCGCGCCGTAGGCTGCGCGCGTGACCAACGACCTGCAGGCCCAGCTGCCGGTGCTCGCGACGCTCGCCGCCGCGCATGCCCAGGCGACGGACGCCGAGCGCCGCCTCGCCGAGCCGGTCGTGCAGGCGCTCGCGCAGGCCGGCCTGTTCCGCGCGCTCGTGCCGGCGGCGCTGGGCGGCCTGGAGACCGACCCGCAGCAGTTCCTCGACGCGGTTCGCACGCTCGCCGCGGGTGACGCGGCGACTGCCTGGATCGTCGCGGTATGTGGCACCGGCGGCATGCTCTCCGCCTACCTCGAGCCCGCGGTCGCGCAGGAGATCTACGGCGACGGAGCGATCACGGCCGGCGTCTTCGCACCGCGCGGGCGCGCGGTGCCCGACGGCGAGGACCTCGTCGTCAGCGGCCGCTGGTCGTTCGCGAGCGGCTGCACACACGCCGACTGGCTGATGGTCGGCTGCCTCGTCGCTGACGGCGAGGACGTGGTCCGCACGCCCGGCGGCAGCCCCGACGTGCGGCTCGTCCTGTTCCCGCGCTCGGCGTTCACCATCGACGACACCTGGGATGTCGCAGGGTTGCGCGGCACCGGCAGCCACGACATCTCGCTGGACGGCGCCCGCGCACCGCGCGCACGGTCGGCGTCGCTCATCACGCAGGCCCCGCTGACGCCGACGGCGCTGCACGCGTTCCCGCCGTTCGGCCTGCTGGCGCTGTCGATCGCCGCGGTGACGCTCGGCATCGCGCAGGCGGCGATCGCCGACCTCGTCGCGCTCGCGGGCGGCAAGACGCCGACGGGATCCACGCGGCCGCTCGCCGCCCGCTCGGACACGCAGGCGCGTGTCGCCCGCGCTCAGGCGGCGGCCGACGCGACCCAGGCGCTGATCGCTGCAGCCGTCGGCGATGCCTGGGCCTCAGCGCGTGCGGGGGACGCGATCAGCGTTGCCCAGCGCACGGCGCTGCGCCGTGCGGCGACGCACGCCACCGAGACCTCGGCACGGGTCACGAGCGACATGTACGCGCTCGCCGGCGGCACCGCGGTCTACGCGTCGAGCCCGTTGCAGCGGCGCCATCGCGACGTCCACGTCGCCACGCAGCACGCGCTCGTCAGTCCCGCGACGTGGGAGCTGGCGGGCCGTCTGACGCTCGGGCTCGACACCGACGCCGGCCAGCTGTAGTGGCCGCGTCAGCCGCCCGCCGTGCGGTAGGCGTCCGCTGCAGCCGCATAGCGGTCCAGCGCCCGCTCGATCGCGTCGACCGCGCGTGATGGCAGGTACCAGACGACGCGCGTGACGCCGGCCTCGCTCAGACGCGCGATGCGCTCCGGCTCGGTCGGCGCGAGCTGCAGCGTCGTCGGCAGCGCGCCGCGGCCAGCCGCCTCCCCCAGCTCGCGGAGCTTGAGCACCCGCGCGATCATCTTGTCGTCGTCGCCGAGGAAGTTCGGGTACCAGGCGTCGCCGTACTTCACGACGCGCTCGAGCACCCGCTTGCCGTTGCCGGCAAGCAGCACGGGCGGGCCACCGGGCTGCAGCGGCTTGGGCCAGCTCCAGGACGGCGAGAAGCTGATGTGGTCGCCCGCGTAGGACGCCTCGTCCTGCGTCCACAGCGCCCGCATCGCCTCGACGCTCTCGCGCATGCGGCCGAACCGGCGGGCGGGATCGACGCCGTGATCCTCCATCTCCTCCTCGTTCCACCCGGCCCCGACGCCGAGCAGCACGCGACCGCCGCTCAGCACGTCGAGACTCGCGATCGCCTTCGCCGTCACGATCGGATCGCGCTGGGCGACGAGCATGATCCCCGGCGCCAGCTTCAGCGTCGTGGTCGCCGCAGCAGCGAACGACAGCGCGACCAGCGGGTCGTGGGTGTGCGAGTACTCCTGTGGCAGGTCGCCACCGACCGGATACGGCGTGCGGCGACTGGTGGGAATGTGCGTGTGCTCGGGCAGGAACAACGACTCGAAGCCGCGTTCCTCCGTCATCCGCGCGATCGTCGCGGGGTCAGCGGACTCGTCGGTGACGAAGACGGCGACGCCGAAGTGCATGGGGCGATGATCCCATGTCGGCAGGACTCACGACGGCGGCGCAGCGACCGCCTTCAGCCCATCGAGCTGTGCGTAGCTGTTCGCTTTGAAGCGGGGTGAGGCGATGCCCGCCTTGAACGCCGCGGTCGCCGAAGAGCTCGTCTCGATCGGCCAGTCCATGCCGTCGTCGAACTTGTTGAACCACAGCAGCCCGCGGATCGCCGGGAAGCTCGTCTCGAGCGACGCGAACATGTCGGTGATCCAGGCGGCCTTGGAGCCGCCGGCTTCGGTCGAGCCGGTCTCGCCGATGATCATCGGCTTGCTCGGCGCGATCCTCCCGGTGATCTCGTCATAGGTGGTCTTGAAGAGATCCTGGAACGAGGTGCGCGGCTTGTCGAAGTTGTAGCCGTCCAGGCAGGTCCAGTCGACGTAGCCGTCGCCCGGGTAGAGCCCGTCGAGGGACTGCATGTAGTGGCCGGGGTCGGTGCTCGGGCACCAGACCCAGGTGGTGTTCGTTGCGCCGGCGCTCGTGAAGAGGTCGTGGACGTGGCGCCAGGCGGCGACGTACTCGCCGGCCTTGTTCCCGTTGGCGCCCTCACTCCACGGGAACCAGGAGCCGTTCATCTCCCAGTTGAAGCGCAGGAAGAACGGATGGCCCCACTTCCTGGCGGCCGTCGCCCAGGCTGTGATGTAGCTGTCGTGACGTCCTGCGATCACGTCGGAGAGCTGGTAGGCCGACTGGTCACCGCTCAGCGGCAGCGCGTCGTTGGCCCAGCTGAAGAAGGGGATCGATCCGCGGCCGCGGATCGTGTTGAACTCGCCCGTGGGGAACGTGTACGGCTTGCACGGCGAGGTGAAGCAGTTGGCGAACGGGTTGGAGAAGTTCACCAGCGACATGCGCTTCCCGGCGTGCTGCTCGAATGCGTCCATCGCACCCTTGTCCCAGGGCGCCTCGATGCCGGTGAGGTGCGAGCCGATCCACGCGCCCCAGTAGCGCGGGCCGGCGGGAACGCGCGACTGCGGTGACGGTGACGGCGACGGCGCAGCGATGGGCGCGAGCGCCGCAGCGGTGGCCACCGGCGCGGGCACAGGCTTGGTCGGGCTGAATGCGGGGTGCCGCCCGGGCCTGGGTGCCGGAGCCTTCAGCTGGTCGGCGCGGACCGCACCGTGGCGCAGGACGCGCACAGCTGCGCAGCGGATGACCTTGCGGGGGGCCTTGCGGGGGGCCTTGCGCGCCTTCTTGGCCGCCTTGCACGCCACCGGCGAGCGGTGTCGCGGGCTTGACGGCGAGCCCTGCGCGAGGGTCGGGACGGCGAGCGCACCGAGCACGCCGGCGAGCGCGAGCGCGGTGAGATTGAGACTTGAAGCTGAGCGCCGCACCGCTCGTCGTGTCGGCTGGGAACGCGGATGCGACGAGCGTCGCCCACCCGCCTGGACGGATGTACGAGCCGACTGGGACCGGCTACGGCGAACTCACGGTACCCCCGGGGCACGCGTCGCGGCTTCCCGCGTCGCGCAGGCCCGCAGGTAGCGGAGCATGTCGTTCAGTCCCCGGCGCAACCGGTCGTCGACCGCATCCGGTGACATCTCGCAGCGCCCGGCGATCTCGTGGACGCCGAGGCCCTCGAAGTAGCTGAGCTCGATACACGCGCGCTCGGCCGGCTCCAGCGCCTGGACCGCGCCGGCGACATGGCGCTCGTACAGGTCGACGACGCGCGGCTCGGGGATCGCGCCGCCGATCGGCGCGACATCAGGCTCGCGGACGAGCATGAGACGCGGGTGCGCGTCGAAGGCCCGCAGGCTGTCGGCCTCGCCGTCGGCGAGCAGCCGCAGGAGCCGGTCCAGTCGCTTGAAGGGGGGGGCGACCGGCGCAGTGGGGGGAACCCGCCGGTCGCCGGTGCGATCGTCCGTGACGCACGGCGAGGCAGCGCGGAACGCATTCGGGCCCTGCCCCCCGCGCGCTGCCTCGCCCTGTGCCACGACTACTCGACCTCCGGAGTTGGTGATACGGAACCTCCGAAAGTCAAATCGTGCTGCCGGCGCCTCGCGGCCAACCAACGTCACAATGGTTGCCCTTCACCAATAAGGCTACCCCGGCTACCCGCCCTGTCAATCCGGGTTAACCCGCACTCGGCGCTCAGGCGTTGAACGACGGCGCGGGCTGTGGGATCTCGTCGTCATCGACCAGATCCGTCCCCGCGAGGATGAAGACCTCGCACATGATGTCCGGCTCCTGCTGGTTGCCGCTCATGAAGCCGATCACGCGACGGCCGGTCGCGTCCTCGATCACGGCCTCGAAGCGGTGGCGCATCAACTCCTGAAACTCCATCCGCTGCTGGATCACCGCGGAGCCGCGGCCACCCTCGAGCAGGGTGTGCTCGACGCGCGTGAAGCCGCCGCGCAACAGGCACACCACGAGGTCGTCCTCGTAGTAGGTCTTCGTGCGGGTTGGCCCGCGCCCGTAGAACTCCTTGAGCAGACCCACCATCCCGTCGGAGATGGCCGTCAGAACGTCACCGGGAGATCCGACCGTGGTGTGGGATTCCTGTTTCGTCACGACAAACGCAGCCTCATGTGCAACACGCTGGGTCATTCTAGCCCAAACGCGGCCGCACGGCTACCGCGTGATGGTGAGCGGAGCCCCGCTGTCGATGCGCTTCGCGAGCCAGGTGATGGCCGCCGGGCTGATCCGCACGCAGCCGTGCGAGACCGCGCTGCCCAGCGCCCCGCCGAGGTTCCGGGTCCCGTGGATGGCCACCTGGCCCGGGCCGCCCTCGAACTCCTGGAAGACGTTCGACAGCGCGCTGGTCGCGAGTGCATAGGGCCCGCCGGTGTCATGCGAGGCGATCTTGACGACCTCCTCGACGAAGAACTGGCCGCTGGGCGTCGGCGTCCCGGGCCGTCCGACCACGGCCCGGAAGCGGCGCGCGACGCGACCGTCGTGGTAGACGGTGACACGGCGCGAGGAGATGTCGACCGCCAGGCGCCAGGTCGTCGATCCGGGCTCCGTGTGCGCCGCGGGGATCCACCCGCTGTTGCCGTTGGGGCGCCCGGGGAGCCGCACCCGCAGCCACCGCAGGCCGCCGGTGGTCGCCTCGTCGAGCACCGGGAGAACGGTGCGCACGCGCGTGAGTGGCCGGCGAGCACGGACGGTCTTGAGCCGGCGCGCGTGCGTGCTGGGCCGGGTCCGTGCGACGTGGTCGCGCCGGAGCGTGACGAGCTGCTGACTGGCCGGAACGGCAGCGGCGGAGGCGTGCTGCGTGGCCGCGGAGGCCGGCGCCGACGCGGCGCCGGCCGCGAGCAGCGCAAGCCCCACGGCCGGGATGCCACGAGCGGTCATCCGGTGAATCGTGCCGGGCCGCGCCGCGGCTGCAGCGAGCCGGCGGCACACACGCGGTAGCGGAACCGCATGATCTTGGCCTTGGTCCGGTCCGTGAACGTCACGCTTGCCGTGATCCTGTGGACTCCGGGTGTCGGGGCGACGATGTACGTCTGGAACGGCCCGCTCGTCTGGTAGGCGATGCGCCTGCCGTCCAGGCGGAAGATGACGCGTGCGATGGAGCGGCCGCGGACCGAGGCGGTGAACCCGTCGATGCAGTCTTCACGGGCGGTGCGGCGCAGCGTCGCGGTGCCGCGGCTCGTCGCGCCGCGTGAGGTCACCGGGATGCCGGGAGTCGCCGGAGTTCCGGGGCCGCCCGGCGTGCTGGGGCTGCCGGGGGTTCCGGGTCCGCCCGGCGTGCCCGGAGTACCGGGCGTGCCCGGAGTACCGGGCGTGCCCGGAGTGACCGGCGTCGTCGTGGGTGCACCGCAAATGGCGGCGTTGAGCACGTTGTTGATGAGCGTGACGGCGCCGTTGCGTGCGAGCATCCGCCCGACGACCGTCGCGCCGTTGTTGAGCGAGATGCTGGAGAGGGCCATCAGGTTCCCGACGAACGCGGTGGTCGTTCCAAGCGTCGCGGAGCTGCCGACCTGCCAGAAGACGTTGCACGGGTCCGCGCCGTTCTGCAGCACG
>JBBQKR010000061.1:0-15775 GCA_038327125.1 Solirubrobacterales bacterium
GCCGGGATCGTGGGCATCATCGTGCCTGTCCTCCCCGGCGCGCTGCTCGTGCTCGGAGCGATCCTGGTCTGGGCGCTCGTTGTGTCCTCGACAACGGGCTGGGCGGTGCTGGCGAGCGCCACGGTGCTGATCGGCGCCGCGCAGATCGTGAAGTACCTCGTCCCCGGGCGCCGGATGCGCGACGCCGGCGTGCCCGGCAGCACCATCCTCGCGGGCGCCGTCGTGGGCATCGTCGGCTTCTTCGTCATCCCCGTCGTCGGGCTCTTCCTCGGCTTCCCCGCCGGGGTCTACCTGGCCGAGCGCCACCGCCTGGGACCCCACCGCGACGCCTGGGAGTCGACGCGTCAGGCGCTGAAAGCCCTCGGGCTCTCGATCCTCATCGAGCTGACGGCCGCGCTGCTCGCCGCCGGGGTGTGGCTCACGGTCGTGCTCAGCTGAGGCACTCGCCGCCAGACTGCTCCTCGCCGTGCTCACGAAGCAGGCGCTCGACCCGCTCGTCCTCGAGCACGAGCGCCGCCGCCAAGACCGTCTCGAGCCGGCCCTGCGCGTCTGCGAGCGACAGGCCCAGCGCGAGGTCGCGTCGTGGGTTCGGTCCGCGGGCCGCGGTCACGACAGGGTCGCCGTGAAGACCACGGGCTCGAGATCGTGCTCGTCGCTCACCGCAGCCGCCTGCGCGACGGGCGGGCAACCTGGCCGACGACGTCGCCGTGCCCGGCCGAGCTCGGGAAGGCGCACAGCGCGACGAGCTCGCCCTCAACGGTCAGCGAGCTGCCCACGACGCGGGGGCCGACGATCGTATGCGCCTCCCCCAGCCCCGGGGTGCCGGCGACCGGACGGCGCGATGCCGTCAGCGCGCGGGCGAGGAACGCTTCGGCTCTGCCGGTGTCAGCGATCTCACCGCGAGCCGGCTGCGCGGCGAGCCCATCCAGCGCATACCCGCGCACGAGCCGGTCATGCAGGGCCGCAAAGACATCCGGCCGTCCGACCACGTCCAGCGCGATCGGCGCGCCCCCGACGCATGCGAGCGCCCCGACCTGATCGGTCACGGACTCGATGGCGTCGGCGAGCGCGCCGATCTCCCCCCGACGCTGCTCGAAGAGATCTCCGAACTTGGAGCTCTCCGAGGCGACACCGAAATGCCGCAATCGTGAGCCGACCTCCTGCCACACCTCGCCCTGTGCCGGTCGCCCGGCCAGCCCCTGCTCAGCGCTGCGCAGGGCCGACTCACGTTTGATGCGCCGCAGCGACGGGTCGTCGGCGTGCATGGCGGGCGCGAAGTGCTCGTCGTGGCGGCCGCCGTCCCAGCGGCCCTGCTCGACGCAGCTGACCGGCACCTCGGTCTGGGATCGCGCGCCGACGAGGACGCTCGAGTCCATCGCGCGGTCCTGCTGGGCGCCGAGCACCTGCTCGCCTTCGTAGAGCAGCAGCGCCCTGTCGGTCGGGTTGCCGACGAGCAGGCGATTGACCGAGGCGCCCCGGTCGAGCTCCTTGACGAACGCGCCGCGCGCGATCGCGGCCGAGAAGGCGCGGTACTCGAGGACGGGCGCCGGTCCGAAGACCGGGAAGACGGCGAGCGGGCCGGCGACCTGCGGCTCGCCGAGGGTGAGCTGGGCGGTGATGGTGGTCATGGGGGTGAGTCGGGGCGGCGTGCGGCATCTGACAGGTGCGATCGTCCAACGAGGTCGTGCCACTCTGTGCCACACCGTGTACCCTCTCCCCATGAGCGACCACTTCACCCTGCGGTTCGCGCCGGGAACCAGCGAGCGCCTCGATCAGCGCGCCCGCGCCGCCGGCCTGAAGGCGCGCCCCCTCGCCGCGCGCTACATCGAGGAGGGCCTGCGGCACGACGCGCATCCGCTCGTGCATTTCGTCGACGGCGCCTCGGGCCGGCGCGCCGCGCTGCTGGGCACTCAGCTCGACGTGTGGGAGGCGATCGCGACCGTGAAGGACAACGGCGGCGACGTGGCCGCTGCGTGCGCGTACCTCGGCGTCGCGCCCGGAGCGGTCGAGGCCGCGGTGAGCTACTACGGCGAGTTCGCGGAGGAGATCGACGAGGAGATCGCCGTGAACCTGGCGGAGGGCCGGCGCGGGCTGGACGCCTGGACGGCCGGCCGGCAAGCGCTCACTCGGTGAGGATCCTCCTGGACGCCCAGCTCTCACACGAGATCGCGAGCGAGCTGGTGCGCCGCGGCATCGACGCCGAAGCAGTCACCTCACGCGAGGATCTCGCCGGGAACACGCCGGACGAGCAGCTGATGACGCTCGCGCACGCGGAAGACCGCGTGATCGTCACGAACAACATCAAGGACTTCCGGCCGATCGCCGCCCGCCGGCTCTTGCGCGGGCAGGGGCACGCCGGACTGATCCTCGTCTCACCCGCGACGCCGCGCACGCGCGCCGCGGTCAGGCCCCTGGCCGACGCCATCGAGCGCCTCGCGCGGGAGTATCCCGGCGGCCTGGCCGACGGCGAGCGCTGGATCTGAGAGATCGCGCGAGGGCGCATGTCAGATCGTTCCCCGCGCCTGCGACTCCCGTGCATCACCCTCATGCTGGAGCTCGACGCGCCGCCCGCGCCGGCGACAGCCGAACCACGTCCGCCCGCGGCCGTGCAGATCGTGCTCGACCGCAGCGGGTCGATGGGCGGCGAGCGCCTCGACGCCGCCAAGGACGCGATCGTCCGGCTCGTCGACCGGCTCGACCCGTCCGACAGCCTCGGCGTCGTCGCGTTCGACGACGAGGTGCAGGTCGTACTTCCGGGACGGACCCTCGACGCAGCCCAGCGCGCGGCCGCAAAGCAGTCCGTCGCGCGCCTGCACACCGGCGGCACGACGAACCTCTCGGGCGGCGTGCTGCGCGGACTGCAGGAGGCACGCCGCGCTGCGGCCGGCGCACAGGGCGGGGCGACGCTGGTCCTGCTCTCGGACGGCCACGCGAACGTTTGAGAGACCGACGCGGGCGTGCTCGCGCGGGTGGCTGCCGGCGGGCGCGACCAGGGCATCACGACGTCGACCGTCGGGATCGGGCTGGGCTACGACGAGCTGCTGCTCTCCGAGGTCGCCGGTGGCGGGCAGGGCAACCACGTCTTCGCCGAGCACGGCGACGGCGCCGCCGCGGCGCTCGCTGGTGAGGTCGAGGGCCTGCTGTCAAAGACGGTGCAGGCCGCGAGCCTGCTGATCCGCCCGGCGGGACCGGTCGAGTCCGTGACGGTCTGGAACGACCTGCCCGGGAACACGGTCCCCGGAGGGATCATGATCGAGCTCGGCGACCTCTGGGCCGCCGAGCAGCGCAAGCTCGTGCTGACGTTCAAGGTGCCCGCGATGGCGGCGCTCGGCCTCGCCGAGATCGCGCGGCTGGAGCTGCGCTACGTGACGCTCCCGGACTTCGTCGAGCAGACGATCACCGTGCCCGTGCACGTCAACGTCGTCCCGGGCGACCAGGCCGCGGGGCGGATCCCCGATCCGAAGGTCCGCACCGAGCTCGTCTACCAGCAGGTGCAGGGTGAGAAGCGCCGCGCCGCCGACGCGCTGCGCGAGGGCGACGTGCAGCAGGCGCGCCGCTCCTACGACGAGGCGCGCCGGCGACTGGCCGAGCAGATGAAGGCATCCCCGGCACCCGAGCTCGACGAGGAGCAGCGCGTCATCGAGAACCTGCGGCGCCGCGCCGACGCCGGCGACGTCGCGTGGTCGGCGAAGTCCGCACGCATGGACGTGGACTACAAGAGCCGCAAGCGCGGGCGCCGCGGCCCGGAAGTGTGAGAGTGTCAGATCGTGGCAAGTGCCCGCGACCCAGGTGATGTGAGAGACGGCGATGAGACGATTCTGCGGCTGTTCGTCGCGGCCCGCGCGGCCGGCGACGGGCAGGCCGTGGCCCGCCTGTGGGCGGAACTGTTGACCCTCAACTTCGATCGCGTGGAACAGCTCGTGTACCTGGAAAGCCACGACCGCCTGAGCCGGCAGGTGCAGGAGGACGCACTGCAGCTCGCCTTGCTGCGGCTCGCGATGATCCCCAGGCGCAGGCGCGGCTTCGAGGGCACGACCAAGGGCGAGTGGGTCGAGTTCTCCAAACGCGTCGTGCGCGCCGCGTGCATCGACACGCAGCGGCGCGAGGTGCGTCACTCCGAGCGCCGGGCGGGCCTGCACACCACCGACGAGGAGGGCCAGGAGCGCCTCACGAAAGAGGCCTACGAGGCGATCCTCAAGGAGGAGGACGAGCGCGACGACGACCGGGAGCTGCGCCGGGAGCTGGGCGCGCTCAGCGACGAGTTCTTCGACTGGGCACTCCCCCAGATGAGCGAGAGTCACAGGAAGATGATCGAGTGCGACCGACAGGGAATGTCGACCGAGAAGATCATCGCCAAGCTGGGCAAGAAGACGCGGGACGCCGTCTACAAGCTGCGCGAACGGGCCATGAAGGCCCTCATGAAGCTTCGCGAGGAGTACAAGGCATGACCACCACCGACCAGCTGCTCGGACAGTTCATCGAGGCATGGAATGCCGGCGAGCGACCTGACGTGCGGGACTACCTTGGACGAGCGAGCGAGGAGGACCGCGGCCGGCTTGCCGAGCTGCTGTCGACCTGGCTGCAGCTCGCGCCGACGCCGCAGTACGACGCTGCGACGCTCGCGCGCATTACCGAGGCGCCGGCGCTGCGTGCAGCGCTCGACGCGGCGAGCACCGAACCGGTGCCCGTCGCCGAGCAGGTCCTCACGCTGCGCGAGCGAGCCGGGCTAGGGCTGCAGGACGTCGCGAGCCGACTTGCGCGGCTGTTCTCACTTGAGGACGAGTCCAGGGCGTCCGTCTACCTCGAGCAACTCGAACGCGGTGACCTGGACGAGAGCCGATTGTCAGGGCGACTGCTCGCCGGGCTCGCCGCGATCCTCGGCGCCGACCGCGACCAGCTCAGACCCGAGCCCGCGCTCGGCGCCGGCCAGATGTTCTTCCGCTCCGACGGGGACTCAGAGGAATGGGTCGCGTCCGGGATCGACGCGCTGAGCCGTGCTGCGCTCGCGCCCGCGCCGAGCGGGGAGCCACTGGACGAGCTGGACCAGCTGTTCGTCGGCGGGCCCGACGCGTAGCCGGGTCGGCTTCGTCAGATCCCGATTGCCAGCGCGCCGTCGGCGAGGTCTTGTGGACTGCAGCCGGCCGCCGCGGCAACACTCGCGATCGACGACGTCCCGCCCGCGAGCGCGTCGAGGCCCTTGCCCGCGAGCTGCGGCGAGAGTCGCGGCAGCCGCTCGGGGTCGATGGCCGCCATGCCGTCCTCGAACGGAGGCGGGTCCACGTGCTCCCAGACGGCGTCGACGAGTCCCTCGTCGATCTCGCGCTTCAGCCGTTGGTAGCGCTGTGCACCGACGAGCTTGAGCGTGTTGAGGCGGTAGAGCGCGGCGATCGAGGAGGTGCCGAAGCGCGCGGCGGTTGTGACGACGTCCTCGAGCGTGGGCTCTGTCTCGACGAGGGCGCGGATCCCGTCCGCCGGCATCAGCAGCTGGGCCGCGAACGCGTTCGCCTGAACCTCGCGGCTGTCGCTGGACTGCCCGGAGAGCGTCTTGAGCGTCTCGACGGGGAGGTCGTGATCGTGCCCGCAGCGGATGTGCCCCAGCTCGTGCGCGAGCGTGAAGCGGCAGCGGACTTTGGCCTGGGTGCCGTTGACCCAGAGGACGACGTCGCCGTTGTCGCCGCGCCAGCAGGCGCCGGCGATGTACTCGGGCATTGCGGCGATGATGACGGGGAGGCTGAGGGTCTCCTCGATGGTGGTGAGGATGCAGGCGAGCGGGGTGTTGGGGTCGAGGCTGAGGGCGGCGCGGGTTTCTCGGGCGCGCTTGGCGCCGGTGTTGGTGTCCTTGCCGGCCATGCCCGACTGACCGTACCGTGGGGCCGGTCGTCGTCGACGCCCACCCCGGGAGCAGATGGCAGCGCAGGTCGATGAGGCATCGATGACCCGCTGCACAAACTGGCCCACACGCGCCACCGTGGCTCGGTATGTTCGTCTTGGACTTGAAAGTCCACGGTCGGTGTCTGTCCGCAGCTCCAGGTGAAGCGGAGAAACGTTGTCTAGGTCGGTGGTTGGCGTGATGCCGTCAACTAACGGGGAAGCTTCGACGTCAGTGCATGGCGCGCTGGCTGCTGGGTTGATTTGCGGGAGCCTCTTGGCAGCCTGGCCAGACCTACCTCGCGAACCTCACGGCTCACGGGCGTGACGCGGACTTCTCGACGACCGAACTGTTCGCGCCCGGGCGTTCCTGCCGGCCGTTCTTGGTCGTGGGCCGGGGAATCCGTCCGGCGCTCTTTGGGCCCAGCGTTCGCGGGCCTGGCGACCCTGCTGGTCGGCCTGCCCTCTGACGTTCGGGCCGGCAGCGCACTCTTGGTCGCGCTCACGTTCACCCTCTGCCAACACGTCGCAGATCGTCACGCCCCCAATGCCTCGTTTCTCCCGCTCGTCCATTCCGTATACCCGCTGGCCGGCCCGTTCATGGGCGCCGCCGCGCTGTGTGTCATGAAGGCCACAGTGGTCGTCCCGGCACTGGAGCCGCTCGACATCGTGCTCCTCTCGGGCGCCGCTATGTTGGGCGCAACGTTGAGCCGTGTTTCCCTGCCGTCTCGTGCAAGACAGCCGCGCAACGTGCGCGTCGGTATCGTGGGCTCGGCTCAGACCGCCGCGGACTTGGCTGCAGAGCTCGTACGAAGCGGGCGGGAGGGCTTCACCGTCGTGGGCTTCATCCCCCCGGAGTCCGCCCAGGGCCAAATGGTCAACGGCGTGACGCAGATCGGGTCGTTTGGAAGCATCGTCCAGGCGACGGCGGAGCACAACATCGACCTGCTGCTGCTCTCGACTGAGGTTCCGCGCCTGGCAGCATTCAACGAACTTGCGAACCACTCCCTCGGCAGCACTCTTCGGGTCATCGAACTGCCCTCGTTCTACGAGGAGGTGTTCGGCCATGTCGCCCTCACGGCGATCAATGCGTCGTGGTTCCAATGGGTGCTCCACCCGAGCTACTCACCGAAGATCTCTCCAACCAAGCGCGCGCTCGACCTGCTCATCGCGTCAGCCGCGTTCCTCGCGTTTGGTCCAGTACTTGCGATTCTCGCGCTCCTCATCAGGATGGATGGAGGCTCGGTCTTGTATCGCCAACTGCGAATCGGCGAGGGAGGCACGGAATTCGAGATCCTCAAGCTACGTTCGATGCGCACGTCTACGGTCGAGGCATCGCCGCAGTGGTCCTCATCAGACGACCACCGCGTGACACGTATCGGAAGCTTCATCCGGCGCACACACCTCGACGAACTGCCTCAGGTCGTCAACGTTCTGCGTGGCGAGATGAGCATCGTTGGTCCACGGCCTGAGCAACCGTGCTTCGTCGACCGCCTTGAGCAGGTCATCCCGTTCTACTCGCGTCGGCACCTGGTCCGACCGGGGATCACCGGCTGGGCGCAGGTCCACTGCGGATATGGGGGCTCCGAAGCCGGCTCGGCGCTGAAGGCCTGTCACGACCTGTACTACCTCAAGCACCGCTCGATCGCCTTCGATCTCCTCATCATTGGTGAGACGATCCGTACCCTTCTTGCACCTCACCAGTGGACCGCACCACCACCGGAGCGGCGGTTCGTGTTGCCGGCAACCGTCCGCCCGGAGGGGATCGAGCCTGTGCCCCATCCGGAGCTCGAACCGTCGCTGTCACCTGCACCGCAGGAGGCGTGAGAGCGACGGGTCGACGTGCCGCGAGAGTGCCAAAGTTGGGCCTCTGCTCTACCCGTCACGTCGCAGCGCTGCGGCGCCAAGACCGATCAGGAGACCGACGAAGACCGCCACCGCGAGCACCATCCAGGCGGGCCTGGTGGCAGCGGTCGTCGGTGGAATCGCACGGCTGACCTGCGCGAGCGTTGGATCACCGAGCTGCCGGGCCGAGCGGAGACGCTTGAGCCGGTCGGTGAACTGAAAGCGGAGGTCCTTGTTCGGTGCAGACGCGACCTGCTCACTGGTCCTGACGATCAACCGGTAGAGCAGCGGCGCCAATGCCCGCCGTCTCAGGTCCAATGCCTCCTCGACGTAGGCATTGGCGACGCGGGCTGCCTCCGGACCGGTGTTGGCCTTCGCGGTGACCGCGATGAGATCGCTCCCCCCGCGGGGGGTCACTAACAGTGCTGAGGCCACCTCGTTGCGAGTCCATTGCCCCCCCAGCCGCCGAGAGACGGCCTTGGCGATCGCAGGGCCCTGCAATAGGCCTGTACCGGTCTCAACAGGTCGGGTGCCGTCCGACGACGGACGGATGAGGGGCAAGCCCACGAACGCCGGATCATCCTCAGCCAGCGGGGCGACGAGCACGTTCGCGGTCGCTTCGAACGCGGAGCTCCTCAGCACGATGTATGCGGCGGCCGCAAGGACCGTCACGCCCACGACAGCTACGACCAAGGCGACCTGCGACCTTCGGGATGGCTGTGAGCGGGGCGCCGACGCCGGACCCGGCTTGGGGAGAGTGTCAGTCATTCATCGGGGCGGTCGGGGCGCGCGGAGCCTAGCGGTTCAGCACCGCGAGCCTGCAACGTTTCGACCCGAGCGACGTCATGATTGGCCCCCGCGTGTCGGCGGCATCACCGATCACTCTTCAGCCCTGCGGAATCCGCGAAAGGCATTGAGCACCGCCCGCGCCGGGAGCCCGAACCGAGCGACCCCGGCGAGGAACCCCGTGCCCCAGGAGAGGTGAATGATCGTGAGCGCGACGCCGGCACCGACGGCGTCGCCGGGGCGGTTGGTGCGAGCGAACGCGGCAACGGTCGCGAGGACTCCGGCCGCGTACAAGACGAGCAGACGGCGAAAGGGGCGGCCCCAGCGACCAGGAAGCAGGCTCGCGACACAAGTTGCAACCAGGCCTGGAGGCAGCACATGACTGCGTCGCATGCTGCGCGGGTGGCGGACCGACGTCTTGCACCGGTACTGGCCGTAGCCCCAGTATTGGCGGGCGAGCGCCCTGAGCGAGTCGCGCGGAATGTACTCGGAGCCCATCGCCGGCAGGCACACAATCTTGAGGTGACGTTCCCGGATGCGCGCTGCAAGCTCGCCGTCCTGGTTGATGGGCCACTGTTCGTCCCATCCACCGAGCTCATCGAGGAGGCTCTTGCGCCAGACACCCGTGAACCCGGAGTCGGTCTCGATCTCATGCTCCGTTGAGCGGCGGAACGCCGCACTCCCGACCCCCAGTCGGCTGCTCAGCGCGATGGCGACCCTCCGCGACCAGCGCCCACGTCCGACTGGCAGCTGCGGGCCGCTCGCCCAGGCAACATCGCCCCGCTCAAGACGAGCAACCCCGGCCTCGAGGTAGCCGGGCGTGTAGATCGTGTGGGCGTCCATCCGTGCGATGTAGGTGCCGCGTGCAGCGGCAAGTCCGACGTTGAGCGCCTGCGGTGTGCGGCGAGCCGGGTTGCTCAGCAGGCGGATGCGTTGGTCGTGCGCCGCGGCCTGTCTGATGATCTGCACGGTTCGGTCGCTCGACTCCCCGTCGATGAAGAGGAACTCGACACGATCGCCGATGGTCTGACGCCGCATCGCTGCGATCGCTTCGGAGAGATCACGCTCCTCATTGAGAACTGGAGTCAGGACCGAAACCACGGGGTTCACGGATGCCTGGGCGTCAGGGCTAGTACTCGACACCAGCACAGGATCGCAACTCGAGCGACGAGGTCGGCGTCCATAGACTCGCACCGTCATGTGCGGGATCTGCGGAATCGTGTCGAAGGACGGGCGACCAATCGATCGGGGAGCCCTTGCCCGCATGAGTGATCGTCTGGAGCACCGCGGACCCGACGACGCGGGCGCCTACATCGACGCTGGGGTGGGTTTCGCGATGAGGCGGCTGTCGATCATCGACATCGAAGGGGGGCATCAGCCGCTGTCCAACGAGGACGGCACCGTAGTCGCGGTGTGCAACGGCGAGATCTACAACTACCGTGAACTCCGAGAGGAGCTGCAGCGGGCCGGCCACAAGTTCCGCACACAAAGTGATACCGAGGTCATCGTTCACCTGTTCGAAGAGCTCGGGCCACGCTTCCCGGCACGACTCCGCGGCATGTTCGCGATCGCCCTGTGGGACACGAAGACGAGAACCGCCATATTCGCGCGCGACCGGTTTGGGATCAAGCCGCTCGTCTATTCGCTCGCGGGAGACCAGTTCGCGTTCAGCTCGGAGCTCAAGAGCCTGGTCGAAGCGCCAGGGTTCGATCGCTCGGTCTCCGCAAGCGCGCTGGCGAGCTATCTGACCTTCAACTGGATCACCGCACCGGCAACCATCTACACGTCGGCATCGAAGTTGCCGCCGGGTTGCGTGCTTGTCCTCCGTGACGGCGTCCCAGCGATCGACGCCTTCGCGAAGCCCTACGACGGGGAGACGAGCCTCGGCGACATCACGGACAGCGAAGCCGAGGAACAACTCATCAGCCGCCTTGCGGACGCCGTCGCCGCGCACATGGTCGCCGACGTGCCGGTCGGGGTGCTCTTGTCGGGCGGAGTGGACTCGTCGCTGATAACGGCGCTGGCATCACGCCACAGCCACGGTTCCCTCAAGACCTTCTCCATCGGATTTGATGATCCCGAGTACAACGAACTCGCCAAAGCACGTCGTGTGGCTGCCCAGTTCGGAACGGAGCACCACGAAATCGTCGTCCGCCCCGACATTGCTGACGTCACGCAATCGGTGGCTCGGACATTGGACGAACCTCTCGGGGACTCATCCGCCGTACCAACCTATCTCGTGTCCGCGTTAGCCGCGGCCGATGTGAAGGTGGCACTGTCCGGTGACGGTGGTGACGAGCTCTTTGGCGGCTACAACACGTATGTCGCCGACTGGCTAGGCCGCTGGCTATGGCCCGCGACCGTCCTTGCCCGTCCCGCGATCCGACGCACGCCGGACACGGCATCTCGTATCAGTGACCGGGTAAAACGCTTCGTTGAAGGCGCACGCCTGCCGCCGCTGGAGCGCCACTGCGCATGGCTCGAGGTGTTCTCGGCTGAACAGCGGTCACGACTCGTGACCGCGGAATGGCAGGACGGGTCCTTCGACACGCTCGCCGAGCACCGCCGCCAGTACAACGCAGCCGACGACCTGGATCCGGCGATGCGCCTTCAGCACCTCGACGTCACGACGTATCTCGCCGACGATCTCCTGCGCAAAGTCGACATGGCGAGCATGGCGCACTCGCTGGAGGTGCGTGTACCACTGCTCGACTTTGCAGTGAGTGACTTCGCCTATCACCTCCCAGCCCACCTCAAGGTCCAGCGTTTTGCTAAGAAGCGCGTGCTGCGTCGGGTCGCGCGCACCCTGCTGCCCGCGGATATCCTCGATTCTCGCAAGCAGGGCTTCTCCATCCCGGCATCTTCATGGCTTCGCAACGACCTGCGTCCGCTCCTGGACGAGGTCCTCTCACCGGCACACCTTACCGAGCAGGGGTTCTTCGATGCTCGGGTGGTGAGGCGTCTTGTCGACGAGCACACTCTCCGGCGGGCGGACCACAGCAGGAGAATCTGGTCAGTGATGATGTTCACGCTCTGGGCTGACCATCACGGGTTGACAACATGAGAGTCGCGGTCTACACGGACTTCACCTACCGCAGGACGCCGACCGCCCTCACTGCAGAGCTCCCCTTTGCTCGGTTCTTGGAGGAGGTGGGTCGGAGCTTCGACGAGCTGATCCTCGTGGGCCGGCTCGACCCTTCGACGGGTCCACTCCCGTTCGCGTTGGGACCGAGTGTCCAATTCGCAGGACTACCCTATTACGAATCACTTGGTAACCCGCGAACAGTTCTGCGCACGACGCGTGCGACGGTCAAGGCCTTCGCTGCCGCCACCGCAGACGCAGACCTGGTGTGGCTGTTCGGCCCGCATCCGTTTCTGCCCGTCTTCGCATCTGTTGCTGCGCGGCGAGGGCAGACAGTGGTTCTGGGGGTTCGTCAGGACCTTCCCAAGCTCATCCGCTCCCGGAGGGCCGGGAGACCGGTGCTGATCGCGGGCGCACAGTTCCTCGAACAGGTGAATCGGTTGCTCGCACGTCGTTTCCCGACAGTAGTCGTCGGGCCTGCCCTAGCGCGAGCGTACGCCGCATCACCTCAGCTCCTGGACCTCAGGGTGTCACTGGTCCGTGACAGCGACGTCGCGGTCGCTCCGGGTCACCCGCAGCCACCAAACGGGACGCAGCGCAAGATCATCAGCGTTGGCCGACTCGACGCTGAGAAGAACCCGCTGGCGCTCGCCGACACCCTACGGGGACTGGTTGATGTTGACCCCAATTACCACCTCACGATCTTTGGCAATGGCAGTCTGCGTGGAGCGCTCGAGGACCGGCTCTCCTCACTCGGCCTCTCCGCCCACGCAACGCTCGCGGGGTACGTCCCAGTCGATCAAGGTCTCCGCGAGCATTACCGGAACGCTGACGCCCTCTTGCACGTCTCTTGGACTGAGGGCGTGCCGCAGGTGCTCTACGAGGCCTTCGCTGCCGGTATCCCGGTCGTCGCCACCGACGTCGGTGGTATCCGCGAGGCGGTCGGCGACGCGGCGCTGCTCGTCCCTCCTGGCGCGCCGGACCAGTCAGCAGCGGCGATCCACCGTGTCCTGACTGACACGTCCCTACGCGCACGACTGGTCGAGCGCGGCTTCGAGACGGTGCGTGGGGTGACGCTCGAGCGGCAGGCGGGGATACTGGCCAACTACCTCAGGAGGACGATGAGCCCGGGCTGATCCGACTCGAGACCGCCGCCCGCACGTCGCGAAGTGCAAGATGCAGGGACCGGGGCGTCGGCAGGAGATCCGCGACCCGCACGTGCAGTGTCCTCGCGAAGATCAGCGACACTGCAATGCCCCCGGCGAGGTACCCCGCGGTCGAGGCGACGGCCGCGCCGGAACCTCCGAACCGCCCGATGAGCACGAGATCGAGCGCCAGCACCGTGGCACTGGCGATGCCCACGGCCGCGCTCTCCCGCAGCGGCTTCCCCTGAGACGTCAGGGCAGACCCCAGCATCTTCACCGCAGCGATGCCGATGCCACCGGCGGCGAGGATGCGCAGGTCGTCAACGGACCCGCGGAACTCGTTGCCAAACATGCCGACGCACAGGAGCGGCGCCGCGAGGATGATCACGATGGCCAAGACCAGCGTTGCGGTCAGGGCGAAGCTGAACCAGCGCGCCGCCAGGCGCCCAGCTGTCTTGGGTTGTGCACGGACGAGGGCCGGCCTTTGGACCATCATGAGTGCTTGGGGGAGGAGGAAGAGCGCCTCCGCCCAGGCGACCGCGACGCTGTACAAGCCCAGTTCCCGCGGTGTGGACATTACGCCCATGATCCACTGATCGGCCCGGTAGTTGCCCAGGTTCATCGCGTGGGAGAGGTGTGCCTGTATCCCGAATCGAACGGACGTCCACGCCAGCGACCGATCGGGTCTGCCGAAGCCACCCAAGGAGCGCACCGCATACGCCGCGAGGACCAGGGTGCCGACGACCTGCGCGCCGACCCAGGTGAGGATCGCGCTCGTCACTGACAGACGCCCGGCTGCGGCAAACGCGCAATTGACCATGACAACCGTGACCGGAATCAACAGGGATACGACGTTCCCGATCGAGAACCGGTAATGCGAGGTGGCGATCTGCCGGAGGTAGATCGTCAGGACGAGCAGCGGAACGTTCAGCAGCACGACTGCCAGGAGCCAGCGCGAGGCGTCGCCGCCGACGCCCGGGAAGACAGTGGTCAGCACGAACACCAGAGCGGCCGCTACGAGACCGAACGCAAAGGCCAGTGCGGCCGCCGTCCCCTGCAGCGCTCGCACAGGATGCCCTTGGCCGGCGAGATTGGCAAGCGCCTGGTCGACCCCGATGGTCGCGAGCCACGAGGTTATGAACCCGATCGTGGTGAGGAACGCGACATTGCCGCGGCCGGACGGACCCAGATACCGGGAGGTGACCAGGACGTTCCCGAAGGCTAAGAATGCGACACCGACCTGCGCTGCGAACGTGCCAATGGCCGCGGGGCCCAGGCTCCGCGGGCGGGATCCTTCGGACGACGTGGTCTCATTCATGAGAATCTGCGGCGCAGGCGTATCGTGCGGATCCTGATGGTGCGAACCGGCTCCGCCACGCCAAGGCGCAGGCGGTGTCGCAGGTGTTCACTCATGGGAAGTTGTCCGATGAGCGGGAAGAGTAGGCGCATGCGCAGCGGCGCCCGGGAGCGCAGCCAGTTCCGGCTGCGCTCGCTGAACAGCAGCTGATGACGCCCTCGGAGTTCAGCGTAGAGGAGCGCGTGATGCCGACGGGCGTTCTGGAGCATCCGGCCCTCGCCGATGCGGTACAGCAAAGTCACGCCATCGATGTGCACGCCGGGCAGGCCGCGCTCGGCAAACGCCATCCAGAGATCCCAGTCCTCGTAGCCGATTTTCATGACCCACCCGCCGACATCCAGCAGTGCCGTCCTTCGCACCAGTGATGTTCCGGGAACCTGGTTGAGGTGGCTGATGGCCCACGGATCCAGCCTCGGCGCGCGACGCTGTGGGAGATCGATCGCTCCGAAGGTCTGCTGATCACCCCAGGCCACGACAGCCTCCGGTTCGGCGTCGAGCGCATCCGCCAGCCGGCGAAGAGCGTCGGGCGCGAGCAGGTCATCCGCGTCGAGTGGATGGATGTACCTCGCCGTCGAGGCTGCCACGCCTGCCATCCTCGCGGCTGACAGTCCGGCGTTCCTCTGCCGAACCACGCGCACGTCGCAAGCGCGGAGCTCGTCCAAGACTCTGAGCGTCGAGCTGTCCGTGGATCCGTCGTCGACGACAACAAGCTCCGCTTCCTCCTGCGCGCGCACCGACTCCACGGCCTCACGGACTGTCGTCCCGTCGTTGAAGCACGGGATCACGACTGCAACCCGGGGGCGACTCAAGGCGTCTCCCGTGCCGGGTTTCGCGCAATTCTCAGGAGTACCGGACCGAACGACAACAGCAGCCAGTTCTTGTAGTCAGCGCCGGCCGAGAAGAACACCCCGGCTGCGAACAACGCCACAGTTGCGACGAATACACAGTGCGCGAACGTTGCGGACGCTCGCTCGCCTCGGAGTTCGAACAACGTCGCTGCCCTGAGCATGGACCCCGTGCACACGACCAGTAACGCCAGGAACAGCCCGAGACCAACGACTCCGGTTTCGGCCAGCAACTGCAGGAACGTGTTGTGTGTGACCACTGGGCGATCCACGATCGAGCGAACGAACTTCAGGGTGCCCGGTTCGAGCACGTAGTCGGACGCGTTCTGCCTGTAGTTCCCGATGCCGACGCCGAACACAGGGCAGTCGGCGGTCATGCGAACCGCGATGAGCCACAGCTCGGAGCGTCCGTCACCCTGATCGCCAAAGTCCGTGAGGCGGGCGGCGGCGCCGGGGTTCAGCGCGAACCATGAAGCGCCCGCCGCCAGCACGCACAGCGCGATCGTCAGGACGCGGCCCCGCTGGCCGCGGAGTACCACGAGAGCCGCGATCAGCGCTGCGGCCGCCGCGATGACACCGCCACGGGATTGCGTCCCGGCAGCCGCAACCCCCAGAATAACGACAGCACTGGCCAACGAGAGTCGTCCCCAGACCGACCGTATCCCAGCTGCGAGGCCTCCGGCGAGTGCGATGGCTGCCAATGCAGCCGCTGCGAGGACGTTGGCGTCGCCCGTTCCTCCCTGGAGCCGCCCCAGTGTCTGGGCGACCGTATTGATGTTCTGGTCGAATGCGGCGCCGTTGCCGCCCGGAATGCCCAGGATGCCACTGACCGCTGTCACGAGAGCCC
>JBBQKR010000062.1:0-15566 GCA_038327125.1 Solirubrobacterales bacterium
GGCCGGCAGCACGACCTGACTTCTGCTGTTCGTGCAACCCCCTGAGAGGCCAACATGCCCCGACGCCTGGTTCCTGCCGCCATCACCGCCATCGCGGCGCTTGCCGTGACCACCCCCGCGCTTGCGATCCAGTCGGAGCAGCAGTTCAAGGCCTCCGCATCGCCGCATCGCGCGGGGACCACCGCCAGGCCGGAGGCCGTGGCGCTGAAGGTCCGCGCGTACTTCGATGACATCAGCCCGGATCTCGATCGTGGGGTGCAGTTCGCCACCGCGAACGCCAAGCTGTACATCTCCAGGAACGGGATCACCAACAACCGGCACTTCCCGTCGTGCAGCACGTCACGGATCCAGCAGGATGAGAAGCTCTGCCCGAGCGGCTCACGCGTGGGCACCGGCACCGGACGCGGAATCGGCATCGGCCTCGACGAGCCCGTCACGGTCACGCTCTTCAACCGTGCCCAAGGGAGGGGCATCATCCTGCTGATCGTCGGCAAGTCGCCGCTGATCATCCGGGAGGTCGTCGTCGGCAGGCTCGTGACGCTCCGCTACAGCAAGAGGTATCGCTACCGGCTCTCGTTCACGGTCCCGCAGAACCTGCAGTCGCCGGCCCCCGGCATCATCGCCGCGCTCAAGGACTTCCAGACCACGATCCCGATCCAGTACCTCAGGAAGAACGGCCACTGGAGGAGATGGCACTCGGGCAGCCGCAAGGGGCAGCGCATCCCCTACATCGCCACGACGGGGTGCAGCGGTGGGCGCTGGTACGGGAAATACATTGCTGAGTACACGACCTCCTTCGACAGCGCGATCGAGAGCACCCAGACGGTGGGCTCCTCACAGCGGTGCCTCAAGGCGAGAACGACGTGAATCGCACGCCGCAATGAGCCCAAATGGGTGTCAGCGTCCATGGGCTCAAAGGCCTGCGGCGTAGCCTGCGGAACCGTAGTACCTGTGCCCTCTGGCCGGAGTTTCAGTCGGCGACCCGGCGTTCAGCTTCTGGGCCGCGCACGCGCTCGAAGACGTCCAGATCGAAGGGGGCGGCCTTCGCTCGGGGCGCGTACCGTGGAGCGGCCTTGATTCGGGGTCCGAGCCCCGTCCGCGGCAACCTTGAACCCATGAGTCACGTATTCAAGGTTGTACGCTAACCTTGAATACATGCCGGAGATGATCAAGGCTCGCTGGGAGCCGGTGGGATCGGACTCCGGTCTTCCCCGCCGTGCCCGCCAGGGCTGTGACTATGAGGCCTACGTCCCCGACAACCTCGTTGGCCGGGCGTTCACCCTGTTCGGGGATGCGGCGGCTGATGTCGCCGACGCCGAGCGCGCGGTCGAGCGGCTGCAGGGCGAGGCGCGGTCGCTGGCCGACTCCGAAGCCCTCGCACGTCTGCTGCTGCGCGCCGAGGCCGTCGCCTCGTCGCGCATCGAGGGCCTCGAGGTGGGCAGCAGGCGGCTCCTCAAAGCACAGCTCGCGCTCGGGCTCGGCGACGACCCGCGCGATGTCACGGCCACCGAGGTGCTCGGCAACGTCGAGGCGATGCGCTGGGCCACCGAGGCCGTCGCCGAAGCCGACACGGTGACGGTCGATCATCTGCTGGAGATTCACCGTCGCCTGATGGCCGGTACGCGACTCGAGCGTCTTGGCGGGCAGATCCGCGTCCAGCAGAACTGGATCGGCGGCAGCTCCTACAACCCGTGCTCGGCCGCCTTCGTCCCGCCACCGCCCGACCACGCGCCGGAACTGCTGGCCGACCTGTGCGCTTTCTGCAACGACGACGCGTTGCCGGCGGTGGCTCAGGCAGCGATCGCGCATGCGCAGTTCGAGACGATCCACCCGTTCGCCGATGGCAACGGCCGCACCGGTCGCGTGCTCGTGCACGTGCTGCTCAGGCGCCGCGGGCTGGCGCCGGTCGTCGTGCCACCCGTATCGCTGGTGCTCGCGACATGGTCAGGCGACTACATCGCCGGGCTGACCGCAACACGCTCACGCAAGGAGCCGGATACCCCCGAAGCCGTCGAGGGGCTCAACCGCTGGATTGCGCTGTTCGCCGCCGCGGTGCGACGCGCGGTCGACGACGCCGGCGAATACGAACGACAGGTGCAGGAGATCCAGGCGCGGTGGGGTGATGCCGTCGGGAAGGTCCGCGCAGACTCCGCCGTGCGGCGGCTGATCCAGGCGCTGCCCGGCGCGCCGCTGGTGACCGTGCAGAGCGCCGCCACCCTGATCGACCGCAGCGTGCAGGCCACCAACGAGGCCATCGCTCACCTCCAAAGGAGCGGCGTGCTCGAGCAGACGACGATCGGCGCGCGAAACCGCGCCTTCGAGGCCACCGACCTCATCGACGCGTTCACCGCGCTCGAGCGCCGGCTCGCCAGCCCCGAAGCCGACACTCACGTCTCACCGCCGGCGCGGAGCGTCCCCGCGCGACGGCGCCTTCTCAGGTGATGAGGACGAGCTTGCCGCGGTTGCGGCCCGCTTCGAGGTCGGCGTGCGCCTGGGCGGCGTCGGCCAGCGGGTAGGTGCATCCGATCGTCAGCTCCAGCCGGCCGCCGGCAGCAAGCTCGGCGAGCTGGGGCAGCGCCTCCCAGGCGCGATCGGAGGGGTCGGCGCCGGTGAAGCGCACGCCGTGCTCGGCCGCGTGCGTGTCGGCGAGCGTGATCACGCGGTCGGCGCCACCGGCCAGCTCGATCGACACCGGCAGGACGTCGTGGCCGGCGGTGTCGAGCACCGCGTCGACGCCGTCGGGTGCGACGGCGCGCACGCGGTCGAGCAGCCCGTCGCCGTAGCGGACCGGGATCCCGCCGAGCACGGCGACCCGTTCGGCGTCGGCCTCGGCGACCGACCCGATCACGCGGATCCCACGGGCGACGGCCAGCTGGGTGGCGATCGCGCCGACGCTGCCCGCGGCGCCGTGGATCAGCAGCGTCTCGCCGTCGGCCAGGGCGAGGTGCTTGAGCGCCCGGAAGGCGGCTTCGCCGACGGTCGGCAGGCCCGCCGCAAGCTCCCATGAAATCTGGTCGGGCTTCGCCGTCCAGGCACGCGCGAGCGCATACTCCGCGTATGAGCCGGCAGGCGCCACGCCGAGCACGGCATCCCCGACGCGAACGTCGCTGACCCCCTCCCCGATCTCGTCGACGACGCCAGCGATGTCGAGGCCCGGGATGATCGGGAAGTGCGCCGGGATGTGCGGGAGTTTGCCGCGACGGATCTTCACGTCGACCGGGTTCACGCCGGCAGCATGGACGCGGACACGGACCTCGCCCGGCCCGGGCGCCGGGATCTCGCGCTCGGTCAGCTCGAGGACCTCAGGACCGCCGAAGCGCGCGTACGTGATCGCCTTCATGCCGATGCCGGTGCGGTGGACGTGATGGGGAGTCGCTCCATAGTGAGCTATGAACCTACAGAGGCGGCTATGCGCCGGTCCCCCAGGGAAGCCGCCAGCGGCCCCGAACCCCACGTCATGAATCCCGGCCGCCTTCACGCGCTCACCGACGGGGTCTTCGCGATCGCGGTCACGCTGCTCGTGCTCGACCTGCCCCGCCCCGAGAACTCCGAGCAGCTCGCACACGACCTCCTTCAGCAGTGGCCGAGCTACGTCGCCTACCTCGTCTCGTTCGCCACCGTTGGGCTGATCTGGATCGAGCACACCGGCATGATGAGCGCCGTCCGCTCGATCGACCGCCGGTTCATCGAACGAACCCTCCTGCTGTTGTTGTTCGTGACGCTGATCCCCTGGCCGACCGCGCTCGCCGCCGAGTACGTCCGCGAAGGCGAAGGCCAAGCGCAGACCGCCGCGTTGCTGTACGCGGTCAACCTGTTGTTCATGGGCCTCAGCATGACGCTCGGCTGGCGGTATCTCACGCGCCACCCCGACCTCGTCGTCCAGCCCGCGCGTCCGGCGCTGGCCGTCGCCCAGCGCCGCAGCCTGCTCGGTGCGCTGACCTACGTGGTGGCCATTGCGCTCGCGTTCGTCAGCCCCGCCGCGTCGTTCGCTATTAGTGGGCTGATCGCCGCCTACGTCGCCGTGACGACGAGCGGTGTTCCAGCACTCATCCGGGACACCGCCCCCAGCGAGAACGACTAGGGACGTGGCGCCCCACCGCGTGTACCTGTCGCTGCCGTGGGCTCTGGCCTCGGAAGTCGGAACCTAGAACTTGATGTGCTTGAGGACGTGCACCTCGGTGAACTTCACGTCGGCGCAGTCGGCGGCGATCGGGAGCGCGGCGGTGACCTTGCCCCTAATGACGACCCGCAGAGTGTCCTTGGCCGTATAGCGGCCCGTCAGCGTGAATGCGATGTGGACGCTGCCCGGGTTGCCCTCCCGCTGGTCGTCCTGTCGAAGCGGCGTCCGCACCCATGCCGCAGGAGGTACGGTGACGCGGTAGCGCATCTCCAGGCACCCCGAACCAAGGACGAGGCATCATGGCGGACTACGCAGTCGTCGATCCGGCGACCGGAACGACGATCAAGGAGTACCCCACGATCTCCGACGACCAGCTCGATGCGGCGATCGGCAGAGCGGCCACCGCGCACGACGGGTGGGGTCGCGGGACCAGCGTCGAGGACCGTGCGGCCGTCATCCGCCGCGTCGGCGAGCTGCACGCCGAGCGCCGCGATGAGCTCGCGGAGATCATCCGCCGCGAGATGGGCAAGCCGATCGAGCAGGCGCTCGGCGAGGTCGACTTCAGCGTCGCGATCTACGGCTACTACGCCGACAACGCGACGTCGCTGCTGGCCGACGAGGCGATCGAGCTGCTCGACGGCCCCGGGTCGGCGTTCATCCGGCGCAGCTCGCTCGGCGTGCTGCTCGGGATCATGCCGTGGAACTACCCGTACTACCAGGTGGCGCGCTTCGCCGGGCCGAACCTGATCCTCGGCAACACGATCCTGCTCAAGCACGCGTCGCAGTGCCCGGAATCGGCTGCGGCGATGGAACAGATGTTCCACGAAGCCGGCGTGCCGGCTGACGCGTACATCAACATCTATGCGACCAACGACCAGATCGCGACGGTGATCGCGGACCCGCGGCTGCAGGGCGTGTCCCTCACCGGGTCCGGTCGTGCCGGCGCGGCGGTGGCTGAGGTCGCGGGCCGCAACCTCAAGAAGGTCGTGCTCGAGCTCGGCGGCTCCGACCCGTTCATCGTGCTGGCGACGGACGACCTCGACGCCGTGGTCGAGTCCGCCGTCGGCGGCCGGCTGGAGAACGGCGGGCAGGCGTGCAACGCGGCCAAGCGGTTCATCGTCGTCGACGAGCTCTACGAGCCCTTCCTGGAGAAGTTCACCGCGGCGCTGACGAAGGTCGAGCCGGGCGACCCCAGCTCCCCGGAGACGGTGCTCGGCCCGCTCTCCTCGGCGCTCGCCACCGACCGGCTCGCAGACCAGGTCAAGCGCGCGACCGCGCAGGGGGCCACGCTGGTCGCCGGCGGCGACCGCGACGGCAACTTCTTCTCGAGCACCGTGCTGACCGACATCACGCCCGACAACGACGCCTACCACGAGGAGTTCTTCGGGCCTGTGGCGTCGGTCTACCGGGTCGGCTCGGAGGACGATGCGATCCGGCTCGCCAACGACACCCCGTACGGCCTCGGCTCGTACGTGTTCACCAACGACTCCGACCAGGCGCTGCGCGTCGCCGACCGGATCGAGGCCGGCATGGTGTTCATCAACGCCGTCGGCGCCGAGGGCGTCGAGCTGCCGTTCGGGGGCGTCAAGAGCTCCGGGTTCGGCCGCGAGCTCGGCCGCTTCGGCGCGGACGAGTTCGTCAACAAGAAGCTCATCCGCGTGGCCGGCTGACGGAGCCGGCCCTATGACGGAGCCGCCGCGCTCCGCGGCCGTCTACTTGCGGCGGCTGTCGAGGGTTTCCGTGAGTTTGGCGATCGCGAAGCCCCAGGCGTCGGCGGATCGGAGCTTGGGTGGCAGGGCGATCTCGTCTGGGTTCGTCACGACGTCAAGCAGCACGGGGCCGGAGTGACTGAGGGCCTGCTGGACGGAGCTGTCGAGGTCTTCCGGCGCCTCGACGTGGATGCCATGCAGGCCCATCGCGACGGCGACGGCGGCGAGGTTGGGGTTGTGCAGTGTCGTGCCGAACTCAGGCAGGCCGCCCTGCTCCTGCTCGAGCTTCACCATGCCCAGGCGGCCGTTGTTGAACACGATCACGCGCAGCGGCAACTCGTAGGCGACGGCGGTGAGCAGGTCCCCGAGGAGCATCGTCAAGCCGCCGTCGCCGCAGAACGCCACGACCTGCCGTGAGCGGTCCAGGGCCTGGGCGCCGAGGCCTTGGGGCATGGCGTTGGCCATCGAGCCGAGGTTGTAGGAGCCGAGCAGGCGGCGGCTGCCGTGCATGGTGACGAAGCGGGAGAGCCACACGGTCGACATGCCGGTGTCGGCGTACTTCGCGGTGGCGTCCTCCAGGTGCGAGCGATCGTCCTTTGCCGCCACCTGCGCAAGCAGCGCCGCGATGGTCAGCCGCGTGTCGCCGACGACGCCGAGATCGACCGGCGTTCGTCGCCCGATGTGCCCCGCTCGCTCGTCGACCTGGACCACGGTCTTCCCCTTCGGATACCAGTCCGGGTAGGGGAAGTCGGTGCCGAGCATCACCAACACCTACACGTGCTCACGTGCCAGCGACGATGCACGCTCGTGTGCAGCGTGCAGTGCCTGAGCGAGTGCAGGGTCGAGCTCAGGTTGGTGGTCGCTCTGCGACACGCCCCAGTGATGCCCCCTGCAGCGCGCCTGGAACGTCGCCGCCGTCCGGGTCCAGATAGCTCCGCGCCAGCCACCCGGCGAGCTCTCGAAGATCGTTGCCGCCGGCGACAAAGGCGCGCTGGCGAATCGCTCCGTTGCACTCGGTGAGCGCCGACGCATCGGCCCAGAGCGCGCCGGCGCCCACCTGCTCGAACGTGGGCGCGAGCGTATGCAGCAGCGACCGCAGTCGTGTGCGGGTGGGCTGTCGCTCTCCGGTCTGAAGGTCAGCCATCGCTCCGTCGATCCCGTGCCGCAGCGCCGACCAGCGGTTCTCGGCGATCCGCCAGGTGGGCGCTGAGGGCAGCGTGTCGCCGGCGTCGTAGCGGCCGGACAGCCATGCCACCAGCGCGTGGATCGTGGCGGCGATCGCGGCCGCCTCCCGTACCGTCGTCTGTGCGTCGGGGACGCGCAGCTCGAGCGTGCCGTGGCTCAGATGCGGGCGCAGCTCCCACCACCAGACGCCGGGTTCGGGCACGGCGCCCGCACGATGGCCCCAGCTGAGCTCGTCGACGAGCGCAGCCCAGCTGCCGATCGCCGGCGGGATTCCCTGTCGCGGCAGCTGCTGGCACAGCAGGGGGCGCACCGATGCCAGCTCCGAGTCGCGCCCGTCGTAGAACGGCGCGTTGGCCGCGAGTGCCGCGAGCTCCGGGAGAAAGCATCGGACTGCGTCGTGGACGGCAATCGAGCGATCGGCGCCGCCGACGGCGACGTGGACCTGAAGCGCGGCGACGAGCTGGCGCCGCGCCACCGGCCCGTACTCGGCGACGGCGTGGTCGTAGCTGGCTCCGCTGTTGAGCGTCCCTTCGACAGACGCGAAGGGATGGACCCCAGCGACGGCTGGGAGCGCGATGCCCTCTGCGGCGACTGCCAGATCACGACGGCCGCGGGCGAGCAGCGCGATCGCGCTCGGGACGTCGGCGCATGGCGCCGTGACGAGTTCAACCTGAGCCGCCGGGAGCTCGCACTTGAAACGCTCATCGCCGGCCACACGGTCGAGCACCGGCTGCGCGAACGGCACAAGATCGAACGTGTCTGCGTCGAGGAGCATCGCCTCCTCCTCGAGTCCGACCGTCAACGGGGTCACCGACTCGAACCGCTCATGGATCTGCGCCGCACGCACGCTCACAGGCTTCCCTCGATGCCGCGCTCGCAAACGGAGCTGATGATTTGACGAGCAGCCGCACGGGTAGGTGTCGCGATATTCGAGACCCGACCAAGGAGCGGACATGGCTGAACTCACAAACCTCGACGACAAGCTCGGCGAGGTCCTGGGCCTCGCCCGCGCAGCACAGGATGCGGCGACGAAGGTGCAGAGCCTGTGCAAGGACGACGCTGAGGACCTGATCCCCGAGCTCGAGAAGATGCAGCAGGAGGCCAAGGAGACGGAGGATCGGACGGCGCGAGTCGTGGCCGACCGCGACGGAAGGAAGACCGCGATCGAGGACAAGGCCGCCGAGACCAAGCGCGAAGCCGTCGAGATGATGCGCACATATCTCGGAGAAGGCGCCGACGCGCTGGACGGGTTCGAGTTCCTCATCATGGCGGAGGCCGCGGAACTCGGGCACTGGCAGATCGTCGGCAAGCTCAACGAGCGAGCCGCGGACGCGGGCGTCGGGAAACTCGTCGACTTCGCGGTCCCGCTTCAGCAGCGGCACTTCGAAACCGTGCGCGAGGGATCGCTTGCGATCGCCGGACGCGAGGATCCGAACGAGACCGCGTAGGCCCGAGACCTCGTCGCCCGAGCGTGTGGGCCGGGCGACGATTCCCCGGCCCACTCGGCCCCGTGATGGGATGACGTTTCGAGCCCTTGCGTCGCGGGCAGAGTGACACAAGCGCCTCGCCGCTCAACGGTGAGGTGCGATTTCCTTCGGGGGCATTCAGCGCTGCCCCCTCGACCGACCGGAGACACAGATGACACCCGAACAGCAGAAAGTCGTGCAATATCTCGGCGAGGCGCACGCCAGCGAACAGGCACTCGTCCGTGTCCTGCAGGCGCAGATCGCGATGACCCCGCGCGGTCGCTACCGCACCGCACTCGAGGGGCACCTCACGCAGACACGCGACCACGCCGACCGAGTAGCCCGTCGGCTCGGCGATCTGCGCGGCGGCGGCAACCCGCTCACCGCGGTCGTCGGCGCCGCCGAGACCCTCGCCGGACAGGCGCTCGCGCTCGGCAAGACGCCCTTCGACCTGTTGCGCGGGACCGGCGGCGAGGAGAAGGTGCTCAAGAACGCCAAGGACGCGTGCGCGACCGAGGCGCTCGAGATCGCGACCTACACCGCCATCGAGCGACTCGCGCTCGCGGTCGGCGACCGGCAGACCGCCGCTCTCGCAGCATCGATCCGCGCCGACGAGGAGCAGATGCTGCAGCGCATCCTGCGTGAGATCCCCAGGTTGACCGCCGCGGTCGTCGGCGCCGAGCTCGAGGACGACCCCTCGTACGACATCACGGAGACGGGCGCCGCTGACGCCGTGCGCGACGCGGGCCGGGGTGCCAAGAGGGCGACGCGCAGAACTGGCGACGCCGCCAAGCGCGGGGCTCGTCAGGCGCGCAAGGTCCCCGGGGTCGCCCAGGCCGAGGGGCAGATCAAGGGCATCGTGGCATCGGAGAGCGACCTGGCGATCGCCCGGTACGACTCGCTGACCGCCGAGGAGATCAGCGGCCGGCTGAACGGGCTCTCGCAGATCGACCTCGCCAAGATCGACTCCTACGAGCGCCGCAATCAGAGCCGCACCACGATCCTCAGTCGCATCACGTCGCTGCGCGGCAGCGAGCCGTGGCCCGGCTACGACGAGCTGACCGCCGCCGACGTGCAGTCCGTGCTCGCCGAAGGCGACGACGAGCGCGTCCGCGACGTGCGGACGTATGAGCGCGCCCACAAGAACCGCGCCGGAGTCATCGCCGCCACCGAGCGCGAGCTCAGCAACGCCTGAGTCGTCACCTTGCATTCGCGGGGGCGCCGGCATTGTGCCGGCGCCCCCGGGCACTGCGAAGTACGACGTAGGTGGCGGTGTTGCGCGGCGACGCGCCCGCCGGTGAGCTCGCTGCGCGCACCCGCTTCGACTGTCGCGTTCGTCGCCCCGTACCCGCGACTGCGACGCAGTCCCGGGTTGGGTCCTGGCCGGAGCTCGTACCCGTGCCTGCGAGTCGTCAGGCGTTTTCCAGATCAGGCGTGTAGATGCCGGTGCGGGCGAGACCGTTCATCCGTGCGCGGTGGACGAAGGCGGCCTGAGCGGCTTTGACGTTCGCGTGCTCGCCGCGCCACACCTTCAGCGCGGGCGCTTGAAGCGCACGTCCGTACGAGAACGAGGTCTCCCACGGCTGCGGGCCGAGCCGGCTGATCGCGCTCAGGTGCTCGGTCGCCGCCTCGTCGCTTTGGCCGCCGGAGAGGAAGACGATCCCTGGAACCGCCGCGGGTACGCGGTTGCGCAGGCAGCGAACCGTCTCTAGCGCAGCCTCCTCGACCGACGCCTGCCGGGGGCAGTCGTAGCCGGCGAGGATGAAGTTCGGTTTGAGCAGCAGCCCTTCGAGTGCGACACGCTGATCGTGCAGTTCGGTGAACAGGGCGTGGAGAACACGCGAGGTCGCCGACCGTGAGCGCTCGATCGTGTGGTCGCCGTCCATCAGCACCTCGGGCTCGACGATCGGGACGAGGCCCGCCTCCTGCGCGAGCGCTGCGTAGCGCGCGAGCGCGTGGGCGTTTGTCCACAGGCAGTAGTCGGTCGGGACGCCGTCGCCGATCGTGATCACCGCGCGCCACTTGGCGAAGCGCGCACCAAGCCGGCGGTACTCGGCGAACCGCTCGCGCAGGCCGTCGAGGCCCTCGGTCACCTTTTCGCCGGGCGCGAGCGCGAGCGCCTTCGCGCCCAGGTCGACCTTGATCCCGGGAATCATCCCGAGCCGCTCGAGCAGCTGGGGGAATGGCTCCCCTTCGGCCGAGTGCTGGCGGATCGTCTCGTCGAACAGAATGACGGCGCTGATGTGCTCGGCAGCACCGGGC
The DNA here is from genome assembly GCA_038327125.1 of Solirubrobacterales bacterium. Classification (GTDB taxonomy): domain Bacteria; phylum Actinomycetota; class Thermoleophilia; order Solirubrobacterales; family Solirubrobacteraceae; genus F1-60-MAGs163. Next base: position 10,743 of record JBBQKR010000062.1, read on the forward strand.
GCGGTGAAGAGCAGCTCACGGTAGGCGCGCCTGTGCTCCTCGGTCGAGGCGACCCCGATCGCGTCAAAGCGCTTGGCGATCGTGCCGCCGCTCTCGTCCGCAGCGAGGATGCCCTTGCCGGTGGCGACGAGGTCACCTGCCGTGTTCTCAAGCTCGCTCATCTCTCTGCTCCTCCGAGAACTACTCGCCCCGCCGGGCGGGCTGCCGATGTTTGCCGGCGAGCAACTCCTGCACGGCAGACGCGCCGGCGGGGTCGGGGTCAGACGGCGGTGGCAGCTCGGTAAGCAGCCGGTCGATACGCATGATCATCTGTGGCGCCCTCCTCGGGGTATGTGTGGCCGCGTGCGTTCCCCCGCGCGCGACGTCCCAAACATCGCTCGCACGAATACCGTGGCCGACATGTTCGCCGAGGCCGTGGGTCCTGTGGTGCACGGCCATGATCGCGCCGCGCGCCGGGTGCGCCGTCGAGTCCGTCACTCCGCACCCGCGCACGTTGCGCAGCGACTCCGTGCTGTCCAAGCCCACGGCCGCACTCGAGAACGTCGACTGCGTCAAGCGCCGCAAGGGCGTCCATCACGGGCGGTCAGGCGCTCGGGCTCGCGGCTCGCGGTCTCGTGGGCCGGCGTGCGCGGGGCGACGAGCTACGAGGTCGCGGTCACGACCGCCGGTGGCCGACAGGTCTTCAGGACGGTGAAGGCGCGCGGGACAACGATCGCCGGCATCGCGAAGACGATGTCGGGCACGGTGTCCGTGCGCGCGGCGGCGACGCTGCGCCACGGGCCCACCGCCCGGCGGGCGTTCAAGGCCACGCAGGCCACGAAGCGCAAGCTCACCTCGCTGCGCAGGTGCTCGGTGAAGGGCAAGCGGGTCAGCTGCCGGCGCTGACCCGCTCGGACGCGCAGAGGATCCGCGGCGTGACAGAACCTGCCGGCTCAGGGCGTGAGATGCCTCTCAGGCCCCAAACCTAGGCACCGTTCTTCGGCTCGTTGCACGTGGAGTCACCGTCGTAGAGCTTGCGGCAGACCGCCGGGATGGTGCCGGCGGCCTCGATCAGGTGGCCCTCGGCGGTCGGGTGGAACGGACCGCCCTTGTCCCCGGAACCGAGCGCGCCTCCGACCGAGCGGAAGAGCGAGTTGGTCGAGCAGTACCCGCGCCTGAGGAACGCGCCGAAGTCGTAGTCCGGCACCGCCCACGAGCGACCGGCCGCGGCTGCCGCCGCCTGGACGTGCTGGTTGAGGAGCGTGCCGCTCGCGCTCAGCCACTCCCAGGTCGAGGGCAGGAAGTGCACGACGCTGCCGAACTCGATCCCGCACGCCTCGCCGTCGTCACCGTACGAGAAGTTGGGGTACTGCGCGAGGAAGACGTGGTCGCGCCGGACGTGGAGCTTCGGCAGCGCCGCCTGAATCCCACCGAAGCGCCCTTCGAGCGCATCCTGCAGCTTCTGAAGCTGGGCTGTCAGCGTGATCCCGCTCGGACTCTCCTTGTACCCGCCGGTGCGCTTGCCATCGGCGTGGCGGGTGGCGACGACGGAACGCAGCTGACAGGCAGGATCGAGCGACGTCGTGAGCCCGACCTTGACGCAGAACTCGAGCGTTGGTCCGAACGCGAGGTCGTTGACGCCGATCGAGATCAGCGCGGCATCGACGTCGCGGCGCGGCGCGGCCCCGCGCTGGGCCAGCAGGCGCTGCACCTGCCGGATCTGAGGCTCGAGCGGCGGCGAGGCGGCACGGGTCCCGGCGTAGCTGGAGCTGACGAGGTGATCGGTGCTTGCACCCGAACAGGAGGTATGGATGAACGTGACGCTCGAATGCGGATCTTTCAGCTCGACCGCAAGTGCCGTCTGCACCTGGTACGAGGCGACCGAGCGGTTGCAGCGCTTGTAGTAGAACGGCGCGTTCCCCTCACCGGAGCCGTTGGAGTCCCCGAGGCCGACGATCAGCTGGTCCTTCACGTCAACGGTGCCGCGGGCGGCCTTGCCGAAGTCGCGCCAGACGCCGCTCCCCTGCTTGCGCCGCTGCATCTGCGCCTTGACCTTGTAGGCGCCGAGGCGCTTGACGTGCAGCTCCGTCTTGCAGCCCACCTTCGGGAGCCTGCCACCGACGAGCTTGGCGGCCGGCTGCACGGTCCAGATGAACCGGACGTTGGCGCCGCACACGAACTTCTTCTTGTTGGAACGCGTGTAGAGCGCCGCTGTCCACGACGTCGGGTTGACCGTCTTGGCAGATGGGAACCCGTCGTCATCCCAGCTCTCGACGCTCGCCTTGGTGAACCGCTTCTCCATCAGCCAGTCGATCTCGTCGGGCGGGCAGAGCTTGCCGGCCTCCACCACGGCCTTCGTCTGATCAGCCCCGACCTGCTCGGCCTGGGCACCGTGCGCGACCGGTGGCAGCGCCGAGCCGGACGCCGCCGCATCCTCAGCACAGGCGCGAAAGTCGACGCCGCCGACGTCGCCCTTGACGCTCACGCTGCGCTGGGGCGGGACGAACGTCGTGTCGCCGCGCCGCGCCGCGACCGTGTAGCGGCCCTCCTCGCTCACGGTGATCGTGTACGTGCCGTCAGCGCCGGAGACGGCGCTCGCATCGTCAGGGCCCGAAGCGCTGACGCGCACGCCCGGGAGCGGCTCGGCGAGCCCGCATGCAGCACACGTGATCGCCTCAACCTTGCCCTTGATGTAGGCGGGCGGCTCCTGCCCCCTTGGCGGGACGCCGGCGAACGCCCAGGCGTTCGTCCCGAAGCCGGCGCAGATCGCCTGCCCGGCACAGTTCGAACCGCGGGAGTTGATGAAGAACGTGCGCGGCATCGACACGTGGAAGAGACCCCACTGCCACTCCTTCGTGGCCTTGCCCGCAGCGACGACCGTGCAGGACAGGTCAGCAGGCCCGCACCCGGAGACGCGCCGTCCTGGGTAGGACCAGCTGATCGACTTCGTCTCGGGGGCGTACTGCGCGGAGTTCGATCCCTGGTCCGGAACGGCGGTCATCGTCACCTTCCCGCCGGCCCGCACGACCTTCGACGGCATGAGCGCGAGGTTGCCCCACCGCGGCACGCAGCGCGGAGTCGAGATCCAGGCCTTCGACCGCGGCGACCAGTAGACGCCGAAGTTCGGGCCGTACGCATTGTCGCCCGCTGACGTGCACTCCCCGGGGAGGTGCCCTGGCGCGACCTGCTGAACACCGGCCGGGAGCGGCGGGCGTGGTGCCGCAGCGGCCGGTGCAATCGACATGACGAGCGACAGCAGGGCCGCGGCCGCCGGCGCCAGCCTGCGGCAGATCTCGCGTGGAACCATGGTCGCCGACCGTACTTCACGGCGCGGGTCGGGTCGAGGAGCGCCGATTGACCATCGGGCGCATCCGCGTCAGACTGCAGGCATGTGCACCTCAGGGGGGAGGCGCAGGCGCCGCGGTGTCGCGGCGGCCTGCGCGCTGATGAGTCTGGTCGTGCCCGGCACCGCGGTCGCCGGGTGGGACCCGCCCGAGCCGATCCCGCCGGCGACCAACGTCTTCCGCGTCGAGCTGGCGCCCGGAGGCCCGGGCTACGTCGTCGGAGCCCCGATCGCCGACCGGTTCCGCTACTCGCCGCGACCGATCGGTGGCACGCTCAGCCCGTCACCGCTGGAGTTCCCGGGCACGCTCGGGAAGAACTACGACGGGTTCTGGCGCTTCGACGCGGCCGGCAACGCGGTCGTCGTCAACGACTACGACAACCGGATCGGCTACGTGCCGCTCAGCGGCATCGGCGGCAGCTCGCAGGACCTCCCGCCCGGCTACTCCCCTGACGCACTGTCGGTCGCGCCGACCGGTGAGGCGCTGATCGCCGCCGCGCCCACCTTCGGCACGTTCCGCGTCGCGCTGCGCGCCGCGGGCCCCGGCCAGGTGGCCGACTTCTCCCCCGCCGCCCAGGCCTTCGGCGGACCGAGCGCGAACCTCATCGGCCTGCTCCTGCAGGCCGACGGCGGCGCGGTCGTCGTCTGGCAGGAGGGCGACGCCCTGATCCAGTCGGTCCGGCGCAGCGGTCAGCTGAGCTTCGACCCGCCGACCGCGATCAGCGACCCGCGGCCGGACGTGCGCAAGTTCAGCGTGCGCCTGCGCGGGGACTCCTCCGGGCACGCGATGCTCGCCTGGCTGGGCTCGAGCGGCGGTACCGCGCGCGACCAGGCCGTCGCGAGCGTCCGCGCACCCGACGGGTCGTTCGGGCCCGCGCAGATCGTCGGCACCGGCGGGGGCATCGTCAACGTCACGCCGTCGATGACGAGCGCCGGCGACGGCCTCGCCGTCTGGAGCCACGTCTACCCGGGCGCCGGCTGCCAGCCCAGCACCGTCATGGGCGCGGCGCTCCACGCCGGGACGTTCGCGCCCCAGCAGCCGCTCGGCCCCAGCGCCTTCCCGCTGACGAGCAGCCAGGGCTTCCCGGACACCGTGATGGCGGCCGGCGACCGCGTCGCCGTGCCGATCCTCGAGATCGACGACGTGGCCGGCACGCCCTGCAGCTACGGCGACGACCGCCGCGGCCTTTTCGTGCACCACTTCCGCAGCGGCCCGTCGGGGCTCGTCGACGAAGGGATCTCCGAGCTCTCCCCGCTCCAGACGCGGGCGGGCGGGCTGACCTCGTACCCGCTGATCAACGAGCAGACGCTCGAGCCGGGCGGGCGGATGCTCCTCGAGTACCAGGTGGACAACGTCAAGTACCTGCGCTCGTACGACGGCGTGGCGCCGGGGGCCTCCGGCTCGCCCGGCCCGCCGGCGCCGGCGGGAGGCGCCGCGGCGCCCGCCGCCGTGCCCGCCGCCGTGCCCGCCAAGGCCATCCTCCCGATCCGCCCGGTGCAGT
>JBBQKR010000063.1:0-15266 GCA_038327125.1 Solirubrobacterales bacterium
GCCGACCCGCTGGCCTGGTTCCTGCTCGCCGCCGCGATCGCGCTCGTCATCACCTTCTTCACGCTGCTCGGGGACATCAAGCCGAGCTCGCCCGGCCGCGAGGCAACGCTCACGCAGATCACGAAGCTCACCCAGTCCGAGCGCATCCGCAGCGTGGTGCTGCTCGACCAGGACAACCGCGTCGTCGTGGCGACCAAGGACGGCCTGACCCTGTGGGCCGCCTACCCCTCATCGGGGACGAGCACCGGCACGCTGCTCACGCGCTTCCAGCAGTCCGGTGCGACGGTGGTCGTCGACCAGCAGTCGGACATCCCGATCAAGAAGATCCTCGTCCAGTTCCTGCTGCCGCTCCTGCTGCTGGTCACGCTGTTCGCGTTCTTCATGCGCCTGAGCGACGACGAGGGCGCGGGCGGGATCGCCTCGTTCTCCAAGTTCACCGGGCGGCGCAAGAAGAAGGGCGAGAGCAGCGGTGTGACGTTCGCGAACGTCGCCGGCAACCCGGACGCCCTGGCGGAGCTCAAGGAGATCCGCGACTACCTCGAGGACCCGTCGAAGTACGCCTCGATGGGCGCCAGCGCTCCGAAGGGCGTGCTGCTCGTCGGACCGCCCGGCACCGGCAAGACGCTGATCGCGCGCGCCGTCGCGGGGGAGGCGAACGCGAACTTCTTCTCGATGTCCGGGTCGGACTTCGTCGAGTCGCTCGTCGGCGTCGGCGCCGCTCGCGTGCGCGACCTGTTCGCGCAGGCGCGCAAGGTGGCCCCGACGATCATCTTCATCGACGAGCTCGACGCCGCTGGGCGCAAGCGCGGCGCGGGCATCGGCCAGGGCAACGACGAGCGCGAGCAGACGCTCAACCAGATCCTCGTGGAGATGGACGGCTTCGGCGGTGACGCGGGGATCGTCGTCATGGGCGCCACCAACCGCCCCGACATCCTCGACGACGCGCTGCTGCGGCCGGGGCGCTTCGATCGCCAGGTCACCGTCGACGTGCCGGACGTCCACGGGCGCTACGAGATCCTCAGCCTGCACGCGAAGGGCAAGCCGCTGGACCCCGACGCCGACCTGCGCGAGATCGCCAAGCTGTGCCCCGGGTTCTCCGGAGCCGAGCTCGCCAACGTGATCAACGAGGGGGCGCTGCTGACGGTGCGCGAGGGGCGCGACCAGATCGATCAGCCGACGCTCGAGGAGGCGATCGACCGCGTCGTCGCCGGGCCGGCGAAGAAGACCCACATCCTCACGCCCGACGAGCGCTGGGTGATCGCCGTTCACGAGGCCTGCCACGCCGTCGTGACGCGCTCGATCGGTCAGACGATCTCCGCGCAGAAGCTGTCGATCGTCGCGCGCGGACGGACGGTCGGCACGGCCGCGCACATGCTCACCAACCGCGACCAGGTCGTCCGCCAGGAGCCCGACCTGCGGCGCGAGCTGGTCTCGGTGCTCGCGGGGGCCTCCGGCGAGCGCCTGGAGTTCGGGTGCCTCTCCACCGGCGTTCACGACGACCTCCATGCCGCAACCTCGCTTGCGCGCGCGATGGTCACGGCCTACGGCATGTCGGAGGAGCTCGGTCCGGTGACGATCGGCGAGCGACAGGGGGAGATCTTCCTCGGCGCCTCGCTCCAGGAGCTCGGGCAGATCGGCCCGGACACGCTCAACCTGATCGACCGCGAGGTCGAACGGCTCGTCGACGAGGCCTGCGGATACGCGACCGCGGTGCTCGAGCGCAACTGGACGTCGGTCGTCGAGACGGCCGAGGCGCTGCTGGAGCACGAGACGCTCTCGGGCGTCGCGCTCGAGGCGCTGCTGTCGACGGTGCATCAGTTCACGATCGACGCAGGGACGCGCGAGCGCTGGCGAGGCGGGCCGTCGTATGACCCGCGCGAGGCCGAGCGCCCGCCGCGCGATCACGAGTGAACCGTGAACGCCGCGCACCCGCGGGCGTTCACGTCGCGTTCACTTCGCTGTGACAGAAACATCACCAGATCGTTTCCAATCCGAAACGAGTGAAGGGCCACCGCAACCTAGCCTGCGGCAGGACGGTGTCGCTCGGCCGTCGCACCCCTCATGGCGCCCTCCCCTCCTCGACTTCGTCTGCCCTCGGCGTGCCTGTAGGCCGTCTGAAACTCGGGCTCGCAGCGACCCTCGCCGCAGCGATTCTGGTGCAGGCCCCGGGAGCGCCGGCCGCCGTGCGGCCCGCAGTCACGATCGACGGCCCCAGCCGTGACCTGCTCGAGGTCGGCGGTGTCGCGATGGGGCCGGACGGAGCCGGCGGGATCGTCTATCGACGGGTCGACGGCCGCCGCGCGCACATCTTCGTGAGCCGTTTCGCCGGTGGCCGCTGGTGGCCGCCCCAGCGCGTCGACGCCGGGCAGGAGTTCGACTCCTCGTGGCCGCGGATCGCCGCCGGCGACGATGGCCGGTTGCTCGTCTCCTGGGTTCAGGAGGCGGGCGTCGGCTCCGACCGGCTCTACGCGGCCTCGCTCGATCCCGGGGCCACCCGCTTCAAGCCGCCCGCGGGCATCGACCTCGACGTCAACGAGTCCTCCGGAACCTGGCCCGCGCTCGCGATGAACGCCGCCGGGCAGGCGCTTGTGGTGTACCGCGTCGTCACCAACCCGAACGTCGGCGGGGCCGCCGGGCTGCCGATCGGGTACGAGGGCATCGAGATCCGGCTGGCGCGCTACAACGGGCAGACCTGGTCGGGGCTCGGGGTCGCGAGCAGGCGCACGGACACCCCGGTGCGCCCGCCGGACGCGGCGGCCGCGCCGCAGGTCGGAATCGACGCGTCGGGCAACGGCGTCGTGGCGTTCGTCGAGCCGGACGACCAGCTCGTCGAGCGGGTGTGGGCGCGGCGCGTGTTCGCATCGGCGATGGGCGCCGCGCTGCTCGTGAGCCCTGCCACGATCGATCAGCGCCCGCTCGGCCCGGTCGACCAGTTCGACCTGTCGGTCGGCGCGTTCAGCGACGGCGCGATCGCCTACCGACAGCAGGCCTCGGCCGCAGGCCCGCCGTCGCCGCCGCGGGTGATGGTCGCGCAGATCGGGGAGATCTTCGAACAGGGGTCGGGGACGTTCGGCGCGCCCGCGTTCGCCGACGGGCAGGGCGCCGCGTCGGCGACCGACCCGTCCGTCTCGGTCTCGCCGCGCGCAGGCGCCGCAGTCGCGTTCTCGCGCGACGGGCAGCCGGCGGCCGCCGCGCTCGACGACGCCGGCTCCGGCGACCCCGCTCCCCTGGGCTCCGGTCCCGGCGGCGGGGCGTCCGCGACACCGCTGGTCCGGCTCGGACGGGACGACCGCAGCGTCGAGGCCTGGCGCACGAGCACGCCGGACGGCCCGCGCGTCGCTGTGCGCGAGCGCACCGGCAACGATGGGGGAAAGGTGGGCTACGTCGCCGCCACGACGGGATCGCCGGTGCGCGAGCTGGAGCTCGCAGGCTCCGGGCTCGGCGACGGGATCGTCGGCTTCCGCCAGGGCGAGGGCGACAGCACGCGCATCGCCGCCGCCTGGGTCGACGCGCCGCCGTCGAGCTTTGCGGCGCTCGCTCCGAGCGGCTGGGTGCGCCCGGGTGCGGCGCGTTTCAGCTGGGAGACCGCTCCCAACGCGATCGGTGGCGTGCGCTACGCGCCGGTCGTGGACGGCCAGATTCGCTCGGTCGGCGGGACGGCCCGCAGCTACCGCCTGCCGCTGCGCGGGCTGGATGACGGGCGCTATGCCGTCGCGGTGCAGGCGACGGACGACGTTGGGCAGCAAACGCTGACCGACCCGGCTCAGCTGCGGGTCGACGGAACGCTCCCGCGTGTGCGCGTGCGGTGGGCAGGCCGCCGGGTCGTCGTGACGGCCGACGACGGCCCGCGCGAGCGCGCATCGGGCATCCAGGCCGGAGCGACACGGGTGAGCTTCGGCGACGGCCGCGCGGCGACGGTCACGCGGCGCACGCAGCACCGCTACCGGCGCGCCGGGAGCTACCGGGTGACGGTCTCCACGCGCGACCGCGCGGGCAACCGCCGGACCGTGAAGCTGCGGGTGGGAATCCGATGAGCAGCGCACGAGCGCTCGTCGCGGGACTGCTCGCCGTCGCCGGCTGGGCGACGCTGGCCGCGCCTGCCGGCGCGGCCTGGTCGCCGCCGCGCATCGCATCGTTCAACGGGTCCGTGCAGGGCTCCGGGTTCGAGACGGCGCTGTCCGCGGACGGGCGGCGGCTTGTCTTCTCGACCGCCGCCTTCGACCTCCTGCCTCAGCCCGCTCCGCCGGGCACCTACCGCGTCGGCGGTCTCGTGCGCCGCGACCTCGACAGCGGCGATGTCGACCTCGTCGTGCCCGGTCGCCTGTTCGACGCCGTCACGAACGAGCCGCTGGGCGAGGGCGGAGGCAGCACGCCGTCGCTCAGCGCCGACGGCTCGCGGGTCGCGTTCGTCACGCGCGACGGTCTCGTCGCCGGCGACGCCAACGGCCGGCCCGACGTCTACGTCCGCGACCTCACGCGGCCGTGGGGCGCGCCCGGGGCCGTCGAGCTCGCATCGGCGCAGGACGGCACCGGCGAGGCGCTCGGCTGGGGCGAGCCCGGCAGCGGCGGCGCGCGGCTGACGCAGGCGGGCGGCACGCTCAGCGGCGACGGACGCCGTGTGGTCTTCCTGACCGGGGCCGCGGCGGTGCTGACGCCCGGCGGACCCGAGCTGCCCGCCGGCCAGGTGGTCGTGCGCGATCTCGACGCACGCTCCACGCGCGTGCTCACGACCGCAAGCGGGACCGGCACGCCCGTCGGCGGCGGGCGCCTGGCGACGCTCAGCGGCGATGGCACGGCGGTCGCCTGGGTGGGCGAACAGGGGCCCGCGCAGGCGCGGTTCGCCGCCGGCGAGAGCCTCGATCCGGCGCTCCCGTGGGTTCTCTGGCGCCGCGCTGACGGCGACCCGGCGGCGCCCGCCGTGCGCCCTGCCGCGACCGGTGATCCCGACGTTCCGGGATGCGCGGCCGGCCAGCCCGCGGTTCCCGTATGCGCCGGGCCGCTGGCGCTCGGCTTCGAGACCGCGGGCTTTCCCGCGCCCGTAGGCCTGAGCCGCGACGGCCTGCGCGTCGCCTTCGTCAGCACCCTGCGACCGGTCGGCGCCGAGCAGCTCGCCGAGTTCGGCCAGGCCGACGCGTTTCTGGCCACCGTCGACCCGGGCCGGGCGACCGCGACGGTCGTCCGCGAGCTGACGCGCGAGGGCGAGAGCTCCTCGAGCATCGAGAACAGCTCGCCGGTCGTCGGCATCGGCATCTCCGGCGACGGCGCCGCGGTCGGCTTCACGACCGCCCGCACGCGCTTCCGGCTCTCGACGCCGGTCTTCCTCGGCGCGACGCCGACGGCGGGCGTGGACCTCGAGACCTACGTCGCCGACCTTCGCGCCGACGCGCTCGAGCTGGTCTCACGCGGCGTCGGCGACACCAAGGCCCTGGGCAACAGTGGCGGCTCGGACGATATCCCCAAGCTGAGCGGCGACGGCGGGCGCATCGCGCTCACGTCCGCCGCGCGGAACCTGGTTGCCGGCGACGTCAACGGGCTGCCGGACAGCTTCCTCGTCGAGCGCGCGACGCCGCCGGCCGCGCCGCCGGTCGCCGCGCAGGACGTTCCCGCCGTCGATCCCGGCAAGGGGCCGGTCGCGGCGTACCGGCTGCGCGTGTCGATCGCTGCGCGCGCCGATGGCTCGCTGCGCGTCGATGCGACGCTTCCCGGGCCCGGCGTGCTCACGGTCGATGTCGTGCGCCCGGCCGCGCGGGCCACGGCGCGGCGCACCCTCGTCAGCGCGCGACGCCGCTCGTCCGTCGCGGGGCGCGTGAGCGTGCGAATGCTCCGCCCGAAGGCGCTGGCGCGCAAGGCGCGTCCGCGTTCTGTCCGGATCGACGTCCGCGCGCGCTTCACGCCGGCTGCGGGGACCTTCACCGGCAAGCGGCCGCTGAGCCGCACGATCCCCACGCTGCTGCGGATCCCCGCGCAGCGCTCCGCCGGCGGCGCGCGATGACGGTGAACCTGCGGCGGCTGCTCATCGCCGTCACCGTGCTGGCTGCGCTCGGCAGCGCTTCGGCCGCGGCCGCCGAGCCGCAATGGCGCGCGGAGCAGCCCCCGCCGCCGCCGGGCTACCCGTTCTCCGGGCCGCTCGGGATCCCGGGCGACCTGTCGTTCTGGGCACCCAACCGCGGGCTGCTCACGATCGCCGGCAACGGCGCCTACCGGCAGGGCGTCCTGGTCTACGACGGCGCGGGATGGCGGCAGTACGCGAGCGTCTGCGGCGCTGACGGCGAGACCGGCGGAGCGGCCCGCATCGCCTGGGCCGGTCCCACGGAGTTCTGGACGATCGCCCGCCCGAATGTGCTGCAGGCGCCGACGAACGAGGGCGCCGTCACGCTGTGCCGGTTCGGTGACGGCAAGTTGGCCGCCTCGTACGCGAGCCCGCTCACCGCCAACGAGCCGTGGCTGGCGCTGAATGCGGCCGCCTGCCGCAATCCGTCGGACTGCTGGTTCGCCGGGCCGGTCGCCAAGACGGTCGACGGCGCGCGCAGCGGGTCGTTCCGCCTGCACTGGGACGGTGCGGGCTTGAGCGCGGTCTACGCGCCGCAGGGACGCGCGGTGACCGACCTGCTCGCGGTCGGCGACGGGTTCCTCGAAAGCGTCACCGTCGGCCCGCAGCTGCTGTCCTCGAGCCCCGCGGCGCCGCTCACGCCGGAGCCGGTCCCGCTCCTGCTGCACTCGCTGTTCGGCGGGGTGCTCGACACTGATGCGTTCACGCCGCTGCCACGCGACGGGGTTCCGGCGGACGCGAGCGAGCTGCAGGCGCTCGACCGCGAGGGCGATCAGGTGTGGGCCGGTGGCGGCCAGGCGACCTCCGGACCCAGCGGCCTGATCTTCAGCGGCGGGCGCCCGCCGCTGCTGGTACGGCGGGCCGGCACGGGGCCGTTCGAGGAGGTGCCGGTCGCGGACGACGCGTTCCTGCCCGGCGAGAGCTTCGTGGACCTCGCCGCGGTCCCGGGGACCGACCGCGTCTGGGCTGCCGTGGCCGAGTACCCGCCCTCGCCGGATTCGCGCGCCAAGGTCGCCCTGATCGCAGCCGACGGGACGGTCGAGCGCACCGACGTCCTGCCCGCCGCAGGACCGGCGCTCGGCGCGGCCGCGAAGATCGACTGCCCCGCGGCGAACGACTGCTGGATGGTCACCGTCAGCGGGTACCTCTTCCACCTCGGCGGCGGCGGACTGGCCCGCGACACCGACCCGGCCTTCGCGGGGACGATCGGGATTCGCCCCGACGACGCCCGCACACCGCAATTCACGCCGGACGCGCTGCCCGTCGACGACTCCCAGCGCTTCGCGCCGCCCCCGGCAACCGAGGTCGAGACCCCGGCGGCGCCGGCGTCCAAGCGCCTCGCACGCCTGCTGCGCGTGCTGCGGTCCGGCCTGAAGCGGGGGACGACCCGCTACGAGCTGCGCATCCGGCTCGCCCGCCGCGCGCGGGTCGGGCTGATCGCCGAGCGCCGCCGGCGCAGCGGCGGACGGCTGCGCACGACGATCGTCGCGCGGGCACGCACGCGCACGCTGAAGCCGGGCGTCCACACGCTCGCGCTGACGTTCCACCGCAACCGCTGGCCCACGCGCCTGCGCTTTGCGCTGCGTGAGCTCGACCCGCGGCTCTCGCAGCCGCCGACCGACGACACCGTCACGGTCCCCACCACCGGCGAGGCGGCGGCGCGATGACGTCCCGGCGGCTGATCGCGGCCCTTGCAGCCGTCGCCCTGATCGCGTTCGCGGCGCTGGCCGCCGGGCTCGCCGGGGGACCCGGCCCGCGGGCTGACGCGACGCCCGCCCAGCTCACGGCGCAGCCCGTCCTGGGTGTCGGCGCCGATGGCGTGCGCCCGTTCGGGGTCGCTGCCGACGGCACCGCCTGGGCGTGGGGCTCAGCTTCCGGCGCGCGGCCGTCGGGGACCGACGGCGCGCCGATCCCGGTGGGCGACGACGGGTTCCTGCTGCTGCGCGGCAGGGGCGGGTCGTGGCGTCCGACCCAGGGCGCGCTCGCACCCGACGGAACCGTTCTCGACCGCTTCACGCCCGCCGGGGGCAACGGTCCCGGGGCGGGACGCGTGACGCCCGGCGGCGGCGTCGCGGTGGCCGGATTCTCGGGCACGCGGTTCGTCCTGCTGACGGGCCGCGCGGGCGAGCCGCTGCGCGAGGTCGCCGATCCACAGGCAGCCGCGGTCAGCGCTGCCGCAGCCGCGCCCGCCGCCGCAGGGGCACCACCTGCGCCGGCCTCAGCCGCCGGCCTCGCGGGCTCGGCCGGAGGCCTTGCGGCGACCACGGCGGGTGCACCGGCCACCGCGGGCGGGCAGCCCGCCGACGGGCGGGCGATCACGCCGCGTGCGGCCCCGGAGCCGTTGCTCCTGCCGGGCGAAAGCCCCGCGAGCAGCTCGCGCGTGGCGATCGCAGCGGTCGACGAGCCCGGTGGGACCGGCGTGTTCCTCGGCGTCACGGGAGCCGTGCTCGAGCCCGCCGTCCTCCACTGGAGCGGCGCCGCCTGGAGCCGCGAGCCCGTCGAGCTCCCAGCCGGCTCGTCCGGTGCGTTCCGGATCCTGGCACTCGCGGGCACCTCCGCCGACCGCGTGTGGATGCTCGCGCAGCCTGACGACGCGCTCGGGCGGGGACTCGTCCTGTTCGCGCGCGACACGTCGGGAGCCTCGGCGCGCTGGGTCGAGCGCCCGCTCGGCGCCACGCCGTTCGCCACCCGGGCGACACCCGCGCTCGGGCTGACCGGCGTGCAGGCGGTGCGCTACCCGGCTCAGGGCATCACGGCGTCGCCGGCGGGTGTCTGGCTTGACGGCACCTGGCGCCAGGGGACCCGCGCCGGTTCGGTGACCGTCTACTACGACATCGCCGCCGGCACCGTCACGGGCAGCTGGTGCGATGCGGTCAAGCCCGACGGATCGCCGGTCTGCACCGGGCAGCTCGGCAGCGACCTGTCGGCCGCAGGCGGCCGCGGCTACCGCAGCTTCGCCTGGGCGGGGCGCGCGTTCGGCGAGCGCGTCATCACGGACGCGGTGCTCCCCGGAGCGGCCTCGCGCGGCACGCTCGGCACCTGGCTGCGGTTTGCGGGAAGCGACTTCGTCCGCCAGCCCGGCGCCGGAGCGTCGGCATCCGAGCCGACCGGCGGCGCATTCGCCTCGCTCGACGAGGGCTGGCTCGCGGGCTCGGACGACCTTGTCCACGTGACCGCGCAGCCGGAGCCGATGCGGCTGGATCGCGTGCAACTGGCGTTCAGGCGCCCGCTGCTGGCCGTCGCGGGGGAGCCGGGCAAGACGCCGGGCGCCGCCGGCGCGATCGCGGTCGGGGCCGACGGCACCGTCGCCCGCTACACGCCCGACAACGGCTGGCAGCCGGAGTTCCTGCTCGCCTCGAGCGGGAAGCGCGCGACCCCGACGCTGCGCGGGGTCGCGTGGCCCGAGCCGGGAATCGCATACGCGGTCGGGGACAACGGCGAGCTGTGGGAGTGGCGCAGCACGACGGGTCTCTGGCAGCGTGACGGCGGGCGCCCCGTCGATCTCGACGCCCAGCTGACCGGCGTCGCCTTCCGCCCCGGAGATCCGTACACGGGGTATGTGGTCGGACGCGGTGGAACGCTGCTGCGGTCCGGGCTGGGGTGGGAACAGGAGACGCTTCCCGAGGCGGTGCGCGGCGACGACCTGCTCGCGGTCACCTTCGCCGGCCGCGACGCGCTGGTCGTCGCGCGCAGGCAGGTCTACGACGGCGGCAGCATCAGGCGCTCGTCCGCACTGCTCATCAACGACGGGTCCGGCTGGCGGGTCGATCAGGGCGCCCAGCGCCTGCTCGATGCGGGCGGTCCGGCAGCGAGCCTGACGGCGGTCGCGGGCCTTCCCGACGGCGGCGCCGTGGCCGCCGGCGCCGGCATCGTCCTCGTGCGCGACTCGGCCACCTCGCCGTGGCGGCTGACGCGCGATCCGATCGGCGGCGTGCAGGCGGTCGCCGCTGCGGCAGTCCGCGAGGGCGACCGCGTCGCGGCGGTGCTCTCGGTCTCGCGCGACACCACGTTCCTCGACGATGATCCCGACGATCTCGCGCCGCCGACGCCAGACCTCCCGGTGCCGCTGCTGCGCCCGCTCAGCCTGCCGCCGGAGGGGGCGCTGATCCGCGAGACGGCGGACGGGTGGCGGGACGAGGAGCACGCAAGCTTCAGGCTCTCCGGTCCCGACTGGCCGGGCCGGGCGGAGACGATCGCCGCCCTGCTGCTGGACGCCGGTGGAAACGGTTGGGCGGTGGGCGGCAACACCGGTGGCGAGCTCGGACGCGGCGCCGGCCCCGGCGCCCGCGCCCAGGGCCAGACTGCCGCGATCTTCCGCTACCCGGGGACATCGGCGCCCGCGGCGGGCGTCGCAGCGTCTGCGCCGCCGACGACCGCCGGGCCGCTGCGGCTCGCCGTCGCGGGCGGGGCCACCTGCGAGGAGGCGTGCGCGGATCTCGCGCGCCAGACGATCGGCCCCGATCGGATGCTCGCTGCCGCGCTCGCGCAGGCCTCGGCGATGGGGAAGGCGACGGGCGGCCCGCGGGCATTCCTGTACACGGGCGGGCGCGTGTCGGCGCCGGGCGGCCTGTCGCTCGCCGAGGCCCAGCGCTTCGCCGATCTGGCCGCGCGCAGCACGATCCCGTTCTATCCCGCCCTGTCGGTCAGCGAGCAGGGCGCCGGCGCCGCGTCGTTCCAGAGCGCGTTCGCCGGCTTCGCCGCGCCGCTCGGCGCGGGCCCGCTGCCGCCGCGGGTCGACGACAGCGGGATCCCCGGCGCACCGGCACTCGGCGGCGCACGCACGCACTACGGATTCGACATCGCCGGGCCGGAGGGCACCCTGCGCGTGCTCGTGATCGACAACTCCGCAGGATCGCTCGCGGCGAGCGACGCCCACCAGAACCCGGGCGAGCCGCAGGAGCGCTGGCTGCGCTCGGCGCTGCGCGCGGCCCGCGATCGCGGCATCGCGGCGATCGTCGTGGGCAACCGCGATCTCTCGCGCAGCCTCGCGCCTGAAGCCAACCGCGCGAGTGACGGCGACGCCGTCGCCCAGCTGCTCGTCGACGAGGGCGCGTCCGCCTACTTCTTCGACCGTCCGGACGAGAATCGCAGCGCCCCGATTCCCACGGGCGGCGCGACGACGATCCCGTCGTTCGGCACCGGCAGCCTGGGCTACGGGCCGCAGATCGTGCAGAAGGGCGCGCCGTTCTACGGCGAGAGCGGCCTGCTGCTCGCCGAGGTGAACCTGGCCGCTCGCGATCGCCTGACCAACCGCGCGCCGGTGAGCACGCGGCTGATCCCGGTGATCGAGGACCTGCGCGTGGACGCGGTCGACGGCGCCCTGCTGCGCCGCTCGCGGCCCGCGCTGTTCACCGCGCTGGCCCGTCGTCCGCGCGCGGGGACGCGGCGCCCGCAGTCTCCGGGGGACCCGCTTCCCGATCCGTACGTCCCGATCCCGCCGGCGCCGGTCGCCGGGTCGGCGCTCGTGGGACGGATCGAGCCCGAGTTCTCGTTCACCTCGTCGGATCCCGACATCGGCAACTTCGTGGCCGTCGACCCGACGTCGAGCAATCCGCGCGACGTGCTGCTCGGCGCCGACGACAAGCCCGTGGCCGACTCCCGCTCGGGCCTGTTCTGCGCGTTCAACGCCGGCACGACGACGATCACCGTGCGAACGGGCGGGCTGGCCTACTCGCAGAAGGTCTCGATCCAGGCGGGCAGCGTCGATCGCCCGTGCGGCACCGTGCCGCTGTCGGCAGCCCGCTTCACGGCGGGCGCCGCGGCCGCCGCGACCCCGCCGCCCGCGCCGGCACCCGCGCCGGCCGCGGCATCGTCTCCACCACCGCCGGTCCCGCCGCCTCCGACGGTCGTCCCACCGGCAGCCAAGGCGCCGTCACCGCGCCCGACACCCGCACCGCCCTTCTTCGGCGGGCTCTACACCCCGGCTCCGGGTGAGGTGGCTGCGCCGCCGGTCCTGCCGCCGGTGCCCCCGCCGGGCTTCTTCGCCAACCCGATCCCGCCGGGCGGCGCCACCGTGCGCGTCCAGGAGGAGGAGCGCGAGGAGGAGATCGCGCCCGAGAGCTCCTCGGCCTCCGCGGTGGCGTATGAGCCCGACACGTCGCACGTCGTGCGCGACGCGCTCGGCACCCTCTTCGCGGTCCTGCTGCTCGCGGCGTTCGGCGCCGCGGGCATGAGCCGCCGTCGCCGCCGGCCGCGGCATCGCGCGGCGCACGCGTTTGCCCGGGAAACCCCGAGATCCACCTACAACCGTGACCACCACCGGAGGTTCCAATGAGCGCTGAGCGCCTGCGTACCGTCGTCGCCGCTTGCCTGCTCGTCATGACCGTCACCTTCGTGACGCTCGCCGTGACCGGCGTCTCGCAGGGCCGCGACGACCCGAAGACCACGAAGAAGCGGCCGACGCCGAGTGTCAAGCCGAAGCCCTACGGGCTGCTGCTGCTCGGCGCCAACCGCCGCTTCCCTGCAACCGCGATCCCGCGGGTGAGCCAGGCGCGCAGCGCGGAGCGCCTGCAGGGACGGTCGGCCGCGTCGTTGACCGACAGCTGCGGCGCGACGACGGTCGATCTCGGGGACTGGTGCCTGGACACGAACCCGTTCCCCGTCCCGCCCGCCGACACCGGCAAGAACGACTACTTCTACGCGACCAGGGCCTGCACCGCCGCCGGCGGCCACCTCCCGAGCGCGGGCGAGCTGCTCGGCGCGGTCGACCGCGTGAAGCTCGCGTCGACGATCGACGACTCGCAGCTGACCGCCTCGATCGACCTCGACCCGACCGATGGGCTGAGGGACCGCCGCGAGATGTCCTCGACGCTCGTGATCGTGCGCGGCGGCGCCGCGTCGGCCGGCTCGATCGGGGTGACCGAGGGCTCGCGCGGGAATCCGCAGGCAGGCGAGCCGGACCCCGTCCCGCTGCCCGCCGACCCCCGCCCGGAGACGATGCAGTACGTCACCGTCTACGACAACAAGGACAAGGGCGGGTTCGCGGGTTCCAAGCCCGTCGGCCAGGCGGAGAACTTCCGTTGCGCCTATCCCAAGACCAATCGCGAGAAGCCGACGGAGTAGCGTGCGCCACGGTGGCGCAGCGCTGGCCGCGCTCACGGCGGCACTCGTGGTCGCCGCCGTCGCGCTCGCCGCGGGTCGCGGCGGGGCGCCCGACCCCGTCCTGCGAGAGCACTTCGACGGTCGCGACCGGCTGCTGACGAATGAGCACGCCGGCCGCGACCGGCGCACGCCGCGCTCACGCCGCTGGCAGGTCACCTCGGGCTCCTGGTTCGTCCGCGACCGGCACGGCTGGACCGGTGTTCCGGACGGCGACTCGCCGGGCTGCTGCTCGCGGCGGGCGACGGGTTCAGCGGTGTTCCGGGTCGTGACCAGGCAGGCCCAGCCCGCCGACGCGGAGGTCTCGATGCGCCTGCGGGTCGACGGCCTGACGCAGACCGCGCGCACGCCGCAGCAGGCGTACGACGGCGTCCACGTGTTCCTGCGTTACCGCTCCGAGCGCGAGCTCTACGTGGCCAGCGTGAACCGCCGCGACGGGGCCGTCGTCGTGCGCAAGAAGCTGCCCGGCGGCGACGCCAACGGCGGCCGCTACGTCGACATCGGCGAGCGCACACTGCGACCGATCCCCTTCGGCGCCTGGCAGCGGATCGCCGTGCGCGTGCGCGACGTTCCGGCCGGCGTGGGCTTTCGCGTGCTGGTCGACGGCGCCAGCGTGCTGGCCGTGACCGACACCGGCGCCGGCGGACCGCTGATCAGCGGAGGCGGCCGCGCCGGTCTGCGCGGCGACAACGCCGACTTCCGCGTCGACGACGTCGCGGTCCGCGGGCTCTGAGCCGCAGGGGGCTCAGCGAGCGCACGCCGCACCGCGCCGGACCGCGACGCGCTCACCGGCTGCCGCCTGCTGGGCGATGTCGACGGTCCAGGCCGCGCGGGCGAGGCAGGCCTCGGTGCGCAGGGTTCCCGGGCGCAGCTCGCGCACGCGGACGTCGGCGCCCGTTGCCCCGGCCTTGCCACCGGCTGCGATCAGCGTCGCGAAGCGTGCGGAGCGCCCGGTCACGTCGTAGGAGAGGGCGTGGTTCGAGCGGCGCTTGCCGTAGAGCTCGGACGACCATCCCTGCAGCGGGCCGGTATCGCCGAAGTGGTCCTTCAGCTTCGCCGTGGACGCGGCGTCCTGCCAGAGCGCCAGCAGCGGCCGCCCGCTCGCGGTCGCGTAGACGTCGCGCTCGCCGCGGCGCTCGAGTGTGGCGCCGGGGAACAGGTGCCAGTTCTGGCTGATCCGGTGTGCACGCGCGGCCGCGACGTCGTCGACGACGAGCGCCAGGTCGCGGCCGAGCAGCACGACCGACCGCCGGACGACGGCTCCGCGGTAGAGCCGATGCGAGCCGGACGCGTAGCTCCAGCCCGGTCCCTCGGTCACGAGCCCCAGGCGGACCGCGCCCCTGCGCTGGTCGCGCCCGTCGAGCGTGATCGTGTTGTGCGCGCGGGTGCTCGAGAAGTAGTCGAACCACCTGCCGCGGTCGTAGGTGAAGAGACCCGAGTCGGTCAGGAGTGGCCGGCCCGCGCCGTAGAAGACAAAGCTCAGCGCGTCGTGCTGGGCGTGCGTCGTGCGGAAGCGGCCGCCGTTGAAGGCGATCATCGCCGGTTTCGTGGCGTCGACCGCCGAGCCCCAGTCCGAGCGCAGGACTGCGTCGCCGGAGGCGCGGAATGCTGCGGCACGCGCGCGCGGAGGCCGGCCGGCGAGCCCGCCGGTCCGCGACCACTCGAACTCCGGGGCCTGCTCGCCGATCGCGGCGAAGGTCTCCGGCGCGAGCTTGCGCACGTTCGTCCGCACGCTCGAGCCCTGGAGCGGGATGAAGCCGTCGGGCTGCGTGATCCACGTCGCGAAGCGCAGCATCGAATCGGCTCGTTGGATGAACTCGGCCGGCAACGCCACGCGGTGGCGGCGCGCCCAGACGGTCAGGTCGCTCGCCAGGCGCAGCACGTAGAAGTGGTAGAAGGGCGAGCGCTCCACCTGGACACCGCCCGCGTCGACGTTGCCGCGGATCAGCCGGACCAGGCGCCGGTCCGCGACCGCGCGCCACTCGGCGGCCTGCGGCAGCGAGCGGAACGACTCGGAGATCAGCAGCAGCGCCGTCGCTTCGGCGAAGCCGTGGTTGTTGCCGACGTCGAAGTTGCGCTGCTCGGCCAGGAACGACCCGAGCCGCGCGATCGAGCGGCG
>JBBQKR010000064.1:0-15082 GCA_038327125.1 Solirubrobacterales bacterium
TCAGCTCGCGCTGGCCGCGGCCGATCGGGATCATCGAGTCGATCGCCTTCAGGCCGGTCTGCATCGGCTCGGTGACCGGCTGGCGCTGGACGACGCCGGGGGCCTTGAACTCGGCCGGCCGCGTCTCGGTCGTCGTGATCGCGCCCTTGCCGTCGAGCGGGTTGCCGAGCGGGTCGACGATCCGGCCGAGCATCGCGTCGCCGACCGGGATCTCGAGCAGGTGGCCGGTGCGCTTGACAGTGTCGCCCTCGACGATCTTCTGCCAGTCGCCGAACAGCACGGCGCCGACGTTGTCGGACTCGAGGTTCAGCACGAGGCCGGTGACGTCGTGCGGCAGCTCGAGCATCTCGAGCGACTGCGCGTTCTCGAGGCCGTGGATGCGGGCGATGCCGTCACCGATCGAGAGGACGGTGCCGACCTCGGTCAGCTCCGCGCTCCCAGCGTCGAGCCCCTCGATGCGGGACTTGAGGATGCTCGTGATCTCGTCGGGCTTGATCTGCATGTCGTGTTCCTTCTGCGTGCTTGTGACCGCGGCCTAGGCGCGCGCGATCTGCTTGCGGAGGTTTTCGAGACGGTTCTTGATGGAGGCGTCGAGGATCGCGTTGCCGACGCGCACGATGAACCCGCCGACGATCGACGGGTCGACCTGCCGGGTGAGCTCGACCTTGCGGCCGGTCTGGCGCCCGATCTCGTCACCGATGCGCTCGACGACCGCGTCATCGAGCGCGACGGCACTCGTGACGGTGACGGGGAGCAGGTTGTTGGCTTCGCGCCAGCGGCGCTCGTACTCGCGGCGGGCGCGCGGAACCACCGGCAGGCGGTGGTTCTCGACGAGCACGTCGAGGAAATTCATGATCACCGGGTCGGCGTCCACGATCGTGCGGCGCAGCCCGTCGCGCTTCTCCTCGGTGGAGAAGTACGGCGAGAAGAAGAACAGCCGCAGCTCGGCGTTCTCCTCGAGCGCCTCGGACACCTGGCCGAGCTGCTCACGGATCACGTCGAGCTTGCCCTGCTCCTCGGCAACCTCGAACAGTGAGCGCGCGTAGACCTGGGCGATCTCGTCCATGAGCGTTAGTTCCGGCGCTCCGCGCCGCTGAGGGCCGAGATGTCCAGGTCGCTCAGCGCCTCGTCGACGCGGCGCTTCTGATCCTCGCCGGTGAGGACGCGGCCGGTGACCTTCTCGGTCGCCCTGATCGTCAGGTCGGCGACCTCGGTGCGGATCTCCTCGATCGCGCGCCGGGTCTCGGCGTCGATGTCCTTGCGCGTCTGCTCGAGCAGCTCCTCGCGCTTCACGCGGGCCTGGTCCTGCGAGTCGCGCTCGAACACCTCGGCGTTCTTGCGCGCGCGCAGGACGATGTCGTCCGCCTGCGTGCGGGCATCCTTGAGCCGCTCGCGGTACTCCGCGAGCAGCGCCTCGGACTCCTCCTTGGACTTCTGGGCCGCGGTGATCGAGTCCTCGATGATCTGGGCGCGCTTGTCGAGCGCCTCCTTGATCACCGGGAACGCGTACTTGTTGAGGATGAACAGCGTCACCATGAAGGCGAGGAACGTCCAGATCATGAGCCCGACGTTCGGGCTCACGAGGAAGTTGCTGCTCTCCTCCCCAGCGGCTTCAGCGGCGAGTGGCAGGACGGTGGCGAGCATCGTCCTAGCCGAGGAAGAAGGCGATGAGGCCGAAGATGAACGCGTAGAACACGATCGCCTCGGTCAGCGCGAATCCGAGCCACTGGATCGAGGTGATCTCGTCCTTCATCTCGGGCTGACGGGTCACCGACTCGATGACCTTGCCGAAGATGTAGCCGACGCCGATGCCGGGGCCGATGGTGCCCAGACCCGCGCCGATGCCGAGCGCGATCGCCTTGCCGGCCTTGCGCCCGTACTCCTGGGCGATTTCCGGGGTCACGCCCGACTGGGCGATCTCACTGATCAGGTGCAGGTCCACGGTGCTGGTGCTCCTTAGTGCTCTTCGGCGACGGCGCCGCCGAGGTAGATGGCTGCGAGGGTGGTGAAGATGAACGCCTGGAGGGTGGCCACCAGGCCCACCTCGAAGATGAAGAAGGCGACGGCCATGGTCCCGGTCACGAGACCGAGAACGACCGAGCCGACGATCGACAGGTTCAACAGGATGACCAGGCCGCCGCCCATGAACAGGATCAGCAGGTGGCCGGCGAGGATGTTCGCGAACAGTCGGACGGAGAGGCTGACGATCCGCACGAAGTGCGAGATCACCTCGATGAAGAAGATCGGAACCGCCGCCGGGCCTTCGACGCCCTGCGGCACCCAGCCCTTGAGGTACTTGACGGGGCCCTTGGCGCGGATGCCCTCGAAGTGGTAGCTGCCGACCACGATGAAGGTCAGGACGAGCGGCACGGAGATGTTCGCGGTCGCGGCGAACAGCGCGAACGACGGGATCTGCGCGCCGAAGATGTCCACCTTGTGCTCGGTGTTCGTCGGCAGCGGCAGGTACCCGAGCATGTTCGAGAACCAGATGAAGAGGAAGACGGTCGCCAGAAACGGGAACCAGCGCCGCACCATCGCGCCGCTCATGTTGCCCTGGGTGATGTTCTGGATCAGGCCGTAGTAGCCCTCGACGACCGTCTGCACGCGGCTCGGCCGCGCGAGCGCCGAGCCCGCCGCCATCTTGCGCGCGACGAGGATCATCGTGACGATCGTGAGCAGGCAGGCGACCGTCACGTAGAAGACGGCCTTGTTGATCGACAGGTCGATGCCGCCGATCTCGATGTTGATCCAGGGATCGAGGCGGAACTCGTTCTGCGGCTTGTAGTCCTCGTTGATGTTCAGCGCGAAGGCGCTGCCGGGTGCGGCCAGCGCGAGCGCGAGCGGCGTACACAGGGCGAGGATGCGGGCGCGCATCAGTGCGAGACCTCGGTGGGCGGCGTCTGGAACGGCCGGACGGCCATGGTGGCCGCGAAGTAGACGGTGAAGAGGACGACCACGAGGACGGCGGCGGCGAGGCCGGCATCGTTCTCGATCATCCCCGCGCCGAAGATGATCAGCGCGACGAGCCAGCCGCGGCCGATCATCGAGCCGGTGACGTAGCCCGCGACGCGCTTGACGTCGCCGGCCTGCTGGGCCTCGAGCGCGCGGCTGTTCGTCCAGTGCTGGATCGCGCGCTGGGCGAGCCATGCGACGGCACCGGCCGCGTAGCCGAGCATCGGCCAGCCGGCCGCCGCGAAGACGGGGAGCGCGATCGCCAGGACGATCAGGTCGAGGTAGCGCACGGCGGGCATGCTCAGCTCACAGGTCCCTGAAGCGCGCGCGGACGATCAGCACGCCGACGATCGGGCCCACGAAGAGCCCGACGAGCAGCAGGGCGACGGGCGCCCCAACCAGCGCACCCAGCCCCAGGCCGACGGCCCCGCACAGCAGGATCGTGGCGATGAGGATCGAGCCCGCGGCTGCGGCGCGCATCGTCGGCTGCGGCGGTTCGGGCATCGCGCGAGGTCTCGGGGGATGTGTCGGGGGGCGTGGTCATGGCATCGACCGCCGGGGCCGCGAGCAGCGCTCACGGTCCGGACGGAACGACCCGCGGTGGGAACCCCGCGGGCCGGAGGAGGAGATCACCTTATGGGGTCATCCCCGACGGCCCGGCCACCCTATCGCATCGGCGGACTTTGTGACGGCTTTGTGACACTTCGTGGCGGGTGTCACGAGCGGGTGGTCACTGGCAACCGGTGTCGCAGGAGGCCGGGAAGCAGAATGGCTCGGTCTCGCTCAGAAGACCGAGGTGCCCGCGCCGGAGTTCGTCAGCCGCTGAGGCTCAGGCCATCGCGACGGCGGGCGCCGTGGCGTCCACCGGCGCGACGACCGGCTCGTGCACCACCGCCGCCTCGCCGCCCTCCGTGAGCGCGTGGGCGATCTCGCGGTAGACCGCAGGGTTCAGCGCCATCCCGCAGTGCGAGCTGCTGACCTCGACGTGGCGCGCCTGCGGATCGAGGCAGGCGCGCCAGTGCAGGACGCCGTCGCTGCGGGAGTACACCGACGTGAAGTTCACGCCGTCGGGAACGTCCGCGTCGAGGTCCTCCCAGAAGGGGGTGCAGCAGCCGATCGGATCAAGGCCGAACTTGTACGCCTCCCAGCTCTGCTCGCAGCCGCTGGCGATCAGGCCGCCGCCGGCGGCCCGCTGCACGCGCTGCAGGCTGCGGATCTGGAAGCGCAGGAGCGGATGGAAGTCGTCCATGTTCGCGACCAGCGGCGAGCCCAGCGCGATCACGTTGCTGACGCACTCCGGGTGCCGCACGGCCAGGACACGGCCGATCATCCCGCCGCGGCTGTGCCCGATGACGGCGACGGGCCGCCCGTAGCGCTCGCTCAGCTCGATGACGCGCCGCTCGAGCCGCCGCACGGTCTGCTGCGAACACGCGATGTTCGTCGTGATGCGCGACCCGTGCGGCTGGTGGCCCGTGCGTCGCAGCCACTGCGCCAGAACGGCCAGGCTGCTGTCACCCGCGAGGAATCCGGGCACGAGCAGGACGGGCTGACCGTCCCCGTGCGGAACTCCGGCTCCCCGCCAGACCCCGCTCGTCATGAGGCGTGCCGCCTCTGCCCCCATCCGTGTCTCTGCCCAGATCACCGCGGTCTCCCCTCCTCCTTGACCGAACGGGACCGTACACGATGAACCGGTCCTCGTGCGAAACATCACAAGCGCACCTTATTGCCGGTATTTCGCGTCGTGCCCAATGCGCTCGTGCGCGGCGAGCGGTCGCTCGCCGCGACATGCGGTCGATTTCCGTCACCGGACGGCAGCGCTACGGGCGCAGCCGGCCGGTCAGGATGCCCGCGCGCGCGAGCCGCGCGAGCCGGTCTCGCAGGACGGCGTAGGAGCGGCGCTCGCCGTGGTGGATGTTCAGGAACGCCGAGTCCCAGGTGAACGGCGGCGGGTCGGCGATCCAGTTGTAGAAGTAGATCCGCTGGATCCTGCCGCTCACCCTGCGGATGTCGTCGAACAGATACCCCGTCGCACGCGCGGCATGCTCGAAGCCCTCGGGAATCCGCGTCCTGCTGCGATTGCGCCGGTCGACCAGTCCCCCGGTCTCGGTCAGCCAGAGCCGCGCGCCCGACCCGATCGCGCGCAGCGTCGCCCGCGTGTAGCTCGTGCTGAAGCGGTTCGCGTCGAGGTAGTTGTGCAGGCCCCAGCGCGTCGGCGGCATCGACGCCGCGCGGCGGAACTCGCGGACCCAGCTGGTGATGTTCGGCGAGTCGACGAGGTCGGCGGCCAGCACCGTGCAGCCGTGGCAGGCCAGGCGCAGCTGCCGCCAGTACGCGGCGACGAGCGGCGCGCGACGGCAGGTCCGTTCGCCGCACGCGTTCGCCTCGTTCCAGGCCGAGAACTCGCGCACCCACGGGTAGCGCGCGCGGAACGCATTGACCGCGGAGCGGTAGCGCGCAGGCGTCGGCAGGTTGTCGGGCGACTCGCGCGACTTGCCGAACGTCACGAGCGGCGTGACCCCGGCCGCCCGCACTGCGATGAACCAGCGGTCGAGCTCGGCGCGCTGCCAGCTCACGCGGATCGCGTTCCAGCCGACGAGGATGCGTGCGTGCCCGATCCGCGTGCGCTGGAAGGACTGCGTCGACACGAACTGCGGGCGCTGCTCGCCGACGCCGATCGTGATCGCGGGCGCCGCGGCCGGAGCCGCCAGCGCGCCGGCGAACGCGAGCGCCGCGACGACCGTCGCGAGGCCCGCGGCTCCCGGCAGCGATCGGTGGCGTGTCATCCCTGTGATCGTCTCCGACAGTAGCGAGGCTCAAACACTTGTAGTGTCGGCTCCGTGACCACGGAGGGCAGGCGCGAGACCCCCACCACCGCCAAGCGCGCAGCGGTGCAGGCCGCCGTGCTCGAGGCCACCGAGGCGCTGCTGGCGGAGGGCGCGAGCTTCGCCGACCTGGGGATCGAGCGCATCGCCACCCGCGCGGGCATCTCGCGCACCGCCTTCTACTTCTACTTCGCCGACAAGCGCGAGCTGCTGATGCGCCTGACCGAGGAGGTCAACGCGCTGCTGTTCGAGCAGGCGGACATCTGGTTCTCCGGCGACGGCGATCCGGAGGACGAGCTGCGGACGGCGCTGACGAACATCGCCGCGCTCTATGAGGAGCATTCCGTCCTGCTGCGGGCGCTCGTCGAGGTCTCCACCTACGACGACGAGGTCGCGGTCTTCTGGCGTTCCACGCTGGGCCGCTTCGTCGACGCGACCGAGCGGCGGATCGAGGAGGAGCGCGACGCCGGCCGCGCGCCCGGGGCGCAGGCGCGCGCGACCGCGTTCGCCCTCACGTGGATGACCGAGCGCACGCTCTACCAGGACCTCGTGCAGGACTCGCCCGTCCCGAAGGCGGACCTCGTCGAGGCGCTGACGGGCATCTGGCTGCGCGGCGTCTACGGCGACGGCGCCGTCAGTCGCTGAGACTCACCGCGTCGAACTGACCGGTCTCCAGCCGCTTCTCGGCGTCGGCGTCGATCTCCTCCTCGGTGACCGCCGGCCGCTCGTCCCGCAGCCGTCGCGCCGTCAGCCGCTTGAACTTGAGGATCTCCAGCACGTAGACGAGGTAGGCGCTGGCCGCGAGGACGAACAGCCCGATCACGGCCATCACGATCGACCAGCCGGCGTTGAGCGAACCGCCGTCGTCGGAGTAGGGCACGAACCGCAGCGCGACGGCAAACCCGGCGACGCACAGCGTCCAGCCGTAGAGGTAGAGCACCGTGCGCCGCTGGCTGAAGCCGATCTGGCTCATGCGGTGATGAAAATGCGTCTGATCGGCGACGTAGACCGGCCGGCGGTACTTGATCCTCTTGAGCACGACGAACGCGGTGTCCAGGAACGGAACGGCGAGCACGATCAGCGGAAAGATCAGCGCGAGGACGGCCTGCGTCTTGACGGCACCCTCGACCATCACGCAGCCGAGCAGCAGGCCGAGCAGCAGCGCTCCGGTGTCACCCATGAAGACGCGCGCCGGAGGGAAGTTGTAGATCAGGAAGCCCGCCGCCGCGCCCGCGGTGATCGCCGCGAGTGTGCCCGCGGTGCCGCGGCCGAGATCAAAGGCGATGATCGCGAACGCGACCGCGCTGATCGCGCACACGCCCGCCGCGAGGCCGTCGATGCCGTCGGAGAAGTTGACGACGTTCATGACGAAGACGAGGCCGAGGACGGTCACCGGCCCGCCTGCGTCGCCGAGGCTGACCGCCCCGACGAACGGGAGCGTGATGTTGCTGACCTCGACGCCGGCGACGACCGGGATCGTCGCCGCCGCGATCTGGCCGACGAGCTTGACGAGCGGGTG
Source organism: Solirubrobacterales bacterium (assembly GCA_038327125.1). Taxonomy (GTDB): domain Bacteria; phylum Actinomycetota; class Thermoleophilia; order Solirubrobacterales; family Solirubrobacteraceae; genus F1-60-MAGs163. The sequence continues at coordinate 7,294 of JBBQKR010000064.1, forward strand.
GAGGTCGAAGCGGTCGTCGAGCGCTCCGATCAGCGTGATCAGCGCCGCGCCCCAGAGGATCCCCTGCATCCGCTCGCCGACGACCCCGTCGAGGTTCAGGAACAGCAGGCTCGCGAGCAGGACGGCGGCGAAGATCGCGAGGCCGCCGAGCAGCGGCGTGTCGCGCGTCGCGAGCCCGCGGTCGCGCGGGTGGTCGACGGCGCCGACGCGCGTGGCGAAGCGCGCCGCGAGCGGGGTGAGCAGCGCCGCGGCCAGGAAGGCGACAGCGAACGCCAGGGCCGCATCGCGCTCGGTCATTGGTCCTGAGCCTAGACGCGACGCCGGGCGGCGCCGCGGTCAGACGACAGCAGCGCTCGTCAGGTGCGCGTACAGCGGATACCGGTCCGCGATCGCCGTCACGCGCTCGGTGAGCTCGGCGCGGCGCGCCTCGAACTCCGGCGTCAGCGCCGTGGCGAGGATCTGCCCCACCTCGGCGAAGTCCTCGGTCTGCAGCCCGCGCGTGGCGAGCGCGGGAGTGCCGACGCGCAGCCCGCTCGTGACCATCGGCGGCCGCGGATCGAACGGCACCGCGTTGCGGTTGACCGTGATGCCGATCTCGTGCAGGCGATCCTCGGCCTGCTGTCCGTCGAGCTCGCTCTCGCGCAGGTCGACGAGCACGAGGTGCACATCGGTCCCGCCGGTCAGCACGTTGACGCCGTGCCCGGCGCCCAGCAGCGCGCCCGCGACCTCCTGGGCCCCGGCGACCGTGCGGCGCTGACGCTCGCGAAAGACCTCGGTCTGGGCGATCCTCAGCGTGACGGCCTTGCCGGCGATCACGTGCATCAGCGGGCCGCCCTGCTGGCCTGGGAAGACGGCCGAGTTGATCTTCTTGGCGTACTCCTCCCTGCAGAGGATCATCCCGCCACGCGCGCCGCCGAGCGTCTTGTGGATCGTCGTCGTGACGACGTCCGCGTGCGGGACGGGGTTCGGATGCAGCCCCGCCGCGACGAGTCCGGCGAAGTGCGCCATGTCGACCATCAGGTACGCGCCGACCTCGTCGGCGATCTCGCGGAAGCGCGGGAAGTCGAGCTGGCGGGGATAAGCCGACCACCCGGCGATGATCAGCTTCGGCCGCGTCTCCTTGGCGAGCCGCTCGACCTCGTCCATGTCGATGAGGTGCGTCTCGGGGCTGACCTCGTATGCGGTGACGTCGTAGAGCTTGCCCGACACGTTGAGCTTCATCCCATGGGTGAGGTGCCCGCCGTGCGGCAGCGCGAGGCCCATGATCCGGTCGCCCGGGTCGAGCAGCGCCTGGAACACCTCCGAGTTGGCCGGCGCGCCCGCGTTCGGCTGCACGTTCGCGTGCTCGGCGCCGAACAGCGCCTTCGCCCGGTCGATCGCGAGTTGCTCGACGACGTCGACGTGCTCACAGCCGCCGTAATAGCGCTTGCCCGGGTAGCCCTCGGCGTACTTGTTCGTGAGCACGCTGCCCTGGCAGTCGAGCACCGCCTGCGGAACGAAGTTCTCGGAGGCGATCATCTCGAGCGTGCGCTGCTGGCGCTCGAGCTCGAGGCCGACGGCCTCGGCGATCTCCGGGTCGACGTCGGCGAGCGGGCGATTGAAGTAATCGGCGGGCAGATCGGCCATGGCCTGGCGACGGTAGCACCCGCGGAGGCCGGGGTCAGTCGTGCTCGAGCTCGCCGATCTGGCCGACCCTGCGAGCGTGACGCCCACCTTCGGCGCCGGCCTGCAGGAACGCCGAAACGATCGCGTCCGCGGCGTCCGGAGCGAGCCGCGAGCCCGACAGCGTCACCACGTTGATGTCGTTGTGCAGGCGCGCCATCTCGGCCTCCTGCGGGTCGTGGGCGTTGACCGCGCGGATCCCGTCGATCTTGTTCGCCGCGATCGCCACGCCGTTGCCGGATCCGCATGCCAGCACGGCGCGGTCGGCCTTCCCGGCTGCGACCAGCCTTGCCGCGTCGGCCGCGAACGCCGGGTAGTCGACCGACGCGGGCGAGCTGGTGCCGACATCGACCACCTCGTGGCCCTGCGCGGCGAGTCGCTCGCGCACGTGCTCCTTGAGCGCGAAGCCGGCGTGATCGGAGCCGACGGCGATCCTCATGCCGGCGCTCCGGGACCCGCGGCTTCGGCGAGCTCGGCGAGACCCTGCTCGTGGGTGATGACGGGGGCATAGCCGAACTCGCGGCGCGCACGCGAATCGTCGAGGGTGGTGTCGAGCGAGGACACCCAGACGACGAAGCGCGTCAGCGGCGGCTCGCCGCGCAGCGGCAGCGTGCGCCAGAGCCGTTCGCCGGTCGCGGCGACGGCGCGCGCGATCGGCGCCGGCACGCTGCGGGTCGGGGCCTTGACCCCCTGCGTCGCCAGCAGTTCGGTGATGAAGTCACGGAAGACGACGGGCTCGCCGTCGGTGACGAAGTAGGCGTGCCCGGGGACGGCGCCGTCGCCGGCGAGCACGAGCCCCTCGACGACGTTGTCGACGTGCGTGATCGACGTGCTGTGGCGACCCCCGCCGATCCAGGCGAAGCGCCCGGACTGCGCCATCTCGACCATCCGCGGCAGCAGCGTCGTGTCGCCGCGGCCCCAGACGAACCGCGGCCGGACGACGACCGTCTCCAGCCCATCACCGTTCGCGGCCAGGACCAGGGCCTCCGCGCGTGCCTTCGACGACGAGTAGAGCGCCTTCGAGTCGGGGCGCAGCGGCACCGTCTCGTCGGCGTTGACCAGCGGCTGCCCCGCCAGCACGGCGGCCTCGGTGCCCACGTGCACCATCCGGCGCACGCCGGCGCGCCGGCACGCCTCGACGACGTTCGCGCTGCCCTGGACGTTGCCGCGCTCGAAGTCCTCCGGCCGGCCCCAGTCGCCGAGATGGGCCGCCGCGTGGAACGCCACGTCGCACCCGTGCGCCCCGTCCGCCATCGCGGCGACGTCCGCCAGGTCGCCGCGCACGGCCTCGGCACCGCGGTCGGCGACGACACCGGCGCTCGCGTCGCTGCGCGCCAGCGCGCGCACGCGCCACCCGTCGGCGACGAGCCGCTCGATCAGGCGACCGCCGATGAAGCCCGAACCGCCGGTGACAAACGCTGCGCGAGGCATGGCCGGACCCTAGTACGTCCGGCCGGCCGTACCAGCGAGGGACGGCCACGGGCAGACCGCGGCGGTCGCCGCGTCAGCCAGGCGACGGTCGCGGCACTCTTGTGGCACACCGTTGGCGCGCTTTCACCGAGCGCGACGGCGGCGGCCCACGACGACGCGCTCGATCCCGGCGAGGTCGCGGCGTGCGCCGACATCGTGGAAGCCCGCGTCGCGGACCAGCTCGCGGACCGCGTCGGACTGGCCGGCGCCGACCTCCAGCGCCAGCAGGCGCGTGCTCGTCGCTGCGGCCTGCCCGATCAGCCGCCGCACGACGTCGAGGCCGTCCTCGCCGCCGAACAGCGCGCCCGCGGGCTCGTGCCCCTCGACATCGCGCGGCAGCGTTGCCCGGTCGCGCTCGGCCACGTAGGGCGGGTTGGACAGGATCGCGTCCCAGTCCCCGCCCAGCCCGTCGAGCAGGTCGGCCTGCACGAGCTCGATGTCGAGCCCCAGCCGCTCGCGGTTGGCGCGCGCGACCGCGAGCGCGTCCGCGCTGACGTCGCTGGCGGTCACGAGCAGCGCCGGGCGTTCGTGCTTCAGCGCCAGCGCCACCGCGCCGCTTCCGGTCCCGACGTCCAGCACCCGCGCGCCGTCCTGGAGCGGCAGCGCCGACTCCACGAGCATCTCGGTCTCCGGGCGCGGCACGAGCACGCGCGGGTCGACGAGCAGGTCGATGTGACGAAAGCCCTTCACGCCGAGCAGGTAGGCGACCGGCTCGCCGGTCTCCGCGCGTCGGCGGACGAGCTCCTGGAACGTGCGCGCGTGCGGGCCCGCGACCTCGCGGTCGGGGTCCATGATCAGCGCGGCCCGGTCGACGCCGAGCGCATGCGCGAGCAGCAGTTCCGCGTCGAGCTGCGGGCTGCCGGATCCCGAGGCGGCGATCGCGACGACGGCCGAGTCGAGCGCGTCACGGACCGGGACGCCCGCGAGCGCCATCACGCCTGCTGTGCCTGCGCCAGGAGCCGGACGCGCTTCTCGTCCGCCTCGAGTGCGGCGGTGAACTCGCCGAGATCGCCCTCGAGCACCGCGTCGAGGTCGTGGACCGTGAGCTTCACGCGATGGTCGGTCACGCGGCGCTCGGGGAAGTTGTAGGTGCGGATCTTCTCGGCGCGGTCGCCGGTCCCGACCTGTGAGCGGCGGTCGGCCGCGACCTCGGCCTGCTGCTCGGCGAGCGCGCGCTCGTACAGGCGCGCGCGCAGCACGCGCAGCGCCTTCTCGCGATTCTGCAGCTGGCTCTTCTCGTCCTGCATCGAGACGACGACGCCGGTCGGCTTGTGCGTGATGCGCACTGCGGAGTCGGTGGTGTTGACCGACTGCCCGCCCGGGCCCGATGAGCGGTAGACGTCGATCTGAAGATCGTTCTGGTCGATGTGGATGTCGACGTCCTCGGCCTCGGGGAGGACCGCGACGGTGCAGGTGCTCGTGTGGATGCGTCCCTGGGATTCGGTGACGGGCACGCGCTGGACGCGGTGGGTGCCGCCCTCGTACTTGAAGACCGAATAGGCGCCGTCACCCTTGATCGCGAACGTGTACTTGCCCTCCCCGACCTCGAGCGGCTCGGGCTTGAAGCCCAGGCGCTCGGCGTACTTCGTCAGCATCCGGTAGACGTCGCCGGCCCACAGGCCGGCCTCCTCGCCGCCCGCGCCGCCCTGGATCTCCACGATGACGTTCTTGTCGTCGTTGGGGTCGTTCTCGACCATCGCGAGGCGGATCTCCTCCTCGAGCTGCTCGATTCGGGCGCGCGCGACCGCGAGCATCTCGCGCACCTCCGGATCGTCCTCGCCCTCGTCGAGCATCTCCTGCGCGCCGGCCGCGTCGTCCGTGGCCCGGCGCCACTCCTCCGCGAGCTTGGCCGCCGGCTCGAGGCGGCGGTACTCGCGCCCGGCCTCGGCGTGACGCTTGCGGTCGCCGATGACCTGCGGATCGACGATCTGCCGGCCGACGTCGGCGAAGCGGGCCTCGATCTGGTCGACGAGTGACTCGATCATGCGTGCTTCGAGGGTATCCGCAGCCCAGGGCGTTGTCTCGCCCGGCGCAGGCGCCGTCATATTCTGGGTCGATGGCCAAGACCTTCGACGCGATCACCGACCACCTGCGCGGCTGGATCGACCAGCAGTCGATGTTCTTCGTCGCGAGCGCCCCGCTCAGCGCCGGCGGCCATGTCAACGTGTCGCCGAAGGGCCCGATCGGCTCGCTGCGTGTCCTGGGACCACGGCGCGTCGCCTACCTCGACATCTCCGGGAGCGGCTCGGAGACGATCGCGCACCTGCGCGAGAACGGCCGGATCGCCGTGATGCTCTGCGCGTTTCACGGCCCGCCGCGGATCGTGCGGTTCCACGGCCGCGGCGAGGCGATCCTCGCGGCCGACCCGCGCTTCGAGGCCCTGCTGCAGGAGGGGGACTTCGAGGACGCGTCGGTCCCCGAGGCGCGGCGCGCGATCATCGTCGTCGACGTCACCCGCATCAGCGACTCGTGCGGCTACGGCGTCCCGCTGATGGCCTACGAGGGCGCGCGCGAGCATCACGCGCTGGCGACGGCAAAGAAGCTGCGAACGATTGGGCACGACGGCTACGCCGCCCACCGCGCCCAGTCGAACACCGTCAGCCTCGACGGCCTGCCGGCTGTCGACGGCACGCTCTGAGTCAGGCCACGGCCGCCCGTCCTGCTGCGCCGGTGCGCGCAACGAGCCCCGTTATCAGCGCGGTCGTCGCATCGGGCTGATCGATCGGCGTGAACGCGTAGGAGTCCTCGATCTTCACGAGCTGTGCGCCGGGGATGTCCGCGGCGAGGCGCTCGGCGAGGCGCCGCGGGAAGAACCGGTCGCCGTCGGCCCAGGCGACGACGGCAGGACGGTCGAACGCGCGCAGCCGCTGCGCGGCGGCGAGGGTGTCGGCGCTGTCGATCGCCGCGATCGTCGCGATCACGTCGCGCCGGGTCGCGGGCAGATCGAAGAACGGGCGCGCCCAGCGATCGGACAGCTCGTCACTCACGCCCTGCTTCGTGAGCCAGCCGAGCAGCAGCGGCGTGCGCCGCAGTGCTCGCAGCCGGAGCGGCTGCATGCCGGCGACGAGCAGCGCCGGGGCGTGACGGGCCAGGACCTGCAGCGGGCGGAAGAGCGGCGGAAGGAAGTTCTCGTACGTGTCGCAGGGCGTCAGCACCAGCCCGGCCAGCCAGTCCGGCCGCTCGGCGGCGACCAGCTGGCAGATCGCCCCGCCGGTGTCGTTGCCGGCGAGCGTCACCTCGGTCAGCCCCAGTGCACCGGCCAACGCGTCGATCAGGCGCGCGACGCCACGCGGTGAGAGGTCGGCCCCCGCGGCCGTCGGGTAGCTGTGCGCACCCAGCGGCAGGTCGGGGACGACGACGTCGTGACCGCTCGCGATCAGCCGGCCTGCGACGACGTCCCAGAGCCCGCCGTCGACGAGCAGGCCGTGGATCAGCAGCACCGTCGGGCCGTCACCGCCGCGCCTGACCGGGATCGTTCCCCAGTCCGTCTCGACGCCCGTGGACGTCATCGTCATCGTCATCTCCGATCGATTTGCATACAGGCTGTACGGATCATACATACAGGCTGTTTGCAATGGCCGGCCCCGGAGCGCGGGCCCGCTCAGCCGGACGGCCGCACGACGTGCCAGGTCCCGCCGAAGCTGCGCAGGCCGTCGCCCGTCGCGACGCCGGCCCGCGCGTCACCGGCGAACGTGTACAGCGGCAGACCGCGGAGCGTCACCTGGTAGCTGCCGCCACTGCGGCGCAGCCGTCCGAGCTTGCCCTTGACGCCGCTGCCGGCGACGAGCTTGGCGGTCTTCGTCGTCCTCAGTGCCGGCCAGCTCGGCAGGCACGAACTGGTGCAGAGCAGGCGCGTCGCCGTCTCGGGCGTGAGGACGTACAGCGTCCGGCCCTTCGCGTCGACGACGACCTTCTTGCCGCCGGCCGTCCCGATCTTGACGGCCGGTTTCGCGGTCGCCGCGAGCGCCGGGGCAGACGCGAGAACCGCGAGCGCGGTCACCACCGCAAGGGCGATCAGGGGCCGGCGGGTGCTGAGGCGATTGAGCTTGGTCACGACGATGAAGACGCCCTCCTCCCCGTGAACCTTCTCACCTCTCTTGACATGTGACCAAATGGTCACGTATTCTCGATGCGTGGATGAGGTGTTCAAGGCGCTTGCCGACCCGACGCGACGCACGTTGCTCGACGAGCTCTTCCGAGCCGACGGGCAGACGCTCACCGCGCTGCAGGAGCGGCTGCCGATGACGCGCTTCGGCGTGATGAAGCACCTGAAGGTGCTCGAGGAGGCGGGGCTGGTGGTCACGCGTCGGCGCGGCCGCGAGAAGCTCCACTTCCTCAACCCCGTCCCGATCCGGCTCGTCCACGACCGCTGGGTGAGCAAATTCGCCGAGCCCTGGGCGGCGTCGGTCAGCGAGCTCAAGACCAGTCTGGAGCAGGAGCGATGGAGCGCGTGTTCGAGATCTACGGCGGCTGGCCGATGATCCTCTCCGGCCTGAAGACGCTGCTGGAGACCGGCAGCTGCTCACGACCCCCGGCTCGCTGCGCCACCAGCAGGGCTGGGACTCGCCGTCGGACGCCGGCTGAGCTTGATGTCCTCAGGAACTACGGCGAGCCCGTCGGGCGCTGCCCGCTGCAGATGACGCGCAGCCATGCGATC
>JBBQKR010000065.1:0-14604 GCA_038327125.1 Solirubrobacterales bacterium
GACCTCTTCGATCGTCCCGACCGCCTCGTGGCCGAGCACGCGACCGGGCGTGACCGCGGGCACGTCGCCCTTGAGGATGTGCAGATCGGTGCCGCAGATCGTCGAGCTGTCGATGCGGACGATGACATCGCCCTGATCGACGATGCTCGGGTCGTCGACGCTGTCCCAGCTGCGCTGGTCGGGGCCGTGGTAGACGAGGGCCTTCATCAGGTGTTCCCTTCAGCCTGCGTTGTCGGAGTCCGCCGGCGAGCGGGCGACGAAGTGCACGCCGCCGGAGCCCTCCAGGGACAGGCTCGTCGCGGCGCCGGGGGCGACGTCGACGAGGAAGGTGGGGTGCCGCCAGCGTGTGTCCTGGTCGGCGTCGATGTAGAACGGCGCGCCGGCGACCTCGCCGATGCGCACGTCCGAGGGGCCGGGCGGCAGCTCGGACTCCATCAGGCACATCGGGGAACTGCCATCACAGCAGCCCCCCGACTGATGGAACACGAGCGGCCCGTGCGTCGCCGCCAGCGAGCGGATCAGCTCGACGGCCGCAGGCGTGGCGGTGACGCGGTCGGGCATCGTCGGGATCCCCGGCCTAGAAGAACCCCATCGCCTTGGGGTCGTAGCTGACCAGCAGGTTCTTCGTCTGCGAGTAGTGGTCGAGCATCATCTTGTGGTTCTCGCGACCCACTCCCGAGGCCTTGTAGCCGCCGAACGCGGCGTGGGCCGGGTAGAGGTGGTAGCAGTTGGTCCACACGCGGCCCGCCTTGATCCCGCGGCCCATGCGGAAGGCCCGCGAGCCGTCGCGGGTCCACACGCCGGCTCCGAGGCCGTACATCGTGTCGTTGGCGATCTCGAGCGCCTCTGCCTCGTCCTTGAACGTCGTGACCGAGACGACCGGGCCGAAGATCTCCTCCTGGAACACGCGCATGTCGTTCGTGCCCTTGAGGACGGTCGGCTCGAAGTAGTAGCCCTCGGCCAGCTCGCCGTCGAGCACGTTGCGCTCGCCGCCGATCAGGACCTCGGCGCCCTCGTCGCGGCCGATCTTCATGTAGCTCTCGATCTTGTCGAGCTGCGCCGCGGACACCTGCGGGCCGATCATCGTCATCGGGTCCAGCGGATCACCCTGGCGGATCGCCGCGATGCGCTCGAGCACGCGGGGCATGAACTCGTCGTAGATCGACTCCTCGATCAGCGCGCGCGAGGGGCACGTGCAGACCTCGCCCTTGTTGAAGGCGTAGAGGACGAGGCCCTCGATCGCCTTGTCGAAGAACTCGTCGTCCTGGGCCATCACGTCGGCGAAGAAGACGTTCGGCGACTTGCCGCCGAGCTCGGTCGTCGACGGGATGATGTTCTGGGCGGCGTAGCCCATGATCAGGCGGCCGGTGACCGTCTCACCGGTGAACGCGATCTTCGCGATCCGCTTGTTGGATGCCAGCGCGCGGCCGGTCTCGGCTCCGGGACCGTTGACGACGTTGATGACGCCTGCGGGCACGATGTCCTCGAGCAGCTCGCAGAGCTTCAGCAGCGACCACGGCGTCGGGCTCGCCGGCTTGACGACGGTGCAGTTGCCCGCCGCGATCGCCGGGGCAATCTTCCACGCGGCCATCAGGATCGGGAAGTTGAACGGGATGATCTGCCCCACCACGCCGAGCGGCTCGCGGAAGTGGTAGGCCATCGTGTCGTGGTCGATCTCCGCGATCGAGCCCTCTTCGGCGCGGATCACGCTCGCGAAGTAGCGGAAGTGGTCGGCGGCGAGCGGGATGTCGGCGGCGAGCGTCTCGCGCACGGGCTTGCCGTTCTCCCAGCTCTCGGCGACCGCGAGCATCTCGAGGTTCGCGTCGATCGCATCGGCGATGCTGTTCAGGACCGCTGAGCGCTCGGTCGACGAGGCCTCGCCCCACGCGTCCTTGGCTGCGTGCGCGGCGTCGAGCGCGAGCTCGATGTCCGCGGGCGTCGACTTCGGCACCTCGCAGAACGGCTTGCCGGTCGCGGGCGAGATGTTCTCGGTGTACTCGCCGTCGACCGGCGGGACCCATCTGCCGCCGATGAAGTTCTCGTAGCGGGCCTTGAGCTGGACGGGGCTGCCGGACTGACCCGGCGCGGCGAATACTGCAGGCTTCTCGATGGTGGCCATCGGTCTCCTCCTTCAGGGGGAAATTCGGGGAGTGCAGGCACCCAATCACTCCCTTCCCTCCCCGTCATCCGCGGAAACCACCGTCTGCGGGAGATAAAGGGCGCCCCGCCGCTCAGGGCGCCCCGATCACCAGCCCGAACCGCTCCAGGAGCCCCGGAATGCTCTCGCCCCGATCGATTGCACCGAGCTCGAGTTCGAGCTGCTCCCGATCACGGAGGCCTACACGTCGGGGACCGAGATGCTGACTTCGCGCGCAGGTCGATCCGACCGGCCTGTTCCGCGCCAACCACGTCATCTGACACCGCACATCACCTCGAACTCGCCGCGCCCGGGCTCATCACCCGGGTGCGGCCGAGCGTTGTGGGGTGGCAGGATGGGCGCATGAGCCTTCCCGATCCCGCGGCGGACACGACCGTCGTCGTCACCGGCGCCTCGTCCGGCATCGGCGCCGAGCTCGCCCGCGGGCTGGCGGGCCTTGGGCACAACCTCGTCCTCGTCGCGCGCAGCGCCGATCGTCTGCAGGCGCTCGCGGCCGAGCTGCGTGCCGAGTACGCGGGCGAGGTCGTCGTCCACGCTGCAGACCTCTCCGATGCCGCCGCACGCGCCGGCCTGCTCGATGCGCTTGCCGAGGCCGGGCGCGAGGTCGCCGGCCTGTGCAACAACGCCGGCTACGGCCTCGCGGGAAACGCGTGGAAGCTCGACCCGCAGGAGGCCCAGGGCGAGATCGAGCTGAACGTCGTCGCCCTGCACCAGCTGACGCTCGCCGTTGTTCCGGGGATGGTCGAGCGGGGCGCGGGCGCCGTGCTGAACGTCGCCTCGGGTGCCGCCTTCCAGCCGATGCCGGGGATGGCCACCTACGCGGCGACGAAGGCCTTTGTGCACTCCTTCTCCGAAGCGCTGCACAGCGAGCTCAGCGGCACGGGCGTCTCCGTCACGACCCTCTACCCCGGTCCGGTCGCGACCGGCTTCGGCGAGCGCGCCGGCTTCGCGCCCGAGCGCGAACTGCCGGGCATCATGGTCGTCGAGGCGAGCGAGGTCGCGCGCCAGGCCGTCCAGGCGATGGTCGCCGGACGCCGCTCGGTGATCCCGGGGCTGCCCAACAAGGCGACGGGACTGCTCGGCCGCTACACGCCGCGCACGCTGCTCCTGCCCGTCATGAAGTGGCAGGCCGGCGGGCGCGCCGGGCGCTGAGCGCCCGACGCGCAGCCGCCGCGGCCACTACTTCTTCGGACCCTTGCCCTTCTTGCAGGGCAGGTCGATGTCGACGGTCTGGGTGCTCTCGATCGCACTGTCGAACGTCGTCGTGTACTCCGCGATATAGCGCCCGGACCACTTGCCGGTCGCGCAACCGGTCGTGGCGATGTACGGGATCCGCTTCTTCTTCTTGAGGACGAACCTGCCGTTCTTCTTGAGGTACTGCAGCGGCACCGTCAGCGTCAGGTCCTTGACCGCTGCGATGACGCCGGGGGCCGGCGACTGCAGGTTCTTCGGGACCGTGAAGTCGAGGCGGTACTTGAACTTGGGATCGCCGGTCAGCGTCGTGAGCTTCGCTTCGACGACCTCGCGGATGATCAGCGGGCTGTCACCGACGACGAGCACCGCGGTGCCCTTGCCACCGGGCAGGTTGTAGGCCGTCAGCACGACGTTCTCGTCAAGTCCGAGGCCGATGCCGCGCGCCTTGCCGGAGCCGATCTTCGAGCCCGAGGGACACTGCTTCTCGTCCTGGAAGACCTTGGCGGCGGCACACCCGGGGAACAGCTTGGCGTTCGTCAGTCCCTCCTTGGTGAAGAAGACCTTGCCGTTGACCGTCGCGAACTGCACCTGCGCGTCGAGGTCCGGCGCGATCGAGTCGAAGCCCGCGGTGACGGTCAGCGCCACGCCCTGCGGGTTGGACTTCGTGCCGGACACGTTCGGCGTGACCTTGGCGGTCGCCTTCTGGATCGACTGGATGGCGAATGCCGGCGCGGCCATGACGGCCATCGCCGCCAGTGCCGTCATGAAAAAGGTGATCCTGCGCATCAATTGCTCTCCTCCGTGGAATCCCCCCTGACCGCCCAGCATACGCTCGCTGCTGGGAGATGCGCCGGTCCCGCGTAGCATGGCGCGATGGACGCCGACCGGATTCCGCTCGTCAGGCCGGCGCGCCGCGCCGCCCGGGGCGCCCGGGCGATCGGCCCGATCCTGTCGCCCACCGAGATCGCCCGCTCGATCGGCCGCGTCGCCCAGGCGACCGCCGCGCCGCTGCTCCCGCGCCGCTCGCTGGAGTCCGCGGTCAGCGGACGCGTCGTCGTGGTCACCGGCGCCTCCTACGGGATCGGGCACGCCGCGGCGCTGCAGATCGCCGGCGCGGGCGCGAGGACCGTCGTCGTCGCGCGCGGCGCCGAGCAGCTCGACGATCTCGTCGGCCGGATCCGTGACGCCGGGGGAACGGCGCACGCCTACCCTGCCGACCTCTCCGACATGGAGGCGATCGATGCGCTCGCCGCGGCGCTCGCGGCCGACGGCCTGGAGGCCGACGTCCTCGTCAACAACGCGGCACGGTCGATCCGCCGCTCGATCGCCCAGAGCTACGACCGCTTCCACGACTACGAGCGCACGATGCGCCTGAACTCCTTCGGCGCGGTGCGCCTGACGCTCGCGCTGCTGCCCGGCATGCGCGCGCGGCGCCGGGGCCACGTCGTGAACGTCTCGACGCTCGGCGTGCAGACGATCTCGCCGCGCTTCTCGGCCTATCTCGCGTCGAAGGCCGCGCTCGAGGCGTTCACGCGCGTGGCGGCCGCGGAGTGCCTGGATGACGATGTGCGCTTCACGACCGTCCACATGCCGCTCGTGCGCACGCCGATGAGCCGGGCGACGAAGCTCTACGACTCGATGCCGGCGCTGTCGGAGGAGGCCGCAGGGGAGCTGCTCTGCGGCGCGCTGTGCAGCCGCGCCGAGCAGGTCGGGCCGCTGGTCGGCGCGCTCGCCGAGGTCGGCCACGCGATCTCGCCGGCGGCGGCCAACGAGCTGCTGGCCGCGCTCTACCGGGCGGTGCCGGAGCCGACGGCGCAGCGGTCCCGCGCCGAGCCGTGACCGAGTCGTTCACCGATACGCCGCTGCTGACCGGGCGCTTCGATGCGGCGCTGCACTACGCGACGGCCCATCACACGCGCCAGCTGCGCAAGGGCACGCCGATCCCCTACGCCGCGCACCTGCTGGCCGTCGCATCGCTCGTGCTCGAGATGCAGGGTGACGAGGACGAGGCGATCGCCGGCCTGCTGCACGACGTCGTCGAGGACGGCGGCGGCTCGGCGGCGCTTGCGGAGATCGAGCAGCGGTTCGGCGCCGCGGTGGCCGCGACCGTGCTCGCCAACAGCGACCGCGTCGACGGCGACGGGGGGAAGGGCGGCGGACGCGAGTGGTATGAGCGCAAGCGCGCGTACATCGACGCGTTCCCGCAGAAGTCGCCGGCGGCGCTGCGCGTGAGCCTCGCCGACAAGCTGCACAACGCCCGCTCGATCCTGCTCGACTACCGCACCGAGGGTGACGCGCTGTGGGCGCGCTTCGGCCAGGGCCAGGGAATCGCGACCCGGATCTCCTACCGCGAGCTCGCGCTCGCCTTCGAACGCGAGCGCGGCCGGCTCGGGGAGCCGGCCGCGCCGTTCGTCGCCGAGCTGCGCCGCGTCGTCGACGCGGTCACCGCGCTCGCCGAGCAGCACCAGGGCCCGGACTCGCGCGCGCTGTTCGACGGCTGAGGCTCTAGCGCCGCTTCGCCTTCGCCTTCGCCGTGAGCACGATCCGCACCGCGGTTCCGGCCCCTGTGCGTGCGCCGGCCTTCGGGGTGGTCGAGCGCACGACGAGCCGGCCGCGGGCGGCGCGCGCCTTCGTGACCTTGCCGGCGCGGCAGCCCGCCCGCTTCAGCTTCGCGCGGGCGCTCGTGAGGCTCATGCCCTTGAGCTTGGGGACGACGCAGCGCTTGACCGCGGGCTTCGGTGCCGAGGCGCCCGCGGCGGGTGACGAGCCACCGGCGGGCGCTCCGCCGGCGGGGCCCGCCGGGCCTGCGCTCTCGCCGCCCGACGTCGGCTGCAGCACCTGGCCCCCCAGCCGCACGACGGGCGCGCCCGACGCGCCCTGCGAGAGCACGAAGTCCCCGGTCGCCGGCCCGTACTGGAGCACCTTGCCGGGCCCCTCACCGTTCAGGACGGTCAGCTTGAAGACGGCGTTCGTCCCCTTGAACGCCAGATCGACGGGGTTGTAGGCGCTGGTGACGACGAACGTCGCGCCGCCCAGGGTGAAGGCGTCGGCCCGCCCCTGGAACTCGGGCTCGAAGAAGTCCAGCGCGCCGCCGCTGCGCGCAGCCGGCTTGGACAACCCACCGAGGCTGCGGGCCCGCGGCGCGGTCCCCGGCGTCTCGACGCCCGTCACCGTCTCCAGCATCGCCCCGGCCAGCGGGCAGTCTCCGGCGCGCGTCTTGCGCGGGATCGCGCCGTAGTCGACGAAGTCGGCGTACGCGACCGCGACCTCCTGGGCCCCGGGCAGCGGCACGTGCTCGACGCCGCAGACCTCCTGCACGTGTGCGGGGTCACCGAGCGGCGCGTCCGTCGGCACCGGGCCCTGGCCCGCCGAGATCGCGGGAACGGTCTTGTCACCGGTCGTCAGCTTGACCGTGACGTCGGCCTTGCCGGGCGCGGTGTTCGTGATCGCGATGTGCCCCACGCTCGGTACCCCGATGCCGCGCACCGCGCGCACGTCGATGCGCCCGTCGTCGTCGAAGAAGCCGTCGTAGACGTCGGCGTGGCGCTGCCGCGCCTGGCCCCAGAGGATCGCGTTGCCGCCGAGCGAGGCGGCGAACGCGCCGATCGCGGCGCCGCGCAGCTCGGTGCCGTCGACGCTCAGCCAGTCGGGCATGTTCGCGCTCGGCCACAGCTGGTAGCCGCCGGCGAGGTTCTTCGTGAGCTCCTGCAGCCCGGTGTTGTCGAACATCGCGTCCATCGAGGAGTCGAACGGTGTCTCCTGCCCGAACGCGAGCGGGAAGACCGGCTTCGGCGCGCCCCAGAACGGCGTCCCGGCCGTGAGCACGCGCTGCACGCGCCGCGCACGCGCGGGGTCGTCGACGTACTGGCGCGCGAGCAGGCCGCCGTAGGAGTGGCCGTACAGCGTCACCCGCTTGACGCCCTGAGCGATCATCCGCGGGTCGTCCAGCGCGTCGTCGATCACGGCGTTCAGGCCGGCGATGCTCTCGGTCGGCGCCTTGCGCCAGTCCCAGCCGAAGAAGTACGAGCGTCCGGGCGCCACGCCCTGCACCCAGGCACGGGTCGTGTCGTAGACCGATGTGCCCAGCGCGGTGTCGATCATCCTTCCGGTCGGGCCTGCGCTCGCGCAGCCGAGGTTGGTCCTGCCGTCCTCGGCGAGCGCGAGCGACGCGGTGTCGACGCGGAAGGCCGGGAACGACGTGGGCCACTCGAGCGCACCGTCGCACTGGATCTCGCTCCCCAGGAATCCCGGGAGGAAGACGACCGGCAGCTCCTGCGGCTGGACGTCCATCAGGCTGCGCCCGAGCGCGCCGGTCACCGTGTTGAACGGCTTGCCCGGAACGAGGTCGGCGAGCATCTTGTTCGGCGGATCGTTCGCGCGGATGTCGGCGTCGGGGTTCGGGATCGTGTGCTGCAGCAGGCCGCAGCGGTAGCGCCCGCGCAGGGTCGCGCAGCCCTGGTGGACGAGCCCGTTGCCGTCGTTGCTGAAGCGCAGATGGGTGCTGCTGAGGGGCGCGACGTCCTGCACCACGCCGTTGCGCGCGATGCCGCCCTTGAAGCCGCCGGGCGTCACGTACGAGAGCGCGATGCGCTTGCCGTCCGGCGCCCAGTCGAAGTCCAGCGGCAGCCCCGTCACCTGCGCGAGCTTCGAGCGCGCGCCGGAGGATGCGTTGATCGCCGCCAGGTAGGGCGTGCCGCCCTTTTCGGGAGCCCAGGTCGTCGCGAGCTGCGTTCCGTCCGGTGACCAGGCCAGCCCGTTGTGGATGCCGGTGTCGGTCACCGCCGTCAGCCGCTGCGGACCGCCGCCGGCGGGGGTGGTGAGGAAGATGTCGTGCCCGCGCTCGCCGTAGTCGCCGGCCTCCTTGCCGATGCCGGCGATGCGGATGAAGGCGATCTTCGTGCCGTCCGGCGACCAGGTCGGGGAATGGTCGGCCCAGACGCCGACGTTGCTGCAGTCCGGCTCGCAGGTGTCCGGGCGGAACTCGCGCGGGGAGGTCAGCTGGCGCACGCCGGTCCCGTCGTGCTTGGCGATGAAGATCGCTGTGTGAAAGCCGCCGTCGCCGGGATCGGGGATGAACTTCGAGAAGGCGACCTCGGTGCCGTCCGGTGACCACGCGGGAGACGACATGTAGCCGATGCGCGGCTTGTCGTCGTTGCGCACGGGCTCGACGGTCGTGACGACCTTCGGCGCGACGCCGACGTCCCACGGGTCGTCGATCACGAGCTCGTAGGGCGGCAGCGGGTCGGCGACGTCAGCGCGTGCGATCCACGCCACCTTCCCGGGCGTGCCGGGGAACGAGGCGTTCGCCGCGGGTGCCGCGACGAGCGCTACGAGCAGCGCGGCGAACAGCACGGGAAGGCGGGCGGGCGTTGACATCGGGATCTCCTTGGACAGCGGCGGTCGGTGCACGACGCCACAGTCCGACATGACCCTTGCCGCGAGGTTGCGCCCGGATTGCAACCGCGCTCGCCGCCCCGATCCCCGGTGCTAGCGGCGCTTTGGCACGCAGGTCCGGTAGGCGCGCGTGGCGCTGAGGGTGCGCTTCGCACCGGTGACGATCGTGATCTTCACCGTGAATCGCCCCTTCGGCAGGCCGCGCAGGTTCACCGGCGCCGTCAGCGCCCTGCCCTTGACGACCTTGACGCGCTTGCGGTTCACGAGCACGGTGGCGCTCGCGATCGTGACGCCCTTCGGCTTGCGCAGGCGGATCCTGAAACTGCGCCGGCTCGCGCAGGACTTCAGCGCCGGCAGTGTCACGAGGTCGGACGCCTTCAGCCCCACCGGCACGCGCGCCGGCGGCTTGACGGACGGCGCGGGCGCCGGGGTCGGCGACGGGGCCGCGGGAGCCGGTGCAGCGGGCGTGACCGGCGGCGTCGCCGGTCCCGGCGGGATGTACTCGTCGGCGCCGATGTCCGTGCGCGCACCGGCCGTGCGCGGCTGACCGTCCCAGTCGGTGGCTCCGTTGAGCGGATCGTCGACGCCCTTGTCGACGGTCGAGGACTCGGGCAGCTGGTGGAAGTCCCCGCCGGCGAAGTCCGCGAACGCCGGGTGGGCGAAAACGAACGTCGCGTCGGAGTTGATCGTCCCGCCCGGATCCTGCTGGTTGGTGTGGAACTGCGAGTAGGTCGCGCCCACGACCGCCTGGCCGCCGCCGCTCCCGCCCGCGTAGATGTCGACATAGCCCTCGGCGATCGTGTTCACGATCGTGACCGTGGCGTTCGCTCCGGGTGCGGTCACCGACAGCGCCGCGGATCCGACCCCGCTCGCGATCGTGGTGACGTTGCGCAGCGTGATCGCGCCGGCGCCGCCGGGCAGGCCGGAGTTGACGAGGACGCCCGCGCCGCCGGTGGTGCCCCTGGACCAGCAGCGCGTGTTGCGCAGCACCACGGTCACGCCGTTCAGCCGGCACGCGGCGCTGCCCGCCCCGCCGGCGTCCGTGACGATCAGGTCGTCGGCGAGCGTGCCGTGGAACTCGACCGCCGCGCCGGCGTTCGTCGCCACGCGGTTGACCTCGACATGACGGATCGCCGACGCGGCGTTCGCAAGCCCGAGCGGGAACGGCGAGTTCGAGTAGATCCGCGGTCGCGGCCGGCCCTCGACACCGTGCACGTCGAGCTGGCTGTAGGAGTAGACGATCGCGGTCCGGGGCGCGACCTCGCTGCCGTAGTCGCCGGGCGCGAGGATCACCTCGTCGCCGTTGAGGCCACCGCTGATCGCCGCCTCGTAGCTGCACGGGGTCGCCGGCGTCAAGCAGTCGCCGCCGCCGGTGGGGCTCGCGAAGCGCTGCGCCGCGAGCGCGTTCGGGGCGACGGCGAGGACCGCGAGCGCACAGAGCGCCGACGCATACGACCAGCCCCTGCGGGCGGGGACGACCCCTCGCGGTGCCACGCCCGCCGTTGTACCACGGCACCGGCGGCCCGGCACTGTCTGACGTATAGGCGTCTACCCCGGTGCAGCAGGCGCGAGAACGACCGACCGCTCGAGTGCCTCTGCGCTGATGCGGCCGGTCGCGTCGAACGTCCAGGCGCGGACGCAGAGGATGTTGCCGTTGAGCGAGACCAGGTTGCCGACCGGCGTCACGTCGATGAGCACCACGGAGCCCAGGGGCGCCGCGCGCCCGAAGACGACGCCGTCCGGCGGCTTCGGGCAGCGTCCGACCGCGTGGCGCTCGATCACGCCGACGACCGCGGCTCCGGCCGGCACGGTGATCGCCGCCTGGATCCGCGTCGAGCCGGGCAGCCGCCCGACGTCCAGCGCCGCCGGGACGGGAGGGCACAGCTCGGAGGCCCGCGGCCGCGGGCGCCCGCCGTAGCGCGCGATCGCGCCGCGAACGTCGTCGGGCTGCAGGATCGAGCAGTTCGGCGGCTGGCCGCAGCGCGACCACGCGGCGGCGTTCATCGTCGCGCAGCGGCGGTCGTCGTGGACCAGGCCGATGACGTGCCCGAGCTCGTGCGCGATCACCCCGACGACACCGACGCCGCGCGCGCCGCGACCGAGCGTGATCCGGTTGCGCGGCTGATAGCCGACCGACGCCGCGCCGTGCGCGAGCCCGTAGTCGGAGCTGCGGCGCTCGTCATAGACGATGCGCAGCTTCGCGCGCCGCTTGGAGGCCGCGACGAAGCGCACGCGCGCGCCGCTGGCGTTCCAGGCGGCCACCGCCTGCCTCACCTGCCCCTGGTACCCCGTGCCGTTCCAGTACGTGATCTTCGCCGGGCGCCCCGGCCACGGGATGCCGTCCAGCCGGTACGCCTGCGCAGGCGACGCCCATGCCGCGACCAGGAGCGGCACGACGAGGACGGGACCCCCGCGACGGGCGAGACGGGCGAGCATGCTCTGGCGACGGTACCTGCAGGGGCGCCGCGTGAGCCCCGGTAGGGCGCGAGCCTCACGCGGCGACTGTGACGCGCTTCACACAGATTCGGTGCACCCGTGTCACCCTCGATACATGGCTGCATTGGCACTTGTCATCGGCATGTTCGTCGCTCTCGGCGCGCTCGTGGAGCGCGTGGGCCCGCGGCGCCACGGCGACGAAGCCGAGCCGCGCTGAACGCCGGAAGGACGCGTCAGCGCGCGATGCGCGCGAACGTGACCAGCAGCGTCGCCGCGAGCGCGGCGATCGCCGCCGCGGCGGCGGCACCCGTCGAGTGCGCCTGCACCGCCGCAGTGACCGCGTCGTCGCGTGACGCCGCCAGCAGCGCCACCGCCGTCACGCCCGCCAGGCCGGCGACCGCCGCCGGCGTCGGGTCGTAGCGCTCGCTGCGCCGGCGCGCGGGGATCTCACCGCGCGGTTCGCCGATCCGCAGCAGCACCGTCACCGCAGCGCCCGTGAGCGTCGCCGCGACGAGGAAGCCACCGAGGATGTCGGTGGGCGTGTGCCAGCCGAGGCCGACGATCGCGTATGAGACCGCCGCAGCCAGCGCGGCGCCGGCGACGACGGCCACCGGGCGCAGGCGCGGGGGCGCAGCCAGCACACCGCAGAGCGCGAGCGTCAGCGCCGCCGTCGCATGCCCGCTCGGGAACGTCCCGGCGTTCAGCGTTCCCTGGTCGAGCAGCAGCTTGAGCCCCTGCGTGACGACCGCGGTCGCGGCGAGCAGGCCGACGATCGCCATCGCGATCCCCGGGCGCCCGCGCACGTGGGCGATGGTGACCAGCACGAGCCCGATCAGCAGGTAGGGCACGAGGTCGCCGACCGAGGCGATCAGGCTCAGCGGGCCCGACGCGCTGGGGCTGTCGAGCCGGCGGAAGCTGTCGAGGGCGAGCACGTCGCGTGCCTGCACCGGAGCGCTGAAGCGCACGACGAGCGCGGTGAACAGCAGCCCGGCAGCGCATACCAGCGTGGCACCGAGCGCTGTGCGGGAGGAGCGCAGCACGGAGGGAACTCCAGCAGATCGATGTTTGGGCCGTCTAAGCATCGGGATCGACCGCCCGTGCGAGCACGTCCGCGCCCTCGCGGCAGGCCTCCGCGCCGACGTCGAGGTGCGTCACCGCGCGGACCGTCCGCTCGGCGAACGCCAGCACCAGCACGCCCTCCTCGCCGGCGCGGCGCACGACCTCCGCGGCGTCCGGGGCGCCCTCGCGCAGATGGAAGACGACGATGTTCGTCGCAAGCCGGCCGAGGTCGATCTCGACCCACGGCGACGCCGCCAGCCGCTCACCGATCACGCGGGCGTTCGCGTGGTCGTCGGCGAGCCGCTCGACGTTCGCCTCCAGCGCGTAGAGGCCGGCCGCCGCGAGGATTCCCGCCTGCCGCATCGCACCGCCGAGCATGCGGCGAAAGCGCACGAGCGCGCTGATGTCGTCCGCGCGGCCCGCGAGCACCGAGCCCGCCGGGGCACCCAGGCCCTTGGACATCGCGATCGTCACGAGGTCGAACGGCGCGGCGAGCGTGGCCGGCGCGTCGCCCCCCGCGATGGCGGCGTTGAGCAGCCGCGCGCCGTCGAGGTAGGAGGCGATGTCGCGCTCGCGTGCGGCCGCCGCGACGCGCTGCAGGTCCGCCGGATCCCAGACCACGCCGCCGGCGCGGTTCTGGGTGTTCTCCACCTCGACGAGCGTCGTCGGCGGGAAGATCAGATGGCCGCGCGGCTTCACCGCGGCGGTGAACTCGTCCGCAGTGAACAGGCCGTCCCCACCGATCTCGCGGAACTGGACGCCCGCGTTCGCCGCGCCCGCCCCGGTCTCGTGCCAGACGGCGTGGGTCTCGCGGCCGACGATCACCTCGTCACCGGGCTGGGTGAACAGCTTCAGCGCGACCTGGTTGGCCATGTGCCCGCTCGGCACCCACAGCGCCGCCTGCTTGCCGAGCAGCGCGGCGACGCGCTCCTGCAGCGCGTTGACCGTGGGGTCCTCGCCGAACTGGTCGTCACCGACCACCGCCGTCGCCATCGCCTGCCGCATCGGCTCGCTCGGGCGCGTCACGGTGTCCGAGCGCAGGTCGATCGGCGGGCGTCCGTGTGCCATCACCGCGACCCTACCTGCGTTTCCGTCTTCTGAGAGAGTCCGGCCATGGCCACCTATGACCTCAACGGCAAGGTCGCGCTCGTCACCGGCGGCGCTCGCGGAATCGGGCTCGCCACGGCGCGCGTCCTGCGCGAGCGCGGCGCGCGCGTCGTGATCGTCGACCTCGACCTCGAGGCGACACAGGCGTCCGCCGCGGAGCTCGGCGACGAGTCGCAGGCATTCGGCCTGGCGGCCGACGTCACCGATCGCGGGGCGATGCAGCGCGTCGTCGCGACCACCGTGGAGCGGTTCGGCGGACTCGACGTCGTGATGGCGAACGCCGGCATCGCGCCGCGCGGCGCGACGATGCGCACGATGCCCGGGGAGAGCTTCGACCGGGTGCTCGACGTGAACGTCAACGGCGTCGCGAACACGGTCCAGGCCGCGCTGCCGGAGATCGTCCGCCGGCAGGGGCACATCGTCGTCGTGGCATCGATCTACGCGTTCTTCAACGGCGTCGCGGTGATCCCGTACGCGATGAGCAAGGCCGCCGTCGAGCAACTCGGCCGCGCGCTGCGCGTGGAGCTCGTGCACAACGGCGCCAGTGCGAGCGTCGCCTACTTCGGCTTCATCGACACCGCGATGGTCCACAAGGGGATCGACGACGACCCGCTGGTCGGCGAGATGCTGGAGACCCTGCCCAGGCTGCTGCAGAAGCGGCTGACCCCGCGGCAGGCCGGCGAGGCCGTCGCGGACGGGATCGAGCGGCGCAAGCCGCGGATCATCGTGCCGCGGCGCTGGATCGTGCTGTCGGTGCTGCGCGGCGTGCTCGGACCGCTGCTCGACCGCCGGCAGGAGCGCGACGCGACGACGCAGGCGATCCTGGGCAGGCTCGACCAGCGCGAAACCGAGGAGCCGCCGCCCACCGCGTAGCCTGCCGCCCACGCCTGTACCCCATCACGAGGAGGCCCTCCATGGCCGTCAAGCTGCATCGCTGTCCGTTCACCTTCCTGCACACCGACATGGATGCCTGCTGGCGCGTGCAGCGCGCGCTCGACGAGCAGGGCATCGAGTACGAGGTCGTCAAGGAGCCCTACTTCCCCAAGAGCCGGCGGACGTGGGTCGAGGAGCACAGCGGTCAGCAGCTGCTGCCCGTGATCGAATTCGAGGACGGCACGGCCTACCGTGCGGAGTCCAAGGACATGGCCGCGCGGATCGACGCCGGCGAGCTCGGGACGACCGCCTGACCAGGCGCCGGACCCACGGGCGCAACCTCACGCGCGCGCCGGCGTTAAAAGCGGCATGCACATGCGCGC
>JBBQKR010000066.1:0-13761 GCA_038327125.1 Solirubrobacterales bacterium
GAGATCCTCGACCTGGACCTCGACGGAGTGCGGAACCTCCTGGAAGGTGCGCTTGAGGACCTGCTCACGCACGAGCTCGGCGAGCGTCACCCACTGGGGCTGATCGGACCGGTCCTCGGGTGGGAACATGAACGGCCCCTCGGGCACGAGCGTTCCGAGGTGCGCGACGAGCGGCACGACGCCTTCCCCCGTGCGGGCGGAGATCGGGAAGATGTGGTCGCCCACCCCCAGCTGCTCGGCCTGGAGCAGCGCCTCGACGATCTGCGGGCGGCGCAGGCGATCGATCTTGTTCACCGCGATGACGACGGGCACCGGCGAGCGCGACAGCAGCGAGGCGATGAACCGGTCCCCGGGCCCTGCGCCCTGCTCGGCGTTGAGGACCAGCAGCGCCGCGTCGCTCTCGGCCAGCTCGGACTCGACCTTGGACTGCATCCGCCGGGTCAGCTCGTCGCGCGGGCGCTGCACACCGGGCAGGTCGACGAGCACGAGCTGCGTCTCGTCGACCGTCGACACGCCGCGGATCGCGCGGCGCGTGGTCTGCGGCTTCTCCGAGACGATCGCGACCTTGCGCCCGACGACAGCGTTGACGAGTGTCGACTTGCCGACGTTCGGGCGTCCGGCGAGCGCGATGAACCCGCTGCGCGTGCTCACCAGCTCAGGATCTCAGCCTGGAGGACGAGCATCTCGCCCTCGTCGGTCTCGTGATCCATGCCCACGAGGTGCAACGTCCCGTGGACGATCGCCTCGCGCAGATCGGCCGTGTGCGGCGGGCAGATCACGACGTCGCCGAGCTCGCGCATGCCGGGCGGCATCGCGCTGTCGGCGGCACCGTCGATCGGGAACGACAGCACGTCGGTCGGGCCGTCCTTGCCGCGATGCGCGGCGTTCAGCTCGGCGATCCGCGCGGCGTCGACGTACTCGATCGCGACGTGTCCCTCCTCGACGCCTGCCGACGCCAGCGCGAGCGCGACCAGCCGCTCGACCTCCGCGGACGGAGGCGCTCCGGCGACGGTCTCCGCGCCGATGACCTCGACTTCGAGCATCAGGGGGGCTAGGCCCGGCGGCGGCCCGGCTCGGCGGGCCGCAGCTCAGGCGCCGAGCGCTCTGCGTGCTCGCCGTAGGCCTCGACGATCCGCTGGACGAGGCGGTGGCGCACGACGTCCTCGCCGCCGAAGCGCACGAACTCCACGCCGTCGATGCTCTGCAGGATGTCGCTCACGACGACGAGCCCGGACTGCTGCTCGCGCGGCAGGTCGATCTGCGTGATGTCGCCCGTGATGACCATCTGCGACCCGAAGCCCAGGCGCGTGAGGAACATCTTCATCTGCTCGGGGCTCGTGTTCTGCGCCTCGTCCAGGATCACGAACGAGTCGTTCAGCGTGCGCCCGCGCATGAATGCCAGCGGCGCGACCTCGATCACTCCGCGCTCCAGATGCCCCGTGACCTTTTCCGGGTCGAGCATGTCGTTGAGCGCGTCGAACAGCGGCCGCAGGTACGGGTCGATCTTCGCCATCAGGTCGCCGGGCAGGAACCCCAGGCGCTCGCCCGCCTCGACTGCGGGCCGGGTGAGGATGATCCGGTTGACCTCGCGGCGCGCAAGCGCGGCCGCGGCCATCGCCACGGCGAGGAACGTCTTGCCCGTGCCCGCTGGGCCGATGCCGAAGGTGACGGTGTTCTCGCGGATCGAATCGACGTAGCGCTTCTGGTTGACCGTCTTCGGCGCGACCTTGCGGGCGCGATGGCGCCAGACGATGTCTTCGAGGATCTCCGCGGGCGAGGTGTGACGGTCCAGCGCGCCGGTGACCGCGGCGATAGTGCCGTCGCCGAGCTCGTGGCCCTGCTCGACGAGGTCGGTCAGCTCGCGGACGACGAGCCCCGCAGCGGCGACGGCTTCGGCGTCGCCGTCGAGCGTGACGACGTTGCCGCGCAGGACGAGCGCGCAGTCGACGTGCTCCTCGAGCTGGCGCAGGACGTTGTCGGCCGTGCCGGAGAGCGCCGCGGCCGTCTCGTTCGAGAGTTCGATCGTGCGCCGCATCAGCTCTTCAGTGCCTCCTGGACGAGGGCGGAGACGCGCTTCCCGTCGGCGCGACCGGCGACCTGCGGCATCGTGGCCTTCATCACGTCTCCCATGTCCTTTGGTGAGCTCGCCCCCGTCGCACGCACCGCCTCGGCGACGATCGCGCGCAACTCGTCGTCCGGCATGTCGGCCGGCAGGTAGGCCTCGATCACGACCGCCTCGCGCTCCTCGGCCTCGGCCAGCTCCGGGCGGTCGCCGTCGCGGAACGCCTTGGCGGCCTCGATCCGGCGCTTGCGCTCACGACGCAGCACCGCGAGCTCGTCACCGCTGCCCTCCTTGGCGTCCTTCTGGAGCTCGGAGAGCACCAGGCGCAACGTTCCCACACGGTCCTTCTCACCAGCCTTCATGGCTGTTTTGAGGTCCGTCCTGACCTTGTCGGTCACCGACATGTGCCAACCATGATAGGCGGGCCGGCGGCGGCGCCTGTGCCCAGTTGGTTACCCGGCGCTGGAGGAGACGTACGCCGCGACGGCCTTGATCTCCTCGGGGCTGAGCTGGCCACCGAACGGCGGCATCCCGCCGCCGCCGTTGGTCACCTTGGTCTCGACCGTCGACTCCGAGGGCTTGCGCTCGTCCAGGTTCGGCCCGACCGCCCCGGAGGCCCCGGCGTCCGCGAGCGTGTGGCACCCGGAGCAGTTCTCGGTGAAGACCGCCTTGCCGTCGGCCGACGCCACCTGCGTGGTGGTCGTGGCGGTGGTCGTCGGCGGGGCGGTCGTGGTCGTGGCCTGCGTCGTCGTCTGCGTCTTCGCGGTGCTGACCGCGTCCGTCACGGTCCCCGCGGCCTCCTTGACCTGAGCCTCCGAGGGGCCGGTGGCGTTGTCGCTGCCGCAGGCCGCGAGGATCAGGCCCGTGGCGACGATCGCGACGATGGCGGAGATGGAACGGAAGGGAGTGGTCATCGGGTCCTCGGGTTCGACGTTCGGCGACGCGGTCCTGCCGCCCGCAGGACCCTATAACGATCCGGCGCGCGGCAGGTCGCGCTGCCCGTTCCCGGCGCCGGCGGAGTCGCTGGTGCGCTCGGAGCCGGCGAGCGGGGGCGGATGCCCGAGCTGCCCGAGCTCGGAGGTGTCGCGCCCGAACAGCAGCTGGATGTTCCAATCGATCAGCAGCCGCGCCTTGCGCTTGAGGCCCGGCATCAGCGCCAGGTGGTAGGTGCGGGCCAGGAACCACGCGGGCCGGCCGCGCCAGCGGATCCCCATCGTGCTGGCGACCGCATCGCTGTGCCCCATGTCGACGAACACGCCGCGGGTGCGGTAGCGAAAGCGGCGCACCTGGCCGGAGCCGAGCGATGCTGCGACGTTGCGGGCGACCAGCCGGCCCTGACGGATCGCGTGCTGGGCCGTCGGCGGGCAGACGTTGCCGGGCCGCGCCGGGTCGTCGACAGCCGCCGCGTCGCCGATCGCCCAGACGTTGTCGCGTCCGCTGCAGCGCAGGGTCCGGTCGACGGCGAGGCGCCCGCCCGCGGCCAGCTCGAGGCCCAGCTCTGCGACGACGGGGGTCGGACGGACACCGGCCGTCCAGACGACGGTGTGCGTGCCGACGGTCTCCCCACCGGAGAGCTGCGCGCTCACGGCGGTGACGGCCTCGAGCGTCGTCCCGGTGCGGATCTCGATGCCGCGGCGCCGCAGCTCACCGGTCGCGAAGGCGGCAAGCGACGCGGAGATCTCGGGCATCACCCGGTCGCGCGCCTCGACGAGGATCCAGCGCATGCCCTCCGTGCGACAGCGCGGATACAGCTCGATCACGTCGGCCGCGAAATCCTGCAGCTCGGCGAGACCTTCGAGGCCGGCGTAGCCGGCGCCGACGAACACGTACGTCAGCCAGGCGCGTCGCTCCGCGGGATCCTCGAGTGTCTCGGCGATCTCCAGCGTGCGCAGGACCCCGTTGCGCAGCGCGATCGCCTCCGGCAGCGTGCGGAAGCCGATGCCGTGCTCGGCCAGGCCGGGGATCGGCAGCAGGCGGGAGACCGAGCCCAGCGCGACGACGAGCTGGTCGTAGGGCAGCTCCTCGCTGTCGCCGTCCGGGCGGCAGATGCGCAGGACGTCGCGCTCGGGATCCGCGCCGGTGACCCGCCCGAGCCGCAGATCCGTGCGCCGCAGCGCCTCGCGCAGCCCCACCACGACGTGCCGCGGCTCCAGCGTCCCCGCCGCCGCACCCGGCAGCAGCGGCGTGTAGAGCATGAAGTTGTCCGCGCTGACGAGCGTCACACGCGTGCTCTGCGCGGGCAGCAGCCGCTCGAGCGTTCGCGCAGCGTAGAAGCCGCCGAACCCTCCGCCCGCGATGACGACGTTCCAGCCCACGCGGCCTATGCGGCAACCGCGGACTCGCGCGGCGCGAGGACGCGCTGCAGGAACGCCAGCTGATCCTCGACGGCGCGCTCGAAGGCCTCGCCGACGTAGATGTCGAAGTGCCCGATCGGGTAGCGCACGAGCTCTCCGCGGGGCGCGTTCTGCGCCATCTGCACGGCCGGCTCGGGCGGCGTCGTCGCGTCGGCGTCGCAGACGCAGACCAGCAGCGGGCAGCGCAGACGCGTGGCGTCCTTGACCGGGCGCCAGAGACCGACCCAGAGCATCACGCGGGCGGCGACCTCGTTGCGCCAGCGCGAGCCCTCCCCGACGATCGCCGTGAACCCCGGCTCCGCCTCGGGAGCCGTCATGACGGCGTACGTCCCGGGCACGCCGGCGGCGGGGAGCATGACGGGCGGCCTGCCGAGCGCCGCTCCGATCGAGTCGCGCAGCCCGTCGAAGGTGGCCCGCACCGCCGTCCGCGGCGGCGTGATCCGCAGCTGCACGAGGCCGTCTGCGAACGGGGCCTGCGCGATCACGGCGGCGATCAGCACATCGCCCGAGGCGACCGTCACGACGTGACCGCCGCTGAACGAGGAGCCGAACAGCGCGATGCGCGCCGGATCGACCCACGGCTCACGCGCAGCCGCTCGGATCGCGGTGCGATAGTCGTCCTGCTGCGCGCGGATGTTGATCACCTGGCGCGGCTCGCCGCGGCTGTCGCCGAAGCCGCGGTAGTCGAACAGCAGCACGCCGAAGCCCGCGTCGGCGAAGCGCTCGGCGTAGGGCTCAAGTCCATCGCGCCGCGTCGCGCTGAACCCGTGGGCCATGACGATGCACGGTACGCGTCCTGAGTCGGCTTGTTCGGGGCGATAGAGCCAGGCGGCGAGCGGCACGCCGGCGGAGTCGAGGCTGAGGTCCTCGCGCGTGTGGGACATGGCGGGAACGTACTCCTCCGCGGTCAGCGCTGCAGGAGCAGCGCCGCCCACTCGCCGCCATGGCGTCGATCGGCCTCGCGCAGGCCCATCGTGCTCGCGAACGCCGCCGCCACCTCGTCGGCCTCGTGTGCCAGGAGCCCACCGGCGATCAGCGTGTCCGGCACCAGCCCACCGGCGAAACCGCGCTCGGCGAGCGCCAGCAGCAGCGGCCGCAGGAGGTTCGCCAGGACCGTCGGTGCGCCCGCAGCCGGACCGTCGAAGAGCAGGTCAAAGCGCCGCGCCTCGACGCTGACGCCGTTCGCGAGCGCGTTGGCGCGCGTCGCAGCGACGCTCTCCGCCTCGTGGTCAACGCCGACGACGCCCGACCAGCCCAGGCGCGCGGCGGCGATCGCCAGCACGCCCGAGCCGCAGCCGACGTCCACGCACCGCCCGCCGGGCTGGAGCTCCAGCAGCAGCTCCAGGCACAGGCGGGTCGTGTGATGTGCGCCGGTGCCGAACGCCTGGCCCGGATCGATGACGAGCTCCTCGATCCCGGCGGCCGCCGGCCCCTCGAGCGCCGGCTCCCAGGGCGGGCGCACGCGCAGGCCCGCGCCACCGCGTGGCGCCGGCACGTCGACCGGGCGGTGGAACGCCTTCCAGCGCTCGTGCCAGTCGTCGGGGATCTCCTCGGTCACGACCTCGACCAGCGCGCCGCCGGCGGCGGCCTGCAGGTCGGGCAGCGCAGGCAGCTCGCCGGGCGCGCCATAGACCGCGTCCTCGATGATCGCGCCGCCCTCCAGCTCGCACTCCTCGACGCCCGAGGGCGCGAGCTCCAGCAGCTCCGCGAGCGCGATCTCGGCGTCCTCGCGCCGCACGCGGACCGCGAGGCGGATCATCGCCGTCCGCCGAGCAGGCGGCGCAGCTTTCCGGCCGTCGTCTCGGGGGCCGCGAGGTTCTCCGGCGTCAGTGACTCGGCAAGGTTCCCCAACAGCTCGCGCTGCTCCGGCGTGAGGCGTCGCGGGATCACGACGTTGACGACGACGCGCAGGTCACCGCGTCGATCAGGGCGCCGCAGCTGCGGCATCCCGCGCCCCTTGACGGTGACGATCTCCCCCGGCTGCGTCCCCGTCGGGACGTGGACCTCGGTCTCGCCGTCGAGCGATGCGGCCGGCAGGTCGGCGCCGAGTGCCGCGAGCGGGGCGGGCACGTCGAGCACCGTCACGAGGTCGTCGCCGTCACGGATCAGGCGCTCGTCCGGCCGCACGCGCACCTGGACGTAGAGATCACCTGCAGGGCCGCCGTGCTCGCCGGCATGCCCGCTCCCTGGCAGGCGGATGCGCTGGCCGTCGGCGATGCCGGCGGGCACGTCGACCTCCAGGTGCCGCGGCCCGACGACGCGGCCACGGCCGTCGCACTCCTCACAGGGGTGCTCGGGGATGCGCCCCTCGCCGCGGCATGCGTCGCATGCCGCGCTGCGCATCACCTGCCCGAACGGCGAGCGCGCCACGACCTGCAGCACACCCGACCCCCCACAACGCTCACACGAGCGCACGCTGGTCCCCGGTTCGGCGCCCTCACCGGAGCAGTGGCCGCAGACGTCGACCGCCTCGAAGCTGACGGGCACCCGAACGCCGGCCGCTGCGTCGCCGAGGTCGATGTCGATCCCGAGGATCGCATCGTCGCCCTGGACCGGCCCGCCGCCGTGCCCGCCGAACCCGCCGCCGAACCCGGAGCCGAAGAACGCCTCGAACAGGTCGGAGATCGAACCGAAGCCCTCGAAGTTCGGGCCCATGCCGCCCGTGCGCAGGCCCTCGTGGCCATAGCGGTCGAAGGTCTCGCGCCGCTCGCTGTTGGAGAGGATCTCGTAGGCCTCGGCGGCCTCCTTGAACTTCTCCTCGGCCTGCGGGTCGTGCGCGTTGACGTCGGGGTGCAGCTCGCGCGCCAGCCGGCGGAAGGCCTTCTTGATCGCGGTCTCGTCGGCGTCGCGAGGGACGCCGAGAACCTCGTAGGGATCACGCGGGATCGTGCCGGCCATGAAGCGCCCGAGGCTAGCGGCCCGGGTTCTCCGCACGCCTACGGCTCGTACACATCCTCCACATAGGTCGACAGCTGCGCGGCGGCCTCGCGAACCGTCGCGATCGTGGACCCGTAGTCCATCCGCACCGGGCCGATCACCGAGACGGTGCCGAGCTTGCGCGCCGGGAGGCCATACCCGGCGGCCACGACGGCGAGCGAGCGCAGTGCCGGCAGCTCGTTCTCACTGCCGATGCGCACGAGGACGTCGCGCTCCCCGAGCGCGAGGCGCAGCACGCCGAGCAGCGTCACGCGCCGCTCCAGCGCCGTCAGCAGCTCGTTGATCTGCGCCAGGTCCTGCAGCCGGTCGGCACCGAGCAGCCGTGCCGCGCCGTCGACGTAGAGCACGGACTCCTCCATCGCCGGCAGCTCCGCGAACGCCGGGGTCAGCGCCTCCAGGAAGCGCTGCTCGCTGGCCCCGAGCGACGTGTCGAGCAGCCGCGCGCGCAGCGTGCGTGCGCCGAGGCCAACGCCGGTCAGGCGCTCGTTGAGGTACGCCCCGGCCCATGCGACGACGCCGGCGTCGACCTCGGAGTCGAACGTCAGGATCCGCTTGGAGACGCCGCCGGTCGACGTGATGACGACGACCATCACGACCTGCGGCTGCAGGCGCAGAACCTCGACGTGCCGGATCGTCGCGGTGTCCAGCCCGGGAGCGCTGACGATCGCCAACAGGTTCGTCACCTGGGCGAGCGTGGTGCTCGCGACCCGCATCGCGTCATCGAGCTCGCGGCGCACGAGCGGCAGCTGCAGATCCGCGCGCTCGCGTGCCGCCGGCAGCAGCCGGTCCACGTAGAAGCGGCGCCCGGCGTCGGTGGGCACGCGGCCGGCGGAGGTGTGCGGGTGCGTGATCAGGCCCTGCTCCTCGAGCACCGCGAGCTCGGCGCGCACCGTCGACGGCCGGCAGTCCAGCTCGGGGTCGGCGGCGAGCGTCACCGAGCCGACGGGCTGGCCCGTCGCCTGGTCGGCCTCGACGACCTTGCGCAGGATCAGCTCTTGGCGCGGCGTGAGCACGACTCAGATGATGACCTGCACGGAGCCGCCGTCCGCCGACCATGCCGCGCCGGTCACCGCGCCGGAGCGCGCGGAGCAGAGGAAGACGATGACGTCGGCGATCTCGGCGGGCTCGGCCAGACGGCCGAGCGGGATCTTCGCCAGCTGCGCGGCGATGGCATCCTCGCGCGTGGTTCCGCGCGCCGCCGCGAGCTGGTCGGCCATGCCGCCCTCGGCCATCCACAGCTCGGACGCAGTGGCGCCGGGGGTGACGGCATTGACGAGCACGCCCTGAGCGGCGTACGTGTCGGCGAAGACGCGCGACAGCGACAGCTGCGCGGCCTTCGTGACGCTGTAGGCGGGGTTCATCAGCGACGGGCGCTTCCCGGCGGACGAGGCGACGTTGACGATGCGCCCGCCGCCGCGCGCGGCCATCTGCGGCGCCGCGGCCCGCATCAGCCGCATCGGCGCCAGCACGTGCAGCGCGTACATGCCCAGCCAGTCCTCGTCGGTCAGCTGGTCGAGGTCGCGAGCGTACGAAGTGCCCGCGTTGTTGACGAGCACGTCGATCCCGCCCATCTGCTCGACCGCCTCGGCGATGATCTCGAGATCCGCCAGCGGATCGGTGACGTCGCACGCGATCCAGTCCGCCCGCTCGCCGCAGGCCCGCGCCGCCTCGCGCACACCGTCCTCGCCACGTGCGACCAGCAGCACGCGCGCGCCCTCGGCGGCCAGGCGCTCGGCCGTCGCCCTGCCGATGCCGCGCGAGGCGCCGCTGACGACACACACCTTGTTGTCGAGCCCGAGGTCGATCGCTGAAGTGTTGCGGAGTCGCTCGACGGGCGTTGCGGCAGCCTGAGATCGGCGGTCTCTGGGCCCGTCCTGCTGAGAGCGCCATCGGTCCGGCTTCGCCGGCCCGCCCTGCCGGGAGGCCGTACCTATTTGCCGTCCCCCAGCTCGAGCACCGCGAGAAAGGCCTCCTGCGGCACCTCGATGCGCCCGACCTGCTTCATGCGCTTCTTGCCTTCCTTCTGCTTCTCCAGGAGCTTGCGCTTGCGCGAGATGTCGCCGCCGTAGCACTTCGCGATCACGTCCTTGCGGAACGCCTTGACGGTCTCGCGCGCGACGACGTGCGAGCCGATCGCCGCCTGGATCGGGACGTCGTACTGCTGGCGCGGGATCTTCTCGCGCAGCTTCTCGGTGAGCATCCGCCCGACGGCGTACGCCTTGTCCTTGTGGACGAGCATCGAGAGCGCGTCGACCGGCTCGCCGGCGAGCAGCACGTCGAGCTTCACGAGGTTCGACGCCTTCAGGTCCGTGATCTCGTAGTCGAGCGACGCGTAGCCGCGTGTGCGGGACTTCAGCTGATCGAAGAAGTCCAGGACGATCTCCGCCAGCGGCAGGTCGTAGGTCATCTGCACGCGTGCGGCGCTGAGGTAGTGCATCCCGGCGTGCTCGCCGCGCTTCTCCTGACAGAGCTCCATCACGGCGCCGACGAACTCGACCGGCGTGAGGATCGAGGCGCGGATCATCGGCTCGCGGATCTCGGCGACGCGCGCCGGATCGGGCATGTCCGACGGGTTGTGCACCTCGACGATGTCGCCGTTGGTCAGCTCGATCTCGAACCCGACCGACGGCATCGTCGCGAGCAGGTCGAGGTCGTACTCGCGCTCGAGGCGCTCGCGGACGATGTCCATGTGCAGCAGGCCCAGGAAGCCGCAGCGGAAGCCGAACCCGAGCGCGTCGGAGGTCTCCGGCTCCCACGTCAGCGCCGCGTCGTTCAGCGTCAGCTTCTCCAGCGCGTCGCGCAGGTCCGGGTAGCGGTCGGAGTCGATCGGGAACAGGCCGCAGAAGACCATCGGCTTGACCTCGCGGTAGCCGGGGAGCGCCTCCTTGGCCCCGCCGATCTTCGTCGTCAGCGTGTCGCCGACCCGCAGGTGCGTGACGTCCTTGATGCCCGTGATCAGGTAGCCGACCTCACCGGCGCGCAGCTCGTCGGTGCTGGTCATCGCCGGGGTGAAGAAGCCGATGTCGTCGATGTCGGACTCGGTGCCCGCGACCATCGCGCGGATCGCCTCGCCCTTGCGAAACACGCCGTCGACGACGCGGATGAAGGCGATCACGCCGCGGTACTGGTCGAACTCGGAGTCGAAGATCAGCGCGCGCGCAGGGGCCTCGGGGTCTCCCGACGGGGGCGGGACCTTCTGCACGAGCTCTTCGAGGACGTCGATCACGCCCTCCCCCGTCTTCCCGGAGATCACGCGGATCTCATCGGCGGGCTCGCCGAGCAGCTCGCTGACCTCGGCGCCGACGCGCTCGGGCTCGGCGCCCGGGAGATCGATCTTGTTCAGGCACGGGATCAGTTCCAGGCCAGAATCGATCGCGAGATAGGTGTTCGCCAGCGTCTGCGCCTCGACACCCTGTGAGGCATCGACCACGAGCAGCGCGCCCTCGCAGGCCGCCAGTGAGCGGCTGACCTCGTAGGTGAAGTCGACGTGGCCGGGCGTGTCGATCAGATGCAGCTGGTAGATCTCTCCGTCCCGCGCCGTGTACATGACGCGGACGGCCTGCGCCTTGATCGTGATCCCGCGCTCGCGCTCGAGGTCCATCGAGTCGAGGACCTGCGCGCGCATGAGCCGCGGGTCGACGGTCTTGGTCAGCTCGAGGATGCGATCGGCCAGCGTCGACTTCCCATGGTCGATGTGGGCGATGATCGAGAAGTTGCGGATGTGGGCCTGGTCCACGGGGATCAGGGTACGACCACCGGCGTCAGGCCTCGGCGACCGCCGCCGGCGGGGTCTGGTCCAGCGCCACGCCGTCGCGTCCGTCGCGCTTGGCGGCATAGAGCGCGCGGTCGGCCCGGCCGACGAGCGACTCGTCGCCCTCGTCGGGTCCCGAGACCGCGACCCCGACCGACACCGTCAGGCCCGCGTCCGAGGCCGCGACGGCGGCGCGCATGCGGTGCGCCGCCGACAGCGCCTCACGCTCGTTGCGGACGGCGAGCAGCGCCGCGAACTCGTCGCCTCCGAGCCGGAACAGCAGATCGCCGCGACGCAGCGCACCCTCCATCGCGTGCACCGACCGGACCAGCGCGCGGTCGCCCTCCTGGTGCCCGAGGCGGTCGTTGAGCTCCTTGAAGCGGTCGAGGTCGCAGAGCGCGACGGCGGTCGCGATCGGCCGCCGGTGCGACGCCGCCAGCGCCTCGGCGAAGGCGCCGCGGTGCCCGAGGCCGGTCAGCGGGTCGGTCGCGGCGCGGTGACGCAGCTCCGCGACCGCGGCGGCGGTGCGCAGATTCGACGCGGCCTGCACGGCGATCAGCTCGACGAGCTCCGCGCGCTCGGTCGAGGGCGTGAGCGCGCGCTCGTCGGCGAGGATCAGCAGCCCGAGCTGGCGGCCGCGCACCAGCAGCGGAGCGACGATCGCGGTGCGCGCGCCGGCCTCGCGCAGTGCCCCGAGCCCGAGTGGCAGATCGGCGCTGAGTGGGACGTGGTCGGCATCGAACGTGCATGAGCCGCCGCCGCTGACGAGCATCGCCAGTCCGTCCAGCGGGACGATCCCGAGCGTCGCCAGGCGCGCGCCGAGCGCCCCGGCGGTGATCGCGGCGGCCCACGAGCCGTCGTCCTGCGCGCGAAACAGCGCCGCGCTCTCCATGCCGGCGAGGTCGAGCGCGGCGACCAGCGTCGCGCGCTCGATCCGGCTCGGGTCCTCCATGCCCGCCAGCGCAGCGGCATGCTGGGCGAGCCGGCTGGCGGCGCCCTCGACCGGCGGCCCGCCGAGCGCTGCGATGCGCTCCGCGAGCGCCTGCGCCACGACGCGAGCCGACGTCAGCTGCTGCGGATCGAGCGCGGCCTGGGATTCGACGGACAGGACGCCGACGACGTCGCCGGCGCCGTCGACGAGCGGCAGCCTCAGCGTGGCCGCCCCCTCAGGCTCCAGCGCCAGCTGCTCCTGCCCGGTGACTGCAGCACGGCCGACAGGCCCGACGGCCGCGGAGACGCCGTCGAGGATGTGGGCGGCTCCGGCCGAGGCCAGGCAGCGCATGCGGCCCGCCCGGCCGACGTACGCGGCCACGGCGAGGCTCCCATCGTCCGCAAGCGCGGCGACGGCGGTGCGGCACGCCCCCGCCAGGTCTGGGGCGCGCGCAAGCGCAGCTACAGGCGCATCGGCGTCCACGCCTCAACGGTACCGGCGCAGCCGGGCGACGACGCCGAACTCGACAACCGTTGACCGCTTCCCAGTGGCCGCCCGGCGCGCGGCATCGACCGTTCGTCCAGGGCGCTCAGCGCGCCGGACGCAACCGGGCGCGCACGAAGTCGCTGATCTGCTGCGCCTCGGCGACCCGGAGCGCCATCACGACGACCCAATAGACGACGAGGCCCACGACGATCGCCGGGACGACGGCGAGCGCACGGGTCAGCGCGTTGGCATCACCGACGATCGCGTCCAGTCCACGCCAGACGCCGTAGGACACGAGCCCCAGCACGACCGAGGCGAAGAGGATCTTGATCGCCGCAGTCACCGTCTCACGGCCCTCGATCCGCCCCTCGAGCAGCCGCCGCAGCCCGCGGGCCTGCAGGACGGCCATCACACCGGATGCCGCGGCGGTCGCGATGACCGGCCCGGCGATCCCGAACGGGCCGTACAGCGTGAACGAGAGGATGATGTTGACGACGAGGCTGAGTGCCGCGAGCGCCGTCGGGATCCACGGCCGCTGGAGCGAGAAGAACGTCCGCGTCAGCAGCAGGTTGACGCCGGCGAACGGCAGCGAGAAGGAGAACCAGAACAGCGCCAGCGAGACCTGGTCGGTCGAGCTCGGGCCGAACTTTCCGTACTCGTAGAGCAGCCGCGTGATCGGCGTTGCCAGGACCATCGTCGCGACCGCCGCGGGAATCAGCAGCAGCAGGTTCTGGCGCGTGCCGGTGCCGAGCAGCGCCCGCACGCCGTCGGTGTCCTTACGCGCCACCAGCCGGCTGACGGCCGGGAACAGGACGGTTGCCAGCGCGACGCTGAACAGACCCTGCGGCAGCATGTAGATGCGGAACGCCGCATCGATCGCGCGCGGCGCGCTCTGCGAGATCAGTGCCCCGACGAGCGAGTTGATCAGCAGGTCGATGTTGATGACCCCGAGCCCGATGGTCACCGGCAGCATCAGCTTGAACACGCGGCGCACCGCGGGATCGCGCCAGTTCATCGTTCGCTCGAGGCGGAAGTCGATGCGGCGGAGCGCCGGGATCACCATCAGCAACTGGACCAGCGTGCCGATCAGCACACCGATCGCGTAGGCGTAGATCTGGTTGTCGCCGTGGAACATCGGGCGCAGCACGACCAGCGCGATGATGATCACGATGTTCCAGACCAGCGGTGCGATCGCGGGGATCGTGAAGTGGTGATGGGCGTTGAGCACGCCCGCCAGCAG
>JBBQKR010000067.1:0-13721 GCA_038327125.1 Solirubrobacterales bacterium
GGCGAGCGGATCGACGCCGCCGAGGCCGAGCGGCTGGGCATTGTCAACCGCGTCGTTCCGGCCGAGGAGTTCGACGCCGCCGTGGCCGACTGGGCGTCGAAGCTCGCGAGCAAGTCGCCGCTGCTGATGGCGATGGGCAAGGACGCGATGTGGCGTCAGCAGGACCTCGCGCTGATGGATGCGCTCGAGTTGCTGCGCCACAACCTCACGCTCGCCTTCTCCACCGAGGACATCCAGGAGGGCGTCCAGGCGTTCTTCGAGAAGCGCGATCCCGAGTGGAAGGGACGATGAGCGCCGCGGCCGGCGTCGGTGTCGTCGGCCTGCTCTGCCGCACGTCGGACCGCTCGGCGTCCGCAGCGCAGAGCACCCGTGCGCTCGCCGAGGCGATCGCCGCGCGCGCGGGCGTCGAGCCGCGCCTGGTCGGCAATCCCGGTGAGGCACGGGACAGCACCTACGACGAGGACCTGAAGGAGGCGCGCGGCTGCCTGCTCGAGGCCGGCGGGCAGCTCTCCGATGCGTTCCACGAGCACCGCTTCCCGATGCTCGTCGCGGGCACCTGCTCGGTCTGCATGACGACGCTCCCGGTCCTCGCGCGCGACCGGCCCGACGCGTTCGTGCTCTGGCTCGACGCGCACGCCGACTTCAACTCACCGGCGACGACGGCGTCGCAGTTTCTCGGCGGGATGTGCCTCGCCGGGGCCTGCGGCGTCTGGGACAGCGGGCTGCCGGGCCCGGCACTTGAGCCATCGCGTGTGGTGATGTGCGGGGTCCGCGACATCGATCCGGGTGAGCAGGTGCTGCTCGAGACGCACGGCGTCTCGCGCATCGAGCGGCCGAGTCGCCTCGCCGACGCGCTCGCCGGCCGCGAGGTGTTCGTGCATCTGGACCTCGACGTCCTCGACCCCAGCGTCATCGACGGCTTCGGATTCCCCGTTCCCGGCGGGTTCAGCGCAGAGGGGCTCGCGCGGATGCTCGCCGAGGTCGCCGAGGTCGCTCAGGTGATCGGGATCGAGATCACCGGCTGCCCGAGCCCCGCGGACGCACCGGTCGCCGCGGGCTGCGTCGCCCCGTTGCTGCGCTGAGGCTCAGCTGATCCCGCCGCCCGACTCCTCGACGGTCCAGGTGCGGACCGCCGGGGTGGGGTCGACGGCGCCGCCGGACTTCGCGCGGACCTCGACCGTCTGCAGGCCGGCCAGCAGCTCGAGGTACGTCGTCGGCGATGTGCACGCCTCCCAGGCGGCGCCGTTGAGTCGGCACTCGAACGTCGCGCTCGCGTCCGGGGACGTGAACGTCAGCGTCGCCGAGAACTCGAACACCGTTCCGCTCGGCCCGCCGGTGATGGTCGTGTCGGGGGCCACCTGCTCGACGATCCAGGAGCGCTGAGCCGGGGTGGAGTCGACGTTGCCGACCCCGTCGGTCGCACGGACCTCATAGGTGTGCGGGCCGGGTGCCAGGCCGGACAGCGAGTCGGGAGACGTGCACGCCGCCCACGGGCCGCCGTCGAGCCGGCACTGGAACGTGGAGACCTCGCCCGCGGAGAACGTGAGCTGCGCCGTCGTGGCCGTCGTCGTCGCCTGGGGGCCCGACGTGATGGTCGTCTGCGGGGCAGTCGTGTCGACCGACCACGAGCGCGCGGCCGGGGTGGCATCGAAGTTGCCGGCGGTGTCCTTCGCGCGCACCGTGAATGTGTGGGATCCGTCAGCGAGTCCCGAGTACGTCCTGGGCGACGTGCACGGGGCGTACGCGGCGCCGTCGAGCCGGCATTCGAAGGTCGCGGCCTCGTCGGCGGTGAAGGTGAAGGTCGCGGTGGCAACGTTCTGCGGTCCGGAGGGGCCGTTCACGATCGTCGTGTCGGGTGCGGTCGTGTCGGGTGGGGTGCCGCCACCGGGTGTGCCGCCGCCTCCGCCGGGTGTGCCGCCGCCTCCGCCGGTCGTGCCGCCGCCTCCGTCGCCTTCGTCCCCGCCGCCCGGCGGCGGGGTGTCCTTGCCGGGGCTCTTCGGATCCCGGGGATTGCTGCCGGCCTGGACCTCGGCGCCATCGCTGATGCCGTCACGGTCGGTGTCGGCCCTGCGCGGGTTCGTGCGGTACCTGCGCACCTCGTCGCCGTCCTTGAGGCCGTCGCCGTCGGTGTCGGCCTTGCGCGGGTTCGTCTTCGACACGCGCACCTCGTAGCCGTCGTTGAGGCCGTCGCCGTCGGTGTCGGCCTTGCGCGGGTCGGTCTTGTGCTTGCGTTCGGCGCGATCGCTGAGGCCATCGCGGTCACGATCACGCGCGCGGCCGTGGGCGTCGGTGGGTGCCGCGACGGCCAGCAGCATCGCGGCGGCGACCGCACTGGTGGCGAAGGCTGTCCATGACCGGCGGGGGGGCGCGAGCGAGCTCAGGATCGGCATGCGCGTGGCATCGGCGCGGCAGACGCCGGCTGGCCATCCGACGGACGGGGGTACGACGAGCGGCGCCGCCGCCCGTCCGACGAGCGGTCGGTCTGCGTCGGCGGGCGGTCGGGCCGGACGAATGGCCGAGCCGCGACGGCACCGCCACGGAGTGTCACGGCGCTAGTACGTTGCGGGCCATGAGCACGCCCGAGACTTCAGCCGACGCCCCGCCGAGCATCCTGCGGCCGCTCGTCGAGGACCTGCACGCGCGGCGCGCCCATGCCGCGCTCGGCGGCGGGGAGGAGCGGATCGCCCGTCAGCATGCGGCCGACAAACTCACGGCGCGCGAGCGGATCGCGCTGCTCGTCGACGCGGGAACGTTCACGGAGCTGGGGATCCACGCGGGGATCCACCACGCGGTTCGCGGGATGGAGGACAAGGACGCTCCGGCCGACGGCGTGATCACCGGCTACGGCAAGGTCGACGGCCGGCTCGTCGCGGTGCGCGCCTACGACTTCACCGTGATGGCCGGGTCGATGGGAATGACCGGTGAGCTGAAGGTGACGCGCCTGCGCGAGCTCGCGCTGACCAAGCGCATGCCGTTCGTCTGGCTGCTGGACTCCGCCGGCGCCCGCATCCAGGAGGCCGTCGGCTCGCTGTTCGCCGGGTCCGGCCACCTGTTCCGCGAAGAGGTCGTGATGAGCGGCGTGATCCCCCAGGTGGCGGCGCTGATGGGCCCGTGCGCGGCGGGCACGGCGTACATCCCCGGGCTGGCCGACTTCGTGCCGATGGTCAAGGGCCGTGGCTCGATGGCGCTCGCGGGGCCGCACCTCGTGCGCGCCGCCGTCGGCGAGGACGTGACCCAGGAGGAGCTGGGCGGCTCGCGCGTGCACTGCCGCAAGTCCGGCGTCGGCGACCTCGAGGTGGACGGCGACGAGGAGTGCATCGAGCGCATCCGCGACTACCTGTCGTTTCTGCCCTCGCACAACGGCGAGGCGCCGCCGCGGCGGCCCGTCGCCGATCCCGTCGACCGCATGGACGAGGAGCTGCTGGACGTCCTGCCCGAGTCCAACCGCAAGCCCTACGACATGTACGAGGTGATCCGCCGGATCGTCGACGACGGCGAGTTCTTCGACATGAAGCCGCAGTGGGCGAAGACGATCATCACCGGCTTCGCGCGCTTCGGCGGCCGGCCCGCGGGCATCGTCGCCAACCAGCCCAAGCAGCTCGGCGGCATCCTCGACAACGACTCCGCCGACAAGGCCGCGCGGTTCGTGAATCTCTGCAACGCCTTCGGCGTCCCGCTCGTCTTCCTGATGGACGTTCCCGGGTTCATGGTCGGCACCAAGGTCGAGGCCGCCGGCATCATCCGCCACGGCGCGAAGATGCTGTACGCCGTCTCCAACGCGACGGTGCCGAAGATCACCGTGATCACGCGCAAGGCCTACGGCGCCGGGTACTACGTGATGAACGGCCGCGCCTACGAGCCCGACCTGATCGTCGCCTGGCCGAGCGCGGAGATCAGCGTGATGGGCGCCGAGGGCGCCGTCGAGATCGTCATGCGCAAGCAGGTCGACGAGGCGGAGGACCCGGTCGCCAAGAAGGCCGAGCTCGTCGACGCCTACCGGAAGGTGATCGACGTCTACATCGCCGCGCGCAACGGCATGATCGACGACGTGATCGACCCGCGCGAGACGCGTCCGGTGATCTGCGGCGCGCTCGAGATGGCCGAGACCAAGGTCGTCCAGCGCCCATGGAAGCGCAACGGGGTCGTGCCCGTCTGAGGGACGGCGCGCCGATACGCTGTGGCCTCCCGACCAAGGCGACGACCTCGTGCACACCGACATCCCCAAGCGCACCGACCTGGAGCGCCTGTTCAGCATTCGCGGCGCCGGGTGCGTCTCGATCTACCTCCCGACCTCACCGCTCACGCAGGAGGCGGACGCCGGCCGCATCGAGTTCAAGAACCTGGGTGCACAGGCGGTGACCCAGCTCCGGGCATCTGACCTGGACGCCGGTGCCGTCACCGAGCTCGAAGATGTCCTCGAGGATCTCGCGGAAGACGAGGCCTTCTGGATGCGGCAGGCCAACAGCCTCGCGGTCTTCGCCACCTCGGCGGGCGCGCGCACCTTCCGCCTCCCGAACCGGCTCACGAGCATGACCGAGGTGTCCGATCGCTTCCACGTCAAGCCGCTGCTGCGTGCCGTGACATTCCCGCAGGCGGCGTTCGTCCTCGCGCTGTCGCAGAACGGCGCCCGCCTGGTCGAGGTCGCCCCGGACGCGGCGCCGGTCGAGGTCCGCGTGCCGGACATGCCGCGCGACGCCGCGAGCGCGGCCGGGAAGGCATCGCTCGGCGACCGCTCAGCCGACCGGCGCATCCAGGGATCGGAGGGGCTCAAGGTGCGTCTGCGCCAGTACACCCGGCGGGTGGAGGAGGCGTTGCGGCCGGTGCTGTCCGGCCACGACCTGCCGCTGATCCTCGCGACGACGGACCCGCTCGGCACGATGTTCCGCGCGGTGAGCACGTACCCGCACCTCGTCGAGCAGGCCATCGCCGGCAACCCGGATGAAACCACCGACGTGGAACTCGCCGACGCCAGCCGGAGCGTGCTGGACGAGGTGTACGCGCAGGACCTTGCAGACCTCCGCGCACGCTACGAGGAGCGCGTCCCGCAGGGCCGCGGCAGCGACGACCTCGCCGCGATCGCGCGCGCCGCGACCTTCGGCGCCGTGGACACCGTCTTCCTCGACATCGACGAGACCATCCCGGGGTTCCTCGGCGAGGAGGACGGGACGCTGACCATCGACGAGGCGGACGACGCCGTCAACTACGGCGTGCTCGACGAGATCGCCCGCCGGGTGCTGCTCGCCCGCGGTCGCGTGCTCGCGGTGCGCCGCGAGGACATCCCCGGCGGCGGGCCGGTGGCGGCGATCCTGCGGTACCCCGTCTAGAACCGGCTACACGTCCGTTCGTGCAGCTGTCGATCTCGCCACTTCCCGTTCGTCTCAAGGCGACCACCCCACGAGGAGGAACGCCATGAAGTACATGCTGCTGATCCATCAGGGCGCCACACCGACCCCGCGGTCAGATGAGTGGGATGGGTTGCCGGAGGCCGAGAAGCAGGCGATCCACGCGGCCTACAAGTCGATCAACGAGACGCCCGGCGTGACGTCCGGGCTTCAGCTCGCGCCTCCGGAGACGGCGACGACGGTGCGCGTGCAGGACGACCGCACGCTCGTGACCGACGGCCCGTTCGCCGAGGTCAAGGAGGCGATCGGCGGCTACCTGCTGTTCGAGGCGGACGACCTCGACGCCGCGATCGAGCTGGCCGCGAGGATCCCCGCGGCCCGCTTCGGGGGTGCGATCGAGGTGCGCCCGATCGTGGAGTGGTAACGCCGCTCGAACTGGTCTTCCGCGAGCGTCGGGGATATGTGCTCGCGGCACTGATCGGATTCCTCGGCGACTTCGACCTCGCCGAGGAGTCTGCTCAGGAGGCGTTCGCGATCGCCGCCGAGCGCTGGCCGCGCGACGGGGTGCCCGACAACCCCGGCGCATGGCTCGTGACGACGGCGCGCAACCGCGCCATCGACCGCATCCGGCGCGATCGCACACTGGCCGCGAAGACCCGCCTGCTCGAGGTGCCCGGTCCGACGGAGGACGACGTGGACGACGCGACGACGTTCCCGGACGAGCGCCTCGAGCTGATCTTCACGTGCTGCCATCCCGCGCTGGCGACCGACGCGCAGGTCGCGCTCACGCTGCGCACGCTCGGGGGCCTGAGCACCGGCGAGATCGCCCGCGGATTCCTCGTCGCCGAGCCGGCGATGGCGCAGCGCCTCGTGCGCGCCAAACGCAAGATCAAGGCCGCGAGCATCCCGTTTCGGGTGCCCCCGGACCACCTGCTGCCCGACCGGCTCGTCGCCGTGCTCGCGGTCGTCTACCTGATCTTCAACGAGGGCTACACGTCACTTCCCGCCCGCAGCGAGCTGACGGCGGAGGCGCTGCAGCTCGGGCGGGCGCTGGCCGAGCTGATGCCCGACGAGCCGGAGGTCCACGGGCTGCTGGCAATGATGCTGCTGCTCGACGCGCGTCGCGCGGCGCGGTTTCGCGATGGCGAGGTCGTGCTGCTCGCCGATCAGGATCCCGCGCTCTGGGACCGGACGCAGATCGCCGCCGGGCGGGCGGTGCTCACCCGCGCGCTTGCGCTCCATGGCCGCGGCGCGTACGTCCTGCAGGCTGCGATCGCGGACCTGCATACGAGCGAGCCGCGCGACTGGCCGCAGATCGCCGCGCTCTACGGCGAGCTCGCCCGCGTCACCGGCTCGCCGGTCGTGGAGCTCAGCCGTGCCGTCGCCGTCGCCGAGGCTGACGGCCCGCAGGCGGGGCTGGAGATCGTCGACGGTCTCGCGCTCGAGGACTACCGCTACCTGCATGCCACCCGCGGCGAGCTGCTTCGCCGCCTCGGCCGGACCGACGCTGCACGTGAGGCCTATGGCCGTGCGCTTGCGTTGTCCCACGGCGACGCCGAGCGGCGCCTGCTCGAGCGGCGTCTGGCTGAGCTCTGAGCCCGGTCAGCCGGCCTCGAGCGCGTTGATGTCGTCGAGGTCCCGCGGTTCGCTGCGGGCGCGCTTTGCGGCGATCAGATCGACCTTGGAGATCACGCGCAGCGGGACGCCGAACGCCTCGGCCGCGATGGCGCGCGCCGCGAGCTCGCTGTAGCCCGGCAGCCCCGGAACCCGCTGCACCACGTCCAGCGGGCCGAAGCGCGTCACAACGCTGAGATTGCGGTGGGCCGCGAGCGCGTCGTGGTCATCCGGGCCGAACGGGGCGCCGTCCCCAAGCAGCCGGCGAGCGCCGAGCGTCGCGAGCACGTTGCCGAGGCGCAGCAGATTGTCGGGCTCGGGGTCCGGGACGAGGTCGATGTCCTCGGTCCCGCGGACATGGCCGTGTGCTGCCACGGCGACACCGCCGATCAGCACGAAGGCGACGTTGCCTTCGTGGAGCGCGCGGAGCGTGGCGCCGATATCGAGGTCGCTCATCGGCGCTGTGCCCCTGCCCGCCGCAGTTCCGCGAGCTGCCGGCACAGGTCGGCGAGGCGCTCGATCCGCTGCCCGGGCGTGAGGCCGCGCAGCAGCGCCTGCTGCGCGCTGCGGATCTCGTCTCGTGGTGTCTCGGGCATCGGTCCCACCGGCGTAGTGTCGCGCGCCGAGCGGACCGCGCGATGCCTACTTCTCCTGTTGCGCCGCCGCGGCGTGGATGCCGAGGTCCTCCAGACGTGCAGGAGCTCGCCGGACCCGAGCGGCGTCCAGTCGCCCCCGGTCGTCAGCGCCTCGCTCGCCACGGCGATTCCCGGCGCCGGGACGGCATACGGCGGCAGGGTCGCAGCGATCCACGTGGTTGCCGTCGTGATCCCGGCGGTCACCTCGCCGGCGGGGCGCCGTCCTTGCCGATGCCGTACCCGTCGGGCTCACGGCGGATCTGTGCCTCGAGGCTGTCGGGGGCTTCGAGCAGCCCGAAGGCGAAGAGCCGGCACATGTCAGGAGAACTCCCGCTCGTCCCACCAGGGGAAGAAGTCCGGCATCCCGTCGCTGACGCGCATCGGGAATGCCGCGGGCCGCTTCTCCAGGAACGCCATCACACCCTCGATCGCGTCGGGCGAGGCAC
This sequence comes from Solirubrobacterales bacterium, assembly GCA_038327125.1. Classification (GTDB taxonomy): domain Bacteria; phylum Actinomycetota; class Thermoleophilia; order Solirubrobacterales; family Solirubrobacteraceae; genus F1-60-MAGs163. Next base: position 8,038 of record JBBQKR010000067.1, read on the forward strand.
CGCGGACCGCGATCCCGCGCGAGTCGACCCTGTGGGCCTCCATCGGGTGGTCGGCGCCGGCCATCCGCCACAGCATCTGCCGGGTCAGTGCGACCGACACCGGCGCGGCGTTGTCGACGATCTCCTGAGCGAGCGCGTAGGCCGCCGGGAGCAAGTCGTCCGGCTCGTGCACGCTGCGAACGAGACCGCCGGCGAGCGCCTCATCGGCATCGAAGACCCGGCCCGTCTCACACCACTCGAGCGCCCTGCTGATGCCGACGATGCGCGGGAGGAACCAGCTCGACGCGGCCTCCGGCACGATGCCGCGGCGCGCGAACACGAGCCCGAAGCGCGCGCTGGTCGAGGCCAGGCGCATGTCCATCGGCAGCTGCATCGTCACGCCGACCCCGACGGCGGGGCCGTTGATCGCGCCGATCACCGGTTTCAGGCACTCGAAGATGCGCAGCGTCACGAGCCCGCCGCCGTCGCGGTGCGCATCCTCCTCGCCCTTCGCGTAGCTGAAGGTGTCGCCGCCGCCGGAGAGGTCGGCGCCCGCGCAGAACCCGCGACCCGCGCCGGTGACGACGACGGCGCGCACGTCGTCGTCGGCGTCGATCAGGTCGAACGCCGCGATCAGCTCGAGTGCCATCGTCGCGGTGAACGCGTTGAGTTTGTCGGGACGGTTCAGCGTGATCGTCGCGACGTGATTCGCGACGTGGTAGGCGATGTGCTCGAAGCCGGCTGGGGTGCCCATGCACGGCAGCCTATGACGATCAGCGTTGAAAACCTGCATTACCCTGAGTGGGCCATGACCCTCGCTCCCACAGACCTGCAGACCGTCGGACACTGGATCGACGGCGCCGCCGATGCCACCGCCGAGCGCTTCGGCGACGTCCACGACCCCGCGACCGGGCAGGTCGCCCGCAAGGTCGCGTTCGCCTCGGCCGCCGACGTCGACCGCGTCGCTCGCTCGGCGCGGGCGGCGTTCGAGCAGTGGAGCGCCGCGTCGCTGTCCAAGCGCACCGCGGTCCTGTTCGCCTACCGCGAGCTGCTGACCGCCCGCCGTGACGACCTCGCGCGCATCGTCACCAGCGAGCACGGCAAGACGTTCGACGACGCTCGCGGCGAGGTTCAGCGCGGCCTGGAGGTCGTCGAGTTCGCGTGCGGCGTCGCGCACCTGATGAAGGGGGAGGGCTCCGAGCAGATCTCCACGCGGGTGGACTCGACGAGCTACCGCCAGCCGCTCGGCGTCGTCGCCGGCATCACGCCGTTCAACTTCCCGGCGATGGTCCCGATGTGGATGTACCCGCTGGCGCTCGCGTGCGGCAACGCGTTCATCCTCAAGCCGAGCGAGAAGGACCCGTCCGCGGCGCTGTTCGTCGGTGAATTGCTCGCCGAGGCGGGACTTCCCGCCGGCGTCTTCAGCGTCGTGCAGGGTGACAAGGTCGCCGTCGACGCGCTGCTCACGCACCCGGAGATCGACGCGATCTCGTTCGTCGGGTCGACCCCGGTCGCGCGCCACATCTACGAGACGGCGACGGCGCACGGCAAGCGCGCACAGGCGCTCGGCGGCGCGAAGAACCATGCGCTCGTCCTGCCCGACGCGAACCTCGACGTCGCCGCCGACGCGATCGCATCGGCGGCGTTCGGCAGCGCCGGCCAACGCTGCATGGCGATCAGCGCCGTCGTGACCGTCGGTGAGGAGACCGCCGACGCGCTCGCGGCGAAGGTCGTCGAGCGCGCCCGCGCGCTCACCGTCGGCCCGGGCAGCGATCCACAGAGCGAGATGGGACCCGTCATCACCCCCGAGGCGCGCGAGCGCGTCACGACGTACGTCGGCCGCGGCGCGGACGAGGGTGCACAGGTCGCCCTCGACGGCCGCGGGCTCACCGTCGCCGGACACGAGGCGGGCTTCTTCGTCGGCCCGTCGGTGCTCGATCACGTGACCGAGGAGATGAGCGTCTACCGCGACGAGGTGTTCGGCCCGCTGCTGGTGATGCTGCGCGCCGACTCGTTCGACGCCGGTCTGGAGCTGATCAACCGCAACCCCTACGGCAACGGCGCGGCGATCTTCACCGCCGACGGCGGCGCAGCCCGTGAGTTCCGCCACCGCGTCACCGCGGGCATGGTCGGCATCAACGTCCCGATCCCGGTGCCGATGGCCTACTACTCGTTCGGCGGCTGGAAGGCGTCGCTGTTCGGCGACCTGCACGTCCACGGCCGCGAGGGCGTGCTGTTCTACACCCGCGGCAAGGTCGTCACCGAGCGCTGGCCCCAGCGCGCGTCCGGAACGGACTACGGCTTCCCCACCCAGTCCTGATCGTCTGGCGGTGCCTCGCGGCGCCTGAGGCCACCCGGAGGCGGGCGGACGGCCATGCGGCCAGTCCGCCCGCTCCGTTCGTCCTCAGGCATCCGCGATCCATCCGCCAGACGATCAGGACGGTGGTGTCGACACGGCTTGTGCGTCAGAGTTCGCGCGGTGTCCAGCGGTGTGAAGATTTCGAGCAGGCTGCTGCGCGGGTTCGTGCTCGCGACGGTGGTGCTCACCTGCACCGCGGCCGCCCCGGGCGGCGCCGTCGCTGCGCAGTTCACGGAGGTCGCCGCCGCCGAGTCGCACTCGTGTGCGCTCAAGCAGTCGGGTGAGCTGCTCTGCTGGGGGGCGGACGGGTCCGGCAGGGCGACGCCGCCGGCGGGCCGGTTCAAGCACGTCGCCCTGACGCGCGACTCCACGTGCGCGCTGACACGCGCCGGACGGGTCGCGTGCTGGGGGGGCGCCGCGGCGGCCGGCACGCCGCCGGCGGGGGAGTTCGCACAGATCGTCGCCGGACCCGCCCACGTGTGCGCGCTGACGGCCGCCGGGGCGCTGGAATGCTGGGGCGCAACGCTCCCGGGCGAGGACCGCATGCGCGCGGGCCGCTACCGCCAGATCGCCGTCGGCACCCGGCACGCGTGCGCCCTGCGGCTCGACCGCCGGGTCGTGTGCTGGGGTGCCGGCTCCGGCGGCGCGAACCGGTCGCCACGGGGACGCTTCGGCGGGGTGGCAGCGGGCGGGAATCACGCGTGCGCGATCACGACGGCGCGGACAGTGCGCTGCTGGGGCGCCCGGTTCCCGGGCGGCCGCGCCGGGATGCCGAAGGGCCGCGTCCACAGCGTCGCCGTCGGCCGCGACCACGCCTGCGCGGTCACGGCGGGCGGGCGGGCGCGGTGCTGGGGCTCCGGAACGCAGGGTCGGCTGCGCGCTCCGCAGGGCGCGCTGCGGCAGATCAGTGCCGGGAGCGCCCACGCCTGCGCCATCACGCGCGTCGCTTCGGTGACCTGCTGGGGCGCCAACGGCTGGGCGCAGGCGACGGCGCCCGAGGGGTCGTACACGGACATCGGCGTCGGCGCCGGCCATACGTGCGCGCTGCGCTCGTCCGGCTCCGCCGTCTGCTGGGGCCGGGACGGCAACGGCCAGGCCGAGCCGCCCGCCGGGCGTTTCACGCAGGTCGACGCGGGCGAGGCCCACACCTGCGCACTTGCAGCCACGGGCACGCTGCGCTGCTGGGGCTCCAACCGCTCGGGCCAGTCGCGGCCCCCGGGCGGGACGTTCACCCAGGTCAGCGCCGGCGGCGACCACTCCTGCGCACTTGAGCCCGGCGGCCCCGCCGTCTGCTGGGGCGCCGGGCGCGCCGGGCAGACGAAGCTCGCGGACGAGAGCTACGTGCAGGTGAGCGCCGGCGGCCAGCACACGTGTGGCCTGACCGCGGACGGCCGGGTCCTCTGCGCGGGCTACGACGACTACTTCCAGCTGCGGGCGCCGGCCGGTGACTTCAAGCGGATCGCCGCGGGCGGGATGCACAACTGCGCGCTCACGCGGGCCGGTGCGGTCGTCTGCTGGGGCTCAAGGAGCCACGGGCAGTCCGCGGCCCCTCCCGGGACGTTCACGCAGGTTGCCGCCGGCCCGTTCCACAGCTGCGCGCTGACAGCGACGGGCACCCCGCGCTGCTGGGGGAACGCCGGTCGCCCCGAGGTTCTCGGCCCGGCCGGGACGTTCAGCACGTTCGACGTCGGCGACTACGAGTCGTGCGGTGTGACGACGGGGGGCTCCGTGCGCTGCTGGGGCGATCTGCCGGTCGTCCTGCCCGCCGCGGATTGACGCACCGCCCCGCGATCCGTCAGAGTGGGAAGTGGAACGTCCCACTTCTCGCCTGGAGCCCGCCTTGAGCCTCGAGGACCCCGTCGTCATCACCTGCGCCATCTCCGGCGCGATCGCCAGTCGTGAGCAATGCCCCGCGATCCCCTACACACCGGAGGAATATGGTGCCGAAGCGCGGCGGATCGTCGACGAGGGCGGCGTGATGATCCACATCCACGCACGGCGGCCCGACGGGACGCCGTCCTTCGAGATCGAGGACTTCCGCGCGATCACCGAGGCGATCCGCGCCCAGGCCGGCGACGTGATCATCAACTACTCGACCGGCGCGATCGGGGTCCCGGTGGAGAAGCGCCTGGCCTACCTGCGCGAGCTGCGCCCCGACGTCGCCGCGGTGAACATGGGCTCGATGAACTACGCGAAGTACTCGCGCTCGCGCCGGCAGTTCGTGTTCGAGACCGTCTTCGCCAACCCGTTCAGCGAGATCATCGAGTTGCTGAACGCGATGAACGAGCTCGCGATCAAGCCCGAGCACGAGTGCTTCGACCTCGGCCACATCGGCAGCCTCGAGCCGCTCGTGCACATGGGCGTCCTGCACCCGCCGCTGCACATCGACTGCGTGATGGGCGTCGTCGGCGGCGCGCCACCGACAGCGCGCAACCTCGCCGCGATGGTCGACAACATTCCGCCGGGTTCTCATTGGGCGGTCATCGGGATCAGCCGCAACCAGTGGACGCTGATCAGCGCGGCGCTCGCGCTCGGCGGCTCGATCCGCGTCGGCCTCGAGGACAACTTCTACCTGCCCGACGGCACGATGGCGCGGTCCAACGGCGACCTCGTCGGGAAGGCCCGCGAGATGGTCGTCAACGCCGGCCGGCGGCCCGCGGCGGTCACCGAAGCCCGGTCGCTGCTGGGTCTGCCCGAGCGCGTCGCATGAGCCTGCCGCTGCACGGCATCCGCGTCCTGGACCTCTCGCGGCTGCTGCCCGGCCCGTTCTGTTCGCTGCTGCTCGCCGACTTCGGCGCCGAGGTGATCAAGGTCGAGGACATGGGCATGGGCGACTACTCGCGCTGGTCGCCGCCGTATTACGAGGGCGCCCAGGCGAGCGCGAAGAGCGCGCTGTTCCTGGGCCTCAACCGCAACAAGTCCTCGATCCGCCTGAACCTCAAGGACGAGCGCGGACGCGAGGTGCTGCTGCGGCTCGCCAAGGACGCCGACGTCGTCCTGGAGTCGTTCCGGCCGGGTGTGCTGGACCGCCTCGGCGTCGGCTACGAGCAGCTGCGTCAGGTCAACCCGGGGATCGTCTACTGCGCGATCACCGGCTACGGGCTCGACGGCCCGCTGCGCGACCGCTCGGGGCACGACATGAACTACCTCGGCCTCGGCGGCCTGCTCGGCCTGACGGGCGAGGCCGACGGTCCGCCCGTCCAGGCCGCGGGCCAGATCGCCGACGTCGGCGGCGGCGGGCTGATGGCGGCGTTCGGCATCCTCGCCGCGCTGCGTGAGCGCGACCGCTCCGGCCAGGGTCAGGTCGTCGACGTCTCGATGACCGACGGTGCGCTCTCGTGGCTGG
>JBBQKR010000068.1:0-13675 GCA_038327125.1 Solirubrobacterales bacterium
CCCTGACCCGAATGCGACGTTCGAATGCCGCATCAACGGCTCCGACTGGGCCGCGTGCACGTCGCCGACGACCTACCTGGACCTGCTCGCCGGGGACCAGCTGTTCGAGGTCCGGGCGAAGTCCCAGGGTGGCGGCGTCGATCCCACCCCCGCCTCCGCGGCCTGGTTCGTTCAGGACTCGGGCGGCGGGATCAGCTGAGCCGCCTGGTCAGCCGAGCAACGGAGCGACGCAGCCCGCGACCATCGCCGCGGCCTCGGGGCTCGGGCACCCGGTGATCTCGATGCCGATGACCGTCGCGACCTCGTCCACCTCGGCGAGCATGCGGCGCAGACCCTCCGCGCTGAACCCGCCCGGGACCGGGAAGGCGAAGCCGTCGACGACGCTCGGGTCGAGCACGTCGAGGTCGAGATGGACGAAGACCTCGCGGCCGGCGAGCGCGTCGGCGAGCCGGCTCGGGCGCTCGATGCGCGAGACGCCGTGGGTCTCGAGCAGGTCCTGCTCGACGTCCCGCACGCCGCACATCACGACGCGCGAGGGGTCGAGCGCCGGCCCGGGCAGGCCGGTGTCCCAGACGCCGCACGCGCCGGCCAGGCACATGCCGCCGAGGAACTGCGACGGCGAGGTCGCGGGAGAGTTGAAATCGCCGTGGGCGTCGAGCCACAGGACGAAGGCATCGGGGTGGTCGCGCGCGAGCACCGGAAGCGTCGTTGCGCAGATCGAGCACGTCCCCGCGACGAGCACCGGAAAGCGGTTCTCGTGGAAGGCGTCGGACAGCTGGCCGCCGGCCTCGAGCAGGCAGCCGCGGCCGTCGCGCAGGTCGTCCTCGTAGGTGCTGTCGCACGGCTGGCCGGGCGTGCCGACGATGCGCGGCGTCACGCGAGCCAGCGCGGCGATCGCGGCGACGAGCGCGTTCGTGCTCCCGGCGGAGTCCGAGCGGTCGGACGTGCGGCAGAGCAGGCCGACGACGCCAGGCCCGTTTTCGGCGCTCATCGCCCCTGCCACTCGGGGTCGCGCTTCTCGAAGAAGGCCTGCACGCCCTCCTGGACGTCCTGCGTGGAGAAGGCCAGCGTGAGGTTGTGCCGCAGCAGCTCGAGCGCCTCCATCAGCGGCAGGTCCTGCTGGCGCCACATGGCGTCCTTCCCCATCGCCATCAGCAGCGGCGACTTGCTCGCGAGCTTCGACGCCCAGTCGGCCACGGCGGCGTCGAACTCCTCGGCCGGAACGACGCGGTTGACAATGCCCAGCCGCTCGGCCTCGGCGGCGTCGATCCGCTCGCCGAGCAGCAGCAGTTCGCTGGCCTTCTTGCGCGGGACGTTGCGGTAGATCAGCGCCATGATCATGAACGGGAAGACGCCGACGTTGATCTCCGGCGTCCCGAACGTCGCTGAGTCCCTGGCGATCACGAGATCGCAGGCCAGCGCCACGCCCAGCGCGCCGGCCAGCACGTGTCCCCCGGCCGCGCAGATCGTCGGCTTGCCGAGCGTCCCGATCAGTTCGAACAGGCGCGGGAAGCGCTCGATCCCGGCGTGCTTGTGGGTGAGCGGCACGTCGGAGGCGAAGCCGGCGAGGTTGCCGCCGGCGCTGAAGACGGTCGCGTGCGTGCTGGCGAGCACGACCGCCCGGACGCCCGCGTCGTCGCGCGCGCGCTCGAAGGCGGCCAGCAGTCCGTCCAGCAGCTCGTCGGACAGCGCGTTGCGCGTGTCGGGCTGGTTGAGGGAGATCGTCGCGACGCCGTCTGCGACGGCGTAGAGGACCGGGTCGTCGGACATGGCGGCGAACCCTACGCGTTGGAGACCCGCCCCGCATCGTGGAAAGTAGGCAGTTCTACTGTTTACTTTCTGGCTGCACCGCGTTACGGTCCGCCGAGCCCAGCCGATCCCCCGCAAGGAGTCCCGCACCCATGGCCACCGCCTCGTCGGTCCTCAAGCCCGACTACAGCGCGAAGCGCAGGCACTTCATCTTCAGCGACGAGCACGACCAGCTGCGCGAGTCGATCCACGCGTTCGTCACGAAGGAGTTCGCGCCGCACGCCGAGGAGTGGGAGGAGAACACGTTCCCCGACGCGATCTTCCCGCGCATGGGCGAGCTCGGGTTCCTCGGCCTCGACAAGCCGGTCGAGTACGGCGGCCAGGGCGGCGACTACTTCTCCGCGATCGTGCTCGCCGAGGAGATGTGCCACGCCAACTGCGGCGGCCTGGCGATGGGCGTCGCCGTCCATACGGACATGGCGATGCCGCCGCTCCTGGCGTTCGGCACCGAAGAGCAGAAGCAGGAGTGGCTGGTTCCGGCGATCAAGGGCCAGAAGATCCTCTGCCTGGGCATCACCGAGCCCGACGCCGGCTCGGACGTCGCCGGCATCAAGACGCGCGCGGTGTACGACTCCGTCACCGACGAGTACGTCATCAGCGGCTCCAAGACGTACATCACGAACGGGCATCGCGCCGACGTGATCGTGCTCGTCACGAAGACCGACCCCGACGCCGGCTACGACGGGTTCACGCTGTTCCTCGTGCCGATGGACGCGCCCGGCGTGATCCGCGAGCAGCGGCTGAAGAAGCTCGGCATGCACGCGAGCGACACCGCGCTGCTCGCCTTCCAGGACGTGCGCGTCCCCGCGACCGCCGTCCTCGGCGAGGTCGGCAAGGGCTTCTACCACATCATGTGGGAGCTCCAGGGCGAGCGGATGATCGGCACGGCGGGCGCGGTCGCGGCCGCCCAGCTGTGCATGGAGCGCACACTGCAGTACGCCCACGAGCGCACCGCCTTCGGCAGGCCGATCTCCAAGTTCCAGGTCACGCGCCACAAGTTCGCCGAGATGGCGACGAAGATCGAGGCGGCGCGGCAGATGACCTACATGACCGCCTGGCGCATCCACAACGGCGAGTACCCGGTGCGCGAGATCTCGATGGCCAAGCTCTACTCCTCGCGCATCGCCGTCGAGGTCGCCGACGAGTGCATCCAGATCCACGGCGGAGCCGGGTACATGAAGGAGTACAACGTCGAGCGCGTCTGGCGCGACCTGCGCCTGAACCGGATCGGCGCCGGCACCGACGAGATCATGCTCGAGGTGATCGGCAAGTCGTACGGGCTGTAGGCACGACCCGAGGCCATCCGGCACGTGGGTTTCAGCGCGTTCAGCGTCGCGGCCACGAGCTTGGGCGTTTCCCATGTCCAGCATGGTCAATGCCCGACCGATGCTCGCGAGCCCGTCGAACTGGGCGTTCTACATGCTTCGTCTTCGAACTCGCCGACGACCTGTACCCGCCCGCCTGACCGGATGGGCGCCCACGCCGATCACGTCCGCTCGTCCTGCGGTCACGCCGTCCTCCCGCGATAGCGTCAACCCATGCCCGACGCCCCCGACTTCGCCACCACGATCGCCGCCGCCTACGCCGTCGACGGTCCGGCGATCGACCTCGGCCGCGGTGTGCTGAACGACGCGCTGCACGCGGACGCCAGGGTCCAGGTGCCGCTGGCGATGATGAATCGCCACGGCCTGGTCGCGGGCGCGACGGGCACCGGCAAGACCAAGACGCTGCAGGGGATCGCCGAGCAGCTGTCGGCGGCCGGCGTGCCCGTGTTCGTCGCGGATGTCAAGGGCGACGTCTCCGGGCTCCACGACCCCGCCCCCGCCGACGGGCCCGGCGTCAAGCGAAACGCCGAGCTGGGGATCGACGCGACGCCCACCGGCTTCCCGATCGAGTTCCTGTCGATCGGCGGCATCGGCCCGGGCGTGCCGGTCCGCGCAACCGTCAGCGACTTCGGCCCGCAGCTGCTCGGCAAGGTGCTCGGGAGCAACGAGACGCAGGAGTCGAGCCTCGGGCTGGTCTTCCACTACGCCGACACGAAGGACCTGCCGCTGCTGGACCTGGGCGACCTGCGCGCGCTGCTGACGTTCCTGAGCTCGGACGCGGGCAAGGCCGAGCTGGAGGGCATCGGCGGCCTCTCGAGCGCGACCGTCGGCGTGCTCCTGCGCGACCTCATCACGCTCGAGACCGGCGGCGGCAACGAGTTCTTCGGCGAGCCGCAGTTCGACATCGCCCAGCTGCTGCGCACGGCGCCGGACGGCCGCGGGATCATCTCCTGCCTCGAGCTGCCCGCCGTCCAGGACAAGCCGAAGCTGTTCTCGACCGTGCTGATGTGGCTCGTCGCCGAGCTGTTCGAGTCGCTCCCCGAGGCCGGCGACCTCGACAAGCCCAAGCTCGTCTTCTTCTTCGACGAGGCGCACCTGCTGTTCAATGACGCGAGCAAGGCGTTCGTCGAGTCGGTCACGCAGACCGTCCGCCTGATCCGCTCCAAGGGCGTCGGCGTCTACTTCGTCACGCAGACGCCGAAGGACGTGCCCGCGGACGTCCTCGGCCAGCTGGGCAACCGCGTCCAGCACGCGCTGCGCGCGTTCACACCCGACGACCAGAAGGCACTCAGCCAGACCGTCAAGACGTTCCCGAGGTCCCCGTTCTACGACCTCGAGACGCTGCTGACGTCGATGGGCATCGGCGAGGCCGCCGTCACCGTGCTCGACGACAAGGGCGTCCCGACCCCCGTCGTGCACTCGCGCCTGCCGGGCCCGCGCTCGAGCATGGACCCGACCGCCGACGTGGACGGCGCCGCGAAGGCCTCCCCGCTCTACGCCGCCTACGGCACGCGCACCGACAGCCAGAGCGCCCGCGAGATCCTCGGCGAGCGCCTGGCGGCCACGACCGCCGCGGCCGAGCAGGCCGCGGCCGACGCGCAGGCGCAGGAGGCCGCGAAGGAGGCGGCCAAGGAGGCCGCGAAGCCGCGTCCCAAGGCCCCGGCGGACAACACGCCGGGCGGCGTGGGCGACTTTCTCAACAGCCGCCAGGGCAAGCAGATCCAGAAGGAAGTCGTGCGCGGCGTGTTCGGGCTGCTGAAGAAGAAGCTGCGGTGAAGGGCCTCCCCACCGCGCCATCCGCGCGCCTGATCGCCCCGCCGTTCACGCAGGAGCACGAGGACCTGCGCACGTCGCTGCGGCGCTTCGTCGAGGCCGAACTGGCGCCGCACGCCGACGCCTGGGAGGAGGACCGCTGGTTCCCCGACGCGCTGTTCCCGCGCATGGGCGAGCTCGGGTTCCTCGGGCTGAAGTACGAAGAGCGCTACGGCGGGCAGGGCGGCGGCTACCTGCACGACGCGATCCTCGCGGAGGAGCTTGCGCGCTGCGGCTCGGGCGGCGTCGCCGCGGGCCTCGGGGCACACATCACGATCGCCACCCCACCCGTCTGGAAGTTCGGCACCGAGGACCAGAAGCAGCGCTACCTCGTCCCGTCGATCACCGGAGCGAAGATCGCCGCGCTGGCGATCACCGAGCCCGATGCGGGCTCCGACGTCGCCGGCCTGAAGACGCTGGCGCGCCGTGCCGAAGGCGGCTGGACGTTGAACGGGTCGAAGATGTTCATCACCAACGGCGTGCGCGCCGACTACCTCGTCCTCGCCGCGAAGACGACCCCGGAGGGCGGCCACGCCGGCATCTCGTTCTTCCTCGTCGACACGGACCAGCCGGGCTACAGCGCGTCGAAGATCGACAAGCTCGGCTGGCACGCGTCGGACACCGCGCTGATCGCGCTCGACGACGTCTTCGTGCCGGAGGAGAACCTGCTCGGCGAGCTGCACGGCGGCTTCAAGCTGATCATGGCCAACTTCCAGTGGGAGCGCGTGTCGATGGCGCTGGGCGCGGTCGCCGCGGCGCAGCACTGCTTCGAGCTGACGCTGCGCTACGCCGGCGAGCGCCGGGCGTTCGGGCGGCCGATCTCCGGCTTCCAGGTGACCCGCCACAAGTTCGCCGAGATGGCCACCACGATCGAGGCGGGGCGGTCACTCACCTACCACGCGCTGCGCCTGTTCGTCGAGGGACACGACGCGCTGCAGGAGGTCACGAAGGCGAAGCTGCTCACGCAGCGCGCCGCGTTCGACGTCGCCGACACGTGCTTGCAGATCCACGGGGGCGCCGGCTACATGGTCGAGTACGGGATCGAGCGTGCGGCGCGCGACGCGCGCCTGGGCCCGATCGGCGGCGGCACCGACGAGATCATGAAGGAGATCCTCGGCCGCACGATGGGGTTGTAGGGCCCGCGCGGGCGCAGCAGCGCTCAGGCTTCACCAGAACTCCACCAGACGTTCACCATTCTTCACCGGAACGTGACGCGGCGGTGACCGGCGCGTCACATCGAGGCGGCCCGGGTGGCCTGTGATCCAGGGGCAACCAAACCCCCTCAGGAGGTCACATCGTGCACCGACGTGCATGCACCGTCGCGGCTCTCGCCGCGACCGCTCTGACCGCCCTCGCCGCCTCACCGGCGATCGCGGCATCGGGCATCGGCAAAGGGCCCAGCACCACCAAGAGCCCGTACATCCTGCCGTCGGCCGACGGCGTGTTCATCAAGTCGCTGTTCACCACCGGAGACCTGGCCGCGGGCAACGGCTACAGGTACGTCGGGATCCCCGACGGCCTCGGCGCCCAGCGCGACGGGGACGACATCCTCGTCTACAACAACCACGAGCTCGGCAACGCGGTGGGCGCCGTGCGGCGCCACGGCCAGAAGGGCTCGTTCGTCTCGAAGCTGCGGATCGACCGCAGCTCGCTGAGGGTCGAGTCGGGCTCGGATCTCATCAACCCGGACGTGCAGTACTGGGACTACCCGGGGCAGACCTGGGGCGCGACGCCGTCCGCTGGCGGCGCGAACCCGCGCAACCCGCTGGACACGTTCCTCGCCCAGCCGGCCGCGTTCAACCGCTTCTGCTCGAGCTCGCTGACCGATCCCGGCCAGCTCTACAACCGGCGCTCGGGCCGCGGCTACACGGGCCAGATCTACTTCGCCAACGAGGAGGGCGGCGACGAGAGCCGGCTCTTCGGCGTGACGGAGGACGGCGACGCCAAGCAGCTGCCGCGCCTGGGGCTCTTCTCGTGGGAGAACACCCTGGCCGCGAACACCCGCAGCGACCTGACGCTCGTCCACGGCCAGGAGGACGGGCCTGGGGCCGGGAGCCAGCTCTGGGTCTACCTCGGCAAGAAGACCAAGACCGGCGACGCGTTCAAGCGCGCGGGCCTGACGAACGGCACGAGCTTCGTGCTCGACGCAAGTGACGCCGCGGTCAAGAACGACGCGCAGTTCCGCTCCACCTACGGCGTCGGCACGCCGGCTGACGTCGAGCTCAAGGAGGTCGAGTGGGACGCCTCGGGCAAGCGCCAGAACGAGGAGGCGGTCGCCGACGGCCTCGCGCTGAACCGGATCGAGGACGGGGCGTGGGATCCGCAGAACCCCGACACGTTCTACTTCGTGACGACCGAGGGCTCGCCGCGCTTCGACGACCCCGCCAACCCGGCGCGGGAGACGAGCAACGGCGGCGGCCTCTGGAAGCTCCAGTACGAGGACATCCAGAACCCGGAGCTGGGCGCGAAGCTGACCCTGCTGCTCGACGGCTCCGAGTCCTGGGGCGCCGGCCAGCCGAAGGCCTACAAGCCGGACAACCTGGGCATCGACCGCAAGGGCAACCTGCTGATCCAGGAGGATCCGGGCGGCGCCGATCACCTCGCGCGGATCCTGGCCTACGACGTCGACAGCGGTGCCCGCGGCGTCGTCGCGACGTTCGACCCGGCGATCTTCGCGCCCGGCGCCACGCGCCCGGACTCGACGATCGACGAGGAGTCGAGCGGCATCATCGACGCCTCCTCGCTGCTCGGCAGGGACACGTGGCTGTTCGACGTGCAGAACCACAAGGCCTACCCGGCCGCAGGCGCGCCGGGCTGGGCGGCCGACCCGGAGGGCCAGATCGTGCAGTTCGGCCAGCTCCTGACGCTGAAGGTCAAGGACTGGGACGCGGTCTACACCATCGACGGCTGACCGGTCGCCGACACCACCGCGCGCGGGCCCCGCTTCGGCGGGGCCCGCGTCGTTTCCGGCCCGGGCATAGGATCCTGCGCCACCCCGCAACCCGGACACGACACAGGAGCAGGCATGGGAGTCCTCGACGGCAAGGTGGCGATCGTCACCGGATCGGCCCGCGGCATCGGCCGCGCGACGGCGGAGATCCTCGGCGAGCACGGCGCGAGCCTCGTCATCAACGACCTCGACGGCGACGTCGCGGCGCAGACGGCGAGTGAGCTCGGCAGCGAGACGGCCGTCTACGCCGGCGACCTGACCGACCCGAGCGCCCCCGCGGCGCTCGTCAAGACCGCGATCGACGCCTTCGGCAGGATCGACATCATCGTCAACAACGCCGGCTACACCCTCGACGCGCCGATCCACAAGATGAGCGACGACTGGTTCCAGCGGATGCTCGACATCCACGTCGTCGCGCCGTTCCGGATCATCCGTGAGGCCGCTCCCCACCTGCGCGAGCCGGCGAAGGCCGAGAAGGCGGAGGGCGTGGAGGTGTTCCGCAAGATCGTCAACGTCTCGTCGGTGTCGGGCACGATGGGCAACGCCGGCCAGGCCAACTACGCGGCGGGCAAGAACGCCGTCGTCGGGCTGACGAAGACGCTCGCCAAGGAGTGGGGCCAGTTCAAGATCAACGTCAACGCGGTCGCGTTCGGCTGGATCGAGACGCGCCTGACTGCCTCAAAGGACGAGTCCAACACGATGGAGATCGACGGCGAGAAGGTGCAGCTCGGCATCCCCGACCAGCTGCGCGGCATGGCGCCGATGCTGATCCCGCTGGGCCGCGCCGGCACGCCCGAGGAGGCGGCCGGCGGCGTGTTCTTCCTCTGTTCCCCGTGGTCGAACTACGTGCACGGGCAGACGCTGAACGTCACCGGTGGCCAGTTCACGGGAATGACGACGTAGGAGCAACGCGATGGCGGATGCGAGCATCACGCTGGTCGGCGAGCAGGATCTGGACGACCTGCTGCCGCTCCTGCGCGGCTACTGCGACTTCTACGAGGTCGCGCCCCCGGACGAGCAGCTGCTGGCGCTGTGCCGCGCTCTGATCGCCGATCCCGAGCGCGAGGGGCTGCAGCTGATCGCGCGCGAGGCGGAGGGCCGGGCGCTCGGCTTCGCCACCGTCTTCTGGACGTGGCAGACGCTGGACGCCGGCCGCATCGGCGTAATGAACGATCTGTTCGTCCACCCCGACGCGCGCGGAACCGGTCTGGCTGCGGCGCTGATCGAAGCCTGCGCGGGACGCACGCGCGCGCACGGCGGCAAGGTGCTGGCGTGGGAGACCGCGCTGGACAACGCGCGGGCGCAGACGGTCTACGCGCGCGTCGGCGCGAAGCCGAGCCGCTGGCTGACCTACGAGCTCGACCTGTAACCCGTCAGGCCGGCGGCGCCGAGGTCCAGCACGCAGCCGGAGAAGTAGGCGCCTGCGGGTGAAGCGAGGTACGCGACGAGGTCCGCGAGCGCAGCATCAGCGGTGATGTCGCGCGGGCGCACCGTGAGGACTCTGACGCCGAGCCGTGCCCACTCGACGGAGGTCGTCCGCGCCAGGTTCTCCAGCGCCGCGCCGGCGGCGCCGGCGAGCGGCCCGTCGGCCGGCCGCGGCGCGATCAGGACCACGAGGCCCCCGCCGGCGGGCTCGAGCCTGGCGCTGAACACTGCGCGGGTCGCGTTCCAGGCGCCGGCGACGGCGCTGTCCAGCGCGCCCGGGTCCGCCCCGGCGGCGCGCAGCGCCGGGCCGGTCTCGCAGATGAGGACCGACGGCGCCCGAAGCGCCTGCGCGGCGGCCAGGACGGCATCCTCATCGAGCAGGTCGGCCTCCAGGCCGCCCACCTGCGCGCCGAGCGCTGCGCAACCGGCCCACAGGGTTCCCTCGCCACCCGCGAAGACCACCTCGACGCCGTCCAGCAGGCCTTTCAGCAGCAATTGCGGCACGTTGGGCGCGGACATGCGCGGCAGCGTACAGCGCAACTTCCCCCGTCCCGATGGTTCACTGAGGGTGACGTGCCGTTCCCTCTCCCCGCATTCCTGCGCGCCGTGACCGGCGTGCTCGCGCTGGCGCTCGCCCTCCCGGCGGGTGCCTCCGCGCGCGCCATGCTCGTCGCGGGCGGCACCCCCGGCCTGGTCTCGGTGGACCAGAGCACCGGCCGCGTGGCATCCCCGCTCGGGCTCGGCGGACCGGCTGTCGGGATCGCCGTCAGCCCTGACGGCGCGCGCGCGTTCGTCGCAACGGGCCGGCGCATCGCGACCGTCGATCTGGCCGACCGGCGCACCGAGGGGTACGCGACGGTCGCGAGCGGGATCATGGGCCTGGCCTCCAGCCCGAACGGCTCGCGCCTGCTCGCCGGCCGCGCCGGCGCGATCGACGTGCTGGCGACCGCGCCGCTCCCCGCGATCGTCTCGACGATCGCGCTCGGGCGCAGCGCGACGCCGCGCTCGATCGCGATCTCGCCGGACGGCACGCGCGCCCTGGCGATCCTCGACAAGAAGCGCCTGGTGATCCTCGACCTGACGACGCTGTCGGTGGCCGGGCGCATCGCGCTGACGAACGCCGGCGCCGTTGCCTTCTCCCCGTCCGGAGCGGCATGGGCGCTGCAGCGCACGCGGGCCGGCGGGCAACTGCGGCGCATCGACCTGGGCGCCAGGCGCGTGAACTTCACGATCAGGCTCGGCCGCTCGATCGGCGGTGGGCTCGCGATCACGCCGAACGGGCGCACCGCGATCGCGGGCGCGAGCGACCGCAGCGCGGTTGCGGCGATCGCCGATCTTTCCACCGGGCGACTGGTGACACGCGTGCGTGTCGGGCGCGGCCCGGGCTTCCCGGGCACGTCCAGCGACGGCACGCGGCTGTTCGTCGCCGACCGCGGCGGCCGGTCGCTGTCGCTGCTGAGCGCGCTGAGCTTCAAGCGCCTGCGCAGCGTCAGGCTTCCGGCGGGTGTACGCGCATCTGCGGCGGCAGGCCAGGGCGGCCTCGCCGTGCAGCGCGGCACGGACCTCGACGACGTGCTGATCGGCACGCGCGGGCCCGATCTGCTCGAAGGCCTCGGCGGGAACGACAAGCTCAGCGGAAACCGCAGCAACGACCAGCTGTTCGGCGGCGACGGCGACGACGAGCTCAACGGCGGAACCGAGAACGACCGGCTCGACGGTGGCAACGGGAACGACCGGCTGTTCGGCACGCAGGGCGACGACCTGCTGCTCGGCGGCCCCGGCAACGATGCGCTGTTCGGCGGCACGGGCAACGACAAGCTCGACGGCGGTGACGACGGCGACTACCTCGACGGCGGTGACGGCGACGACGAGATCCTCGGCGGCGCCGGCGACGACCGCATCATCGAGTCCGGCCTGGGCAACGACAAGCTGCTCGACGGCGGCGACGGCAACGATCTCATCGACGGTGGGCGCGGCGGCGACCGGATCTTCGGTGGTGAGGGCAACGACACGCTGCTCGGGCGCTCGGGGTCGGAACTGATCGACGCGGGCCCGGGTGACGACGTCATCGACGGCGGGACCGCCGGCGACCAGCTCTATGGCCGCGAAGGCGACGACGCGATCCGCGGCGATGCCGGCTCGGACACGATCTACGGGTCCTACGGCGACGACACCATCGACGCTGGATCGGGGAACGACACGATCAGCGGCTCCTACGGCGCGGACGAGATCACCGGCGGACCAGGCCAGGACTCGATCACCGGCGGCACCGGAAACGACGTCATCCGGGTCGCCGACGACGCCCAGGACCGGGTCGACTGCGGCCCCGGCAAGGACACCGTCTACGTCGAGGACACCGCGCCCACACGCGACATCCTCACGAGCTGTGAGACCGTCATCCAGATCCCGCCGGAGCCCTCGACGGATGCGCCACCGACGACGAAGGTGATCCCGGGGACATCCGGCAACGACACGCTGTTCGGGACGGAGGGCAACGACTCGATCTTCGGCGCCGACGGCAACGACACGCTGTTCGGCAACGGCGGCGAGGACTACGTCGACGGGGAGAACGGCGACGACGTGCTGCGCGGCGGGCCGGGGAACGATGAGGTCCACGGCCGTCACGGGAACGACGTCGTCCTCGGCAACGAGGGTGACGACCGGCTGTTCGGCGAGCGCGGCAACGACACCATCTACGGCGAACAGGGCAATGACCAGATCTTCGGCGGGCTCGACAACGACGTCATCGACGGCGGCGACGGCGACGACACGATCCAGGTGGTCGCGGGTGGGTTCGACCGCGTCAGCTGCGGTGCCGGCAACGACACCGTCTACGCGGACGCGAACGACGAGATCGCCGCGGACTGCGAGACCGTCAAGCGCTGATCGAGGCGTGCAGGCGCCTGATCTCGGCGAAGATCTCGTCGGCGACCGCCTGCTGCTGGGCCCGCGTGGGCTCGGCGACCTGCTCCCAGCGCAGCGGCTCGCCGTACTTCACGGTGACGCGCGGGAAGCGCAGCCGCTTCCAGTTGCGCGTGCCCTCCGAGCCGGCGATCCCGACGGGCACGACCGGTGCCCCGGTCTCGAGCGCAATCCGCCCGATGCCCGGCTTGGCGCTCTCGGCGAGCTTGCCGGTGCGCGAGCGCCCGCCCTCGCAGTAGACGCAGACCGTGCCGTCGCGCCCCATGATCGCGTGGACGATCTCGAAGCTGCGCTCGTCGCGGCGTCCGCGCCGCACCGGGAAGACGCCGCCGTGCGAGTAGATGTAGGTCATCGGGCCCTTGAAGATCTGCGACTTGGCCATGAACTGGACCTTGCGGCGCGTCGCCTGGCCCATGAAGAAGTGGTCGATGTTCGAGAAGTGGTTGGGGGCGAAGATCAGCGGCCCGCTGGTCGGGACGTTCGCGCTGTCGATCGTGCGTGTGCGGTACGGGATCCACGCCAGCAGCGAGGTGACGACCCGCACCATCTCGTAGACGAAGCGGTCCGGCCTGCGCGTGAGCGAGCGCCGGTAGTAGGGCTCGAGCGCCTCGACGGGCCGATCGTCCTCGTAGACCTGCTCCTTGATCGGGACGAGGTCCGCGGGCGGCTGGCCCTCGGTGTTCGGCTCATGCCGGCTCATCAGACCGTTGTACCTCCGCGGCACGGCACGGGTTACGCCTCCACCCAGCCGCGCGAGCGCTCGACCGCGCGCGACCAGTCGTGCAGCAGCGCGCCGCGCTCGTCGGCGCCCATCCGCGGCTCGTAGCGCGCCTGCTCACGCCACAGCTCGGTGACGCGCGACTGCGACCACACGCCGGCCCCGACGCCCGCCATCAGCGCGGCGCCCATCGCCGTCGTCTCGGCGACCTGCGGAACGACGACCGGCACGCCGAGCACGTCGGCCTGGAACTGCATCAGCCAGGCGTTGGCGGTCGCGCCGCCGTCCGCCTTCAGCTCGCTGACCGGGCGCGCGGTCGCCGCCTCGATCGCGCGGACCGCGTCGACGGTCTGGTAGGCGATCGCCTCGAGCGTCGCGCGGGCCAGGTGCGCGCGGCCGCTCCCGCGCGTGAGGCCCACGATCGCGCCGCGCGCGTACGGGTCCCAGTGCGGCGAGCCGAGCCCCGTGAGGGCGGGCACGAAGTACACGCCGTCGTTGCTCTCCAGCGAGGCGGCGAGCGTCTGCGACTCGCGCGCGTCCGCGATGATCCCGAGGCCGTCGCGCAGCCACTGCACACCCGCCCCGGTGACGAAGATCGAGGCCTCGAGCGCGAAGATCCGCCGCTGCCCGATGCCCCAGGCGACGGTGGCGAGCAGCCCGTCCGGCAGCGTGGGCGGCGTGTCGCCGGCGTTCACGAGCACGAACGAGCCGGTC
>JBBQKR010000069.1:0-13137 GCA_038327125.1 Solirubrobacterales bacterium
CCCTCGCAGGTCGAACGTCTTCAGCATCCCCGGCAGGCCGAGCCAGTGGTCGGCGTGATGATGCGTGAGGAAGATCGCGTCGAGGTCGGGCAGGCCGACGCTGCGCAGCAGCTGGCGCTGGGTGCCCTCGCCGCAGTCGAAGAGCAGGCGCTCACCGTCGATCCGCGCCAGCAGCGCCGGCAGCCCGCGCCGGGCCGCGGGCACGGACGCGCCGGTGCCGGCGAAGAACAGCTCGAGCTCGTCCATCGACGCCGAGCGTACCGTCGCGCAGCCGCTCGGTACTCTGCGGTGCCGGACCGCTGCCGCGGTCCCGCTCGCGCCCGTAGCTCAGTGGATAGAGCGCTCGCCTCCGGAGCGAGAGGTCAGAGGTTCGAATCCTCTCGGGCGCGTCAGCGGGTGACGGCGCCCTCTGCCGGCCACGCGGGCAGCAGCCCGAGCTGCCGCAGCATGCTCGCCACGTCCCAGTAGCTGATCTCGCTCGCGATCAGCCCGTCGCCCGTGAAGGTGAAGACCAGGCAGCCGTCGACCTCGACGTGGTGCCCGGTCGCCGGAATCCCGTGGTAGGGCTCGCGATGCGTGGCGGACGCGTGCCACTCCATGAACGCCGTCTGCCCGTCGACGCCGATCCGGCTGATCCCCATCACGACGTCGGGGAACGAGTCGAAGTAGGTCGCGAGTGATTCGCGGACCGCCGCGATGCCCATGAGCGCCATGTCGCGGCCCATGTCGCGGCTGACTGCATCCTCGATGTAGAACGCGGCCACCGCGTCCGGGTCATGGTGATTGAAGGCGTCCAGCCTGTCGATCACGATCTGCTGCAGTTGCTCCCGGGTCACGTCGTACCTCCGTTGCCGTTCGTGGCGCCAATCCGCCGAGCCTACGCCCGGTGCCGCGTGACGGCAAGCGTCCCGCGCCGATGTTTGATGCACCGCATTCCCGGGCACGACGATGAAGTCTCAATCGCTGTGCAATACCACGGCGGAATCATGCTCGGCATCATCATCACCGTTCTCGTCGCCGCACTCGTCTACGCGCTGTGCGTCGCGCTCGGGCTTCCGAGCATCGTCGCCATCGTCGCGGCGATCCTCGTGCTTCTGTCGGGCTTCCCGACGGGCGTCTACGGATCCAGAGGCGGAAGGGTCTAGCGACTTTCCCCCCGCGGCCGCCGCGCCTTGAAGCGAAATCACGCCGCGCGCCGCGGCCGCCGGTGAGCCGACACTAGTCTTGGCTCACCGGCGCGGCAATCCGCAATCCGCCGCAATAGGTCCACCGCCGGGCGCTTCTCTCATGCCGCCAAGCGCAGCCGCCGATAGCGGCTCCAGAGCATCCAACCACCCTGGTTCTGCGATGAACGTCTGGAGCTACAGCCTCTACGCCGTGGTCACGCGCCTCCTGCGCTGGATCCTCTGACGCCCGCCCGCGCGCAAGTATGTGGTGGTCCCCGACCCAGGAGCCCGCACCATGCTCAAGGAGTTTCGCGCGTTCATGCTGCGCGGCAACATCGTCGAACTGGCCGTGGCGATCGTCATCGGGGCCGCGTTCGGCGCCCTCGTCACCTCGCTCGTCGCCAACCTGCTCACGCCGATCGTCGCGGCCGTGATCGGCGAGCCCGACTTCTCGGACCTCACGTTCACGATCAACGACTCGGTCTTCCGCTACGGCTCGTTCCTCAACGCGCTGATCGCGTTCGTCTCGATCGCCGCGGCGATCTTCTTCTTCATCGTGCGCCCGATCGACGCGATCCAGCGCCGGATTGGCATCGAGAAGCACGAGGACGGACGCAGCGACGAGGCCGCTCTGCTGGAGGAGATCCGCGACATCCTGCAGAATCCGCGCTCATGACGATGATCGAGACGACCGCCGGCCCCGTCGACGAGAGCGACCTCGGCCGCACGCTCTGTCACGAGCACCTGCTCACCGCCAGTGAGTCGATCCGCTTCCAGTACCCCCACCTGCACGACGCCGAGCGTGAGCTTGAGCAGGCGCTCGCGCAGGTGCGCGCCGCGATGGCGCACGGGGTGCGCACGATCGTGGACCCCGGTTGCATGGACCTGGCACGCGATGCGCGGCTGGCGACGCGCGTCGCACAGGAGACCGGGGTCCATCTGATCCTGGCGACCGGCATCTACGGGCAGCACTACACGTTCATCCCCCATCACTTCCAGACCCGCGACGAGGACTACCTCGCCGACGCCTTCGTCCACGACATCGAGGTCGGCATCCAGGGCACGCCGGTGAAGGCGGCGTTCATCAAGACCGCGGCCGACGAGCCGGGGATCACCCCCGACGTCGAGAAGGTCCATCGCGCGGCCGCGCGCGCGTCGAACCGCACCGGCCGGCCGATCATGGCCCACTCGCGCCCGGCGAGCCGGACCGGGCTGGACCAGATGCGGATCTTCCTCGAGGAGGGCGTCCCCGCCCATCGCGTGATGATCGCCCACACCGGCGACACCGACGACCTGGACCACATCGAGGAGCTGCTCGCGCTCGGCCCGTTCATCGGGATGGACCGCTATGGCACCGACATCTTCCTCCCGGACCCGGCGCGCAACACGACGGTCGCCGCGCTGTGCGAGCGCGGCTACGCCGGCCGGATGGTCCTCAGCCAGGACGCCTGCGCGACGATCGACTGGTTCCCCGAGGAGATGGTCGCCCAGCTCGCCCCGAACTGGACGTTCACCCACATCTTCGAGCACATCCTGCCCGCGCTCGCCGAGCTCGGCGTGAGCGACGCTGACGTCTCGACGATGCTCGACGAGACGCCGCGCCGCTGGCTCACGTCGCCTTGACCTGCTCGGTCTGGGTGAGCACGCGCCAGGAGGACTGGATCGGGTCGACCACCGCGGGCGGCTCACGGAAGTGGAAGCGGTCGTCGTAGTTGTAGTCCTTGATGTAGCCCGTCGAGGCGCCGCTGCTGCCGCCGGTACCGACCGGACCGCGGTACTTCTGCACGATCGTGCCGGTGACGGAGAGGGTCCCGAGGGTCGCACCGCAGAAGTAGTTGTCGACCATGAACGAGTGGTTCAGGGCGAACAGCGACGCCACGATCGTGGGGTTCGTCAGCGAGACCGAACCAGCCGCCCCGGAGGTCACGTTGGTGCAGGTGTCGTTGCTCGTGTTGAGGCCCGTGATCGGGTGGTAGATGCGGATGAACTGGTCGGCGATCAGCGCGATCAACGAGTCGTTGGCGTTCGTCACGTTGCCGTTGATGATGATGTCCTTCTGGCTGGCGATCGTCAGCGACGCGCCGTAGCTGCCGCGGACGTAGACATCCGCGCAGCCGGCCGGCGAGTTGTACGGGTCGTAGGTCCTCAGGCTCTGGCCGCAGACGCCGTTCTGGACGTAGATCTGCCCGTTGGCCGGGTAGGCCATCGTCGTGCCGTTCACCGTCATGTTGCTCGCGCCGAGGACGATCGTCGTCTGACCGGTGAAGACGTAGTTCGGAAGCGTCGTGTCACGCAGCTGCGTATTGGTCTCCGGCATCGTCAGCAGCGGTGCTGAGGCGTTATAGGTGCCCCGGAACGTCGGGCTGGAGCTCGAGCACGCCGACCGCCACCCCGGGCTCGACGCGGAGACCTCGATCGAGTCGTCGATCGTGCGACCGAAGATCGGGTGCTTGCAGATCAGGAACTCGTCGTTGGTGTGGACCGGCCCGGCCAGCTCGTCGGCGGCCGCAAACTGGATCTCGCCGCACTTCTGCGTGAAGTTCGTTCCCTGATTCTGGGCGTTGAACCACTTGCCGCTGTAGGTCTTGCTCGCGCGACCGTCGCGGTACCAGCCGCAGTTGTCCGAGGCCCACTGCGTGATGTCCGGGACGGTCGGCGCGCCACTGACGTAGCGCGTGTACCACGCGGGATCGAGCGACTCGATGTCGGTGAAGTAGAGGAAGTCCAGGAAGCTGCGGCGCCGGAACTTGGCGACGAGGCTGCGCTTGACTCCAGCCACCCTGCCGGTCGAGCGCACGCGGATCAGCCCGTTCTGCACGAGCGACACCGAGGGGTTGGAGGTGCTGCACTGCGAGTACCCGGTCGCGGGCAGCAGCTCCACGGTGTACTGCGCCTGGGTCCCGGGGAGCGAGCGCCAGACGCGCGGGTCGGTCCCGTTGCCGTTCCACGTCGGGTTGACGAACTTCGTGCCCGAGATGTTGTCGCACTTCGTCCACAGGTCGAGATCGTGCTGGAGCCGGAAGAGGTAGTTCTGGATGCCCGCCTCGGCCGCGCCGTAGGCGAGCTTGCGATCCTGATCCTGTCGGGCGACGGGCGTGTCCGCCTGGACGGTCACGACGACGCCCGCCGTCAGCATGCCCAGGATGAGCATGATGGACATCATCGCCGGCAGTGCGATGCCGCGCTCCGAGCGCAGCACCGCGCGCAAGCCTGAAACACGCGTCAGCATCGTGGTCCCTTCGTGGTGTCGATCGGATCGGCGGCGCGGACGAAGACCGCGCCCTGCAGGTCGGTGGAGCCCACGTTGTCGTTGTTGAAGTCGCGTGCGGCGAGCGTGCGGAAGGACACCGCGATCTTCACCGGCAGCGCGAGGTTGGCCACCGACAGCGGGGCAGGCAGCAGTGTGGTCGGCAGCACCGGGTTGCCGTTCTGCCACGCGTAATAGCGCAGGAACGGCGTGCTGGGGATCGTCGTGACGTTCTCGAGCAGCGTGCGGGTCTTCGTCGGGGTCGCCGGCCAGGTCATGCTCGGCGGCGTTCCCGTCCCCACCCAACGGCGGCTGATGATGTCGCCGTTCTCCAGCGAGATCTCGCGGCGCTCGGGGTTGGAGTCGACGACACCGAGGTTGGCGTAGTAGGTGACCTTCGTCGTCGTCGCCGTGGTCAGTGACGGCGCCGTTGCGCTCAGGCAGACCTGCGAGCGCAGCTCGCGCGTCATCGTCTCCATCGCGATCCGCGCGCGCTGCGCGGTGTCGACCCGGCTCTGCGTCTTGCGCGAGATCTTGATCGTCGAGTCCAGGATGTTGATCGCGCCGAACAGCACGAGCAAGCCGACCGACCCGCCGATCAGCAGCTCCATCAGCGTGAAGCCGTCGTCCTGGCGCGCCACGCGGCGCAGCGCGTCCCTCAGCCGGCCGCGCATCACGCACAGGTCCCGGATGGACTGGCGCCGCCACCGCTCGTCACGATCGTCAGCGTGGTGAGCGCGGTGCCCGCCGGGGCGCGGTTCTGGATCGTGGCGGAGGTCACCTTGCGCGCGCTGCCGGTCGTGGGACTGTCGTCGACGCAGACCTGGTAGTCGCCGTAGGGAAGTCCCGGGTTCGTGAGCTTCGCCTGCGCTGCACCGGCCGCCGTGTTGAGCAGGCCGGTCCCGCCGAAGGTCGAGCCGCAGCCCGCCGTCATCGGCGTGATCCGCACCTTGGCGCCGGTGTAGTTCGTCGCGCCCGCGAGGGTCGTGCCGCGCTTGACGAGGATGTTCAGTGCCGGCTCGCCGAGCTGGACCGACGAGGTCGCGTTGGAATTGACGCTGACCGGGTAGGCCGGCTGCGAGTACGTGCGCGGGTCCGCGCCCGCGCACTTGCCCGCCCAGGCGACGTAGCCGTCGGAGAACGGGAACAGCGCGGCGCCCGACGTCATGCTGGTCGCGGCGGTTCCCACCGTGAACGTCTTCGTTCCCGGTGACTGCATGGCGCTGTTGGCGACCATGAAGTCGGTGCCCTTCTCAGCCTGCGGCACACCGCTCACGGTCGTCGTGAAGGTCGCGTTCACGGTCGCGGCGCGGTCGTAGGAGAAGAGGAAGGAGTTGGTGCTGCCGCCGGTGACCGTCCCGCTCTGGTGGATGATGTTGTTGCCGTCGTAGTCGACGTAGCCCGGCTGCGCGACGTCGACGTAGTAGCCGCCCTCGGGGAGCCCGCTCCAGAACGCGCAGCCGTCGGCGTCGGTGGAGCCGCTGCTCGTCGTCGGGCCGACCACCGACACGCTGATGTTCGGGACACCGACACCGCTGCGGTCGACGAACTTGGCGATCAGGCCGCCGGTGGCGTCGTCGAACGTGCCGAGCGGCACGGCGATGAGCGTCTGGTTGCGCACCGGCGCGACCGTGCCCATCGCCGGCCAGGTCACGACCGAGATCGCCTTGAGATAGTCGGTGCGCGTCGCACCGGACGGGCAGGTGGTGGTCCCGGTCGAGTCGTCGACCCACTGCGTGGTCGTCGTGACGCTGTACGGGATGCCGCCGACGTTGACCGTGCGGGTCACGTTCATGTTCGCGAGGTCGCGGATCTTCAGCGCCTTGATGCGCTCGATGTCCTCCTGCGCCAGCGAGGCCGCGGCCGTTCGCGACTCGTTGGCGCCGCTGATCCGCGAAGCGGTGTCGACGGCCCCCAGGAATCCCAGCGAGAAGATCACCAGGAGGACCATGGAGACCATCGCCTCCATCATGATCGAGCCGCGCTCGGCGGACAGGTCGGCGCGCCGACCGGTACCCCGGTGTGGCGAGCGGTGACTGCATGGGCAAACCACGTTCACACGCGCAACATCGGGTGCTGGGCACGCGACCTTGATGGGGTCTGGACCTGAAGACGAGTGCGCCTGAGGTCGGACGTCCGTCCAGCAGGACCCGGTTCAGCCCGTTGCAGGCAGGCGCTGCGAGGTGCTCAGCAGCTCTGCGAAGAGGTCCCCCACGGCCTCGACCCGGGCCGGCATCTCACGCAGCGTGAAGCTCAGCGGGCCGCCATCGCCCGGCTGCGCGGCCCGCTGGACCTCCTCCCAGGTCACCGGCGCGGAGACCGTCGGCTGCGGTCGAGCACGCAGCGAGTAGACGCCGATCGTCGTCTTCGCGCGGTCGTTCTGGTACCAGTCGACGAGCACCTTGCCGGCGCGCAGCGTCTTGGACTGCCGCGCGACGACGAGCTCGGGCCTCCCCGCCGCGAGCACCTCGGCGACCGCCTTTGCGAAGGCCTTCGTCGTGTCGAACGTCGGCTCCGGGCGGTTCAGCGGCACGTAGACCTGTAGGCCCTTGGAGCCCGACGTCTTGGGGAACGCGCGCAGGCCGACGCCCGCGAGCATCGCGCGCAGCAGCAGCGCGACCTGACAGCACTCGAAGATCGTCGCGGGCGCGCCGGGATCCAGGTCGAAGACCACCGCCGTCGGCCGGTCCGGCGCCGCCGCCAGCGCGAGCGACGGATGCAGCTCGAGCGCCGCCAGCTGCGCGAGCCAGACCAGCGTCGCGCGATCGCCGGCGACGACGTGCTCGATCGTCTCGCGCCCATAGACGACGGTCGCCGTCTTCACGAACGGCGGGTGGTGCGACGGCGCGCGCTTCTCGAAGAACGTCTCGCCGTCGACGCCGTCGGGGCAGCGCACGAGCGTGAGTGCCCGGCCGCTCAGATGCGGGACCAGTACCGGGGCGATCGCCGCGGCGTACGCGATCACCTCGCGCTTGGTGGTGCCGTCCGGATAGAGCGGCTTGTCGAGGTTCGTCAGCGCCAGCTCGTGGCCGTCGACGAGCGCCGTCGCTGTGCGCCCGCGCCCGCGGGTCGTGCGCTCGTCCTGCAGCGTGAGCGCCTGCGGCGGCTGCTCGCGCAGCCCCAGCCACACGGGCTGGCGCAGCAGGCCTGCGTCGGATTGCTCGCTGTAGGCGACCTGCGCGACGAGCACCGGCTCGACCCAGCGAGCGCCGCGCGGCGGGCGCCCGGCGCGGGGAGCGAACGGGCTCTGCTCGCGCGCCAGCGCAGGAAGGCGCCCCGCAAGTTCGTCGAGCTCGGCCTCGGAGAGGCCCGACCCCACGCGCCCGCGGTAGTGCAGCGCGCCGTCCTCGCCGAGCTCACCGACCAGCAGTGCGCCGACCCGCCCGCGCCGCCCGCCCTCCCCCTCGAGCCAGCCGCCGATCTGCAGGTCGGCCGTCTGGCGCCGGCGGACCTTGACCCAGGCGCCGCTGCGCCGTCCCGGCTCATACGGCGCCGACACGCGCTTGGCGACGACGCCTTCCAGTCCCAGCTCGCCCGCGGCCGCCAGCAGCGCGCGTCCGCCGTCCGCGCCCTCGTGGGCCTCGGGCGTCTGCCAGTGCGGTCCCTCGAGGCCGAGCTCGAGCAGCAGCTCGCGGCGCTCGCCGTAGGGCAGCTGCGTGAGCGAGCGCCCATCGAGCCACAGCAGGTCGAAGGCGACGTAGGTCACCGGCACCTCGGCGGCCAGCCGCCGCACGCGGCGCTCCTCGCGCACGTGCATGCGCCGCTGGAGCGCCTGGAAGCTCGGCCGCGGAGGGTCCGCCGCGGCGTCGAACGCGACGATCTCACCGTCGATGATCGCGCTGTGCTCGTGCAGCGCCCGGCTGAGCCGCGCGAGCTCCGGATAAGCCGCGGTGATGTCCGCGCCGCCGCGTGAGCGCAGCGACATCCGCCCCGGCTCGGAGTGGCAGAGCGCGCGCACGCCGTCCCACTTGACCTCGTAGGACCAGCCCTCGCCGGCGGGCAGCGGCCCGGCGCGGGCGAGCATCGGTGGCACCGTGGCCGGCATCGGCTCGGCGTCCGGGT
Source organism: Solirubrobacterales bacterium (assembly GCA_038327125.1). Taxonomy (GTDB): domain Bacteria; phylum Actinomycetota; class Thermoleophilia; order Solirubrobacterales; family Solirubrobacteraceae; genus F1-60-MAGs163. Next base: position 8,476 of record JBBQKR010000069.1, read on the forward strand.
CCAGCGGCTCGCCCATGCGGTGGATCATCCAGTGGCGGTCGTCCTCACCCTGGCGGCCGATCGGGAACAGCGCCCAGCTGCCGGTCAGGTGCGTCCCGTGCAGCTCGACCTCGACCTTGCGCGGCTCCCAGATCAGCACGTCGAACGTGCCGCGGTCGAAGATCCGCATCGTCCCCGCCCCGTACTGGCCCGCAGGGATGTCGCCGTGAAAGTCCAGGTACTCGACCGGATGGTCCTCCGTGCGCACGGCGAGCCGGTTGTCGCCCTGCGTGCCCGGAAGGAACCGCGGGAGCGCCCACGAGGCGAGCACGCCGTCGTGCTCGAGGCGCAGATCCCAGTGCAGGCGCGTCGCGTCATGCTCCTGGACGACGAAGCGCTGCGCCCCCCGGCGCCGCTTCGGGGGCTTCCCGGCCGGCTCCGGCGAGGCGCCCGGGGGGCGCTTCTCGCGATATTCACGCAGCGGGTCGGCCACAGCGTGACCGTACCCGCCGCGCAGGCGCCCTACCCGCCGGCGACCGCGGGCAGGATCTGCACCTCGGCCCCGTCGGCGACGGGGGTCTCAAGCGCGGCGCCGAAGCGAATGTCCTCGCCGCCGACGTAGACGTTGACGAAGCGCCGCAACGTGCCGTCCTCGTCACAGAGCCGCTCGCGCAGCTCTCCGTGACGCTCGAACAGCGCGTCGAGCACCTCGGCGACGGTCGTGCCGGGGACGTCGACGGTCGCCTCCCCGCCGGCCGCGGCACGCAGCTGCGCCGGGATCTTGACCACGACGCTCATCAGACGCGAGCGCCCGAGGCGATCGGCTCGACCTCGGCCTCGAACGCATCGAACGACGCGTCGATCTCGAACGCCTCGAACGTGCCGCGCACGGCGTCGAGCGTCTTCAGTCCCTCACCGGTGATGACGAGCACGACACGGTCCTCACGCCCGATCGCACCCTGCTCGGCGAGCTTTGCGAGCGTCGCGGTCGTCACGCCGCCCGCCGTCTCCGTGAAGACGCCCGTCGTCTCGGCGAGCAGCCGGATCCCGGCGCGCACCTCGTCGTCGGTGACGGCCTCGATCGAGCCGCCCGTGGAGCGGGCGAGCTCGAGCGCGTAGGGGCCGTCGGCGGGGTTGCCGATCGCCAGCGACTTGGCGATCGTGTCCGGCTTGACCGGGCGGCACACGTCGTGGCCGGCGTCCCAGGCCTGCGCGACCGGCGAGCAGCCCACGGCCTGCGCGCCGTGCATCACCGGCAGCTCGCCGCTGATCAGCCCGAGGTCCAGCCATTCGCGGAAGCCCTTCGCGACCTTCGTGTAGAGCGAGCCGGAGGCGACCGGCGCCACGATGCGGTCCGGGGTCTCCCAGCCGAGCTGCTCGGCGATCTCGTAGGCGATCGTCTTGGAGCCCTCGGCGTAGTACGGCCGCAGGTTGACGTTGACGAATGCCCAGTCGCGCTCACCCGACAGCTCGGTGCAGAGGCGGTTGACGTCGTCGTAGTTGCCGCGGACCTTCACGAGGTGCGTGCCGTAGACGCCGGTCGCGAGGATCTTCTGCTCCTCGAGATCGGCGGGGATGAAGACGTAGCTCTCGAGCCCGAGCGCTGCTGCGTTGGCCGCGACCGAGTTCGCCAGGTTCCCGGTCGACGCGCAGGCCAGCACCTCGAACCCCAGCTCGCGCGCGCGGGTGGCGGCAACGCTGACGACGCGGTCCTTGAAGGAGTGCGTCGGGTTGGCGGCGTCGTTCTTGACCCACACCTCACCGAGGCCGAGCCGCTCCGCAAGGCGGTCGGCGCGGATCAGCGGCGTGCACCCGGCCGGCAGCCCGGCGCGCGAAGAGGCGCGACCCGACGGGCCCGGCTGACCATCGACCGGCAGGAAATCGGCGTACCGCCAGATGTTCTGCGGCCCGGCCTGGATCCGGCGCCGCAGCTCGGCGACGTCGCTCGTCAGACCGCTGTGGTCGTAGACGACCTCGAGTGGCCCGAAGCAGCGCGAGCAGACATAGCTCGCGTCCAGTTCATACGCGGCGCCGCATTCGCGGCACCCAAGATTCACAGCTCCCATGAAAACCTCCACCGGCGACACGTGGCGGAGGATCTGGAATCTCCGACCACATCTACAGGATTTGGCACCGTTCCCAAATGGTCGGTTGCCGGGGTTTCATCGGGCCAGTCCCTCCACCCCTCTGGATGTGTCCGCCGGAAACCTACCAAACGCTGCGGGCGCCGTCACGCGCGATGCACGCCCCCGCCCTCGATCCGGCGTTGCCTGGGGGTACACTGGGCGGCGAGGCGTCAGCCTCGGCCACAAGGCGATCACCGATGAGCGACGAGCCCCGAAGTCATGCCCAGCCTGCCCAAGCCCCGCCTGCGCCGGGCTGCGCGGTCGCGCGGCAACGTCGTCGCTCCCGCGCCTGAGCACCAGGCTCCCCGCGTTCAGATCGTCGAGGGCGGGCCCGAGGGCCGGGACCTGCGCTGGATCAACATCGACGGCTTTCGCTCCGCCGAGCGCGACTGGCTGCAGGAGCACTTCGAGTTCCATCCGCTCGACTACGAGGACCTGTCCTCCCGCAACCAGCGGCCGAAGGTCGACGAGTACGACGATTACCTGTTCATCGTCCTGCAGTTCCCGCGCTACGACAAGCAGCTCGGGCGCCTGAGCGCCGCCGAGGTCGACGTCTTCCTCGGGCCGGACTACGTCGTCACGGTGCCCAACCAGCCGCTGCGTTCGCTCGACTACCTGTTCGAGCGCTGCCAGGGCAACGAGGAACTGCGCGAGCAGCTGTTCGGCAAGGGCGCCGGGTACCTGCTCTACCGGATCGTCGACGACGCCGTCGACGCCTCGTTCCCGATGCTGCGCAAGATGGGCAACAAGCTCGAGCGCCTGGAGGACGACGTCTTCGAAGGCCGCTCCAGCGAAGTCGTGCGCGACATCTTCAACGTCAAGCAGGAGATCATCAACTTCCGCCGCGTCGTGCGGCCGATGCGTTCGGCGCTCGCGGACCTGGAACGCACGACCAAGCGCTACGTCGAGGAGGACCTCGACGTCTACTTCGACGACATCAACGACGCCTCCGAGCGCGTCTGGGACATGCTCGAGAACGACAAGGAGGTCGTCGAGGCGCTGGAGAGCACGAACGAGTCGGTGCTCTCCCACGAGCTCAACCGGGTGCTCCGCGTGCTGACGGTCTTCAGCGTCGTGATGCTGCCGCTGACCCTGATCGCGAGCGTCTTCGGCATGAACGTGCACGTCCCCGGTCAGGGCGAGGTCAGCGGCTTCTGGTTCGTGATCGGCGCGATGGCCGTCGTGCTGACCCTGATGATCACCGCCTTCCGCCGGCGCGGGCTGTTGTAGGTGCTGCCGGCCGTCGACCGCGAGGCGCTCGAGCAGCCGGCCGCGCCGCGGCGGATGGTCGTGGTCGTCAACCCGTTCGCCTCGAGCGTGGACCAGCGCCTGCGGCGCCTGGTCGTCGCCGCGCTCGCCGGCCGCTTCGACGTCGAGGCCGTCGACACCGACGCCCCGGGGCACGCCACAGGACTGGCCGGCGCCGCCGCTCGCGGCGGCGCGGACGTCGTCGTGACGCTCGGCGGTGACGGGACCGTGAACGAGGCCGCAAACGGGCTCGTGGGAACCGGCGTTCCGCTGTTCCCGCTGCCCGGCGGGTCGCAGAACGTCTACGCGAAGCTGCTGGGGATCCCCGCGGACCTGATCGATGCTTGCGAGCATCTGCTGCGGCTCGCCGACCACTGGCAGCCGCGACAGGTCGACGCCGGCCGCGTCAACGGCCGGATCTTCACGTTCTCCGCCGGGGTGGGCCTCGACGCCGACGTCGTCGCCCGCGTCGACGCGAATCCCACGCGCAAGGCGCGCTGGCGCGAGCTGGCCTATGTGCAGGCCGCGGTCGCCGTCTTCCTGCGCCGGTACCTCGTGCACCCGCCGCGCCTGGTGCTCGAGGCGCCCGGGAACGCACCGATCGAGGGCGTCACCGCGCTCGTGCAGAACGCCCCGCGCTACACGTTCGCCGGCAAGCGGCCGATCGAGATCTGCCGCGGCGAACAGCTCGACTCGGGGACGATCGCGGCCGCGGTCATGCGCCGCACCGGGCCATTGGACCTGCCGACGATGGGCGCGCGCCTGTGGTTCGAGCGGCTCGACGTCAGCGGCCACCGCCACGCGGAAGTCCTCTCAGGCCTCGACGGCTTGACTGTCCGGCGGGTCGACGGGGCGCCGGTCGTCGTCCAGGTCGACGGCGACGCGCTGCCGCCCGCGCCCGTGGCGGAGTTCGATGTGTTGCCGGGTGCGTTGACGGTGCTCTGAGGGGTTGGGGGGCGCGGTGGCGGCGGCTTTGGGCGTCCTGGCGTGGCGTTGAGAACCATCAGCCCTCGCCTGCGGCGCGTTCTGTCGATCCCCACCCGCCCGCCGGCCGTTCCATAGGTGGCAGAGACGGTCGGCCATGCCGAGCGTCTCCCCCAGCGCCCAGCGGTGCAGCGGTTTCGGCCCTGGCGCTCCGACACCCCGACCAGGACGCCCGAGCCCACAGGCACCCCGCAGCGGTCTACAAGGACCTCGCCGGCCAGACCAGGAGCGAGAGATCGTGGATGCATGAGGTTCACCGGCAAGGGGGTGCTGTGCCGATAGGCACCGCCCGCCGCAGCCGGGGAGCCTCAGGCGCCACGAGATC
>JBBQKR010000070.1:0-12341 GCA_038327125.1 Solirubrobacterales bacterium
GGTGACGACGACCGACCCGGCGAACACCGTGAATGCGGTCGCGCCGTGGCCGATCCCCTGCTGGTCGAGGAGGAGCACCACGAATCCCGCCATCGTCCCGTAGCCCACGTTCGCGAGCGCGAGCGCGAAGCCGGGCCGCAGCGCCTCACGCGGGACGAAGCGCTGAAAGCCGCCCGCGGCGGCGCTCGTGGTCGCGACGCTGCCGCGCGGGGCTGCTCCGACGGCGGTGCCGAGCTCGGCGGCCGCGATCTCCTCGTTGACCGGCTGGCGCTGTGGCACCGCCTCGGGCACCGTTCGCGCGACCAGCAGGCCGAGCAGCGGGGTCGCGGCTGCCAGTCCCCAGACGGCGTCGTACCCGCCCAGCGCGTACGCGCCCTCGCCGAGGACCGAACCGAATGTCAGCCCGCCCCAGATCGCCAGCCCGAACATGCCGATCGCCTGGCCGCGGCGCTCCTGCGGCGCGAGGTCCACGATCCACGTGACGCCGGCCGTGAAGACCCAGCCGTCGCCGAGCCCGACGACGAGCCGCGCGAAGATCAGGCCGGCGACGCCGAATGGGAGGTAGAGCAGCAGCCCGGCGACCACGCAGATCGCCAGACCCGCGGAGTGGATCGTCTTGCGCCCGCGGCGGTCGGCCAGCCGGCCACCGATCGGCCTGCCGATCAGCGCCGTGATCGCGAAGGCGCCGACGACGACGCCGACCGCCACGTTCCCGGCGCCCAGTTCCTCCTTGACGTACCGCGGCAGGATCGGGAGGACGGCGCCGATCGCCAGGAAGCAGAGCAGCGTCGCGGTGAACACCCCCGCGAACGACGCCATCGCAGGACGCTCGGAGCGGGCGGCCCGCAACCGAGCAAGGCGCGTGGCACCGGCGTCCATCAAGGCAGGTTATGCCACGACGTCCAAACAGAACGGACACGATTTCGCCCTACGTCGAACACCTCCGCTTCCATGAGCAGCGACAATCCCCCGTCCATGACCACCGAGGCCAGCAGCGCTCCGCCCGAGCGCGCCTACGAGCCGCGCCCGTCGTTCCACGACGAGCTGTTCGACGACGACGGCACGCCGCGCCCGCTGGCTGCGGCCCTGATGGACGCGCTCGAGCGCCTGGGCCCCGCCGGCCTGGACGACGCCGGGCACCGCCGCGACGCGATCTTCCTGCAGCAGGGGATCACGTTCGAGACGGTCGGCGAGGACGGTCCGAGCCGCGAGCGGCCGTTCCCGTTGGATCTCGTCCCGCGGATCCTCTCGGGCCCGGAATGGCGCACGCTCAAGCAGGGGCTCGCGCAGCGCATCCGCGCACTGAACCACTTCGTCGACGACGTCTACCACGGGCGCGAGATCGTCCGTGAGGGCATCGTCCCGTGGAGCCTGGTCGCGGGGCGCTCGCACTTCGCGCGCGCCGTGCACGGCATCCGCCCGCCGGGCGGCGTCTACTGCCACGTCGCCGGCTGTGACCTCGTGCGCGACAGCGACGGCACCTGGAAGGTGCTCGAGGACAACGTGCGCACGCCGTCGGGCATCTCGTACGTGCTCGAGAACCGCGTCGCGATGGCGCGGCTCGTACCCGACCTGTTCAACGCCTACCGGGTACGGCCCGTCGACCAGTACCCGCAGTTGCTGCTCGCGGCACTGCGATCGGTCGCGCCGTCGGCTGACACGGAGGCGACGGTCGTCGTCTGGACGCCGGGCCCGATGAACTCCGCCTACTTCGAGCACGCGGTCCTCGCCCGGCAGATGGGGGTGGAGCTCGTCGAGGCGTCCGACCTGGTGGTGCGCGACGAGGTGCTGTACATGCGGACGACGCGCGGGCTCGTGCGGGTCCACGCCGTCTACCGCCGCCTCGACGACGACTTCATCGACCCGCTGGAGTTCCGGCCCGACTCGATGCTCGGCGTGCCCGGCCTGATCCGCGCCTACCGCGCGGGGACCGTCGCGATCGCCAACGCGATCGGCACGGGCGTGGCGGACGACAAGGCGATCTACTACTACGTGCCGGAGATGATCAAGTACTACCTCGGCGAGGTGCCGCTGCTGGAGAACGTCCGGACCTACCTGCTGAACGACCCCGAGCAGCTCGAGTTCACGCTGGAGAACATCGCCCGGCTGGTCGTCAAGCCGACCGGTGAGTCCGGCGGCAAGGGCGTGCTGATCGGGCCGACCGCGACGGACGAGGAGCTCACGCGCATGGCCGCGGCCGTGCGCGCGCATCCCGAGCGCTGGATCGCCCAGGAGGTGGTGAAGCTCTCGACCGTCCCGACCGCAGGCCGCGACGGGCGCCTGGAGCCGCGCCACGTCGACCTGCGCCCGTTCGCGGTCTTCGGCGAGCGGATCAGCATCGTCCCCGGCGGCCTCACGCGAGTGGCGCTCGAGGAGGGGTCGATGATCGTCAACTCCTCGCGCGGCGGCGGGTCCAAGGACACCTGGGTGCTCGAGGACGGTGAGTCCGACGACCGCGCCGAGTCGCGGCTGCCCGATCCGCTCCCGCCGGCGCTGCCCGACCTGCGCTACGGCGGCTGGACCGGCCAGGCTCAGCAGCAGCAGCAGGACGCGTGCTAGCCCGCATCGCTCACGAGCTGTACTGGCTTGGTCGCAACCTCGTGCGCGCCGAGTTCACGGCGCGGGTCGTCGACGGCGTCTTCCAGGTCGAGCTGCAGGGCGCTGCGGCCGACGCCTCCCCCGGGGTGGTGCTCGGCTGGAGCGAGCTGCTCGCGATGCTCGGGGGGGTCGACGAGCGCGCCGCGCGCGCGACGCGCGAGGAGGCGCTCCAGCAGCTCACGCTCGATCGCGAGGCGCCCGCGTCGATGCGCGCCGCGATCGAGCGCTCGCGCGAGGGTGCGCGCACGGTCCGTGACGTCATCAGCGCGGACATGTGGGAGGCGATCAACACCTCCGCTCTGACCCTCCGCGGGGACGGTGAGGGCGGCTGGCTGGCGCCGGGCGGCCCGTACCTCTCGTGCCAGTACGTCAAGGAGCGCGTCGCGCTGATCTCCGGCCTGGCCGACCGCACGATGCTCCGCGACGAGGCCAAGGCGTTCCTGGACGCCGGCAGCCACATGGAGGCCGCGGACATGGTGCTGCGGATCCTGCGCGTCGCGTTCCCGCCGGGTGACGACGCGGCCGCCGGCGGCCAGGCGCTCGCGCTGCTGCAGGCAGTCGGCGGGTTCCAGGCCTACCGCCGTGCGGTGCCGGCGCCGCCGAACGCGCGGCCCGTAGCCCGCTTCCTGCTGTTCGAGCGGGCCTACCCGGACAGTGTCGCCGCGTGCGTGGACTCGTTGCATGATGCGCTCGAGGCGGCTGACGCAAGCCCGCGCAACTCCGAGCCGGTGCTGCGCCTGAGCCGGATGGCGGCCGACCTGGATTTCCAGCGTCGTACCCTTCCGGACGAGGCCGAGATCGGCGCGACGTGTGAGCTCGTCCAGCAGGAGCTCGCGCGGGTCGACGCCGATCTTGCCGAGCGCTACTTCGCCGGCGCCGCAACCGAGCGCCGCACCACCGTCGTCTGAGCAGCGCCCCGCCGATGCACTTCTCGATCCGCCACCTGACGAGCTACCGGTACGAGGGCCCCGTCTCCGACAACCTCAACGCGCTGCGCGTGCGGCCGGCGACGACCTCCAACCAGCGCTGCGACGAGTTCCACGTGCGGATCGACCCGGAGACCCGCGTCAGCCGGCACATCGACTACTTCGGCACCGAGGTCCTCGAGTTCGGCGTCCCAACGCCGCACGACCACCTCACGATCGACGTGCGCGCCCGCGTGGTGACCTCCGCGCCGCCGCAGCCTCCGGACGGGCAGTGGAACGCGCTCACGACCGCCGGCTACATCGAGGCGGGCGGGGAGTACCTGTTGCCCTGGGACGACGAGAGCCTGGGGACGCGCGTCGACGACCTGGCGGCGGCGATGCGCGCGACCACGCCGCTGGCGACGCTGCGCCTGCTCAGCGAGCTCGTTCCCGATCGCTTCGAGTACCGCCGCGGTGCGACCTACGTGGGCTCGACGATCAACGACCTGCTCGACATCGGCGCCGGGGTCTGCCAGGACTTCGTCCACCTCTCGCTGGTGCTGCTGCGCCGGCACGGGATCGCAGCGCGCTATGTCTCCGGCTATCTCTGGGCTGCGCCGCAGGACGGCGGCCAGGACTCGCTGGAGGTCGACACGCACGCCTGGCTGGAGGCGCTGCTGCCGGGAACCGACGGGCACGGCGAGCCGGTCTGGGTGGGCGCGGACCCGACGAACCGGCGCCTGGCGGCGGAGACGCACGTGAAGATCGGGCACGGCCGCTTCTACAAGGACGTCCCGCCGGTCAAGGGCGTCTTCCGCGGCCCGCCGGCATCAGGCCTCGACGCCGGCGTGACGATGTCGCGCCTGGATCCCCAGACCGGCGCGCGGGCCTGACCGCGGGCCCTCGGCGCGCACCGCAGAACACCGATCGATCGCGCTACACTTCTGCGTCTCGACTCGCCCGGGGCGGGTCGTTTTTCTGTCCCGGACGCAGTCGGTGAAGTTCCCTCAACCGGAGTCGCCACATGGCCCGCGGAGACGTGCGCATCGCTATCACCCTCGCGTGCGAGGAGTGCAAGCGGCGCAACTACCAGACGAACAAGAGCAAGCGGAACTCGCCCGATCGCGTCACGCTGCGCAAGTACTGCAAGTGGTGCCGCTGTCATCGGTCGCACAAGGAAACCCGCTAGCCGGGATCGTCCGCAGTGGCCCGCGACCGACAGCGTGCGAAGCAGCGCCGTGCCCGCCGTGAGAAGAGCGGAGGCCTGCCCGCGCCCAATCCGATCGAGCGCGAGAACGTTCCCGAGGGGTTCGACCACGGGTCCTCCGGGGTCGACATCTTCGAGGCCAAGCTGGTCTCCGGAGCGGAGGGCGAGATCGCGCCCGACGGCTCCGTCGTCGCCGACGGCGAGGCCGAGCCGGAGGCGCTGACGGACGCCGAATTCGCCGAGCTCGAGGACGAGGTCGAGGAGGTCGAGGAGGCGATCGAGTCCGGCGACCAGGACGCGATCGAACGCGCCGAGGCAGAGGCCCAGGGCAGCGCCGTCACGCGGCGCTCAAGGCGCGCCAAGCCCTCACCCGACCAACCGACGAAGAAGGGCGGCTTCCGCTTCGCCGCATTCCTGCGCGCCTCCTGGTCGGAGCTGCAGCGCGTCCAGTGGCCCGATCGCCAGCAGGTCGGCCAGGCCACCGCAGTCGTCCTGGGCTTCGTCGTGGTTGCGGGCCTGTACCTCGGCGTCGCCGACGCCTTCGCCAAATGGCTCGTGGATCGGATCATCTAGTTCTCATGTATCGCTGGTATGTCGTCAACACAAAGTCCGGGCACGAGAAGAAGGTCAAGCAGAACCTCGAGCACCGCATCGTCTCGCTGGGCCAGGCACGCGCCGTGCGCTCGGTGGTCGTCCCGACCGAGACCGTCTCCGAGCTCAAGGACGGCCAGAAGATCAGCGTCGAGAAGCGGACCATGCCCGGCTACGTGCTCGTGAACATGGACCTCACCGACGACGCCTGGATCCTCGTCAAGGGCACGCCCGGCGTCACCGGCTTCGTCGGCTCGTCCAACGAGCCGGTCCCACTCACTCAGCCCGAGGTCGACCGCCTGCTGCACCGCGAGGTCGCGCAGAAGGTCGCCACGAAGGCGCAGTTCTCGATCGGCGAGTCCGTCAAGGTCGTGTCCGGCCCGCTGTCGGACTTCTCCGGCGAGATCGCCGAGATCAACCAGGACGCCGCCAAGCTCAAGGTGCTCGTCTCGATCTTCGGTCGCGAAACCCCCGTTGAGGTCGGCTTCGACCAGGTCAAGAAGATCTGATCGACGGCCGTCCGTCCGTTCCGTCTACCCTCACTGGTTCCACATGGCGAAGAAGGTCCTCACCCAGATCAAGCTGCAGGCCCCCGGCGGCGGCGCCAGCCCGGCTCCGCCGGTCGGCCCCGCATTGGGCCAGCACGGCATCAACATCATGGAGTTCTGCAAGGCGTTCAACGCCCAGACGCAGGACCAGGCGGGTGTGACGATCCCGGTCGTCATCACCGTGTACGAAGACCGCTCGTTCACGTTCATCACGAAGACGCCGCCGGCCGCCGTGCTGATCAAGCAGGCGATCGGGCTGGCCAAGGGCTCGGGCGAGCCGAACCGCAACAAGGTCGGCGAGATCACCCAGGCGCAGGTGCGCCAGATCGCCGAGCAGAAGCTTCAGGATCTGAACGCGCACGACGTGGACCAGGCGGCCAAGATCATCGCCGGGACAGCACGCTCGATGGGCGTGGAGGTGGTTTGACGATGGCGACCAAGCACACCAAGGGGTTCATCGCGGCGCGCGAGAAGGTTGATCGCGAGCGCGAGTACGAGCCCGGCGACGCCGTCCAGCTCGTCAAGGAGCTCGGGCGCGCGAAGTTCGACGAGTCCGTCGAGGTGCACATCCGCACCGGGCTGAACGTGCGGCACGCCGACGAGCAGCTCCGCGGCACGATCGCCCTGCCCAACGGCCTCGGCAAAGAGGTCAAGATCATCGTCTTCGCGCAGGGCGACAAGGCTCGCGAGGCCGAGGAGGCCGGCGCGGACGTCGTCGGCGCCGAGGATCTCGCCAAGCGCGTGGAGGAGGGCTTCGACGACTTCGACGTCGCGATCGCCACGCCGGACCTGATGCCGGTCGTCGGCAAGCTCGGCCGTGTCCTCGGCCCGTCGGGCAAGATGCCCAACCCGAAGGTCGGCACGGTCACCATGGACGTCGCCAAGGCCGTCGAGGAGTCGAAGTCCGGCAAGATCGAGTACCGCACCGATCGCAACGCGATCGTGCACATCGTGATCGGCAAGACGAGCTTCGACGAGCGCGCGCTGCTCGAGAACTACATCGCCGTGATGGAGGAGATCATGCGCGCAAGGCCGTCGGCGGCCAAGGGCCGCTACCTGCGGTCGGTCACGATGGCATCCACGCAGGGTCCCGGCGTCAAGGTCGATCCCACCCGTATTCGCGACGTCCTGGAGGCCACGCCGGCCGCGGCGTAACGCCTTCCAGTCGCGCCACCGTAGACCTCCGGCAGCCCGCGACGGCGGGCCGAAGTCCGGACGAGGAGGCTCATGAACAGAGAGCAGAAAGCTGCCGCGGTCGCCGAGATCGCCGAGCAGATCAAAGAATCCGACGCGGTCTTCGCGATCGACTATCGCGGGATCACGGTCACGCAGGCTGCGGACATCCGCGGCAAGCTGCGCGAGGCCGACGCGACCTTCCGCGTCGTCAAGAACACGCTCACCGAGCGTGCCGCTGACGCCGCCGAGGCGCAGGCGCTGAAGGAGCTGCTCAGCGGCCCGACCGCGCTGACGTTCGTCCGCGGCGACGCCGCGGCGGCGGCGAAGGTCATCGCGACGTTCAACAAGGAGACCGAGCTCCTCGCCTTCAAGGGCGGGACGATGAACGGCGAGACGCTGGAGGTCAGCCAGATTCAGGCGATCGCCAAGCTTCCGTCGCGCGACGTGCTCTACGGGCAGCTGGTCGGCGTCGTCGCAGCCCCGATCAACGGCCTGGTCCGCGGACTGGGCGGCTTGCTCGGCGGCCTGGCGATTGCGCTTGGTCAGGTCCAGCAGAAGAAGGAGTCCGGCGAGGTGCCGGCGGGCGAGGCGCCCGTCGCCGCAGAGCCGGAGGCCGCCGCTGAGCCCGAGGCCGCCGCTGAGCCCGAGGCCGAGGCCGCTGCGGAGCCGGAGGCATCCGCTGAGCCGGAGGCTCCCGCAGAGCCCGAGAACACCGAAGACGAAACACCTTCCGACAACGAGGAGAACTAGGACATGGCTACCAGCACACAGGACTGGATCGAAGAGCTGAAGGGCATCTCCGTGCTCGAGCTCGCCGAGCGCATCAAGGCGCTCGAAGAGGAGTTCAACGTCTCGGCGACCGCGGTCGCGGCGGCGGCTCCGGCAGCAGCGGGCGGCGGCGACGCAGCCGCCGAGGAGGAGTCCACGACCGTGGACGTCATCCTCACCGCCGCGGGCGACAAGAAGATCCAGGTCATCAAGGTCGTCCGTGCGGCGACCGGCCTGGGCCTGAAGGAGGCCAAGGCGCTCGTCGACGAAGCGCCCAAGCCGATCAAGGAGGGCATCGAGCGCGACGAGGCCGAGGCCCTCAAGAAGGACCTCGAGGAGGCCGGCGGCGGCGTCGAGCTCAAGTAGCCCGGGCTCTGTTCGACGCTTGCCGACGGGCGCCCCACGGGGCGCCCGTCGTCGTTGTGGGCCGCTTCGGCGTCCGCCGGGCCTGCTCGAATCCAAGCCGTGTCCTTCAGCACCGCGCTCAGGCGCATCCAGGACAGCCACAGCTACGGCTGGGTGCTGGCGATGGTCCTCGTCGTCGTGGTCCTGACGATCGCCCTGCCGGACGGCGAGCTGGCACGGGTCGTCCTGGTGGTGATCGAGGCCGCGACACTGCTCGTTGCCGTCTGGACGTCGCACGCGCGCACGCGAACGGTGCACGTCGTGACGTGGATTGCGCTCGGGTCCGTCGCGCTGTCGCTGGTCGCGCTGACGATCCCCGGCGACGCGACGGTCGCCCTGCGCGCGATCACCGTCGTGCTGATCGCCGGGCTCCCGCTGATCCTCGCGCATGGTGTGATCGAGACCATCCGCACTCGCGGCGTCGCCATCAACGCCGTCGCCGGCGTCCTCACGCTCTACCTGCTGCTCGGTCTGCTGTTCGGCGTCGTGTACCTGTTCGTCAACGAGCTCGGCTCGGCACCGTTCTTCGCCGGCATGTCGGAGGACGTGCGCGCCGGCGACTTCATCTACTTCGCCTTCACGACGCAGACGACGGTCGGCTTCGGCGACTTCGTGCCCGGGACCGACGTCGGACGGGCGCTCGCCGCCGGGCAGGCGGTCGTCGGGCAGATGTACCTCGTCACGGTCGTCGCGCTCGTGATCTCGAACCTCGGTCGTGCGCCGCGCCGGCGCGAGGCCGAGGACGCCTGACGGCAGATGCCCCACGAACCGGCGCGTCTGCGCTACTGTTCGTGACCGTCAGCCGATAGTCGCAGCCGCCCAACATCGTGCTACCGCGCCACATACGCGGGGCCGGGGCGGGGTCCGTGAGTGCTGACGAGCCCCGGGCGGGGTGGAGATTGCCCTGTGCTATCTTGATCGTTCGCGCTTTTTTCCTGCGCGATCCTCGCCCCATACCGTCCGCCTCCGACCCCACCAGGAGTCGCCTGCCGTGCCTCGCGTAGACGCCCTCCGGACGCGCCGCACCTTCGCGCGTCTGAACAAGGCCCTTGACGTCCCCAACCTCATTGATATCCAGCGCCGCTCGTTCGCGTGGCTGGTCGACACCGAGAAGGGCGGGCTCAGGGAGACCATCGACGACATCTCCCCGATCGAGGACTACACGGGCAATCTTGCCGTGCAGTTCGGCGAATTCATCTTCGACCAGCCGGCCGCCTCGATCGCCGAGTGCCGTGAGAAGGACCTCACGTACGCGCGGCCGCTGACCGTCACCGTCGCCTTCATCAACCAGGAGACGGGCGAGATCCGCGAGCAGTCGGTGTTCATGGGCGACTTCCCGTGGATGACCGAGCGCGGGACGTTCATCATCAACGGCACCGAGCGCGTGGTCGTCACGCAGCTCGTCCGCTCCCCCGGCGCCTACGTCATGGAGCCGAAGGACCGCGAGAAGCAGATGTTCACGGCGAACCTGATGCCGGCGCGCGGATCGTGGCTCGAGCTGGAGATCGACAAGAAGGGCAAGGTCTTCGTCCGGATCGACCGCAAGCGCAAGCTGCCGGTCACCGTCCTGCTGCGGGCCATGACCTACAACCCGGAGACGGACGCCGACGTCGAGGAGACGCACGAGGACATCGAGCGCCTCGACCAGGAGCTCCTGGACCTCTTCGGCGGCTCGGCCTACCTGCGCAACACGATCGAGAACGATCCGGAGAACACGAAGACGAAGAAGGGCGCGCTGATCGAGCTCTTCAAGAAGCAGCGTCCGGGCGAGCCGCCCAGCGTCGACGCCGCCTACGCGCTGCTGCAGCAGCTGTTCTTCGACCCCAAGCGCTACGACCTCACGCGCGTCGGCCGCTACAAGCTGAACTCGCGCCTGAGCCTCGACGTGGACCTCGAGACGCGCACGCTCACGCACGACGACATCCACGCGCTGGTCCAGGAACTCGTGAACCTGCCCAAGTGGCTCGGCATCCCCGAGGACGGCGAGGTCGAGATCAAGGACTACGCGGCCGAGGCCGCGTCGATGCCGCGCGACCGCGAGTACGCACCGGGCCACACCGTGGCCGACCGCCTCGACGAGTACGAGCACTTCGGCAACCGCCGCCTGCGCACCGTCGGCGAGCTGATCCAGGACGCATTCCGCGTCGGCCTCTACCGGATGGCGCGCGTCGTTCGCGAGCGCCTCACCACCGAGGACGAGGACACGATCACGCCGCAGACGATCGTGAACATCCGCCCGGTCGTGGCAGCGCTGAAGGAGTTCTTCGGCTCCTCCCAGCTCAGCCAGTTCATGGACCAGACGAACTCGCTGGCCGGCCTCACGCACCGTCGCCGCCTGTCGGCGCTCGGCGCCGGCGGACTGACCCGTGAGCGCGCGCCGATCGAGGTCCGCGACGTTCACCCGACCCATTACGGGCGCATGTGCCCGATCGAGACCCCTGAGGGCCCGAACATCGGCCTGATCGGCTCACTGTCGAGCTTCGCCGAGGTCAGCGACTTCGGCTTCGTCACGACGCCCTACCAGGTGGTCAAGGACGGGGTCGTCACGCCGGAGATCGTCCGTCTGGACGCCAACCAGGAGGCCGAGCGCCTGATCGCGCAGGCCAACCACCCCGTCGACGAGAAGACCGGAAAGCTCAAGGGTCCCGAGGTCGTCTGCCGCACCCAGGCCGGTCAGTACGTGACCGTCGCGCCGAAGGACGTCGACCTCGTCGACGTCTCGCCCGAGCAGATCTGGTCCGTCGCCACGGCGATGATCCCGTTCCTCGAGCACGACGACGCAAACCGCGCGCTGATGGGCTCGAACATGCAGCGCCAGGCCGTTCCGCTGCTCGTCGCCGACGCGCCGCTGATCGGCACCGGCATGGAGCGCCGCGCCGCCCATGACACCGGTGACGTCCTGCTCGCCGAGATCGACGGTACCGTCGCCTACGTCGACGCCGAGCAGGTCATCGTCGAGGGCAAGGAGGGGCGCACCGAGCACGAGCTCAGCAAGTTCCAGCGCTCCAACCAGGGCACGCTGATCCATCAGCAGCCGATGATCGAGACCGGCGACGTCGTCAAGAAGGGTGACGTGCTGGCCGACGGCGCCTCGACCGACCACGGCGAGATGGCGCTGGGCAAGAACCTGATGGTCGCCTTCATGTCCTGGGAGGGCTACAACTTCGAGGACGCGATCATCCTCAGCAAGCGCCTGGTCAAGGACGACGAGCTCACCTCGATCCACATCGAGGAGTACGAGATCGACGCCCGCACCACGAAGCTCGGCGACGAGGAGATCACCCGCGACATCCCGAACCGCTCGGAGGAGTCGCTGCGCAACCTCGACGACCGCGGCATCGTCCGCGTCGGCGCCGAGGTCCGCTCCGGCGACCTGCTCGTCGGCAAGGTCACGCCGAAGGGAGAGACCGAGCTGACCGCCGAGGAGAAGCTGATCCGCGCGATCTTCAAGGAGAAGGCGCGCGAGGTCCGCGACACCTCGCTGAAGGTGCCGCACGGCGAGGGCGGCGTCGTCATCGACGTCATGACCTTCTCGCGCGACGCCGGCGACGACCTGCCGCCCGGGGTCAACGACCTCGTGCGCGTGTTCGTGGCCAAGAAGCGCAAGATCGCCGAGGGCGACAAGCTCGCCGGGCGCCACGGCAACAAGGGCGTGATCTCGAAGATCGTGGACGAGCAGGACATGCCGTTCCTCGAGGACGGCACCCCGGTCGACGTGATCCTCAACCCGCTCGGCGTCCCGAGCCGCATGAACCTCGGCCAGATCCTCGAGACCCACCTCGGCTGGGCCGCGGCGCAGGGCTGGTACGACGACGGCTCCGACGCCTACCGGCAGGCCCACGCCAAGTCCAACGGCGAGAACGGCAAGGTGTTCATCGCCACACCCGTGTTCGACGGCGCCACCGTCGAGGACGTCGACGAGGCGCTGGTCCAATGGCAGGACGCCCACAAGGGCCGGATCCGCATGGACATCGATAAGAGCCGGCGCCCGGGCGAGCGCGCCTCGGGCAAGTTCACGCTGTTCAACGGCCGCACCGGAGAGCCCTTCGAGGCGCAGGTGACGGTCGGGTACATGTACATCCTGAAGCTGCTGCACCTCGTGGATGACAAGATTCACGCGCGCTCGACTGGCCCGTACTCGCT
>JBBQKR010000071.1:0-11673 GCA_038327125.1 Solirubrobacterales bacterium
CATGCCGCTCGAGTAGCGCTTCACGGGCGTGTCGATGAACTTGCTGACCTCGGCGAACTCGACGATCTCGTCGAATCGAGCGGCGATCTCGCGCCTCGGCATGCCGAGGATCGAGCCATTCAGGATGATGTTCTGCCGCCCCGTCAACTCGGGGTGGAAGCCCGTCCCCACCTCCAGCAGCGTGCCCACGCGACCTGCGACCTCCGCGCGACCTTCGGTCGGCCAGGTGATACGTGAGAGGACCTTCAGCAGCGTCGATTTGCCGGCGCCATTGCGTCCGATGATCGCGACCGCCTCGCCCTCCGCGATCTCGAAGTCGAGGTCGCGGAACGCCCAGAACAGGTCCGGCTTCGAGCGCTCCCGGTCGCGTTTGAAGGCGCCGACGATCGCCTCGCGCGCCGTCTTGTACGGCTCGAGGTGCTGGCCGCGCCTGAAGCGCTTTCCAAGCCCGGTGACGGTGACAGCGGTCAAATGCGGTCCGCGAACGTGTTTTCGGTACGGCGGAAGTAGAAGATCCCCACGACGAACAGCGCTACGGCCGAGACGACCGAGAGCGCGAGCATCGCCGCGTTCGGTGCCGGATAGTCGCCGATCAGCGCCCAGCGGAAGCCCTCGACCACGCCGGCCATCGGGTTGAGCCCGAGCAGGACCTGCCACGGCTCGGGAACGAGACTCGCCGGGAAGGCGATCGGGGTGATGAAGATCCCGAACTGGAGCAGGAACGGGATCACGTATGTGACGTCGCGATACGCGACCGCCAGCGACGACAGCAGGAAGCCGGTGCCCAGGCACGTGACGATCGCGAGCAGCACGAACAGCGGCAACGTGACGATCGCCCACCCCGGCGCGACGGAGTAGATCAGCATCAGCAGGATGAACACGAGTCCCGCGATGAACATGTCGAGCAGCCCACCGAGCACAGCGGAGATCGGCAGCACGAGCCGCGGGAAGTAGACCTTCGTGACGAGGTTCTGATTGAGCACGAGGCAGTTACCGGCCCCATTGATCGAGTAGGCGAAGAACTGCCACGCAAGCAGCCCGGCGTACGAGAACACCGGGTATGGCACGTCGGCACCGGTCGAGATGTTTGCGAGGTTCCCGAAGAAGACGCTGAAGACGATCATCGTCAGCAGCGGCTGGATCACGGCCCAGGAGGCGCCGAGCGCGGTCTGCTTGTAGCGCACCGCGATGTCGCGCCAGGTCAGAAAACCGATCAGCTCGCGGGCCGCCCAGAGGTCCTTGAGGTTGACCGGCGCCCACTTCTTGGGCGGCTCGATCACGATCAGGGACCTCGTCGTTGCGGCGCTCTCGATGACGTTTGACATTCGCGGGTGCCCGAGCCGATGGCCTGCTGCGGGCACGGAAGCCTAGCTAGACCCCCAGGCTGGTCGCCCCGGCACGGTTGAGAGCGTCGCTGGCCGCCGCATCAGTGAAGTCAATGCACGCCTCGCCCAGGCCGACGATCGCTTTAGGGTGTCGAGGATGAAGGATCTATCGCCGCGACCCCCCGGGAAACTGGACCGGCCGGTCTTGAGTGGATGGCGCGAGCGAGTTTGGTACGTGATCCTTCGGACACGTGGACCGGTGGTGCCGGTCGCGACCGCGGCGATGTCTCGCGGTTTGCGGCTGATGAACCGCCTCAGCCCGCCGTGGTTCCTCAAGATGCTCGGTCGCCCCCAATGGCTCTTCGAGTCGCAGGTGCCGATTCCGCATCGCGAACTCACGCTGACCGGACCACTTGCTCCTTCGAGCGACGCGCTTGAACTGTGCGCGCGCATCAGTGACGCGTACCGCCTGGCGCACGACAGCTACGGCGATGTCTCGGCTATCTGGTCAGACAAGGCTGCCCAGCACCACAAGGCGCTCGACTCGGCACTGATGGCCGGTGACCCCGCCGCCGTCAACGAGCAACTCCGTTGGATGTTCCGGCGACCCTTTCTGCGAGGGATCTCTACACCCATCGACTACGAGGAGCCGGCTGCGCGCTGGTTCTGGTCCTTGATGACGTACGACAGCCTCGTGTCGCTCGCCGAGGCGGTCGGTGCCCTGCAAGCGGAGAACCCTGAGCAAGGCATAGTCGGCCGAGCGTTCACCGAAGGCCTTGACGCCGTGCCAGGACAGATCGAGGACGTACTCGGAGTCTCGCTCGACTATCCGCGAGTCGGCGCCCCCTACGGGATCACGATCGGGGAGCGCCTGATCATCCGTGAGACGGGACGGCACGTCCATGCTGCAGTCCGCCTGCATGAAGTGGTCAAGAACGACCTCCGTCGGACGGTGCCAGAAGGAGCTCGGATCATCGAGATCGGGGCGGGCTTCGCTGGTGTTGCGATGTGGTATCTGCGCTTGCTCAAGGACCAGCCCGGCACCTACACGATCGTTGACCTCCCGCTGATGAACGCCTTCCAGGCCTACTTCCTTGGCACGGTCTACGGCAGCGACGACCTGGCGCTCCACGGTGAGCGAGACACCGCGGCGCGGATTCGGATCGGGCCTCCGACGCTGATACAGGAGAAGAGCCTTGCAGCCGACGTCGTGTTCAACCAGGACAGCATGCCGGAGATGACTGAGACAGCCGCGCGCGGGTACCTCTCATGGATGAACGACAACCTTGCCGGCGTCTTCGTGAGCTGCAACCACGAGATGGGCTCATTCGGCGGCGTGACACAGCTCGTCGTCAACCAGGTGGCAGCGGGATACGAAAATCTCGAACGCATCTCGCGGCAACCGGCCTGGACGCGTCGAGGGTACGTTGAAGAGATCTATCGCTGCGAAGGCACGCAGCTCCCATAACGCGGTCGCTGCGATCCCGCCCGTCGATCTGGGGTCAACGCAACAGGGATGACAGTATGCGCGGATGCTGATGCCGCTACGGCTGCGCAATCCCCCGCGATGAGCGGCGTCCAACAGCAGCGCGTCCTCGTCACCGGCGCGGGCGGATTCATCGGCAGCCATCTCGTCGAGCTGCTCGCCGCCGAGGGCGCCCACGTGCGCGCGTTCGTGCACTACAACTCGCGCGGCGACACGGGTCACCTGGAGGGCCGCGACCTGCCGGGCGTCGAGATCGTGAGCGGTGAGATCCAGGACCCGTTCAGCGTCCGAGCGGCCGTCGAGGGCTGCTCGACGGTCTTCCACCTCGCGGCGCTGATCGGTATCCCCTACTCCTACGTCGCCCCGCAGAGCTACGTCGCCACAAACGTCACCGGCACGCTCAATGTCCTCGAGGCGGCGCGCAGCCTCGGCGTCGAGCGCGTCGTGCACACCTCCACGAGCGAGACCTACGGGACCGCCCGCTACACGCCGATCGACGAGGCTCACCCGCTGCAGGGCCAGTCGCCCTACAGCGCCAGCAAGATCGGCGCCGACAAGATCGCCGAGAGCTACTGGCGCAGCTTCGGCGTGCCCGTCACCACGCTGCGGCCGTTCAACACGTTCGGCCCGCGGCAGTCGCTGCGCGCCGTGATCCCGACGATCATCGCCCAGGCGCGCGGCGAGGGACCGATCCGGCTCGGCTCGCGCACCCCGATCCGCGACTTCACGTTCGTCCAGGACACCGCCCGCGCGTTCCTCGCCGCCGGCACCTCGGACGCCACGATCGGTGAGACGCTCAACGCCGGCAACGGCAAGGGCATCTCGATCGGCGAGCTCGCGGACCTGATCCTCGACATCCTCGGTGTGGAGCGCGAGATCGTCACCGACGACGAGCGCGTGCGGCCGGAGGCCAGCGAGGTGTTCGAGCTGCTCGCCGACGCGACCCGGATCAACGAGCTGACCGGCTGGGCCCCGCAGGTCGAACTGCGCGAGGGGCTCGCGCTGACGGCGACGTGGGTCGAGCAGAACATCGCGGCGCTGAAGCCCGGCGTCTACAACGTCTGAGCGCCGTCAGCCGGCGGGCAGGAAGCGCCCGGCGTCCTCACCGAAGTCCGCGATCGCCTGCTCGTAGTCGTCGCGGTTGCCGATGTCGCGCCAGTAGCCGTCGAACGCGTAGGTCCCGACCGTCTCGCCGGCCGCAAGCGCGCGCAGCAGCAGGTCGGGGAAGTCGATCCGCTCGCCGGGCTCGATCAGGTCGATGATCCGCGGGTCGAAGGCATAGATGCCCATGCTGACCGTGTAGGTGAGGACCGGCTTCTCCTCCAGGCGCGTGACGTGCCCGGCAGCGTCGGTGTGGACGACGCCGTAGTCGACCGGCACGTCGCGGATCTTGACGGCGACCGTCGCGACCGCGCCCGATCCCTCATGTGCGGTGACGAGATCCTGGAACGGGAGCGTCGTGAGGATGTCGCCGTTCATCGCGAGGAACGTCCCCTGCGGGCTCTCGACGTTCTTCAGCGCCCCGGCCGTCCCGAGCGGTGAGGTCTCGTAGACGAAGGCGATCGGGACGTCGTAGCCGGACTCGTGACTGACCCACGTCTCGATCAGCCCGCCGAGATGGCCGACGGAGATCGAGATGTGCTCGGCGCCCGCCGCCTGGAGCTGGCGCAGCACGACGTCGATGATCGGCCGGTCGGTCAGCGGCATCAGCGGCTTGGGAAGCACCGTCGTGAGCGGCCCGAGCCGGCTTCCCACCCCTCCGGCCATGACGATCGCGCGCATCTACCGTGCCTCCTCGAGCATGTCCGCGACGCTCTGCTCGAGCGTCAGCGACGGCCTCCACGACGTGACGGAGTGCAGCAGACCGACGTCGGCGACGACGTGCGGCGGGTCGTCGGCGCGCTCGAGCGCCGGGTCGGGCTCGATCGTGACGTCGACCTGGGCACCGGCCGCGAACAGCTGCGCCAGATCCTCCAGCCGCGTCGGGGTGCCGGATCCCACGTTGACGACGCCGCCGAAGTCGCTGGCGATCAGCGCGAGGTAGGCGTCGGCGACGTCGCGCACGTCGAGGAAGTCGCGCACGACGCCCAGGCTGCCGGTGCGGATGACGCCGCCGCCGGCCGCCTCGGCCTGCGCGACCTGGCGCGCCCAGTCGGCCGCTGGGGTGTCGAGCTGCTGCCGCGGCCCCAGGCAGTTGAAGGTGCGCGCCCAGATCACGCGCACGTCGCCGCGCATCGCCCCCGCGGTGCACGCCGTCTCGACGGCCGTCTTGACCACGCCGTAGGGCGAGAGCGGCCTCAGCTCGGCGGACTCGTTCAGCGGCTCCGGCGTGCCGCGCCCGTATTGCGCGGCGCTGCCGGCGACGAGCATCGCCGCGCCCGGCGCGACGTCGCCGAGCGCACGCAGCAGGTTTCCGGCCATCGCGATCTCGTCCTCGAGCACGGCCCAGCGATCGAACGCCGGTGACGGCCTGCGTCCGGCGAGGTGGATGACGGCGTCGGGCGCGGCCGCTTCGACTGCGGCGTGGGCCACGGCGGCGTCACGCAGGTCCCCGTCGGCCGCGATCACGGTGGGCCCCTGCAGCTGCGCGCGATCCGCGACGTGCCCACCGACGAAGCCGCGGGCGCCGGTGAGGAGGATCCGTCCGGGTTCCATCGCCGCTGACCCTATGTAATCTCGCGCGCATCGAGCGGCCGATCCTGTTCATCGACGACGCCCCCATCCTGGGCGGCGCCGAGCTCTTCTGTCTGCGGCTCGCCGGCTGGATGCTTCGCGAGCACGCGGGGGCGTGGAGGCCGTTGATCGTCTGCCCCGGCGAGAGTGCGCTGGCTGAGCGCTGTGCGGAGGCGTCGATCCCGCTCCATGCCACCCCGTTCCCGCCGCTGGCGCCCGGCGCCGTCCCGCGGATGCCCCCGGCCGTCCATGCGCTCGGGCGAATCCTCAAGGACGCCGCCGGCCAGGGCGGGCTGGTCGTCGGGACGACGGCGCTCGCCCAGGCCTACCTCGCACTCGCGGCTCTGACGGTCCGCGGGGAGCCGCCGATCGTGAACCTGCTGCTCGAGCAGGACACCGCCAGGCGCGCCAGTGCGCGGCTCGTCTTCAAGCGCTCCAGGCGCCTCGTCGCGATCGGCGAGAACACGGCGGCGACCTACCGCGCCGCTGTTCCCGGCGTCCCGATCGGCCGCCTCAACAACTTCCTCGACCCGCGGGCCTTCCACGCGCCGCCGCGCAACCGCGCGCGGCCGGACGACGCGCCCCCGGCTCTCGGGTTCCTCGGCCGCCTGATCGCCGACAAGGGCGCGCTCGACCTGGTCGAGGAGCTTGCGGCGTCACCGTCGGCGTGGTCGCAGCTGATCATCGTCGGTGACGAGCAGGACGCCGGCTACGTCGCGCGTCTGCGGTCGCGCATCGACGCGCTCGGCCTGATCGACCGCGTGATCCTCCGTGGACACGTCCGCGACATCGACCCGTTCTTCGACGAGATCGACGCTCTCGTCGTTCCGTCGACCGGGACCGAGGGACAGCCGACGGTCATCGTCGAGGCACTCGCCCGCGGGCTGCCGGTGATCGTGCGGCGGCCGATCTGGTCGCCGGACTTCGCGGGCCTGCCGGTTCTCCCCTACTCGAGCCCCGCGGGACTTGAGGCCGCGATCGCAGAGTCGCAGTCCGCGGCGCCCGCCGGCGCGGACGAGCTCGCGCGGCGCTTCGGTCCTCAGCAGGCGCTCGACGCGCTCATCGCCGCCGGGTCATGAACGGAGGCTGGTGTCCTCGCTGAGGGTTCCGGCGAACGGCCTTCGATCTCCGAACATCTCACCCACCGCACGAGGAATCTGTCCTGCCCGCTCAATGCCGACACGAGCAAAGAGCGGTAGCGACCGCAGGGCATCGCCGACGGGAATCGCTCCGCCGCGTCGCTGCGCGGCAAGTCGCTCAAACTGGGCAAGAGCCAACTGCAGGCGCAGTTGCCGTGCCGCAGCTCGTCGCTGACGCGTGTTGAGCCTGCCCCGAGCCAGTGCTCGCCGGTAGACGTCAGCGATGTTGAGCGCCATCGAACTCGTGTCTGCCGAGAGCGATGTCGATCGGAGGCGATAGACCGCCAAGGCCTCCCGAGTGGCGACGATCCGGTGGCCGAGTTCGAGAATCCGTATCCACAAGTCGTAGTCGTCAGTCCCGGTGAGTTCGGTCGCCAGCCCCCCTGCCTGGTCGATCACAGCCTTTGAGACAAGTGCGCTCGTATAGATCGGATTCCCGCGCAGCATCCGATCGAGTGTGAGGTTCTCGGGTACCCCTGCCTCGTCCGCGTAGGTCCGCTGAGCGATATGGCCGTCGGGCAGCATCATCCATGCGTCACAGGCGGCTACAGCAACTCGCAGATCGTGAGCGCGCGCGCGATCAAGGACCGCTGTCATCCGCTCGAGATACTCGGGCAGCCACCAGTCGTCCGCGTCCAAGAACGCGATCAGCTCTCCCTCCGCGTGCTCAAGAGCCGAAGCGCGCGTAACGGAGGGTCGTCCCGAGTTCGTCGTTCGCCGGACTACGCGAACGCGCCGACCAAACGAGCTCGCGATCGCAACCGTGTCGTCCGTCGACGCATCGTCTGCAAGGACCACCTCCCAGTCGTCATACGTCTGCGCAAAGACCGAATCGAGGGTCTGACGCAGGAACTCGCCCGAGTTGTACGCGGCGATGAGTACGCTGACGCGAGGCACCTGCAGATGAAACTAGCAAGCGACTTCGGCGACCGTACCGGTCTCAGGTTCTGAGGCGGCCTTGCGAATTGCGGTGTTGATCGCGGACGATCTGTACGTCCGAAGCTTCGTCACCAGTGGCGCCCTGGCGGAGCTCGCGACGGAGCACGAACTCGTCTGGCTCGGGAGCGACACGCTTGCCGGGATCGACGAGATCCGACGCCAGACTGGCTTCCGGGGCACGGTTCACAACGACCCTCGCCGCAGCGATCTGTACGACCGGTTTCGTCACTTGCGCATGGCCGTCAATCGCCGTCGGTCGTCGTCGATGGCGATTCGCGTTCGCGACATGCCGGCACGCGATCGCCGGGTGGCCCAGGTGCTGGCGCTCCCAGGCATCAGATCACTCAAGGCCGCGATCGACCTGCGACGCCTGGGCCCCAACCATGAGCTGCGGGACCTGCTAAGGGCCATCGAACCTGACCTCGTCATCGCGCCGACTGCCGGCACAGACGCTCTTGTCCTGGACCTTGCCCGTGAAGCCCGCGCGCTGAAGATCCCAAGCCTCGTCCTGGTCAACGGCTGGGACAATGTCTCGAGCAAGATGGCGTTCCCGACGCTCCCCGACTACATCGCGGTGTGGGGTCCGCAGAGCGCCGAGCATGCCGTGCTGATCCACGGCTTCCCGCCAAGCAGGGTATTCCCGATCGGTGTCCCGACCTTCCAGGGGTACTTCGACTTCGACAGCGAACACACACCCGCCCCGTATCCGTTCCCATACGTGTTGTTCGCCGGCTGCGCGGTCGCGTTCGATGAACGGTCAGCCCTGCAGGAACTCGACGAGGCGCTGACCGCAGCGGACATCGACGCGCTCAGGATCGTCTACCGGCCGCATCCGTGGCGACACCCGCGGCTTCGTGATGACTTCGTCCGAGAAGGAGACTTCCGGCATGTCACCATCGACGCACAGGTCCGAGACCAGTACCAGGCGGCTGCGGGCGAATACGTCGGGACCGACGAGTTCCTGCCCGCGCTCGACTACTACCCGGGACTGGTGGGTCATGCCCGGTTGGTGATCTGTCCGCTGTCGACGATGGTGGTCGAAGCGGCGATCCTGGATCGCCCTGTTCTGCTCCTGGCCTACGACGACGAAGTCCACGCGCTGCCCCCGAGCGTCATCGCCCAGTTCGCGCACTTCGAAGGCGTCGACGAGGTCAGCGGGTTCTCGCGGGTCGATCATGTGGAGGACCTCGGCTCGCGGTTTGTCGAAATGCTCCGCGCACCGGGCGGCGTCGCGATTCGCGAGCAGATACAGCGTTGGCTCTACTTCGATGACCTGACCTACGGTGAGCGGCTGGCCGGGCTCGTCCGATCGCTGCCTCTCGGCTCGCAGCTCGGGAGGCCGAGCGATCCGGACCTATCGCGAGGCCCGGACCGCACTCACGCGCTCGACTAGGTCTGCCACGCGCCGGGCCGCATCAGCGCACAGACCAAGCGCCTGGTGCACATCCTCAGCGCAGGCGGCCGACGCCGTCGCCCCGGGAAGCATTTGCCCGAGAGTCTCGGCGTCGCCCGCGGCCGGCACCGAACCTTGGCCCCCGAGCGGCCACGGGGCCGGCCGGCCCGTGACGTTCAGCATGATGACGGGAACGCCCGCAGCTGCGGCTTGGAGCGTCGCCGTCGAAGTCGCCCCGACGCAGAGCGCCGAGGCGGCGATCAGATCCTCGATGCTGTGGTGGACGTCGACGCTCACGTTCAGATGCGGCCAAGCCTCAGCGAGCCGGAGGTAGACGTCCGGCTCGCGGTCTGCCGGGTGCGGCCGGATGACGACCGGCAGTCCGAGGTTGGTGTCGGCGATTCCTTGGAGCGCGGCGCGAACGTGATCGATCGATACACGCGCCGGAACCGTGGTCGAGTAGCGGCACGGGTACTCGACCAACACCAAGATTGAGCCCCGTCCAGCGAACGGCGCACGCTTGAGCGCCGCCAGGGCGCCTGGGTTGCCGGTCACCGCGACACCAAGCGGTGGGGCACGGCGTTTGGACGCGCTGGCGGCGTCGCGGTCCGACCAGACTGCGAGCGCGTCGGCGCGAGTCTTGTCCGGGTCGCCCTGATCACCGACGAACCCATGCTGAACAACTACGACCGGGACTCCGGCGCGGCGCGCTGCCATGCTCACGACGCGCGCCGGGGTCGGGCTGTCGAACGGGAGGACGACGGCCTTGATCCTCCCTCGGTGCAGCGACGCCTCGAAGGAGTGCACGGCGGCGAGACTCTCACCGGATCGCTGTTCGAGCAGCCACAGTGCGCGCTGATCGAGGAGCTCATCAAGCGGATCGTCCCAGCCAATGCGCGCGGCCCTCGCCGCACCCATTGCCTTGCCGACCTGGCGCGTCGATCGCGCGTTCAGACGACGTCCGGGGAGCGATGTCCACCCTCCGCGGATACCGCCACCTGCAGCTCGTCGGAGCTCCGCCGACGAGAGGGAGAGCGGATCCAGGACTGGCGGGTGCCCTCGCTCGCTCAGCTCTCGCAGCACCGGTACGAGGTTCCAGTAGGGCATCACGAACACCGTGCCACGCGGGAGTCCCACGATCCCCGAAACGGCCAGCACCCTCCGCGCCGCGGCGATCCATGACTTGGGGCTGGCCGCCGCCGGGGTCGCGCCCAGAAACTCGGTCCCCGCGCCCACCGCGTCGCCGTCGCACTCGACCGCGCAACGCCCGGCGTCGGCGAAGACGGCCTTTACGCACTGGGCGAAGTCGGAATCGACCCCTGAGAGCATGACGCTCGTTGATCGCCGACGCGAGGCAACGATCTCAAGGCCGAGCACGGAACGCACTGTCCGGAGGAACACATCCGCCAGCAGGTCCGCTTCAAAGATCTCCACCAACGAGACGCCGTCCACCGTCAGCGACGGCTCACGCGCACGGCGCCAGCGGTCAAGCCGCGAAAGCGCCGCCGCATCGATCACCTCGCGATCCTCAAGCTCGAGGTGATCGTCAAGGAGGCGTCCTCTGGGCAGCCCCAACAGAGTCCCCGACTCTGCCTCGGGAGCCACGGCGTTCCCATCGCTGAGGTCACCGTGCGGCGTACTAAAGACCTTCAAACCCTTGCCCGCGCACACGGGTTGCTCGCTTCGCACGCTCGGACCCATCTGGGGCAACCATAGACACCCGGGCCGGCGCGCTGACCGACGTGAGAAGCTTCGCCGTCGGCTGGGTTCGAGTAGGGAGCTCCGGAGGAGCCTCGGGAGGATGGATGACCTCGCAGCAAGACGTGTTTCTCGACAGCGAAGGTGATGCATGGTTCGCGCGTAACGCTGTCGCGCTGGAAGCCAAGGGCTCCGTCGATGTCCCGCTCCAGCTCATTTCGCAGCTCAAGCCAGACGAGCCGATCGCTTCGGTGCTTGAGCTCGGCTGCTCGAACGGCTGGCGACTGGGCCACCTCGCCGCGGAACTCGGCGTCAGGTGCGTAGGAGTCGATCCAAGCGAGAAGGCGCTGGCTGACGGACGCAGGCGATTTCCGTCGCTCGAGCTCCTGCACGGCACGCTTGCCGATCCGCCGATCGAGGAGCAGTTCGACCTCGTCATCGTCAACTTCGTCCTGTGCTGGATCGACCGCGCCGACCTGTTCTCTGCGTACACGGCGATGGACGCGCTCGTCCGAGATGGCGGTCACCTCGTCATCGGGGACTTCCTGCCCGACCACCCCCAACGGCGGCCTTACCAGCACGTTTCAGATTCACAGGTCTTCACGTTCAAGCAGGACTATGCGGCTCCGCTCCTCGCGAGCAATCTCTACGACGAGATCGCACGGACGACCTACGACCATGATCACTACGTGCCTCGGCTCGCGCCGGTACCGTCGGGCGCGCGTGCGGTGTGCTCGATCCTGCAGAGATCACTTCACGGCCGGTTCCCACTGGTGTGACGGGTGGACGGAAGCATTCTCGTGAGGCCATGACCACCCGCGCCGTCGTCCAGGCCCGAACCACCTCGACGCGGCTGCCGGGCAAGGTCCTCGCCGACGTCGGCGGCGAGCCGCTGCTGTGGCTCCTGCTGCAGCGCCTTTCGGGTGCGGCGTTGGTCGACGAGATCGTCGTGGCGACAAGCGTCGAGGCGACGGACGATGCAATCGACGCGCTGTGCCGCGAGCGCGGGGTCGCCGTCCA
>JBBQKR010000072.1:0-11361 GCA_038327125.1 Solirubrobacterales bacterium
CCGCTTCGCGACGTCCGACCTCAACGACCTCTACCGCCGCGTCATCAACCGCAACAACCGCCTCAAGCGGCTGCTCGACCTCGGCGCGCCGGAGATCATCGTCAACAACGAGAAGCGCATGCTGCAGGAGGCCGTCGACGCACTGTTCGACAACGGTCGCCGCGGCCGGCCCGTGACGGGCCCGGGCAACCGCCCGCTGAAGTCGCTCTCGGACATGCTCAAGGGCAAGCAGGGCCGGTTCCGCCAGAACCTGCTCGGCAAGCGCGTGGACTACTCGGGCCGCTCGGTGATCGTCGCCGGGCCGTACCTCAAGCTCCACCAGTGCGGGCTGCCGAAGCTGATGGCACTCGAGCTGTTCAAGCCGTTCATCATGGCCCAGCTCGTCGAGCGCAAGAGCGCGCAGAACATCAAGGCGGCCAAGAAGATGGTCGACTCGATGATCCCCGAGGTCTGGGACGTGCTCGAGGACGTCATCCACGAGCACCCGGTGCTGCTCAACCGCGCACCGACGCTCCACCGTCTGGGCATCCAGGCGTTCGAGCCGGTGCTCGTCGAGGGCAAGGCGATCCAGGTCCACCCGCTCGTCTGCCACGCGTTCAACGCCGACTTCGACGGCGACCAGATGGCCGTCCACGTCCCGCTCAGCGCCGAGGCGCAGGCGGAAGCGCGGATCCTGATGCTCTCGTCGAACAACATCCTCTCGCCGGCACACGGAGCTCCGCTCGCGACGCCGACGCAGGACATGGTGCTCGGCGCCTACTACCTGACCTACGGCCCCGACGCCGAGGAGCTCGCGGCCCGGCAGGAGACGCTGAAGAACGACACCTGGCCCAAGAGCGAGCCGCGCCCGCACGTGTTCGGCACCGCGCAGGAGGCCGAGCTCTCGTACGAGTCCGGGATCGTCAGGCTCCAGGACCTCGCCGAGTACCGGCCGACGGGTCGCGAGGGCGGGCACGTCCTCACGACGGTCGGGCGCATCATCTATAACGACCGCATCGAGCGGGCGCTGCAGGAGTCGCTCGGCGACACGTTCGACGAGGAGACCTACCCGTTCGTCAACCAGTCGGTGCGCAAGCGCGACACCGTCCGCGTGATCGACGCGCTGGTGCAGCAGTTCGGTGCGCCCGCGGTGTCGCAGGTGCTCGACGCGTTCAAGGACCTCGGGTTCCGCTACGCGACGCTCGCCGGCATCACGATCTCCAAGAACGACGTGATCATCCCGCCGAACAAGGGCGAGATCCTCGCGAAGTACGAGGGTGAGGTCGCTGAGATCCAGGGCCAGTACGACGATGGCCTGATCACGCAGCAGGAGCGTCACGAAGCGGTCGTCGACAAGTGGACCGAGGCGACCGATGAGGTCGCCGAGGCCATGGAGGCGAACTTCGACGAGCTCAACCCCATCTTCATGATGGCCAACTCCGGCGCCCGTGGATCGTTCAAGCAGATCCGCCAGCTCGCCGGGATGCGCGGCCTGATGGCCAACCCGAAGGGCGAGATCATCGAGCGCCCGATCAAGGCCAACTTCATGGAGGGCCTGACGGTTCTCGAGTACTTCATCTCGACCCACGGTGCACGCAAGGGCCTCGCGGACACCGCGCTGCGTACGGCGGACTCCGGGTACCTCACCCGCCGCCTGGTGGACGTCTCGCAGGACGTGATCATCCGCGAGCTCGACTGCGGCACCGACGAGTTCATCACGCTCCCGGTGATCAACGCGCAGGGCGAGCCGAACCCGAACCTCGTCGGGCGCGTCGCTGCGAAGGAAGTCAAGACCAAGCGCGGCCGCGTGCTCGTCGAGGCCGGCAACGAAATCGACCGCGGCGAGCTCGCCGAGCTCGTCGAGAGCGCCGACAACCTGCCCGGCGAGGCACAGATCCCCGTTCGCTCCACGCTCAAGTGCCGCGCCCCGATCGGGGTGTGCCAGGCGTGCTACGGCCGCGCGCTTGCGACGGGCCAGCTTGCGCAGATCGGCGACGCCGTCGGCATCATCGCGGCACAGTCGATCGGTGAGCCGGGCACGCAGCTGACCATGCGCACGTTCCACACCGGCGGCGTCGCCGGCGCGGACATCACGCACGGCCTGCCACGCGTCGTCGAGCTGTTCGAGGCCCGCAAGCCGAAGGGCCTGGCGGAGATGGCCGCCGAGTCAGGCAAGGTGTCGATCGAGGAGACCGAGAAGAACCTCACGGTCGTCATCACCGACGATGCCGGCGAGGAGCACCGCACGGCGTTCCCGCGGCGCACCCGCATCTACGTCGAGAGCGGGCAGAAGGTCGACCAGGGCACGCAGCTCAACGAGGGCTCGCTCTACCCGCACGACCTGTTGTCGCTGCGCGGACGCACGGAGACCGAGCAGTACTTCGTCGCCGAGGTGCAGAAGGTCTACAAGTCCCAGGGCGTCGACATCGACGACAAGCACATCGAGCTGATCGTCCGCCAGATGATGAAGAAGGTCCGCGTGGATCAGAAGGGCGACACCGACTACCTGCCGGGCGCGCTCGTCGATCGCCACGACTTTGCGCGTGAGAACGAGGTCGTGAAGAAGGCCAAGGGTGAGACCGCGCAGTTCGAGGAGGTCATCCTCGGCATCACGAAGGCGTCGCTGAACACCGACTCCTTCCTCTCGGCCGCCTCCTTCCAGGAGACGACGAAGGTGCTGACCGACGCCGCGCTCGAGGGCAAGAAGGACTCGCTCGCGGGCCTCAAGGAGAACGTCATCATCGGCAAGCTGATCCCGGCCGCGACGGGCCTCAAGCGCTACCGCCGCATCGAGATCGAGCCGACCGAGCCGCTGCCGCGCGCCGACGACGTCGCGCTGCTGGACTCGGACGACCTCGCCGCCGAGCTCGGCCTCGCCGAGGACGACTTCGGCTCCGGCCTGGGCGCCGGATTCGAGCAGGACCTCTCGGCGCTCGAGGAGATCGGCGCCGGCGGTCCCGCCGAGACCGGCTTCGCGGAAGAGCTCGCCGAGCTCGATCTGCCGGCTGACGACTCGTCGAAGTAATCGCTCGCTGTTCCCGCCCGGCCGCTGACGTGAGTGGTCGGGCGGGCAGCGCTGTCACCGTGCCCGGGGCGTGACGATCGCCTTCCAGGCGATCGCACGGACTTCCCCGGACACGGCGCAGACTGCCCGCCTCGGCGCGACCGCTCGCGGCCGACGATCGGTGATCGGTGGCGTCTGGTCCCGCTGAGCGGGACCAACCCCGACCGATCCGGGGATGTTTTCGGCGGCGTGCAGAGGGGGAGAGTGTGCTGCTGGAGCAGGTGCCGCGCGGACGCGGCGCGGACGCGGTTCGCCGGCGAGGCTGGCGTCGAGATCGTCGAGCACAACCTCGCCGAGCCGTTGCCGGCGCTCGGGCACTTCGATGCCGTCGTCTCGTCGATGGCGATCCATCACCTCGAGCACGAGCGCAAGCGCGCGCTGTTCGCCGAGGTCTTCGACCTCCTCGAACCGGGCGGCATCTTCGCCAACTTCGAGCACGTCGCGTCACCCACGCTCCGCCTGCATCACGCGTTCTTCGCGGCGATCGACGAGCCGCTCGAGCACGAGGATCCATCAGACCGCCTGCTCGATGTCGAGCGCCAGCTCGTCTGGCTGCGCGAGATCGGCTTCGAGCACGTCGACTGCTACTGGAAATGGCTCGAGATGGCGCTCCTGATCGGCATCAAAGTCGATCGGTAGAGATGGGTCCCGCTCAGCGGGACCAGACGCCACCGATCATGGATCGGCGATCGCGCCGAGGCGGGCACGGTGTCACCGCTGCCCGCCCGACCAGTGACGCTGGCGGCCTGCGGGACCATCGCGACCGATCGCGATCAGAGCCCGCGCGCCCAGCCCCTGAGCTGCGCTACGTGCGCTTCGCCGAGCCCCTCGTGCGGCAGCGTCTGGACCAGCAGCGTCGGCCCGCCCCGTACCGTCGCCCACGCGTGACACCCGTCGTTGAGCGCGTCGTCGATCCACGCCACGGCGCGATCCGGCCCTGCGTAGGCGTCGATCGCCGCCAGCTTCCAGTGCGCGTGGGCGCGCCCCGGACTGGCGTCGAAGCTGAGGAACGGCAGCTCGCCGGGCAGCCCGAGCATCCCCGGCAGGTACTCGTTCGCCTTCTCCTCCCAGCCCGTGCACCAGACGAGGTCGAAGTCGTGCCCAAGCGCATGCAGGTGCTCGGCGGCGGTGGACGAAATCAGGTGTGGAGCGCCGTCCACGATCAGCCACGTTCCCGATGGACGGGTGCTGGACGCAAAGCCGAACAGCGAGATGACGCCGTCGACATCCACGAGGAGCAACGGTTTGCAGGGGTTTTGCGGAATCATGGGCCTGCTGGCGCAACAGGAGGGGTGCCTCGGAGTACCCTATGACGTGCGGATCGGTCAACCCCGCAGGTACGGGTGCCGATGACACGGAGAGTCGCCGGCCCTCACCACCGCACCGGTCCACAACACCTCAAGGCATGATGCTCCAGATTGGAATTCTCTTCGCGCTGCTCTGTGCTGTCGGCAGCAACGTCGCCTTCTTCCTCAAGCACCGCGGTGCTTGCGAGGCGCCCTCGGTCGACATCCGCCGCCCGATCCACACGGCTGGGGCGCTCTGGTCCTCGAAGTGGTTTGCGATCGGCATGGGCGTCGGCGGCCTGGCCTGGCTGATGCACGTCGCCGCGCTCTCGCTCGCGCCGATGTCGCTCGTCCAGGCGGTGCTCGCCGGCGGTGTTGCGCTGATCGCGGTGATGGCCGATCGGATCTTCGGTTTCGAGGTCGGCCGCCGTCAGTGGTGGGGCCTGGGCCTGACCGCCGCCGGGCTCGTGCTGCTCGCCGTCACGATGCCCGCGCAGACGGGCGCGCAATCCTCCTACTCGCTCGCCCCGATGATCGGCTTCGAGGCCGCGCTGCTCGGTATCGGTGCCCTCCTGATCGTCGGCCCGCACGCCGCCGGCGCCCGCGCCGAGCACCACGGTGTCGCCCTGGCGATCGCCTCGGGCGTCCTCTTCGGCGTCTGCAACGTCTCGGTGAAGGCGCTCTCCGGTCTCGTCTCACACCACGGCGTGCTGGCCGTCATCAGTCCCTGGACACTCGTCGCCGTGCTCGCTTCAGCCGCTGCCTTCTACGCCTCCGCCCGCAGCCTGCAGGACGGCGAGGCGGTCACCGTCATCGCCCTCACCGGCACCGCGATGAGCGTGTGCTGCATCTCCGGCGGGATCCTCGTCTTCGGCGATCCGCTGCCCGGCGATCCGGTCGGCATCGCCCTGCAGGGCCTCGCGTTCCTGCTCGTGATCGGCGCCTCCGCGCTGACACCGGCCCCGCGCGCCGCTCTCGGCGTCGCTCCCGGTCGTGCGCCGGCCGTCGCCTGAGCCTCCGCGTACTCCACCGCGGACAACGGCGGCGCGGCGCGTGCTGCGCCGCGTCCCGTTCTACCCGGATACGCTCCGTGTAGAAGTTGTCCAGATCGACCAACCGATCTGACGAAGTGGAGAACAGCGAGGGTCTGATGTCGGCTGAGACGTCCACAACGGCGGCGATCGACTACCAGGAGCTGGCCAAGCGCCACCTCTGGCTGCACTTCAGCCGCATGGGCGCGTACGACCGCGGCGCCGAGGTGCCGGTGATCGTCCGCGGCGACGGGTGCTACGTCTGGGACGAGCACGGCAACCGCTACCTCGACGCGCTCAGCGCCCTGTTCTGCGTGAACATCGGCCACGGACGCGCCGACATCGCCCAGGCCGGTGCCGACCAGGCCAAGGAGCTCGGCTTCTTCACGACCTGGTCCTACGCGCACCCGCGCGCGATCGAGCTGGCGGCGAAGGTCGCCTCGCTGGCGCCCGGCGACCTCAACCGCGTCTTCTTCACATCCGGCGGGGGCGAGGCGGTCGAAACGGCGCTGAAGGTCGTGCGCCAGTACCACAAGCTCACCGGCAACCCGAACAAGACGAAGTTCATCGCGCGTGAGATCGCCTACCACGGCACCACGCTCGGAGCGCTCAGCGCCACCGGGGTCACCGACCTGCGCCAGCCGTTCGAGCCGTTCACGCCGGGCGGCTGCCACGTCGCGAACACGAACCTCTATCGGCTCGCCCCCGGCTACGGGGTCGAGAACCTCGCCGAGGCGGTCGCTGCGCGCATCGAGTTCGAGGGCCCCGACACGGTCGCCGCCGTGATCATGGAGCCGGTCCAGAACGCCGGGGGCTGCTTCACCCCGCCTGAGGGCTACTGGCAGCGCGTGCGCGAGATCTGCGATCAGTACAACGTGCTGCTGATCTCCGACGAGGTCATCTGCTCGTGGGGCCGGCTCGGCACGTGGTTCGGTGCCCAGCGCTACGACTACCA
This sequence comes from Solirubrobacterales bacterium, assembly GCA_038327125.1. Classification (GTDB taxonomy): domain Bacteria; phylum Actinomycetota; class Thermoleophilia; order Solirubrobacterales; family Solirubrobacteraceae; genus F1-60-MAGs163. The sequence goes on from JBBQKR010000072.1 coordinate 6,316, forward strand.
GCCCGACATCATCACGACCGCCAAGGGACTGACATCGTCGTACGCGCCGATGGGCGCGATGATCGCGTCCGATCGCGTGATGGAGCCGTTTCTCGATGGGTCCAACTCGTTCGTCCACGGCTTCACGTTCGGGGGGCACCCGATGGCCGCCGCCGTCGCGCTGGCGAACATCGCCGCCTTCGAGGAGGAGGGCGTGCTCGAGAACGTCCGCGAGAACGAGCCGCACCTGCGCGCGATGCTCGAGTCGCTGCGTGACATCCCGATCGTCGGCGACGTGCGCGGCGCCGGCTTCTTCCACGCGATCGAGCTCGTCAAGGACCGCGAGACGAAGGAGACCTTCGGCGACGAGGAGGCCGAGACGCTGCTGCGCGGCTACCTCAGCGGTGAGCTCTTCCGCCGCGGCCTGATCTGCCGTGCTGACGATCGCGGCGACCCGGTCATCCAGTTCGCCCCGCCGCTGATCGCGGGCCCGGAGCAGTTCGAGGAGATCGAGGCCGTGCTGCGGCCCGTGCTCGAAGAGGCCTCACGACGCATGGGGAGTCACTGACGCGCCGGCGCGTCGCCGCCGATGCTCACCGTCCGGGACGTCCTCACCGACCTCGATGTCCAGCTCCTCGCGGGTGACGACGGCCTCGACGCGCCTGTGCGCTGGGTCCACATCTCCGAGCTTGACGACCCGACACCCTTCCTCTCCGGCGGCGAGCTGCTGCTGACCACGGGCATGGCGCTGGACAGCGCCAAGGCGCAGCGCGAGTACATCGGCCGGCTCGCCGACCACGGGCTCGCGGGCCTGGGCTACGGCACGGGGTTCGCGCACGCAAAGGTTCCCAAGGCCGCCGTCGACGCCGCCAGGGCGCGGGGCTTCCCGCTGTTCGAGGTGCCGTACGAAACGCCGTTCATCGCGGTCACCGAGCGCGCGTTCTCGCGGCTCGTCAACGAGCAGTACGCGCTGCTGCGGCGCTCGATCGCCGCCCAGGAGCGCCTTCAGGGCATCGTCCTCAGCGAACGCGGGCTCGACGCGATCGTCGCGGCGATCGCCGCGCTCGTCGGCGGCCCCGCGCTGGTCTTCGACGGTCGCGGTGAGCTCGAGGCGATGCACGCGTTCCGCCGTGCGCTCGAGCCCGACGCGGTCACGGCGCTCGGCGACGAGCTGCGTGATCGCGGGCGGCGCGGCGAGACACGCGGCTTCGTCCCGGCGTACCCCGATCTCAGCACCCGCGCGCTCGCGCTGCCGGTCGGCTCGCCCGACGGCCCGGAGGGCGGACTGCCCCAGGCTTGGCTGATCGCCGCCAAGGACACCGGCGGGCTGGCCGAGATCGACCGCCTGATCCTGCACCAGGCCGTCACGGTGATCGCGCTCGAGCTGCTGCGCCGGCGCGTGGCCGACAGCACCGAGCGCCGCCTGGCCGGGGACGTCCTGTCCGCGGCGGTCGCCGGAGAGCTCGCCGGACCGGAGCTGACCCGGCGCCTGGAGCCGTTCGGGCTGGGCGGTCGCGTCACGACGCTCGTCCTGGCCCCGACCGAGCGCAATGGCGATGCCGTCGAGGCGGCGCTCGGCGAGGCGCTGCGCGCCGAGGCGGTCAGCGGGCTCGTCGCCCAGCACGGGCGCTTCGCCGGCGCCGTGCTGCCCGGCTTTCTCGACGACGAGCTCGTCGAGGTCGCCGGGCGGATCGCGGCCCGCGTCGCCGAGCAGACGGGAGCGGTCGCCGGCGCTGGCGCCGGTCGCGCGGTCCCCGCCGGGCGCGTGCGCGAGAGCTGGCACGAGGCGCGGTTCGCGCTCGAGGCGCGCGAGCTCACGCGCGACGAGCACGGCGGCTCGGGCCCGGGCCTCAACGGCAACGGCAAGCCGCCGCCGGCCCCCGAGCTCGCCACCTATCGCGACCTGGGCTCGTTCCGCCTGCTGCTGTCGCTTCAGGACACCGACGCGCTGCGCCTCTACTGCGACTCGCTGCTCGGCCCGATCGAGAACGGCGAGGGTCAGTACGGCGGCGAGCTGATGCGCTCGCTCGAGGCCTTCATCGAGTGCAACGGCCAGTGGGAGGCCGCCGCGCGCCGCCTCTACTGCCACCGTCACACGCTGCGCTACCGGATCCGCAGGGTCGAGGAGCTGACCGGCCGCGACCTGTCATCGGCGCGTGACCGGATCGAGTTCTGGCTCGCGCTGCGCGGGAGCGAGCTCGTCCAGACCGCGACAACCCATCCGCCCGGAGACTGAGAGGTCAGCACATGAAGGTCGGCGTGCCCACCGAGATCAAGACCGATGAGTACCGCGTCGCGATGACCCCGTCCGGGGTGCGCGAGCTGGCGCAGCACGGACATCAGGTCGTCGTCCAGCAGGGCGCGGGGGAGGGATCGGCGGTCAGCGACGCCGACTACGCCGCTCAGGGCGCCGAGATCCTGCCGGACGCCGACGCGGTGTTCGCCGCCGCCGACATGATCGTGAAGGTCAAGGAGCCCCAGCCGGTCGAGATCGGCCGCCTGCGCTCCGGCCAGCTGCTCTTCACCTACCTGCACCTCGCGCCCGACGCCGAGCAGACGCAGGGCCTCGTCGGCTCCGGCGCGACCTGCATCGCCTACGAGACGGTCGAGGACTCCCAGGGACGGCTGCCGCTGCTGGCGCCGATGAGCGAGATCGCCGGCAAGATCGCCACGCAGGCGGGCGCGTTCATGCTCGAGAAGCCGCTCGGCGGCCGCGGGCTGCTGCTCGGCGGCGTGCCGGGCGTCGCGGCGGGACGCGTGATGGTGATCGGCGGTGGCGTCGTCGGTCAGAACGCCGCCCAGATCGCGCTCGGCATGGGCGCCGAGGTCTACATCTACGACCGCAACATCGATCGCCTGCGTGAGCTCGAGCACCAGATGAACTGGCTGGCGTCCACCTGCTACGCCTCGACCCTGGAGATCGAGCAGCACCTCCCGGACGTCGACCTCGTCATCGGCGCGGTGCTCGTCAAGGGCGGCAAGGCGCCGCACGTCATCAACCGCGAGCAGCTGAAGCTGATGAAGAAGGGCGCAGTGCTCGTCGACGTCTCGATCGACCAGGGCGGGTGTTTCGAGACGAGTCACGCCACCACGCACACCGATCCGACCTACGAGGTGGACGGGATCACGCACTACTGCGTGGCGAACATGCCCGGCGCGGTGCCGATCACGAGCACCTGGGCGCTCACCAACGCGACCATGCCGTATGTCATCAAGCTCGCCGACAAGGGCGTGCAGGCCGCCCTCGCGAGCGACCCGGGGTTCATGAAGGGACTGAACGTGGCCGCGGGGAAGGTCACCTACGAGCCGGTCGCCCAGGACCAGGGCCTGGAGTACACGACCCCGGCCGACGCCCTGGCACTGGTCGCTGCAGCCGCGGCGTAGGAACCCCACCGCTGCTACTCTTCTGCGTCGCATGCCCACGACCAGCCAGCTCATCCGCAAGGGCCGTACGCCCAAGCCGAAGAAGCTCTCCACGCCCGGTCTGAAGACCGGCAAGGGACGCAAGAAGAAGGTCGCCGCGCCCCAGCGTCGCGGCGTCTGCACGCGCGTCTACACCAACACGCCGAAGAAGCCGAACTCGGCGCTGCTCAAGGTCGCGCGTGTCCGCCTGTCCGGCGGCGCGGAGGTCACCGCCTACATTCCGGGCGAGGGGCACAACCTTCAGGAGCACTCGGTCGTGCTCGTCCGCGGCGGTCGCGTCAAGGACCTGCCGGGCGTGCGCTACAAGGTCGTCCGCGGGACGCTCGACGCCGCCGGCGTGAGTGACCGCAAGCAGGCCCGAAGCCAGTACGGCGTCAAGAAGAGCTAGGAACTGCAATGCGTCGCAACTCGGCAACTCTCCGGCCGGTCGAGCCGGACCCGATCCACCGCTCGCGGATCGTCCAGCAGGTCATCAACAAGGTGATGCTCGACGGCAAGAAGTCGACCGCCGAAGCGATCGTCTACGACGCGCTCGCAATCCTTTCCGAGAAGACCGGGAACGACCCGGTCGAGGCCCTCGAGGCAGCGATCAAGTCGCTGACCCCGGCGCTCGAAGTGCGCTCCCGCCGTGTCGGTGGCGCCACCTACCAGGTGCCCGTCGAGGTTCCCGCTCGCCGTGCCCGCACGCTCGCCGTGCGCTGGCTCGTCGAGTTCGCCCGCCAGCGCCGTGAGAAGACGATGGCGCAGCGGCTCGCGATGGAACTGCTCGACGCAACGAGCCAGCAGGGCGGCGCCTACAAGCGCAAGGACGACATTTACCGCATGGCGCAGGCCAACAAGGCCTTCGCCCATTACCGCTGGTAGCGGACGCCGGGCGCGCCATTCGCGTCCGTCCGCACGTCGCCGATCACCCAGCGCCGCTGTGCCAGGGTGACCCGGTTCGTGAGCACCCGCGCTGAGATCCGCTTCGCCGCCGAAGCCGTCCGGCGGCTTCCGTGGCCGGTCGCGCGGTTCGTCGTCCGTGCGCGCTCGCTGGCGCGCCGCGATCAGGACGTGTTCTCGCTGGAGTCGGCGCTGCGGCCGGCGAAGCTCGAGGTGCTGCTGCAGGCTGCTGCCGGGCGGCGGACGGTCGTCGAGCTCGGCACGGGGACCGCGTGGGCGACGATCGCGCTGGCGATCGCCGATCCGCGGCGGACGATCGAGAGCTGGGACCCGGTCGCCCGCGAGCAGCGCGAGCGCTACCTCGACCTGGCCGGCGACGACGTGCGCCGGAGGATCACGTTCGTCGAGGGTCCGGGGGAGCGCGGCCCCGGAACTGCGCGCGCGGTGGACCTGCTGTTCATCGACAGCTCGCACGAGCGCGAGCCGACGCTCGCCGAGGTCGCCGCCTGGCGCCCGGCGCTCGCGCCCGGCGCCCTCGTCGTCTTCGACGACCACGGCCACCCGGACTACCCCGGCGTCGCCGAGGCGGTCGCCGACCTCGGCGCCGAGGGTGAGGAGCGCGCGTCCTTGTACATCTGGCAGCCGGGCTGACGCCTGAGCGCGACGCTCAGGTGAGCAACCCTCCACTCGTGCCGGCTCGCTTCGCGCGGTGAGGGTTGGGCACACCCCGCTGTGCTCAACCCTCCCGCGGCAGGCGGTGGG
>JBBQKR010000073.1:0-11204 GCA_038327125.1 Solirubrobacterales bacterium
GCGGATGCCCGGTGAGCAGCATCGTGTAGTTGGTGATGTCGACGACGTTGCTGATCGGCCGCTGGCCGGCCGCCATCAGGCGCGCCTTCAGCCACAGCGGCGACGGGCCGATCGTGACGTTCTCGAACACGCGGCCGGTGAAGCGCGGGCACAGGTCCGGGTCCTTCACGGTGACGGTGATCCCCGCGGGGACGCCGTCACCGGCGCCCGGGTCCTCGCTCCATGGCGGCGGCCCGAGCGGCGCGCCCGTGACGGCGTGAACCTCGCGCGCGACGCCGTAGACGCCCAGGCAGTCCGGCCGGTTCGGCGTGATCTCGAGCTCGAGCACGTCGTCGTGGATCGCCAGGACGTCGGACAGCGGCGTGCCCGGCGCCGGATCGCCGGCGAGCACCATCGTGCCCGCGTGACCGGTCCCGGCCGCGACCTCGTCCTCGGCGAGGATCATGCCGTGGGAGACGACCCCGCGCAGCTTCGCCTTGCCGAGCTTCGTCCCGTCGGGCATCACGGCGCCCGGCCGCGCGACGCCGACGGTCTGGCCGGCGGCGACGTTCGGGGCGCCGCAGACGATCTGCTGGTCCTCGCCCGTGCCGACGTCGACCGTGCAGACCTTCAGCCGGTCGGCGTCGGGGTGCGGCTCGGCGGTGAGCACGCGGCCGACGACGAAGTTCGCCGTGTCGGGGACGCCGTGCACGTGGACGCGGTCGACCTCGGTGCCGGTCATCGCCAGGCGCGTCGCGAGGTCGCGGACGGTCAGGTCGGGGACGACGTACTCGTGGAGCCAGCTCAGCGGGAGGCGCACGGGCTCACCTCATCCGAACTGCCGCAGGAAGCGGACGTCGTTGTCGTAGAAGAGCCGCAGGTCGGGCACCCCGTGCTTGAGCATCGCGATCCGCTCGACGCCCATCCCGAAGGCGAACCCCTGGACCTCCTCGGGGTCGTAGCCGTGCTGCGCGACATGCGCGAGGACGTTCGGGTCGACCATGCCCGAGCCGAGGATCTCGAGCCACCCGGTCCCCTTGCAGAGGTTGCAGCGGGCGCCCCCTGCGGCCGCCAGGACACCGGTGCCCGCGCACTGGAAGCACGAGACGTCGACCTCGACGCTGGGCTCGGTGAACGGGAAGAAGTGCGGGCGCAGGCGCACGTCGCGCTCGTCGCCGAAGATCGCTCGCGCAAATGCCAGCAGCGTGCCCTTGAGGTCGGCGAGCGTGATGTCGACGTCGACCGCGAGCCCCTCGATCTGGTGGAACTGCGGCGTGTGCGTCGCGTCGCTGTCGCGGCGGAACACCCGCCCCGGGTAGATCTGCGCGATCGGCGGCGGATGCTGCTCCATCATCCGCACCTGCATCGGCGAGGTGTGCGTGCGCAGCACGACCTCCTCCGCGGGCGTGGGCGCCGGACCGTCCGGGCGCGGGACGTAGAACGTGTCGGTGCGCGCGCGGGCCGGGTGCGCCGGGTCGTGATTGAGCGCGTCGAAGTTGTAGTGGACGAGCTCGACCTCGGGGCCTTCGTGGACCTCGAAGCCCAGGCCGCAGAAGACGTCCTCGATCTCGCGCCGCGTCGCGGTCAGCAGGTGCAGGTGCCCGACGGGAGCAGGCGGGTCGCCTGGCAGCGTCGCGTCGGCGCGGTCGCCCGCCAGCCGCTCGCGCAGCTCCGCCGCCTCGAGGCCGGCGCCGCGTCCTGCGATCAGGCCCTCGAGCGCCTGCCGCGCCTGGTTTGCGGCCTTGCCGACCTGCCCCCGCTCTGCCGGCTCGAGGTCGGCGACCCCGCGCAGCAGGTTCGGCAGCTCGGCCTTGCGGCCGAGGAAGCGCACCCGCAGCTCCTCGAGCTCGGCCGTGCTCGTGGCTGCGGCGATGGCGGCCTCGGCCTCCGCGCGGATGGCGTCGATGCGCTCGGTCATGCGGCTGGCACCCTAGTCGGAGCGCTCGTCGGCACTCTGGTCAGCTCGTACAGCGCGACGGTCGCCGCCATCGCGGCGTTCAGGGACTCGATCGCGATCGGGATGTGGCGGGTCTCGGCGGCCGCGGCGAGCAGCTCCGCGGGCAGGCCGTCGCGCTCGGCGCCGATCAGGATCGTCGCCGCGCCTTCGAGCGGCCCTTCGAGCTGCGTGCCGCGGCCTCCGGCCAGCGCGATCGTGCGGCCCGGCAGCTCGGCGAGCAGCGCGCCGGGATCCTCGCCGGCGATGCGGGCCGGCGGCATCGCGAACACGGCACCCATGCTGGCTCGCACCGCCTTGGGCCCGAACGGATCCGCGCAGCCGGGACCCAGCACGACGCTCCCCGCGCCGAAGGCCAGCGCGGAGCGCAGGATCGCGCCGACGTTGCCCGGGTCGCCGACGCCGTGCAGGTACACGCACAGCGGTCCGGCCGGGACGCCCCAGCGCTGCTCGTAGACCGCAAGCGCGCGCGTCCCGCTGCCGAGGCTGCCGGCGGCCGCGAGCAGCGCGGGCTCGACCTCGGTGCCGTCCAGGCCGCTGCCCTGCGCGACGTAGCGCTCGACCGGTTTCCAGCCGGCCGCCTCGGCGGCGGCGATCAGGTCCTCGCCCTCGGCGACAAAGCGCTGCGGCGGCCCGGACTTCGCCCGCCCGTGCGCGGTCCGCAGCTTGCGGAGCTCCTTGAGATGACGGTTGTTCGGGCTGTCGATCATGGTCCTGGAACGAGAAAGGGCGCCGTCCTGAAAGGAAGCGGCGCCCGGTGAGGAGGTGATATCGGCTCTGCAGCTACGCGGCAGCGGCCGACGCCTCACGGGCGGCGTCGGCAAATCGGCGGAACGTCTCGGGGTCGCGCACGGCGATGTCGGCGAGGACCTTGCGGTCCAGCTCGATGCCGGCGAGCTTCAGGCCGTGGATGAACGTGCCGTAGGACATGCCGTTCAGCCGTGCGGCGGCGTTGATGCGGGTGATCCAGAGGCGGCGGAAGTCACGCTTGCGGTTGCGCCGATCCCGGTACGCGTAGGAATCGGCCTTCATGACCAGTTCCTTCGCGCGCTTGTAGTTCGAGTTGCCCGTGCCGCGGAAGCCCTTGGCACGCTCGAGCGTCGCCCGGCGCTTCTTCTTCGCGTGGACGCTGCGCTTTACGCGGGTCACTTGCCGACTCCCAGGAGCTTCTTGATGCGCGGAGCATCGTGATCGGAGATCGCCACGGGCTTGCGGAATCCGCGCTTGCGCTTGGGCGACTTCTTCTCGAGGATGTGGCTCGAGTACGCGTGACGGCCACGGACCTTGCCCTTGGCGGTCACCTTGAAGCGCTTCTTCGCGCCTGAGTGGGTCTTCATCTTCGGCATGGCGAGCGGAGAAGTATAGGAAAGTCCGGCGCGCTCACTTCGGCGGCCGGGTCACGCAGCCTCGGCCAGCGCCGCCGCCAGCCGCCGTACGCCCTCGGCGATCGCCGGCTCGCTGAGCCGGGCGTAGCCGACGATCAGCGCGCCCGCGCGGCCGCTGGGCCCGGCCATCGCGGTGACCGCCACCCCGCGCGCGGCGGTCGCCGCCGACAGCGCCTGCGCGTCGATGTCGCGCTCCAGCCGCAGGATCGCGTGGAGCCCAGCGGCCAGGCCCTCCAGCCGCGCCCCCGGGACATGCTCGGCGAGCGCGGCGACGAGCGCGTCACGACGCCCGCGGTTCGCGCGCCGCGCGCGCCGCAGGTGCTGGTCGTACGCGGTGCTGTCGAGCATCCGCGCGAGCGCGAGCTGGCCGAGCACCTCCGTCCCGCCGTCGTCGAGGTCCTTCTGACGGCGCACCTCGGCGACGGCGCGCTCGGGCAGCAGCAGCCAGCCGAGCCGCAGCCCCGGCGCGAGCGTCTTGCTCGCGGACCCGAGATAGGCCACCTGTCCGGGTGCGACGCCCTGCAGCGCTCCGACCGGGCGCCGGTCGTAGCGGTACTCGGCGTCGTAGTCGTCCTCGACGACCAGCCGCCGCTCGTCCTCGGCGGCCCAGCTGAGCAGCTCGGCGCGGCGCGCCGGGGACAGCGCGACCCCGAGCGGCATCTGGTGCGTCGGCGTCGCGACGACCGCGTCCGCCCGGCTGCGCACGAGCGCGTCCACGTCGAGGCCGTCCGCGTCGACCGGAACGCCGACGACGTCGAGGCCCGCCGCCCGCAGCACGGCGACGTGCTCGGGCAGACTCGGCCGCTCGACCGCGATCAGCCCGTGCCCCTCGGCCACCAGCGCGCGCCCGAGCAGCGCCAGGCCCTGCCGTGCGCCGCTGACGACGATCACGCGGGCCGGGTCGGCGTCGGCCCCGCGTACGCGCCGCAGGTGCGCGGCGAGCGCGACGCGCAGCTCCGGCAGGCCCGCCGGGTCGGGGTACCCCAGCACCGCGTCAGGCGCGTCGTGCAGCGCGTCGCGCAGGGCCCGCAGCCAGGCGTCGCGGGGAAACGCCGACAGGTCCGGCTCGCCGGGGAAGAAGTCGTACGGCAGGCGCTCAGCGGTGTCCGGCAGCGCCCGCGCCGGCGCGCCGCGGCCATCGGCGGGCGCCGTCGCTGCGACGAACGTTCCCGCGCCCCGGCGCGCCTCGAGCCAGCCCTCGGCGATCAGCTGCTCGTAGGCCTCGACGACCAGCCGCCGCGAGACGCCGATGTCGCGCGCGAGGACCCGGGTGGACGGGAGGCGTGCCCCGGCGGTCAGCCGGCGCTCACGCACAGCGGCGCGCAGCGCCGCTTCGACGCTGCGCCCGAGCGTGTCGCCACCGCGCAGCTCGAGCAGCAGCTCGGGTCCGGAGTGGCTTGCTGAAGTGGTACCCACTGTGACGGCTTGATTGGCCCTGTTCCCGTGACCACTTGGACCATACCGTTGGGACCATGACGACCACAACCGCAACTCCCCTGGTCCGCGGGCGCCACGAGACGGCGATCCGCGCGGGACTGGCGATCCTCGGTGCGAGCGCGCTCCTGACCGCGCTGCTGATGACCCTCGACCCCTCCGGGTTCCTGGACGAGGTCGGCGGCTTCGGGGCCGCGAACGACCACCTGGTCCGCGACATGGCCACCTGGTCGGCCGCGTACGGCGCTGCCCTGCTCGTCGCCGTCCGCCTGGTCGCCTGGCGCGTGCCGGTGTTGGCGCTCGGCGTGCTCCAGGGCACGCTCCACGCGATCAACCACCTCTCCGACGAAGGGCTCGCGAGCCCGGCCTGGAAGGGCCTGGCGAACGTGGCGATCCTCACCGGCGTCACGCTCGTCACGCTCTGGCTGCTCGTCGTCGCGCGCCGGGAGGTCCGGTCATGAAGGTCTTCCTGGCCGGCGCCAGCGGCGCGATCGGCGCCCCGCTGCTGGAGCGCCTGATCGCCGCCGGACACGACGTGACCGCGCTGGCGCGGTCGCACGAGCGCGCGCAGCAGCTGAGCGCGGCCGGAGCCACGCCGGCGATCGCCGACGCCTTCGATGCGCCGGCGCTGCGCTCGGCGCTGCTGGCGGCCGAGCCCGAGGTCGTCGTCAACCAGCTCACCGCGCTGCCCGCGGCGATCCGCCCCCGGCGCTACGCACAGGACCTCGCCGCGACGAACCGCCTGCGGCGCGAGGCCTACCCCGTGATCGCCCGTGCTGCGGCCGAGGCCGGCGCGCGGCGCGTCATCGCGCAGAGCGTGGCGTTCATGCTCGACCCATCGGGCCCCGCAGTCCAGGACGAGTCCGCCCCGCTGTACCGCGAGCCGCCGAGGAGCTCCGTCGAGGCGGTCGCCGCGATGGAGGTGCTCGAGGACGCCACGCTGAACACGCCGGGCATCGAGGGCCTCGTGCTGCGGTACGGGTTCTTCTACGGCGCGGGCCAGCTCGCCCCCGGCGGGTCGATGGCCGAGGACGTTCGTCGCCGGCGACTCCCCGTGGTCGGCTCCGGCGAGGGCCGCTTCTCATTCGTCCACGTCGGCGATGCGGCCGACGCCACGATGCTCGCGCTCGACCACGGCGCCCCAGGGATCTACAACGTCACCGACGACGAGCCCGTGCGCCAGCGCGAGTGGGTCCCCGGTCTCGCTGCGATCCTCGGCGTGAAGGCGCCGCGTCACGTGCCGCTCTGGCTCGCGAAGATCGCCGCCGGTCCGATGGCGCTGGGAGCCGTCAGCCTGCGCGGCGCCGACAACGCGAAGGCGCGCCGCGAGCTGCAGTGGACGCCGGCCCGTCCGACCTGGCGCGAGGGCTTCGCCGAGGTCTTCGGCTAGGCGGGCGCGTCTGCGGGTGCTTCGGCGGGCGCGTCGGCCGCGTCAGCAGGCGCTTCGGCTTCAGCCTCGGGCGCGGCGACTTCCGCTTCCCCCTCGGCAGCTTCCGTTGCGCCCTCCTGAGCCTCGGTGGCGACCGGCGCGGCATCAACCGCTTCCGTCTCGATCGCAACCGCGTCGGCCACAGCCTCGGCGGGCGCGCCCTCGGGGACGACCTCGTCACCTTCGGATGCGTCGCCGGGAGCCTTCGCGTCGAAGTCGCCCTTGAGGACGGCCTTGGACGGGCCGAGGACCATCGTCATGTTGCGGCCCTCGAGGTTCGGCCGCTGCTCGATCGTCGCAAGCTCTTCCAGCTCACCGGCGAGGCGGTCGAGGATCATCGTGCCGCGCTCCGGGTGCGACTGCTCGCGTCCGCGGAACATGATCGTGATCTTGACCTTGTCCTTGTGCTTGAGGAAGCGCTCGACGTGACCCTTCTTGGTCGCGTAGTCGTGCTCGGCGATCTTCGGCCGGAACTTGATCTCGCGGATGACGATCTGCTTCTGATGCTTGCGCGCCGCCTTCTGCTTCTGGGCGAGCTCGTACTTGTACTTCGAGTAGTCGAGCACGCGGCAGACCGGCGGCTTGGAGTCGGGTGCGACCTCGACGAGGTCGAGGTCCCGCTCCTGCGCGTACTTCAGGGCGTCGTCGATCTGCATGACGCCCACCTGGCTGCCGTCGTCACCGATGACCCGGACCTCGGGTACGCGAATCCGCTCGTTGATACGGGTGGTGTCCCGCTCGGGCGGGCGCCGGTCGAATCTGCGGGGGACCGGCACTAGGTGTGGCGCGGGCGCTTCAAGCGCGCGTGTGGGCGGACGTCAAGGTCAACGGGTGGAAGTATAGCCCCCAGCTCACGGCGTCAAGGACACATCGCGGCGGATGTCGCGCTCGTGCCCGACATGCTCGATGAAACGGGCCACGGAGACACTGCCGATGTCGCCCTCGTGGTGCCGGCGGACGGCGACCGTGCCCTCCTGCGCCTCGCGGTCGCCGACGACCAGCATGTACGGGATCTTCTGCAGCTCGGCGTCGCGGATCCGCCTGCCGATCGACTCCGAGCGCTCGTCGACCGCGACGCGCACGCCTTGCGCTCGCAACTGGTCGGCGACACCGCGCGCCGCCTCGGCGTGGCGGTCGGAGATCGGCAGCACCTGCGCCTGCACCGGCGCGAGCCAGACCGGGAACTCACCCGCGTAGTGCTCGATGAGAATGCCGATGAAGCGCTCGAACGACCCCATGCGGGCGGTGTGGATCATCACCGGACGATGCTCGGCGTTGTCGGCGCCGACGTACTCCAGGCCGAAGCGCTCGGGCATCGAGTAGTCCACCTGGACCGTGCCGAGCTGCCACGAACGCCCGATCGAGTCGGTCGTGTGCAGGTCGATCTTCGGGCCGTAGAAGGCGCCGTCACCGGCGTTGACCCGGTACTGCAGCCCGTCCGCCTTCAGCACCCGATCGAGCGCCCCCTCGGCGCGGTCCCACATCTCGTCGGTGCCGATCCGCTGGTCGGGGCGGGTCGAGAGCTCGAGCTCGATCTCGAAGCCGAAGATCGCGAAGGTGGCGAACGAGAACTCCAGGCAGCGGCGGACCTCGTCCTCGACCTGCTCCTCGGTGCAGAAGATGTGCGCATCGTCCTGGGTGAAGTGGCGCACGCGCAGCAGCCCGTGCAGCGTTCCGCTGAGCTCGTTGCGATGCAGCAGCCCCGGCTCGGCGTAGCGCACGGGCAGGTCGCGGTAGCTCCAGTGCCGGCTCTTGAACAGGTGCGCGTGACCGGGGCAGTTCATCGGCTTGAGCCCGAACTCGTGCCCTTCGGTCTCGGTCACGAACATGTTCTCGCGGTACTTGCCCCAGTGGCCGGAGGTCTTCCACAGCTCGCTGTCGTAGAGCTGCGGCGTCTTGACCTCGGTGAAGCCGCGCACCGCGCCCATCTCACGCGAGAGCGCGACGAGCTCGTTCCAGATCGCGGTGCCCTTCGGCAGCCAGAAGGCCGAGCCCGGCGAGACGTCCGAGAAGGTGAACAGCTCCAGCTCGCGTCCGAGCTTGCGGTGGTCGCGTGCACGGGCCTGCTCGAGGCGCTCGAGCTCGGCCGCGAGCTCCTTCTTGGAGAAGAACGCGGTGCCGTAGATGCGCGTGAGCATCGGCCGGCTCGCGTCACCGCGCCAGTACGCGCCTGCGACCGACTGCAGCTTGACGGCCCCGACGCCGGCGGTGCTCGGCGCGTGCGGCCCGCGGCAGAGATCGGTGAACGGACCGTTGCGATAGAGCGACACCGAGTCGATGCCCTGAGCCGAGACGAGGTCCTCGATCAGCTCGACCTTGTAGTCCTGCTGCTCCGCGCGGAAGCGCTCGAGCGCCTCGGCAACGGTCACCTCGCTGCGGTCGAAGCTCTCGCCGGCGGCGATGTGCTCGCGCATCCGCTCCTCGATCGCCGGGAAGTCCGCCTCGGTGACGGTGACGCCGTCCGGGAAGTCGAAGTCGTAGTAGAAGCCGTGCTCGATCGGAGGGCCGATCGAGATCTTCACGCCGGGGTAGAGCTCCATCACGGCGGTGGCGAGCACGTGCGCGGCGTCGTGGCGGATCAGGTCGAGGGCGTCCTGGCCGCTCTTGGCCGTCACGACCTCGAGCCTGGCCCCATCGTCGAGCGGGCGGGCGAGGTCGCGCACCTCCCCGTCGACCTTGACGGCGAGCGCTGCGCGCGCAAGTCCGGGACCGATCGCGGCGGCCGCGTCGGCGCCGGTTGCGCCATCGGGAAGGTCGAGCAGCGTGCCGTCGGGGAGGGTGACGTTCATCGCAGCCGATGCTACGCGAGCGGTCGATCGGACCCCCGTCCGCCTCTGTGACGTAGCGCACACTAAAGAAACTCCCTGCACCCGAAAGGGTTCCTGTCCCTGAACCCAGGCTCCGGTGCGCGTCCTTGCGATGCACACGGGCCGCGGACGACCTGAGCCCTCCTGGTCTCGGGACCCCCGATCCGCGGTCGAGCCGCCCACCCGACGGGCGTCGCCGTGCGCCAGCGCACGCGCGCACCCCGAGGAAGGACCGATCCAGCATGCGAACTCGACAGCTCCTGCCGGCACTCGCCGGCGCCCTGGCCCTGACCCTGCCCGCCACCGTCGCCCTTGCGGCGACCGGGCCGCTGAAGCCGTCCGCGGTGCAGGCGACCGCGGACCTCGACCTCGCGGCCGTGGCGGCCGCCGACCGCGCGACCGGCCTCGTCGTCGCGCAGATCGATCACCGCGACGCGCTCGCCGACGTGCTGCGCCTCTCGCGCACACACGCGCGGTTGAGCGACACCGATGCTGCTGCCGCAGCAGCTGCGCGCGGCAAGCTCGCCCGCTGGTCGACGCCGCGCCTGCGGTCCCACCAGCGCCGCCTGCGCACGAGCATCGGCGAGCTGCGCCGCACCGGCGGCGCGCCCGACGTTGCGATCCCCGCCGCGCTGCACGCGATCGCCCAGTGCGAGTCCGGCGGCAACCCGGGAGCCGTCAGCGCCAACGGCAGCTACCGCGGCCTGTTCCAGTTCGACATCGGCACCTGGGCCTCCGTCGGTGGCTCGGGCGACCCCGCGGCAGCACCCGCGGAGGAGCAGTATCGCCGCGCGGCGATGCTCTACGCCCGTTCGGGCGCGTCGCCGTGGCCGGTCTGCGGACGCTGAAATCCGGCTCTCGCCGGGTGGCGTGACCGCCGCGCTCCGGTACCGTCCCCCCATGGCGAAGACGAACGACGAGCGGCTCTACCGCGCCGGACCGATGCGCACCGTCTGGCCGTCGCCGTCCGCGCCGGCCCGTCGGCGTGCCGCACGCCGCGCCGATGCCGACTACGGCAAGCCAGCCGAGCCGGGTTGGCGTGAGGTCGACTGGCCCGCGCGCACCCATCAGCTGGAGATCCGCGGCGGTCCCGTGAACTACGTCGACATCGGCGAGGGCAAGCGCGCGGTCGTGTTCGTCCACGGGCTCGGCGGCTGCTGGCAGAACTGGCTCGAGAACCTGCCGGCGACAGCGGCCGCCGGCTACCGCGCGATCGCGCTCGACCTGCCCGGCTTCGGGCGCTCGGCACTGCCGTCGGACCCGATCACGATCACCAACTTCGCGCGGACCGTCGATGAGCTCTGCGTCGCCCTCGGGCTCGACGCCGTCACCGTCGTGGGGAACTCGATGGGCGGGTTCACCGCCGCCGAGACCGCGATCCGCCATCCCACGCGCGTCGAGCGGCTCGTGCTCGTGGACGCCGCGGGCATCTCGACCGCACTCAGCCGCAACTGGCTCAGCGAGCGCGTCGGGCGCTTCCTGGTCACGGGCGCGATCGGCGGGGCGGCGCCGGCCGACCAGGCGAAGGCATTGAAGATGATGGGACGCCCGGGCTTCGTGCAGATCGGCATGGGCGCCGTGGCGCGCCATCCGACGCTGCTCTCACGCGAGCTCATCGCCGAGCAGCTCGGGAGTCTCGGCTCGGCCGGCTTCATGCCGGCGCTCGAGGCGATCATCGCCTACGACTTCACCGACCGGCTCGCTGAGGTCGCATGCCCGACGCTCGTCGTCCAGGGTGACCGCGACGTGCTCGTCCCGGTCGGGGATGCGCACGAGTTCGCGGCACGCATACCGAACTCGGCGACGCTGATCCTGCACGACACCGGGCATGTGCCGATGCTCGAGCGGCCGACGACGTTCAACCGCGTGCTGATCGAGTTCCTCGGCCAGGCCGGCGAGCAGGCCGCCCCGAAGGCGAAGGACTCTCCCCTGCTCGCCGAGGCACACGCCGACGGCGGACTGGCCTGATGCGGGCCCGGAGCTGTTCCGGGCCCGCCGTTCGCGGCTGACCGTCTAGCGCTTGCGCGCTGCGGGCTTGCGCGCCGCGGTCTTCTTGGCGGCAGGCTTACGCGCCGCGGTCTTCTTGGCGGCAGGCTTGCGCGCCGCGGTCTTCTTGGCGGCAGGCTTGCGCGCCGCGGTCTTCTGGGCGGCAGGCTTTCGCGCCGCGGTCTTCTTGGCGGCAGGCTTACGCGCCGCGGTCTTCTTCGCGGCAGGCT
>JBBQKR010000074.1:0-11103 GCA_038327125.1 Solirubrobacterales bacterium
CACGGGGCACTACCGCCAGCCGCTGCGCTTCAGCGACGAGACGCTCGGCGCGGCGCAGGCCAGCGCGCGGCGCATCCGCGAGGCCGCCCGCCGGCTGCAGCCCGGCGCGCCCTCGCCGCCGGACCTGCAGCCGCTCGTCGAGCGCTTCTGGGACGCGCTCGCCGACGACTTCAACACGCCGAAGGCGCTCGAGGCGCTCTACGAGTGGATTCGCGAGGTCAACAAGCGCGAGGGCGCCGGCGACGCGGCGCTGCGCGAGATGCTCACCGTGATCGGCCTCGAGACGCTCCTGGGCGGCGTGGGCCCGGACGCCGACGTTCCGGATGCGGAGTCCTCCGGATTGCTGGAGGCACGCGAGGCGGCGCGGGCCGCCAAGGACTGGGCCGAGGCCGACCGGCTGCGTGACGAGCTCGCCGCCCGCGGCTGGCAGGTGCGTGACGCGGCGGGCGGCCCGACGCTCGTGCGCCCGTGATCCTCTACGGGCGCAACCCCGTCCACGAGGCGCTGCGCGCGGGCCGGCGCAGGGTGCTGGAGATCTGGGCCACGCAGAGCGCCATCGACGGCGAGCAGTGGCTGCGCGACGCAGGTGTGCCGCTGCACGTCGCCACGACCGCCGACCTGGTGCATCGCTGCGACAGCGAAGGGCATCAGGGCGTCTGCGCGGAGGTCGAGGGCTATCCGTACGTCAGCGGGCACCAGCTGCTGCAGCAGACCGACCCGTTGATCGTCGCGCTCGACGAGGTCCAGGACCCGCAGAACCTCGGCGCGATCAGCCGCACGGCAGAGAGCGTCGGCGCGACCGGGCTCGTCATCCCCGAACGCCGGGCCGCCGAGGTCACGCCCGCCGCATGCAAGGCGTCCGCCGGCGCCCTGGAGTGGCTGCCCGTCGCGCGCGTGCGCAACATCGCGGACTTCCTGGCCGACGCCAAGCAGCGCGGCTGCTGGTGCTATGGGGCGGCAGCCGTGCCCGAGGCGGTCCACTACCTCGAGCCCGACTGGACCGGTGGCGTCGTCCTGGTCCTCGGTGCAGAGGGGAAGGGGCTGCGTCCGCGCGTCGCGGCCTCGTGCGACGAGCTCGTCCAGCTGCCGCTGCGCGGTCACCTGGAATCGCTGAACGTCAGTGCAGCCGCGGCGGCGCTCCTGTACGCAATCTTGCAACGCCGGGTTGACAGCGCTCCATAACTGTGGGATAAACGTCGCGACCTGGGGGTCAACCTCAGGTCGAGAAATAACCAGCTTCACGTTCGCAGCTGACGCCAGGGGAGGCGCGCGTCACTGAGATCGTCCATCTATTCCCCTGCAAATGGGGAGGAGGAACGCTCTCGTGGCAAGACTGTCCGCCTCAACTCAAGGTCAGGTCCAGGTCGATGATGGGTACCTCATCGCGCTTGCGAAGACGGGTGACCCGACCGCCTACGACCGCCTGGTGCGTCGCTACTACGGTTTCGTCCGCCTGAAGGCCTCGTCGTACTTCCTCATCGGGGGAGACAGCGACGATCTGATCCAGGAGGGCCTCGTCGGGCTCTACAAGGCGATCCGCGACTACCGGACCGACCGTGAGTCGAGCTTCCGCAACTTCGCGGAGCTCTGCATCACGCGCCAGATCATCACGGCCGTGAAGACGTCGACCCGCAACAAACACGTGCCGCTCAACCAGTACGTGTCCTTCTCCTCGACGCCGGCCGGCGCGGGCGACGGCGAGCCCACGCTCGACGAGGTCATTCCCGGCTCGACCGTGCACGACCCGGTCAACCAGGTGATCTCCTCGGAAGAGCTGCGCTCGCTCGTGGACTGCCTGTCGTCGACCCTGTCCGAGCTCGAGTCGCGCGTGCTGTCGCTCTACCTCGACGGCCGCTCCTACGAGGGCATCGGCGAGATCGTCGGCTGCGACACGAAGACGGTGGACAACGCCCTGCAGCGCGTCAAGCGCAAGGTCGGCGTGCATCTGGCGGCGCGGAACGTCGTGCTCTAAGCCGCGAACGGCAGCAGCGCGAAGGCGATCACGGCGTAGTGCGTCGCGGCGGCGCCGGTCACGAGCGTGTGGAACACCTCGTGGTAGCCGAAGACCGCCGGTGAGGGATTCGGGCGTTCCGTCGCGTAGATGACGGCGCCCGCCGTGTAGAGCGCACCACCGAGGGCGATCCCGGCGAACGCCAGCCACCCGAGCCCGTTCCAGATCTCCGGCGCGAGCGCCAGCCCGAGCATTCCCAGCGCCACGTAGATCGACGCGGTCAGCCACTTCGGCGCGCTGACCCATGCGAGGGACAGCACGATGCCGGCGAGTGCGCCGCCCCAGGCGATGACCAGGATCGTCGTCGCCCGCGAGCCGTCGAGGACGAGCAGCGCGAACGGCGTGAACGACGCCGCGATGAAGACGAAGATCATCGAGTGGTCGAGGCGCTTCATCCAGGCCCGCGCGCGCGGGCGCGTCCAGTTGACGCGGTGGTACAGCGCGCTGACGCCGAAGAGCCCGCAGATGCCGGCGGCGTAGATCGCCGTCGCGGCGACCTCGCGTCCGCCGCTGGCTCGCCAGACGAGCAGCGCGCCGAGCGCGATCGCTGCGAAGAACGCGTACTCGTGGATGACGCCGCGCAGCCGCGGCTTGACCTTCGCGACGGCGTCGGCGGCCTGCTCGCGCATGTCGGCGGCCTGCTCACGGACCGCGTCGACGCCACGCGCGGCGGCATCCTGCGCGGCGCCGACCCGCTGGGCGACGGCATCCTGCGCCGCGGCCGCGCGGCGCTGAGCCGACTCTGCCGCCCGCTCGACGCGCTCGGTCATCGCTCAAGGGTACTCCGCTGAAGGCTCCCCGACCAGCAGCGGCGTGTGACCTTCAAAGGTGCCGCCCCGCCGCAGGGGTACCAAGACGGGACGGCGCCTACTCCCGCAGCCTACGACACCGGGGCGCGCGGAGCGCTGGCCGCTTGTCTAGGCTCGGGCGATCCACGACCGAAGGGACGCCATGGAGACCTGCAGTCATCTCGATCATGTGCTGATCACCGAGCTTCCCGAAGCGGTCGACGGTTGCGAGGACTGCCTGGCGAGCGGCAGCCCGTGGCTGCACCTGCGCATCTGCCTGGAGTGCGGGAAGGTCGGCTGCTGCGACGGCTCGCCCAACCAGCACGCGTCGGCGCATGCGCGTGCGAGCGGGCACCCGATCATCCGCTCGCTGCAGCCGGGTGAGGCCTGGTCGTGGTGCTTCGAGGATGAGCTGATGATGCGGATCCCCGAGGTCCGGGGCAGCACGCAGATCCCGCGATCCCCGCTGGGCGGTTAGAAGGCCTGGCAGAACGCCGGGGGGTCAGGTCCGGGCCGGCGCGGGGGTGCGCTCTGGGAGGTCGTGCTCACCCGCCTCCCAGCATTGGGCGACCTCCTGAGGCACGGCGATCAGCGGCCCGCCGGCGCAGCCCTCCGCGTCCACCTCGCGGCGCGGGTTGACGATGCCCGCGAGCCCGAGCAGGCCGCCGAGGAAGACGAGCGCAGCCGAGATCCCGATGCCGGTGTGGAAGGCCCTCAGCGACGCTTCTTCGACGGCGGCCGCAACGGCCTGCGCCTGGCGTGGCGGCAGGCCGCTGGTGTCGGCCTGTGCCAGCGTCTGGCGCTTGGCCTGAGCCACCGCGGACTGGGCCGCGGGCGTCAGCGGGACGCCGGCCAGCGAGTTGTCGATCGAGGTGGTGAACGTGCCGGCGACGACCGCACCGAGCGCGGCGATCGCGAGCAGGCCGGCGACCCGCGCGATGGCGTTGTTGATGCCGGACGCGATGCCGGCGTTGGACTCGTCGGCGTCGGCGAGCACGGTCGCCGTCAGCGGCGCGACGGTCATCGCGAGCCCGAGCGAGAAGACGAGCAGCGCGGGCAGCACGTCGACGACGTAGCGCACGTCGGCCGGCAACCGCGCGAACCACAGCAGGCCGAGCGCCGCGACCATCGGCCCGGTGCCCATGAACAGGCGCGGGCCCAGCCGGTCTGCGAGCGCGCCGAAGCGCTTGGACAGCACGAACATCACGAGCGTCGACGGCAGCGTCGCGAGCCCGGCCTGGAGCGCGTCGTAGCCGGCGACCTGCTGGAGGAACAGGACGAGGAAGAAGAACGTGATCGACAGGCCGCCGTACATCGCGAGCGTCTGCAGGTTGCCGACGGCGAAGTTCCGCCGGCGAAAGAGCCCGAGCGGGAGCATCGGGTCGGCTGTGTGGGACTCGCGCCAGATGAACGCAGCGAAGACCGCGATGCCGCCGATCAGCGGGACGTAGACCTGCGGTGAGCCCCAGCCCGCCTCCGGCTGGCGGATCAGCGCGTAGACCGGCCCCGCGAGACCGACGGCGCAGAGCGCCGCCCCCGCCCAGTCGACCGTGCGCTGCGAGCGGCCCGCCGCGCGCACCGGGATCGCGACTCGCACGAGGATCAGCGTTGCGATCACGAACGGGATGTTGATCAGGAAGATCCAGCGCCACGACGCCGTGTCGATCAACCAGCCCCCGATGAACGGCCCGATCACCGTCGCGATCCCCGACCAGGCCGTCCACGAGCCGATCGCCCCGCCGCGCTCGCTGGGCCCGAAGGCCATCACGATCACCGCGAGCGCGCTCGGCGTCAGGAGCGCGCCGAAGATCCCCTGGAGCGCCCGCGCGGCGACCAGCAGTTCGACCGACGGCGCCAGCGCGCACAGCAGCGACGCGGCTCCGAAGCCCGCCACGCCCAGCGAGAACACCCGCCGCTCCCCGTAGACGTCGCCGAGCGACCCGCCGATCAGGATCAGCGACCCGAGCGCGAGCAGGTAGGCGTTGGACACCCACTGCTGCCCGGCGAGGCCGCCGCCGAGGTCGCGCTCGATCGCCGGCAGCGCGACGTTCACGACCGTCGCGTCCAGCCCGGCGACGAACGACCCCATGATCGCCGCCAGCAGCACCAGGCGCTTGCGGCGCGGATCGAGCCCGGTGGCGGGAGCCGTGCTCACCCGGCGATCATGGCACGGCGCCGCCGGGCCAAGCCGGAGAGGGGACTCGAACCCCTGACCTGCCGCTTACAAGGCGGCTGCTCTACCAGCTGAGCTACTCCGGCAAGGCGGTTGAAGCTACCCGGTCGCGGATGCGGAACGTCGCCAGATGCGGCAGTCTCCAGCACAGCCGATGAGCGACACGCGCGACATCGTGGTTCGCCCTGCGGACGCCACCGACGCCGACGAGATCGGCCGGCTGCTGCACGACTTCAACACCGAGTTCGACGACGTGACACCCGGGCCGTCGAAGCTCGCCGAGCGGATCCGCGGTCTGCTCGCCGAGGGCAGCACGACCGCCCTGCTCGCGGGCACCGGCCCCGACGGGCTCGCGCTCATGCGCTTTCGCCCGTCGCTCTGGACGGATGGCCTGGAGTGCTACCTCGCGGAGCTGTACGTCGTTCCCGTGCTGCGCGGGAACGGCATCGGCCGCGCGCTGATGGAGGCCGCGATCGCGGGTGCGCGTGACGCGGGTGCGGATTACATGGAGCTCAACACCGGCGAGGACGACGTCGCCGCCCGCACGCTCTACGAGAGCCTTGGTTTCAGCAACCGCGAGGGCGAGGCCGACGGCCCGCTCTGCTTCTACTACGAGCGGGAGCTGTAGCTCGGGAGGGAGCTCAGGCGTCGGTCAGGCCGACGCCCGCGGCGTGCGCGATGTTGCCATGCCCGTTCTGGGAGACGACGTGCTCGAAGCTGGGCACCTCTTCGTCCTGCGGCGGGTTCAGCGCGCGCTCCAGCTCGCCGAGGACGATCCCGAACAGCAGGTGGCGCCAGGTCGCCTGCGCGAAGGCGGCGGGGTTGCGGCTGAGCGCCGGCAGCTCATCACGCGCCGGATGCACACGGTCGGTCAGTGCGACACCCGGCCACAGGACGGTGTTCTCGACCAGCGCCGCGACCGGGCCCTTGGCCCAGGCGGGGAGCGGCATCCGCGGCGCGACGTTCGCGTAGAGGGCGCCGAACAGCGCGCCGTTGGCCAGGTGCATCGCGATGCCGACGACCGGCCAGGCACGCCCGCGCGTGACCGCCTTCCCGAGCAGCGCCGTGTCGTCGTAGGGCACGCCGAAGGCGCGCATGTCGAGCGGCTGCTGCGCTGCCCAGACGCCGGCCGCGGCGGCTCCTGCAAGGGCGCCGCGAAGCGTGCGCGTGCGATCAATGGCCATTGCCGACGATCCTACTCCCCGTCGCGTGTAACCCCTGCGCCGGGCCGCGGTATCGCAGGCATGGATCAACAGCAGTTGCTCGACCGGGCGGGGGAGCGTGGAGTCAACCGCGTCGTCTACCGACTTGTGCGGCTGCTGTTCCTGCCGTTCTTCCTGATCTATTTCCGTGAGGAGCGCATCGGTCGCGAGCACGTGCCCGCCGAGGGTCCGGTGATCTTCGCCGCGAACCATCGCTCGTTCCTGGACCCGTTCGTGATCTCGGCGTGCGCCAAGCGTCCGCTGTACTTCGTCGCGAAGAAGGAGCTGTTTCTCAAGAATCGCCTGCAGGCGTGGTTCCTGAACTCGCTGGGCGCGTTCCCGATCGATCGCGGCACGGGCGACGAGGCGTCGATGGAGACCGCGCGCCGGATCCTGGCCCGAGGTGACGGCGTGATGATCTTCCCCGAGGGCACGCGTGTGCGGCCGGGCCCGCTCGGCGCGCCCCGCCGCGGCGTCGGCCGGCTGGCGCTGGAGACGGGTGCTCCGGTGGTGCCCGTCGCCGTGATCGGCAGCGCCGAGGTGCGCCGCGGCTGGCGCATCCGCCCCAGGAAGGTCCGCGTGCGCTGCGGTCCTCCGCTCCGCTTCCCGCAGGTCGAGCGGCCGTCCGCGGCGCTCGCCAAGGCCGTCACCGACCGGATCTGGCCGTGCGTCGAGCTGCAGTGGGAGTGGCTCGGCGGCACCCCGCCGCTGCGCCGCGTGGCGATCATCGGTGCAGGGTCGTGGGGGACGAGCCTTGCGATCGCGCTCGCTCGCGGCGGCGCCGAGGTCGAGCTCGGCTGCCGGACCGCGGACCAGGCCCGCGAGCTCGCGGCCGAGCGCGAGAACAGGCGCTATCTCCCCGGGGTCCGGCTGCCGGACGCGATCCGCGTCGCCCGCGCGGGAACGCTCGAGCTGCGCGAGACCGACCTCGTCTGCCTGGCCGTGCCCACACGCGATCTCCCGGTCGCGATGGGCGAGATCGGCGACCGCCTCGGCGCGCGCACAAGCCTGCTCGTGTCCTCCAAGGGCCTCGTCCCGCCGGCCGGCGAGCTCCCGACCGCCTTCTGCGCGAGCCGCGCCGGCGGGCGCGCCGTCGCCTGCCTCGGCGGCCCCGCGCACGCCGCCGACGCCGTCGAGCACGGCGCCTCGATCGTCATCGCCTGCGCGGACGCGGATGTCCTCGCACAGGTGCGACGCCTCTGCGCTGACGCCGGGTTCGACGTGGAGACGACGCGCGACGTTGTCGGCGTCGAGCTCGCGGGCGTCGCCAAGAACGCCGCCGTCCTCGCTGCGACCACCGCTTCTGTCGGCGGTCCCAACGCCTCCGGCGCAGCGGCCGGCAAGGTGTTCTCCGAGATCGCCGCATACGCGGGCGTGCTCGGCGCCCGCCCCGAGACCTGGACGGGACTCGCCGGCGCCGGCGACCTCGTCGCCTCGGTCGTCGCCGCGGGCGGGCGCAACCGCCGCGCCGGTGAGCTGCTGGCGCGCGGCGTCTCCCAGCAGGAGATCCGTCCCGCGATCGGCCAGGTCGCCGAGGCGCTCGACTCGCTCCCGCTGCTCGTGACCGCCCTCGAGGCCCAGCGCGTCCGCGCCCCGGCGACACGTGCGCTGGCCACGGTCGTCAGCGGGGAGGGCAGCGCACGGGCGTTCGCCGACGACGTCACCAAGCCGCGCCGCATCGTCGGCGCGCGGGTGGTCTGAGGGACCGGGGTAGGCTGGGATGCGTGGAAAAGGCCGAGCTCGACCGGCGCTTTACGGCGCTGTACAAGGCGCACCTGCGCGACGTCTACTCCTACAGCTACTACCGGGTCGGGAATCATCACGACGCCGAGGACCTGACGGAGCAGACGTTCCTGCAGGCCTACCGCCACTTCGAGCGGGCGATGGCGGAGTCCAACGGGCGGCCGCTGCGCCCCTGGCTGATCCGCATCGCGCACAACCTCGCGGCGAATCTCTACCGCGATCGCGCGCGCAAGCCGCAGACGGCGCTGGACGCGGTCGCCGAGCCCGAGACCCTGCACACGACCGAGGATCTCGTCGAGGGCCGCGAGGAGCTGCGACACATCCTCGAGGGGGTGCAGCAGCTCCCGGACGACCGCCGCGAGGCGCTGATCATGCGCTTTGCGCTCGGGATGGACAACAAGGAGATCGCGCGCGCCCTCGGCCGCACGGACGGCGCAACGAAGGTGCTGATCCACCGCGCCATCCGGCAGCTCGAAGCGATCGTTCGCGAGCCGCAAGAGGCATGACGGCCGGGGGTGAGGGATGAGCGCGCAGCCGCACAAGAGTGATGTCGAGGCGCTGCTCAGCGCCGCGCTGCGCCCGGTCGAGCCGCCCGAGCATCTGAGCGTCCGGCTGCAGGACACGCTCACGACGATCACGGCGCTCGCCGCCGACGAGCTCGAGGCCTGGGAGCTGCGCACGCTCCACGATCCGCGCACGTGGGTCCGTCCGGCGGTCGCGATCGGCGTCGGCACCGTCGCCGCCGGCGGTCTTGCGCTGCTGCAGGCGCGGCAGCGCCGCGGACGCCGCCGCGCAGGGGATGCCCATCCGGTCGAGTTCGCGGCCGGCGCGGTGCGCACGATCGCCGACGAGGTCGAGCGGCGACTGCGCGGATGAGCACCCAGACCGAAACCACCTGCTACCGGCATCCCGGCCGCGAGACGCGCGTCTCCTGCTCGAGCTGCGGGCGCCCGATCTGCCCCGACTGCATGCGCCCGAGCCCGGTCGGAATGCGCTGCCCGGAATGCTCGGCGCAGACCACGAAGGTCCGCACGATCTCGGCCACCGGCGGTGAGCCGCGCGCCACGATCGCGCTGATCGTGCTCTGCTCGATCGTGTTCCTGGCCGAGGGCAGCTTCGGCCTGGACGGCGGGCGCGGCGCGATCTTCCGCGACGGTGCGCTGTTCGGCCCGGCCGTGGCAGCTGGTGACTGGTGGCGCCTGGTCACCTACGGCTTCCTGCACGCCGGGCTGCTGCACATCGGCTTCAACATGCTGCTGCTGTGGCTGTTCGGGCGCGAGATGGAGCCCCAGCTCGGCACGCCGGTCTTCCTGGGCATCTACTTCTCGTGCCTGCTCGCGGGTGCGTTCGGGGCGCTGCTGTTCTCCCCGGATGCGCTGACGGTCGGCGCCTCCGGCGCGATCTTCGGGCTGATGGGCGCGGCCGCCGCGATCCTCTATGCGCGCGGGGTCAATCCGTTCCAGACCGACATCGGGATGCTGATCGTCTTCAACCTCGTGCTCAGCTTCGTGCTGTCGAACGTGTCCGTCGGCGGGCACATCGGTGGCCTGGTCGGCGGCATCGTCGGCGGCCTGGCCGTCGCGGCCGGTGAGCGGCGCGGGCGCTCCTGGGTCGGCTGGGCCGGCATGGCCGGCGTCGCGGTCGTCGCGGTGGTCGGCGCCGAGCTCGTCGCGCGCAGCGGCAGCTCCGGCCTCGGGCTCTAGGACGCCGGTCCCTGGACCAGCGCCTCGAGCGCCGGACCGGGCGCCAGCGGGACGGCCCGCGGGTGCAGGATGTGGGCGAGCGTCTCGAGCCCGTCGACGAGCCGTGGGCCCGGTCGCGAGAACGTGGCCGACGCGTCGATCGCCACGACGCGCTGAGCGCCGAGCGCGCGCAGCTCGTCGGCGTAGATCTCGGCCTCCTCGAGCGAGCGCGCCGCGTCGTAGCCGCACGGCATCACGATCACGACCTGCGGCTCGGCGGCGGCGACCGTCTCCCACGTGGCCTGCAGCGAGGGCTCGCCGGCCATCCCGAGCACGTCGATCCCGCCCGCGAGCTCGATCAGCTGTGGGGTCCAGTGACCGGCGACGAAGACCGGGTCCAGCCATTCCAGCGCGGCGACCGTGACCATCGGCTCGTCCATGACGGCCTCCCGGACTGCGTCCACGCGTGCGCGCTGACGGGCGATCAGGTCCAGCGCGGCCGCCTTTGCGCCGGTGACCTGGGCGATCGTGCGCACGTCGCCCATCGTCTCGCCGAACGTGCGCGGGTCGAGCGCGACGACCTTCGGGCACACGGGGAGCTCCTTGGCGATCGCCTGGACCTCGTCGAAGCTGACGGCGCAGACGGGGCACAGCTCCTGCGTGACGATCAGGTCCGGCTCGAGCTCGCGCAGCAGCTCCTCATCCAGCCGGTAGATCGAACCGCCGCGCGCGGTTCGCTCACGCACGGCGGCGTCGATCTCCGCCGAGCTGAGGCCGGGCGGCAGCTCGTCGACCGTCACGTGCGGACGCTCGGCCGCCGCGGGCGGGTGGTCGCACTCATGCGTGACGCCGACGACATCGTCCCCGAGCCCGAGCGCGAACAGCAGCTCGGTCGCGTGGGGCACCAGGCTCACGATCCGCACGGAGGCTGAGGATATGGCAGACCTCGAGGACGGCTGGCGTCACGAGGACGACGCGCTGGTGCGCGACCTGCGCTTCCCCGACTTCCGGGCCGCGCTGTGGTTCGTCAACCGCGTGGCCGACCTCGCCGAGGAGCGCAACCACCATCCCGACATCCTGATCCACGGCTACAGCAATGTGCGGCTGACCCTGTCGACCCACAGCGAGGGTGGTGTGACCGAGGCCGACCACGCGCTGGCCGCCGCGATCGACGAGCTTTGACGGCGCGCCGCGCGATCGCCGCCGCGCTGCTCGGGTGCGCGCTCCTGACGCCGCCGGCCGAGGCGAAGCGGGTCCGGGTCTTCGCGGTCGGCCCCAAGCTCGACTTCGCGTGGCTCGACACGCGCGCGCACTTCCACGACAAGCTCCTCGCCCTGACCGACCGGCGCGAACGCACTCCGGGCCGGCCCGCAGTCCAGCGCGAGGCCGATGACGTCGCGTCGCACCTGCTTGGTCCCGCCGACGCGGCGCATCCGGTGGAGAGCGCCCGCGACCTCGTGACCGTCCCCGAGGACCTCGGGCTGATGGCAGTGTTCACCGGATC
>JBBQKR010000075.1:0-10971 GCA_038327125.1 Solirubrobacterales bacterium
TGGTTTGAACCGGTTGACTGAGCGGCGACCCCACCTCGCGCATGAAGGGGTCGGCGGTTCGAGTCCGCCCGTCGGCTTACGCCTTTTCTCGTTGCCGTGAGCGCGTCGTCGATCCGCTGCGGACCGGTGCGGGAACGGGACGGCAACGCGTCGCCGCGGTCGGTGTCCGAGCTGATCCGTTCTCGGCGAGATCAGTTCCGGCCACCCCGACGCGAACCGGCGACGACGCTGGCTGCCCGCATCGTGATCTGACCCCGCCTGACACGGTCGTCAATGAGCCGGTTCCTCCGGGAGCCACTCCCAGTCGACCGACTCTGTGTCTTCGTCGTAGATGACCATGCGGCAGACCATCCAGTCGCCAGATATCTCTGCTGAGCGTGCGGACTGGTCCTCGATGTAGTCCAAGACCTCGCCGAACCGCTCGACCTGCTTCGCGACCAAGCCCTGAGGCAGCACGACAAGGCCGGGGTGGAGCCCTTCGTCGCGTGCGAGCTTCTTAAAGTCCTTCTCGTTGTTGGTGATGAAGACCCAGTCCTCGGCGACGACCACCGGATAGAGGTTCGGGTCCAGTTCCGTCAGCAAGCCGCGGGTTCGGTTGCACGTGGCTTCGTAGCCGCGATCGTGCGCCGCCCCTTCCAGTTCGGGGGTCACGCACGCGTCAGCCCAAAGCCTCATGCCGCCGCGGCTGATTCCTTGCGGCGCCGGTCCAGGTGCGCACGGCGGGCCTTCGGCTCGCCCCCCTTGTCGGTCGCGACCGTCTTTGGACGCCCGCGGCGAGGATTCGCTCTCGCCCATCGCACTGCGAACTCAAACGCATCGGGATCGACGTAGTCGTACTCGCGGCCGAGCACCTCAAGGGTCTCGCCCTGCCCTATCTGCTTGGCAAGACCGCGAATCGGGATTCGGGTTCCTTTGATCACAGGCTCTCCGCCTTGGACCTGCGGGTCGATCTCCAGGAAGCGCTCGCGCTGGTCGATGTACCGCTCAGTCGCCTTCTGCGCACGGATGACCTCGGCCGGCCGGCGTACAACGACAGCCTCCGAGAGCTCAAACTCGCTCTCGGTGGATCGGGCCCACTCGACGAGGCGTCTCTTCTGGGTCCCAGTCGGCGCCACACCGATTGCACGCAGGTAGTAGAAGAGCGTCAGCACGCTCACGTCCTGCGCGCGCACTAGCCCCCGCTGACGGCGCTTGACGGTGGGGACGAGCTTGGCCTCGATGGCCTTGTTCAGTACGGCGGCCGATGTACCGCTGAGTTCGACGGCTTCGTTGCGAGTGATGAGTGCGCTGGTGACCATGGCGGAAAGCTCTCCTTCTGCGGAAGACTTTAGCAGTATCGGCCAGACGCAACGAGTTCTGAACACCCCACGAAGGGCTGACCACCCTGCCGTGGGACCGCCCCTCGGCAACACGCTCGTCCCACCGACCCGGTTGCGGAACGCCACCCCGCGCGCGACGATGACGAAGTGCGGTCATCCCTCTTCATCGTCGTGGTCGCACTGGCGCTCGCCGTATCGGCGGTCGCCGCCGCAGAGCCTGTCCAGGAGTTCGGGTTCACGATCCGGGACGTCAAGCCGGATGGGCGCTACAGGGTGGTGTTCACGAGCAACTCGTATGACACGACGGGCGGGCCGCCGCCCGAGCTGACGACGAACTATGTCCGGTTCGCGGCGGGGATCTCGTTTCGCCGCGAGCTCCTCGGGCGTGGGGTTCTGTGCAACGCCGAACTGCTGCGGGACACGCTGCGCGCGTTTCCCGAGCCCGCGGTGTACTACGGCGACCAGCTGAAGGACCTTCCGGCGACCTACCGGCGCCTGCGCTCGAAGCTGACGCCGAAGCAGGCGAAGAACATGCAAACGTGCATTGCGGCACGCAGCGGAACCGGGCGCGTGATCGCGGACGTGCGCCCTTACGTTCCCGATCCGGTGCCCGCCGACCTGTACCTGTTTCTTTCGACGCCGACCGTCAGGGGGGCGTTCGCCTCGTTCGGCGTCCTGACGGTGCTCGACCGCACCGCGCCGATCATTCGCGACAACCCCGTGCTGGGAGCCCAGCGGTTCCTGTTCGCAGCCAATCTCTTCAATGACCCCACACCGGACGGGCGCTACGGGGTGAGGCTGCTGCTGCCGCCGGGCAGGATCGGGAGTCTGAAGTTCAGCGTCACCGAACTGCGCGTCGACAACCCGGGGATCACGCGGACCGTGCTCCGACGCACGTGCGTCGCGCGCCGTGCAGATCGTTGCGTGCGGACGAAGGTCATCAAGCGGAAGGTGTGGTGGGCGACGGCGCCGACCTGCCCCGCCTCGGGACAGCTGCCCTTCGAGGCGACGTACATCTACGAGACCGGACTCACGACCACGAAGCTCATTCAGGTGCCGTGTCCGCAGTTCCGGCGCTGACCGTGTCGGCGCGCTCAGCCCAGAAGCTCGAGCGTCCGCGAATCCATCACCCCGCCGAAGTACTTCGCGACCGCCGCCGCAAACGACCGGTCCTGCGGAACCACCTCGGCAAAGAGCGTCATCGACGAGCAGAACTTGAGGTCGTCCGGGGTCCGAAAGATCTCAAGTGCCGTTCGTCCGTCGACTGCCAACACCAGCTCGACGCACTCCCGCACGCGCGCACCAAGTACCGGGTGCTCCCAATAGGCGATCGCCTCCGCTCTGGAACCGATGCCGAAGTGCTCGGACCTTGCGCTGTGGCCGAGTTCCCGTAGCTGCGGGAACACGAACCACATCCAGTGAGTCCTCTTTGAGCCGGCCCGCAGCTCCGCGACCACGTCGTCGTAGCACTCCGACTGCGCCTCGACGAACCGGCGGAGGTCGAAGGGGTCGCTCATGAATTCATCGTACGTGCGGCTCTTTGACTCAAGCGCGCGGCCACGGCGTCCGATCCACGCCTTGTGTCCAGCATCGACTCCGCACGAGGCGCCGCCGCGCGCCGGCCCGGGCAGTACGGACAGGAACGAGTCCGCAGGCTCGCGGCGTATTTCCTCGGCCTGCTCGCCCTCTGTCTCTTGCTCCTCGCGCTCATCGGCCTGGTCGCGGGATTTCGAAGCGGTCTCACCATCATCGCCGAGGTCGTCGTGATCGCCGCAATGCTGACCGGCAGCACGCGAGCCTTCGCAGCGCTGGACCGCCACGAGCGCGGCGTCGAAGGTGAGCGGCGCGTCGGCGCCGTCCTCGACGAGCTGCGCGGCGACGGCTGGCTCACGCTGCACGACGTACCGACTGGCCGCGGCAACATCGATCACGTCGCGATCGGCCCCGGCGGGCTCGTCGCGGTCGAGACGAAAAGCCACGCCGGGCGCCGCAACGTCGCTCGGATCGATCGTGCGTGGTTGAGCCAGTCCTACGCGCAGAAGTGCTGGCTCGAGCGGGTCACCGGCTCGAAGGCGGACGCGCTGCTCGTGTTCAGCAGCGCCTATCTGGACCGGCACAAGACGCGGCAGCGTGGTGTGCTCATCCTGCCGGCCCGCAGCCTGGCGCGCGAGCTGCAGCGCCGGCGTCCGGTCTTCAACGATGCCGAGGTGACGACGCTGCACGCAAAGCTGTGCGTCGCCCTCGACGGGGCCGGAACCCCGTAGCGGGCGCGCTCGGGTTCACGCTCCCCCGCGAAATCCCCGCTCAGCGCGGCGCCTTGTTGAACCGCAGCTTGCCCTGGGCCGAGCCGGTCTGCCCCACCTCGGTGTCGATCGACAGCAACGGGACGGACCGGTCGTCCGCGGCGAGCTTGCCGACGCCGTCGGGCTTGGCGAAGCCGGTGCTCCAGCCGCCGAGCGGCTTGTTGGCCTCGAACGTCTGGCAGTTCGTCATCAGGATCGACTCCCAGTCCAGGTAGGAGCCCTTGCTGACCAGCGGGATCTCATCCGGCGGGTCGACCGTCACATACCAGCCGGGGTAGCGCTTGGACTTGCCGTTCGTCTGCAGCCAGGTCGACTCCCTGATGACGACGTCCGTCTTCCCGGTCCACGTGCCGCTCGTCTCGCGGGTCTCGCTGTCGCAGCCTGCGTGGTATGAGCGGTCCTCGGTGCTGGCTTCTGCGCGGTAGGTGAAGGTCGCGGTGGCCTTGGCCGCGGCGCTGAACCGGGAGGGCCCGGTGAACGGGACCACGGCGCCCTTGATCTCGACCGTCAGCTGCTGCCAGTTCGGGCCGCTGTCGTTCCCGAACCCGCCCTCGATGTCCTGCTTGATCGTGAACGTCCCGCTGACGGTGGCCGTGAGCGGCACCTTCTTCTTCTTCTTTTTCTTCTTCGCCGCGTGTGCTGCGGGCGCCGGGCCGCCGGCCAGTGCGGCGCCGGGGGCGATCGCCGCGACCGCCACCACGACGGTGATCAGTGCGAGCGGACGAGTGTGCGGGTTGATCCTCAGCATGAGCGGTGTGACGACCGGCAGATCCTACCTCGCGCGAGGCCTCCCCTCCCCGCACCGTCCAGTTGCGTCCGGGTAGCGTCCGCGCGTGGCCCCCGCACGCCAATCGACTGCCGAGGCCCGAGCCCGTCGGCTGATGACGCCCTCCGCGCGGCGAGTGGCCACCGAGCGCGTGCCCGGCGTGCTGGACGTCCTCGGCGACGAGGACCCGACTGGAGCGCACCCCGGTCAGCAGCTCATGGTGAGTCGCGTTCTGCCCACGATCTACGAGCGCTGGTGGCGGCCGCTCGGCGCACGGGTACTGATGCTCGGCGGTCCCGGTCAGGGCGGCGAGGAGCGCATCGCGACCAGCATGCTTGCGCTCCATGACGAGGACCGGGTGCTCGACGTCGCGTGCGGCACCGGCGCCTTCAGCCGCGCATTCGCGCGCGCCGTGGCACCCGGCGGCCTCGCCATCGGCCTCGATGCGTCCACGACGATGCTGGAGCGCGCCGCCGCCGCCGAGCGCCCGGCGAACCTGGCCTACGTGCGCGGCGACGCGATGCAGCTCCCGTTCGCAAACGGGTCCTTCGACGCGGTGTGCTGCTTCGCGGCGCTCTACCTCATCGACGACCCCTGGCGCGCGATCGACGAGATCGTCCGCGTGCTGGCGCCCAACGGGCGGGTCGCGCTCCTGACCAGCGCCCACCGCGGCCCGCTCCCCGCGCGACCGGCCCGCACAGCGCTCAAGGCGCTCACCGGCGTGCGGCTCTTCACCCGCGACGAGCTGACCGACGGCCTGCGCGACCGCGGGCTCGGCCGCGTGCGCGTGCACCTGGCCGGCATGGCGCAGTTCGCGTCCGCGCGCCGCGATTAGCTGGCTGTTCCGCCGTGAGCGGGTCGGGCAGCGCGTCCTACTCGTCAGCCCGCTCCGGGTCGTCCCGTGGGTACGCGGCGATGACGTGCTCCCAGCTCGCGCGATCCATCTCACTTCACCGTCGCGAGGATCTTGCGTCGCTCCGGCTCGCTCAGCATTCCTGCGAACGGAGAGTTCTGGCGCAGGTCACGAGCCTGCGGAGTATCCGCGCCCAGTACGCGGCGGATCTCCGGGAGCGGCTGGTCGAGAACCTCCTGCCAGCGTGACGCGTACCGGGGATCGATCTTGCCGCCCTCGCGCCACTGCCACAGCACGCCGCGCGCGTCGTCGACCATGGGCCGCCGCAGTCGCTCGGCAAGCGCTCGGTGGTAGGCCAGGCTGCGCAACTGCGCAACCTCGTGCCGGTCGAGCTTCCCCAAGTCAGTGCCCTGCTGGACCTGCGGCCAGAGCAGCCGTCTCGGGTCCAGCGACTCAGCCCGACGCCGTCCCTCACGGAAGACCGGCTCAAGCGTGTGGCGCCGGCGTCGTCCCGATTGACGCTCATCCTGAACGGCGTCGTAGAGCGCAACGAGTGCGCCGACCGGCACTTCGGTGCGGCCTGCCGGCGTCAGGACCAGCGGGAGGTCGCCGGACTTCTCCCAGCGCTGAAGCGCTGTATGGCTCAGGCCCAGAAACCGGGCCGCCTGTGAGCGCGTCACCGCGGGGCCGAGCTCGTTCTCGAGCGCGGTGCGCACCGCCAGGACATCCGTGTTGCCCGGGAGCTCCCGCTCAACGCGTCGCAGACGCACGATGTTCTCGAACAGCTCCTGCCTGCGATCAGACCGGGTCATGGATCGAGTGTAGCTAAAGTTTCGTCTATATGGCCAGATCTGAAACTTTAGCGCGGGTCGCAGCGCGCCATCTCAGAACGGAATCTCCGACTCATACTCATCCTCCAGCTCCTCCGGCGACCACACCGGCCGCTCCATCCCCGTCCCGAGAAACCCGATCGCGTACCGGCGCCCCAGCTCGGCCCGGGCACGCCGCCACAACGCAGCGGCCTGCTCATCGAGCGTGTGGCGGTCGAGCGCGGCCTCGAAGCGCTCGAGCCCGCGGCGCTCGTCCCCGTCCTCCTGCTGAAGGTCGGCGTAGCCGGCGCGCAGGCGCTGCATCGCGCGGGTGAGGTCGGCGGACATCGGCAGGTCGTCGGCGGCGATCGGCCCGGCGGTCGCCGCCGGGTCCCACCAGCGCACGTCGTCGGTGCCGTCGGCGACGAGCACCAGGCGCGGGCGCACCTGGCGCTCGGGCCGCAGGAAGCCGCCCGCGACAGCGGCGGTGTCGACCTGCACGAACGCGTCGTGGAAGACGAGCAGGTCGAGCCCTTCGCGGCGGCCGTCCTCGGGCGTGCGGTCCTCGGTGAGGATCAGCGCCGACTGCGCGAGGCCGTACTCCATCGCCGCCGCGGCGATCAGTGCGGAGCGGTCGGACAGGCACCCCGCGCGGTGCAGCCCGTCGTCGTCCCACACGCCGAGCTGCGGCTCGTCGGCGGATTCCAGGACGAGGCGCACGAGCGATCCGGGCTCGAACGCGTCGTCCTGGAGCTGCTCGTCATCGTCCTCGTCGATCACGACGGAGAGGATGCGAGCAGCGTAGGCGGCGAGCAGCGGGTCGCCGCGGTCGACGAGCGGACCGTCGGGGAGGCGCAGCTGGAAGCCGTACTCGAGCCAGGTCCGGTGGCCACTGGTTCTGGTCGGGATCAGCGGCTCGAGCGCGAGCCGCAGGGGAGCGGGAGTCGTCACAGGGATGAGTCGCCAGCGTCGGAGCGGATCTGACGCCCCGCGGGCGACGCGTTCAGCCGGCGATGCGCGTCCGCACGACCTACGCGGCCGGAACCGTAGAGATGCCGGATTCGCGTCCGGGCGACTGCGCGTAGCGTCCAGTTCATGTCCGCCGGCCCGGCATTCGACGTCAGGACGCTGACGCTCCACGGCCGGCCGGTGACGTATGCCTGCGCCGGCGAGGGCCCGGTGCTGCTGCTGATCCACGGGATGGCGGGTGATTTCCGCAACTGGCAAGCCGTGATCGAGCCGCTCGCGCGGCACCACACCGTCATCGCTCCCGACCTCCCCGGACACGGCGGATCGGCCCCCGGCAGCGGCGACTACTCCCTCGGTGCGCTCGCCGCCGGACTGCGTGACCTGCTCGCGGCGCTCGGTCACGATCGCGCGACGCTCGTCGGCCACTCGCTCGGCGGCGGCATCGCGATGCAGTTCGCCTACCAGTTCCCCGAGCTCACCGAACGGCTCGTGCTCGTGTCGAGCGGCGGGCTGGGGCCGGAGGTCAGCCCGGTCCTGCGCGCGGCGGCGCTGCCGGGCGCCGACCGCTTCATCGCCGCGACCGCCGGACCGGCCCGGACGGTCGGCTCGGCGCTCGGCCGGGGCCTGGGCCTCGTCGGCCTGCGACCGAACGCCGACATCGCCGAGGTCGGCCGCGGCTACGCGTCGCTCGCCGACCGCGACCGGCGTGCCGCGTTCCTGGCGACGCTGCGCTCGGTCGTCGGAACCGGCGGCCAGCGCGTTCACGCGGGCGATCGCCTCTACCTCGCTGCGGCGCTTCCGGTGCTCATCATCTGGGGCGCGCGCGACCCGATCATCCCCGCCCACCACGGCGAGCACGCGCACGAGCTGATCCCCGGCAGCCGGCTCGAGATCTTCGACGGCGTCGGGCACCTGCCGCAGATCGAGGCGCCCGCGCGCTTCGTCGCGGTCCTCGAGCGGTTCCTCACGGAGACGGAGCCGAGCCGCTTCGACGTCGCGGAGTGGCGCGCCCGCGTGCGGACCGCCGACGGCGAACCGGTCTAGAGCGACGTCAGCTCGTCGGCGAAGGCCCCCACGATCCGCTCGGGATCGGGGACCAGGCCGGCGTCGCTCATCACGCCGACGGTCACCTCGCCGGCGTAGCTGAAGATCGACACGCTCATCGCGACGTTGCCGCTGACCGGCGCCCACACGAGCACGCCGCTGACCGGGGTTCCCGCGAGGCGGACGACGGCGCGCGGGCCGGGGACGTTCGTGACCACCGCGCTGCCGACGGAGCTGAACAGGCCGACGAGCGCGGCCTCGACCTGCGCGGGCGTGCGGCCGATAGCGCTGAGGACCGCGTAGGCGACGGGGCCCTCGTGCGAGGACTTGATCTTCGCCATCTCGCGCATCACGGCCGTCAGACGGTCTGCCGGCGTCGGAGCACCGACGGGCAGCGGCAGCGTCACCAGGCCGAAGCGGTTGCCAAGGTCGGCCGGGAGCGGCTGGTCGAGCGGCCGCAGGTTGAAGGGCACGATCGCGTGAATCTCGTCGACGGGCGTCCCGCGCTCGGCGAGGTACGCGCGCAGGGCGCCGGTGAGCGCGGCGACGAGCACGTCGTTGACGGTCGCGCCGCGCGCGTGGGCCAGGTCCCGCACGTCGTCGAGCGACAGCGGATCCGACCATGCGACCCGCTCGGCGATCCCCGCTCGTCCGCGCAGGATCGTGTCCGTGTCCGGGCGCGGGAACAGGACCTTCGCCACCGTCCTGGCCTCTCCCACGGCGCCAGCCGCGAGGTCCACCGTGTGGCGCGGGTGCACGATCGATTCGAGGCCCTCATGGAGGATCGCGCCGGCTCCGGCGCGGGCGAGGTGCAGCGCGCCGCCCGCGGACCGGCCCGCTGCGAGCGCCGCTCCGGCGAGGCCGGACGGGTGATCCTCGTGCGCCGGCGCGAGCCCGGCGTCGGCGCCGTCGTCGGTCAGCGAGAAGAGCACCCGGGCCAGCGCGATCCCGTCGGCGACGGCGTGATGGATGCGCGAGAGGACCGCCGACCCGTTGCCGAAGCCGTCGATCAGGTGGAACTCCCACAGCGGCCGGGCGCGATCCAGCGGGATGACCATGCGGTCGGCGACGAAGGCCTCCAGCGCCGCGCGGTCCCCGGGGGCGGGGAGCGCGACGTGATGCAGGTGCAGATCGACGTCGAAGTGCTCGTCGTCCTCCCACTGCGGCGTGCCGAGGCCCAGGCGCGGCTCGCTGACGCGCTGGCGAAAGCGTGGGAACGGGGTCACGAGCCGGTTGACGATGACCTCGCGCAGCGCGTCCCAGTCCATCGGCTCGTCGAACCACATGACGCCGTTGATGACCATCAGGTTCTCGGGGCGGTCCATGTGCAGCCAGGCGGCGTCGGCGCTGCCCATCGCGTGGCGGGTGGCCATCGTCGCCTACCCCGGGGCGGCTGCCCGCCGCGGGCCGCGCGCCGGCCGTGTCGTCGGGGCCGCTGCGTGCGTCGTGGCGAGCAGCTCGTCGACCGCGTCCTCGATGCCGCGGCAGAGGACGAGCACGTCGAGCGTGCCGTCCGCGTCGCCGGTGACGCCGAACCCGAGCGTCCCGTCGTAGGAGTAGATCGCGACGCCGACGCGCACGTGCCCGGCGAGCGGGACGTACGGGAACGCCTCGAGCATCCTGCGTCCGCCGAGATAGAGCGGTCGCTGGGGACCGGGGACGTTCGTGGTGACGGTGTTGACGCTGCGCTGGGGCAGCCGCGTGGCGATCCGCGCGCCGAGTGAGAGCGCCAGCTCCGGCGCGAGCCCGGCCAGCGACGTCAGCGTCTGGCCCGCGTCCGCCTCGTGCGAGGCCTTCAGCCGCCGCATCTGCGCGCTCACCGCGCGCAGGCGGGCGACGGGATCCTCGATCTCGAGCGGCAGGTCGGCGAACATCGCCGAGACGCGGTTGTCCGGGACGCCGAGCGAGTCGACCGCGCGGACGGAGACCGGCACGAGCGTGCGCACGCTGCGGTCGACGGATTCGCCGGCCCCGGCCAGCAGCGACCGCAGACCGCCCGTGATCGCGGCGAGGACCACGTCGTTGACGCTGGCGTCGTCGTGCGCGCGCCGGATCTCGCGGACGTCGGTGAGGCTCGCGCGGGCCCAGCCCCAGCTGCGGTGGGGGCTGAGCGGGCCGTTGAGCGCCGACGGCGCCGGGGCGCGCAGCAGCCCGGCGAACGCGGCCAGGCCGCGTGCGGTGTCGGCCGACTGCCCGGCGAGCCTGCGCGGCGCGCCGAGCGCGGAGACGGCGGTGCGCAGCTCGCTCCACGGGCGGCGCGCGCGCTCGGACAGCGCGGCGGCGACGAGGGCGACGGCGCCCGGCTCGGCAGCCGGCGTCCATGTGGCCGGCCCGGGCGCCGGCGGGTCGCGCTCCTCATCGAGCAGCACGGCGATCAGCGACGAGCCCGAGATCCCGTCGGCCATCGCGTGATGCAGCTTGGCGATCATCGCCCAGCGGCCGCCGGCGAGCCCCTCGACGATCCACAGCTCCCACAGCGGGCGCGCGCGATCGAGCTGCTGGGACATCACGCGGCCGACGAGCGCGCGCAGCTCCGCGTTCCTGCCCGGTGCGGGCAGCGCGGTGCGGCGGACGTGGTACCCGAGGCTGAAGTGCGGATCGTCGTGCCACACCGGCCGCCCGGCCTCCAGCGGCACGAAGCGCACGCGCTGGTGGTAGCGCGGCGCGCGGGCGAGCTTCGGCGCGAGCCGGGCGAGCAGCTCCTCGTGGGGCGGCGGCGGCCCCTCGAACAGGGCGATCAGGCCCAGGTGCATGTGGCTGACGTCGTCCTCGACGTGCAGGAACGACGTGTCCATCGGGCTCAGGCGATCCAACGGTCCCTCCTTCGTCTCCGCGAGGAGTGTCGACGCTGCGCCGAGCGCGCGCATCCGTGATCCGCCGCAGCCGGCGCCTCCTCAGGCGCGCGCGC
>JBBQKR010000076.1:0-10699 GCA_038327125.1 Solirubrobacterales bacterium
CGTCTTTGCGCTGGACGATGACTACGCGATTGGTGTGCTTTTCTCGTCGATGCATCTCGCTTGGGCTTACTCAGAATCCTCCACGCTGGAGGACCGTCCGCGCTACACCCCAACCACCTGTTTCGAGACCTTCCCGTGGCCGCAGCCCGGCGCTGCGGCGCGCGCACGCATCGGCGAGCTTGCGGCACGCCTGATCACCGACCGCCAGGCGATCTGCGTCCAGGAGGGCGTCGGCCTCACGACGCTCTACAACGCCGTCGACGATGGCGCCTGGACGGCGATTGCGGACCTTCACCGAGATCTCGACCGTGCTGTCGTCGAGGCCTACGGCTGGCCGCCCGCAGTCGCCGCCGACGCGCTCGAGCTTCGGCGGCGCCTCGTCGAACTGCACGCGACGATCCGCAGCGGTGAGACGCCGTACGCGCCGTTCGCGTACCGCGAGCCCGGCTAACGGCTCCGGGCTTCCGCGCCTGCCAGCCACGCCGCGCGCGCCGCGGCGACCGCGGCCACGTGCGCGTCGCCCTCGTCCGGCAGGTAGGCGATCGGGTCCTCGATCGCGTCGGGGCGGCCGAGCAGTCCGAGCAGCGTCGAGACCGTGCCCAGCGCGCCGTAGGTGCGCGCGTAGCCGCCCTCCT
Organism: Solirubrobacterales bacterium; assembly: GCA_038327125.1. GTDB lineage: Bacteria > Actinomycetota > Thermoleophilia > Solirubrobacterales > Solirubrobacteraceae > F1-60-MAGs163. Next base: position 636 of record JBBQKR010000076.1, read on the forward strand.
GCGTGACGACGAGCGCGCCGATCCCGAGCTCGCCGGCGATCGCCCGCATCGAGTCGCCGATCCGGTGAAAGCCCGGCCCGGACATGCACATGCGCCCGTTGGGGTCGAATTGCGAGGCGTCGGTCCCGGCCGCGCAGACGATCGCCTCGGGCGCGAACTCGCGGAGTGCCGGCAGGATGACCTCGTCGAACGCCGCCGCGTAGCCGCGATCGCCGACGCCGAACGGCAGGGGCACGTTCAGCGTCGCGCCGAGCCCCTCCCCCGCTCCGCGCTCGCCCACGAGCCCGTCCTCCGGATGGTTGGCGCCCCACGAGCGATGGTCCATGTGCACGCTGATCGCGAGCACGTCGGGGCGCTCCCAGAAGCACGCCTGCGTGCCGTTACCGTGGTGGACGTCCCAGTCGACGATCGCCACGCGGGCGGCGCCGCGATCGCGCAGCCGCTGGGCGGCGAGCGCGGCGTTGTTGAAGAAGCAGTACCCGTCGACGAGCGCCGGCCCGGCGTGGTGGCCCGGCGGGCGCACACAGGCGTAGGCGATCTCGGCCTCGCCGTGCGCCGCAGCGTCGGCGGCCGCGAGCGCCGCGCCGGCCGCGCGGCGCGCAGCGGCCGGCGTCGCCGCGCTCGCCCAGGTCGTGCCCTCCACGCGGACGACACCGTCGGCGCCCGACAGCGCTTCGACGACCGCCACGTGCGCGGCGGTGTGGACGCTCGTCAGCTCCGCGTCGGTCGCGAGCGGCGCCTCGCGCCAGACGACGTCACCCGCGAGCGGACCACGGTCGATCGCCGAGCGCACGTTGCGCAGCTTCTCGGCGTTCTCCGGGTGCAGCTCGGGCACGGCGAGCAGCTCCGACGGCCCGGCCTCGAACAGCCCGGATCCCGTGTCGTGCAGCAGGCACTGCTCGTGCCAGAAGGCGAGGATCGGCGGGGTGCTCACGCCGCCTGCGCTCAGTGACGCGCCTTCTTGAGCCGCGTGCGCTCGTTCTGCTTCTCGACGACCTGCTGGATCAGCTTCAGGTACTGCTCGACGCCGGTCGCCTTCACGCGTCCGACGACGAACGCCTGCTGCCAGTCCTTGAGCTGGTTGTGCTCGGTGAGGCGGTTGAACTCCTCGCGGCGCATCTCGACCTGCACCTTCGCGTCCGCGTGGATGTCCTTCGTCACCTCGCAGTCGGGCAGCACGAGGCGAAACTGCTGCGTGTCGCCGCGACCATGCAGGTCGATCCCGACGACGAGCTTCAGCGGCTTCAGCGCCGGGATCTGCTCGAGCAGCCCGGATGCAGCGTTGGAGATGAGGCGGCGTGCATCCTCGGACATGAACGGACCCTAGCGGTCAGGGAGCCGGTCGCTCAGTGGACGAGCACCTTCAGGAGGACGACGGCGGTCCCGAGCGCGACGGCCACGACGGCGGAGAGCACCGTCACGCCCGCGCTCGCTCCTGATGCGCGGGCCACCCACGCCCCGGAGGCGGCGAGCTCGGCGAGTGCGAGCAGCAGCGCCACCAGCACCGCGGCCTGGTCACGCAGGATGTCGAGCGCGCCCAGCAGCAGCACGCCGACGAGCGGGAGTGTGACCTCGACCAGCGGCCAGTCGTGCCGGAGGACGTCGCGCACCTCCGCGCGCGTCAGCAGGTGGTCGCGCTCCATCGAGCGTGCGAGCACCCGCGCGTAGACGTGCGCAAGCCAGAACACGACGGCGGTGACGAGCACGGTCACCGCGATGCGCCCGGCGTTCGCGGCGTCGTACTCCCGCGCGACGGTGATCATCGCCGTCGCGAGGATCAGCCCGTAGATGCCCTCGGTGACGCTTCCACTCGAGCGCAGGACCCGCGGGCGCCAGCTCCAGCGCTCCCGGCGAGCGCCCGCGCTCTCGACCACTAGATCTTGTGCCGCTGCAGCAGCTTCTTCCCGATCACCATGCGCTGGATCTCGCTGGTGCCCTCGCCGATCAGCAGCAGCGGCGCGTCGCGGTAGAGGCGCTCGATCTCGTACTCCTTGGAGTAGCCGTAGCCGCCGTGGATGCGGAAGGACTCCTCGACGCAGAAGCGGCCGGCCTCGGACGCGAACAGCTTCGCCATTCCGGCCTCCATGTCCGAGCGTACGCCGGCGTCCTTCAGCCGCGCCGCACGCAGCGTGAGCAGCCGCGCGGCCTCGACCTGCGTCGCCATGTCGGCGAGCTTGAACTGGATCGCCTGGTGCTGGGCGATCGGCTTGCCGAACGTCTTGCGCTCCTGCGAGTACTTGAGCGCCAGCTCGAGCGCGCGCTGGGCGATGCCGACGCCGCGCGCGGCGACGTTGGCGCGCCCGACCTCGAGCGCGTCCATCATCTGCGGAAAGCCCTTGTTGAGGCCGGCTTCCTCGCCGCCGAGGATGTTCTCGGCCGGGCACTTGTAGCCGTCATAGACGAGCTCGGTGGACTCGACGCCCTTGTAGCCCATCTTGCGCAGCTGGGGCGGCACCGTGAGGCCGGCGTAGGCGCCCGTGTTCTCGTGCGCACCCGCCTCCTTCTCGGTGATGAAGCAGGTGAAGCCCTTGTGGCGCGGGTCGGCCTCCGGGTCGCTCTTGACAAGCACGAAGACGAGGTCGGACCGCAGGCCGTTGGTCACCCACATCTTCTGGCCGCTGATCTCGTACGAGCCGTCGTCGACCTTCTTGGCGGCCGTCTTGATCGCCTGCACGTCGGAGCCCATCTCCGGCTCCGACAGCGAGAACGCCGCGCGAATCTCACCGGTGGCCATCCGCGGCAGGTACTTCTGCTTCTGCTCCTCGGTGCCGTACTTGACGAGCAGGTAGCTGCCGATGAAGTGCGTGTTGATGACCCCGGAGATCGAGATCCAGCCGCGGCTGAGCTCCTCGACGATCATCACGTAGGTCGTGAGGTCCAGCCCCATCCCGCCGTACTCCTCGGGAATGGTGACGCCGAACAGGCCGAGCTCCTTGAGCTGCTCGACGATCTCGGTCGGGAACTCGTCCTCGTGGTCGAAATGCTCGGCGTTCGGGAGAATCTGCTCGTCGGCGAACTGGCGCACCATCTCGGTGATCGCCTTCTGCTCGTCGGTCTTTTCCTCGAAGGGGACGGCGATGGCCATGGTTTCAGGGGCTCCTTGTGCGGCTCGTGGCGGGGCCCGGCGCGCGGCGCGCGGGCGACTCCAAGAGGATACGGACGAGCGGCCGTCCGAGGCTCCCTGGATGCGAGACTGACGCAATGGAGCTGACCGGCTGGGACATCGTGCTGTGGATCCACCTCCTCGCGATGGCGCTGTTCGTCGGCGGGCAGCTGTTTCTCGGGATCGCGGTCGTGCCGACCTACATCGCCCAGGGCGGCCAGACGGGCACGGCGCACGAGTGGATGCAGCCGATCGCCCGCCGCTTCGGCTGGGCATCGCTGATCGCGCTCGCGGTCGCCTTCGTCACCGGTTCGATGATGGCCTCGCACCTGGATCTGTGGTCGCAGACGGCGATGAGCGTCAAGCTGTCGCTCGTCGTCCTGGCGCTCGTCCTGACCTGCGTCCACGTCTTCGTCGTGCACGGGTCCAACCGCCTGCTGCAGTCGCTGATCCTGCTGGACTCACTCGCGATCGTGCTCGTCGCCACCACGCTGTGAGCTTCACCCGCGACGTCGTCGAGGCGGCGGACCCGGGCCGGCTCGCGCTGATCGAGCTGGCGCGCGACGGAAGCCGGCGCGAGTGGAGCTTCGGTGAGCTCGCGCGGCGGTCGGCCTGCATGGCCGCTGCGCTGGAACGCCACGGCGTCCGGCGCGGCGAGGTGGTGCTGACGCTGATCGGCAACCGCCACGAGTGGGTCGTGACGATGGTCGCGTGCTTTCGGGCCGGGTACGTCGCGCTCCCCTGCACCGAGCAGCTGCGCGCGCACGACCTGCGGCTGCGGCTCGACGTGACCCGTCCGGCCGCGATCGTCTGTGACGATCGCAACCGCGCCGAGCTGGAGGCCGCGGGGCCGGGCTGCCCGGTCCTGCTGGTTCCCGACGAGTCGCTGTTCGGCGCCGGCAACGAGGACGCGGCCCCGCCGTACGCTGCCGGCGAGCCCGGCGATCCGTGCCTGATCACGTTCACCAGCGGCACCGCGGGCGAGGCCAAGGCCGTCGTGCACGGCCGGCGCTATCTCGACGGGCAGCGTGTCCAGGCCGAGCACTGGCTCGGCGCCCGGCCCGGCGACATCGTCTGGTGCACCGCCGCCAGCGGCTGGAGCAAGTCGGCGCGCAACGTCTTCATCGCGCCGTGGATGCGGGGCGCGACGGCGCTGCTGCACGACGCGCGCTTCGACCCACAGGAACGTCTGGACCTGCTCGAGCGCGAACAGGTCAACGTGCTCTGCATGGCGCCGACCGAGTACCGCGTGATCGCCGCCCGCGCAGAGCCGCGCCCGGTGCCCTCGCTGCGCGGCCTGGTCGCCGCCGGTGAGGCCCTCGATGCGCAGGTGCTGGGCTGCTTCCGCGAGTCGACGGGGCTGTGGATCCGCGACGGCTACGGCCAGACCGAGACCGGGCAGACGACGGGACAGCCACTCGCCGGCGACCCGCGTCCCGGCTCGATGGGCCCACCGCTCCCCGGCGTGCGGCTCTGGATCGACGACGGCGAACTGTGCCTGGACCCGCTCAGCGCCCCCACGTTCTTCCTCGGATACCTCGGTGAGGGCGTGCTCCAGGGCGACGGCGGAGCGTGGGAGGTCAGCGCCGACCGCCGCGATGGCGGCACCTGGCGGACCGGCGACCGCGTCACGCAGGACGAGGACGGCTACCTGCACTTCGAAGGGCGCGCCGACGACGTCATCATCAGCGCCGGCTACCGGATCGGGCCGTTCGAGGTCGAGTCGGCGCTCGCCTCACACCCGGCGGTGGAGGAGTCCGCCGTGGTGGCTGCGCCCGACGCCGAGCGCGGCGCCGTCGTCCGCGCCGTCGTCGTCCTGCGGGCCGGTCAGCACCCGTCCGATGCGCTCGCGCGTGACCTGCAGGATCACGTCAAACACCGGACGGCGCCGTACAAGTACCCGCGGATCGTCGAGTTCGCGCCTCAGCTGCCGAAGACCGCCAGCGGCAAGGTCCGCCGGGCGTTTCTGCGGGACGGCGAATGAGCGCGCCGGCGCGGGTGCCGCTCGCCGACGCGAGCGGCCGGACCATCGCGACCTACCTGCGCGGTGTCCGCGACGGCCTTCCGCTCGCGGACGACCTGGAGCCGGAGCCGGGCGCCACGGCAGAGCGGATCGCCGGCGCCGTCGAGCGCGAGCTGCGCGGGCACATCGTCGGCGCGCCCTGCGACATCGGTGACCTGCTCGTCGAGCGCGGCGCGACACTGCGACGGCGCTCGACGCTGATGGAATGCGATCCGCGGGAGCCGCGGCCGGCGACGTCCGCTGCGCCGGACGGCGTCACGATCGTCCCGGCCGCCGCCTGCTCGCCCGACGACCTGCTCGACGCGTACATCGACGCCTACCCGGCCGCCCATCCCGACCATCACATCGGGCTCGACCGCGACGGGCAGCGCGAGCTGCTGCGCGCGCTGATGGACGGCGAGGTCATCGGTCCGCTGCTGGGCTGCTCACGCGCCGCGCGAACGGCTGACGGCTTCATCGGAGCCGCACTCGTCTTCGATCCCGCCGGAGAGCCACCGCTGGGTGAGCCGTGGATCGGCGAGCTGTTCCGCCACCCGGACGCGCCGAGCGGGACGGGCTCCGCGCTGCTCGCGGCCACCCTCGACCGGGCGCGGGAGGACGGCCTGCCGGTGGTCGGCCTGCGCGTCAGCGACGGGAACCCGGCGCGCCGGCTCTATGACCGCCTCGGGTTCCGCGCGCGTCAGAGCGTCGTCACGGTGCTGCTGTAGGCCTACGGCAGATCGCGCAGGGCACTCGAGCGCACCCAGCCGCGGCGCGCGGCGTCGGTGATCAGCAGTGACCAGGCACCTGAGCGGTCGATCACGCGGACCGGCTGGTCGCGCCGGACCGAGCCGGTCGCGGCGCCGCCGGGCTGCTCGCGCAGCAGCGCCTCGCGGACGATCACGCGATCGGTCGGGTTGGCGGCGGCGCGCTGGTCGGCGGCGCGGATCGAACCGGCGCTGGTCGGGCGGCGGCAGAGGATTGCGACGGTCGCGTTCGCCTGCGCCGCGCGCGGCGGTGCGGTCAGTTCGATCTCTGCCGTGGCGCTGGATCCGACGACGGTGCGGCTGACATACGCCACACGCAGCTTCAGCGAACCGGTGGCCGGCAGCAAATCGGCGACGCGCAGCCCCTGCGGGCAGGCGATGCGAACCGTTCCCAGCGACGCCGATCCAGCTGGCAGGACCAGCTGACGCCGCACGATCGACGTGCCGGCCGGCAGCGGCTGCTGCGCGGCGAGGCTGCCACGCGGGACTGCCGGAGTGCGCAGCGCGACGGGCGACGGATCGCCCGGGCCGAAGACCTGCGTGCCGGCGATCACGACGCCGGCCGCCGTCACGCCGGCGGTCGCGACGACCCCGGCCTTGACCGCGGCGCCCTTGCCGGCGAGGCCGTAGAGCGCTCCGCCCGCTCCACCGAGCCCGATCAACAGGATGCCGGGATCGAGGATCGCGAGCGCCTTGCCGGACTGCTTGAGCTGGTGACGGAAGTCGCGGCACGGCGCGCATACGGCCACGTGGCGCAGCGCGCCGGCCGGTGCGCGACGGTGCGCATCGGCGGCTTCGATCAGGTTGCGGCGCACGCCCTCGCAGCCGGAGCCGCGGGCCTCGCGCTGACGTACGAGGTTCGAGCGCGCTCGGAACACGAGGCTCTTCGTCGCCTGCGTCGAGAGCCCGAGCTCCGCCGCAACCTGCTCGTGGCTGAGGCCGTCGAGCTCGCGGCGCACCAGCGCGTGGCGCTGCTCGTCGGGCAGCGTGGCGAGGTCGTCGAGCAGCTCGCGGACACCGGCACGGCCGGCCGCGGCGCGCTCCGGCTCGGTCGACGCCGGCGCCGCCAGCGCGATCGGTGCCAGCTCGTCGTCGAGCGTGACCGTGTCCACGTGCCCGCGACCCAGCTCGTCGAGCGCGCAGTTGCGCACGAGCCGGAACAGCCACGGCTTCAGGTCCATCGGTCGGTCGTCGCGCAGCAGCGCACGGCTGGCGCGCAGCATCGCCTCCTGGACGACGTCCTCGGCGACACCCGGCGACGAGCGCTGGAGGATCCGGCGCGCGAAGCGCTCCGGGCGGTCGCGGTAGCGCAGGTGGATGATCGCGAACGCGTCGCGGTCACCACCGCGATAGGCGGCGACGAGCTGTGTGTCAGAGGCGCGGGGCGTTGCGACGGGGTCATGAGCGGCAGAGGCTCGCCGTGCGGATCCAGCCGCGGAGCTCGGTCGGGGTGTTGATCCGCGACCAGCGCCGGTCGGCGCTGCGGCGCAGCACGCGGACGCGGTCACCGCGGTAGAGGTAGCCGACGGCGAAGCCGCCGGGGCTCTCGACCACGACGACGGAGCGCGCGCCGCAGACCTTTGCCCGCGTCGCGGCGGCTGCCGGCGACGCGGGGATGGCCAGCGCGGCGAGCACCGCCAGGGTGCCCGCGGCTGCGCGGCGGCGTCCGCCGCGGTGCCGGGACTCAGCGGCAGAGGGCATAGACCGTGCCGGAGGCGGTCTGGCCGACGCCGGTGACGCGGCGGTCGTAGTCGACGATGACGCCCCAGCTCGCCTTGCCCTCGTAGCCGAAGGCGCGGCGGCGCACGAACGGGGTGAAGCCCACGATCTGCGGAGCGACGCTCCCGGTGGCCGCGAACGTCACGAGCTTGCGGCCGGGCGGGCAGCGGACCGTGAACGCGGGGTAGGTCTCGACGCTGCCGCGGGTGATCGACACGTCGTAGGCGATCGCGCGGTACTGCGACGGGATCGGCTGCCCCTTGCGGTCCTTGACGCCGGGGAAGTCGGTCGGGTCCGTCGCGCCGGCGGCCAGCTGGACGCGCGGGCCGACGCTGATCGTCGTCGTTCCCGGGGCCGGCGGCGCAACGGTCTGTGCGACGGCGGCGCCGGCGACGAGCAGCGCCGCTGCGGCAGCTGCTGCGATTGCGGTGCGTGTGATGGAGCGGAGCATTGGCGTGATTCCTGGGGTCGTGCTGGAGGACTGAGGTGGTTCGATGTCCTGAAACCGCGCTGACGCGCAGTGGTTGCGGGTCAGGGTCGGAGTCGTCTTCACCCGCCGAACGTCCCGGAATACGCCTCAGGACCCGCAGCGCGGGACGTTCGGCGGTGGTTCGCAGCGTCAGCACAGCGAGCGACCACGCCGCTTGGAGAAGCGACGCGGCGACCGAGCCCGATGGCATTCCGGGCCGGGGGGCCTGCGACGCGCCGACCGAGGAGGGAGTGGTCAGCCATCCCCCACAGGTCGATGGGTCGCGGGCCCCAACCACCAACGTGCCGAGCCCCCAAGCGAGCCCAAGCACGCCCAAAGAACACCTACGACCCAGTGATCTCCGACGCCATCTCCTCGAACACCGCCACATACCGGTCCACCGACTCCTCGGTGTGCGTGACCGACAGCGTCCACTCCTCCTCGCGCCCCGGAGTCATGTAGATCCCGCGGTTCATGTTGAAGAGCCAGGCGAGGTCGGCGAGCTCGGCGTCCTGGTTGGCGGCGAAGCTCTCGTAGTCGACGATCTTCGCCGTCGAGAAGGTGACGCAGCCCTTCGAGCCGATGCCGACGGCGTAGCCCGGGAGGCCGTACTTCTCGATCACGCCCGTGCAGCCCTCGAGGATGCGGTCGTTGAGGGTGTTGAGCCGCGTGTACGCGTCCGGCGTGAGGACCTGCTCGAGGTTCGCGCGCGCGGCGGCCATGCAGAGCGGGTTCCCGTTGTAGGTGCCGACCTGGTAGACGCTGCCGTCCTCGACGCAGGCCATGACCGCTTCGCTGCCGCCGATCGCGCCGACCGGGAAGCCGCCGCCGAGCGCCTTGGCGAGCGTGACCATGTCGGGCATCACGCCGTACTTCTCGGTCGCGCCGCCGGCCGCGATGCACAGGCCGGTCTTGACCTCGTCGAAGATCAGGACGATGTCGTGGCGGCTCGTGATCTCGCGGACGGCCTCGAGGTAGCCGGGCTCGGGGAGCACGACGCCGAGGTTCATCATCGCCGCCTCCATGATCACGCAGGCGGGCTTGCGGCCCTCCGCGTCGAGCTCCTTGATGCGGTACTCCATCGCCTCCGCGTCGTTGAACGGCACGGCGATCGTCATCTGGACGACGGAGTCGGGGATGCCGGCGCCGTAGGGGAGCGACTCGAGGTGCAGGCGGTCGCCGATCTTGTCGTACGCGACGCCGATGCTGACCATCACGGTGTCGTGGTGGCCGTGGTAGGAGCCGAAGATCTTCATCACCGTGTCGCGGCCCGTGTGGGCGCGGGCGATGCGGATCGCATCCATCGTCGCTTCCGAGCCGGAGTTCGTGTAGCGCCACTTCGGCAGGCCCCAGCGGGCGGCGAGGTCGTCACCGACGACGATCGCGTCCTCGGTCGGCGCCGCGAAGTGCGTCCCGAGCGCGTAGCGCTCCTGCATCGCGGCGCCGATCACCGGATGCGCATGACCCTGCACCATCGAACCGAAGCCGTTGTGGAAGTCGTAGTACTCGTTGCCGTCGACGTCCCAGACCTTCGGGCCCTCGCCGCGCTCGAGGTAGATCGGCCAGGGCTCACGCAGCTGGTAGGACGAGGCGACGCCGCCGCTGAGGTGCACGCGCGCACGCTCGTACGTCCTCCCCGACTCCTGCGTGTGCTCGTTGAGGCGCGCGTCCTCGCGCGCGGTGAGCTCCGCGATCCGTGTGCGGTCGAGCTGCGTGCGGGTGGTCATGGTTCAAGGCTAGACGGTCGACCGGTTCCGGGGTGTCGCATTCGGCGCCTGCGCGGTGTCCGGTACGGTCGGCTTCCCGACAAGGAGAGACCATGGCGACACTGTTCATTTCCCACGAGGTCGACGACGTCGAGCGCTGGCTCGCAGCACCCACGCGGGAGCAGTTCTTCGGGCCGATGGGCATCACCCTGCGCACGTTCCGCGACCCCGAGGGCTCCAACCGCGTCGGACTGCTCGCCGAGGTTCCGGACGTCGATGCCTTGAAGGCGGCGCTCGC
>JBBQKR010000077.1:0-10672 GCA_038327125.1 Solirubrobacterales bacterium
ACATCGCAACCGCCATCACGATCAGCCGCGGGACTGTCCGAAAGATGCGCCAGAACCTCGGGTGGGCGGTCGGCTACAACACCTTTGCGTTACCCATCGCGGCGGGCGCGCTCGTCCCCATCGGCTTCACGCTCCGGCCAGAGGTCGCCGCGATCTCCATGTCAGGATCCAGCATCATCGTCGCGCTCAACGCCGTCGCTCTGAAGCGGCTGCGGCTCCCGCGCGCGCGGCCGTGAGGCTCATGGTCGCCGCCGTCGCCTCATGCGGCGCCCGCTGCAGCGGGTCCGCCGTGGGCGTTCGCCGGCCCTCGCTGCGCGTTCGGCGGCGCCCGCCTGCGAGCTGCAGCAGACGCTCGGCGCCCAGGGCGAGCCCGAAGGCCGCCATCGGGACGAGCACCAGTTCGAGCCGCAGCCCACTGAAGATCGGTGCCGAGAGCAGGTAGGCGATGCCCGCGGCCGCGCCGAGCCACAGCAGCAGCACGTCGTTGCGGGCACGCTCGCGGAAGCCCAGGCCGAACAGCAGCGCGAGGCCGCCGAGCAGATACGCGGCTGAGTACCACTCGCCGCGCCGCACAAAGCCGCCGTCGGCGCGCAGGTACTCGGTCAGCGCGTGCGGGTAGCGGCCCGCGATGAAGCTCCACGATGGGTCGGCCGGCGCCTGGAAGCCGTTGAGTCCGAACGCCAGCACCTCGCGGATCGGCATCGGGTACATCAGCGCCACCGGGGCCAGCGCCAGCAGTCCGATCCCGGCGAGCAGCCACGCGTCGGCCGAGCGCCGCCGGACGACCGCGAAGCCGAGCGCGGCGAGGATCGGGATGTACGCGGTGTCACGTGTGAACGTCAGGACGAGCAGCAGCGCCGCCCACAGGACGAGCCAGCGCCGTCCGCGCTCGAGCGTGAGGATCGCGGCGGCGAACGCGGCCGTCTCCAGCGCCAGGCCCCAGCTGTCGGTCAGCGGGTACGACGCGTGGTGGACGAGTGCCGGCAGGAAGATCGTTGCCGCCGTCGCGACACCGGCGATGGCCAGCCGGAAGCGCAGCAGCAGCAGCCCGAACAGCGCGAGCACCGCCGCGAGGTAGCCGGCGAGTGAGATGTCCAGCAGCGCGCGGTCGCCGGCGGCGGAGTGCAGCGCGGCGCCCGCGAGCGGCACGGCCACGCGGCGCTCGTAGAACTGCGCGTTGTAGTTCACCCACGCGCGGCTGCCCGTGTGCTCCGGGTCGATGCGGCGCAGGTCCGCGGCGAGCGGGCCCTGGAAGGTCTCATCGAGCGCGGCCTGCTGGGGCGTGCCGCGCAGCTCGACCGAGCGCGCCTGGTAGAAGAGGCCGTCGGGCGACCACTGCGCCGCGCCGCTCAGCGAACCGCCGACGGCGACGAGCGCGAGCACGATCAGCAGCGCGCCGGTGGCCAGCGTCGGCAGCACCCGCAGACGCGGCCGCGGAGCCGTCTCAGCGCTCACGCGGCACCACCCTCCCCGCCGAGATCGTGGCGCCGATGTCGCGCAGGTTCGAGCGCACCGCTTCGAGTCGCACCGGCGGCGGCGGGGCCTTGCCCGGAGCCAGCCGCAGCGCGGTCTCGCCGAGGCCGAGCAGCATGAACGAGATGAACGTCACCTGCGTGAACGAGAAGGCGTCGTACGTGACCATGCCGATCGCGAACGAGGTCGTCGCCGCGGCGAATGCCGTCAGCAGCCAGCCGTAGTCGGTCGCGTCGGGCTTGGCCGCCTTGGCGAGCCGTCGCACCCCGCGCACGTACAGCCACAGCAATGCGAAGAAGCCGACGGCGCCGACTTCGAGCAGGATCGACAACCATTCGTCGTCGAGGATCGGCGCGTTCGTGACCTTGTCCTCGTTGCTCGGCAGCCGCGTGCCGAAGCCCTGGCCGAAGACCGGACGCTGGCCCCATTCGTCCAGGCTCGGCCCGAGGTCCGCGACACGGCCGGTGCCGTCGCCGGCGCCGCCTGCCTGCTCGCTGATCAGGCTGCTGCCCTGCGGGAAGATGACGGCTCTGAAGGTGCCGAGCGTGCCGGGCATGACGATCTGGCAGACGAGGATCAGCGGCAGCAGCATCGGCAGCATGCGGATCGTCTCCGTGCGCTTGAGCCAGAAGAAGACGACCAGCAGGACTGCGAGCATCAGCGCGCCGGTGCGCGAGCCGGTGGCCAGTGCGCCGAGCGTCAGGATCGCCGCGGACACGAGCCACCAGACGTTCCCCGAGCGGCGGAACAGGTACATGGCGAACGGCAGCATCATCACGAGCAGCGCGCCGAGCGCGATCGGGTGCTGGGCGGAGCCGAACGCGCGCACGCGGCCGCCGCGCACGAGCGCGTCGCCCTCGGGCAGCGGCACGATGTGCAGCGCCGGGAGCACGCGGTCGATGTGGTTGAAGACGTTGAGCCCGGTGCGCCATTCGACGATCGAGGAGATCGAGATCAGCGTGCTGCCGGCGACGAGGCCCTTGATCGTCTTGTCGAGCAGTTCACGCGTCGTGATCGCCGAGGCCGCGAAGTACATGATCAGGAAGAAGCTCGCGAAGAAGCTGAGCGTCTTGAAGACGTCGGAGCTGATGCCCTGGGCGTTGATCGACCGCACGTTGAGGCCGAGCGAGATCAGGATCGCCGCGCAGAACAGCAGCAGTGGTCCTTCCAGCCCCGTGCTGCGCACGCGCGCCGCCGGGTCCACGAGCACCGCTGCGAACCACAGCGACAGCACGACCGCGATCAGGACGCGGTAGGGCTCGAGCGAGACCGGTCCGCCGCCGGCGATCGTGTAGCGGCGGATCGGGATGAACAGGATCACCGCGATGACCGAGCCGAGCAGCACCGGCCACGAGAGCAGCGTGTCGCGACCGGCGATCAGCAGCAGCAGCGCCGTGACGCCGAGCAGGATCGTCGTCGCGTGCCAGTCGGCCGCCTGGGATCCGAGGACGAGGACTCCCGCGCCGGCCGCCGCGCCGGCGACGAGCCGCCGGTTGCGCGGCGAGAGCTCCGGTCGGCCCGGCCCGGTCGGCGGCCCTAGGACCGCAGAGCGGGGGACGTCCACGACGGCTCCGGCTCCTCGACGGCGATCAGGCCGCCGCTCTCCTGCATGGCGGCGTAGGCCTCATCGCGTTGCTCAGGCCGCTCCGCGGCGACGGCGACGTTGCCGCGCCGGATCCGCTGGAGCGACTCGACGATGTGGGCGAAGGCGATCGCGCCGAGCACGCAGAGCAGGAACGCGAGCAGCGGGGCGGTCATCGAACGGCCCGAGACGAGGATCGGCTCGGACGGCGCGTTCAGCACGTTGAGCTGGATGCGCTCGTCGGGCGCGATGCCGTTGCGGCGCTGCTGGGTCGTGAGCAGGTTGCGCAGACCGGCGAGGGTGTGCTCGTTCAGCGACTGTGCTCCGGCGGCCGTCTCCGCGGTCGTCGTCAGCCGGACGATCGGCAGGTACACCGCGCCGTTGCCGGTGGCGTCGAGCGGGACGGCCTGGATCTGGTCGCGCTTCGGACGCTCCGGGAGGCCCTCGCGGACCTCGTCGCTGTAGGAGATGACCGAATAGAGCATCGCCAGCGTCGAGAAGCGGTTCGGGTCACCGAACTGCTGCTTGGAGCCGTCGACGTCAGCCTCGCCCGGCAGCGTCACGCGACCCCACGGGAACCCGCGCTGCGTGACGAGCAGTGAGGACTCCGAGCTCCAGGTCTCGACGCCGCGGCGCTCAGGCTTGCCGGAGCTGACCGAGAAGGCGGCGAGGAACGCCAGCACCGATCCGAGCAGGATGCCGGTGACGACGATCACCTTGTGCCGCCAGATCACCGCGAGATGGCGTTCCAGATTCATGCCGCCGATGCTACGGACGCAGTCGCCCGCAGTACCCACGCTTCCGGTTAGGTTTTTGCGCCTCTCGGCGCAAAACCATCCTGGACCGTGGGCTAGGTCGAGCGGGTGCGGCGGCCGCGCAGGCGCGCGATGCGAATTCGCAGTGTTTCGCCGGCCACACGGGCCTCCCGGCGTGCGCGGCCGCGCAGACGCGTGGCAAAGCTGCGCTTCGGCGCCGTCGGCACGCTCACGACGGGCTCCCAGACCGGGACGCCGGGATCGACCGTCACCCGCTCGGGAAGCGGGCGGGGCGTCTCGCGCTCGAAGATCCACAGCCGCCGCTCCGACGCGCCGAACGCGCCCGCGGCGAACAGCGCCAGCCAGCGCTCGCGATCGTCCAGCGTGCGCACGCCCACCTGCTGGGCGATCGCGGGATCGGACTCGGCGTGCGCGGCGAGCGCCAGCGACACGTCGCCGGGGCCGACGGCCTCGCGTCCGGTCCGGCCGTCCGGCGCGAGCTCGCCCGCAGCGCGAGCGCCGACCTGCGCGAGCGAGGCGATCGCGATGACGGGGCCCGCCGCGACCCTGCAGGCCTCGCGGATGAGCTCGGCACTGCGCTCCGCCGGCGGGTCGACGAGCACGACGGCGCCGGCGGCCCCTTCGGCGAACGGGAGCGGCCCCGGGTGCGGCTCCCGCACGGCGACCGCGCCCGGCAGCGCGGCTGCGATCGCCGGCTGCGACCAGGTCAGCTCGAGCACCGCGGCGTCGGGCACGCCGGCTCGGCGCGTCTCGGCGACGGCCGGTCCGGCCAGCGCGAGCTCGGCGAGCGTCGGCGGGCGCTCGATCATCTGCACCTCGCGGTACTCGCCGTACGGGAGCTTGGCCGCAAGGTGGCCGGGGTAGAGCTTGAAGTCGTCCCAGCCGAGGTGGATCGCGCGGACGTTCCTGGCCCAGCCATAGCGATAGTCGGCGCGCGCGACGCTCTCGCAGGTCGCCCAGTCGTCGAGGTAGGCGGAGCGCAGCGCGTCGCGGCGGATCAGGGTGAAGACGCTGCCGACCGCCCGCTCGACGATCTCGCCGTCGACGATCTCGGCGGGGTCGATCGACTCCGCCTCCTGCACCGGCGGCAGGTTCGCCTGGTCCAGGCCGATGCCCAGCAGGCCGAAGTCGGGATGGCGATCCATGATGCCGCGCATCGTCGTCAGCCAGCACGGGTCGAGATCCGGGACGACGAGGTCCGGGTCGCTGACCATGTACGGGTCGCTCGTCGTCGCGGCGATCCCGACGTTCAGGGAACTCAGGAACTCGTTCGCCGGCAGCAGGATCAGCTGGTGGAAGCGCGCGCGATTCTGGTCCAGCCAGTTGCGCACCTCGGGGCCGGACGCGTTGTCCACGACGGTCAGCCGGTACGGCGCGCGCGTGCGCTGCTCGAGCGCGCCGACGGTCGCCACGAGGTGCTCGAGGCGGTTATGGGTCAGGAGGACGATGTCGGTGGCGTCCGGCACCCCCGGGACCGTAACCGCGCCGCGCCGCGATCCGCCTAGCCGTTCGGACAGGCGCGCCCGATCCTCCGGCCCTAGGATCGACGCCGATGCCGCGCCGCGCACTCATGCTCGCGCGCCAGTTCCCGCCGATCGGCGGCGCTGGCGTTCAGCGCTCGGTCGGCACGGTCCGCCACCTGCCGGAGTTCGGCTGGGAGCCCGTGGTCGTCACCGGGCCCGCGCAGCACGTCGACCGCTTCAATCCGCAGGACCCCGGCCTGCTCGGTGCGATCCCGCAGGGGACGGAGGTTCATCGCCTGCCGGGCCCCGAGCCCGCCGCCCGCTCGGGGCGGCGCGAGCGCATCGACCGCCTGCTGCAGATCCCGGCGCCGTGGGGGCGCTGGTGGGCCGACGGTGCGCTGGCGGCCGGCCGCGCGGCGGCGGCGGCGGGCGGCGACGTCCTGCTGGTCTCGTGCAACCCGTACGAGACGGCGCTGGCGGGTGCGCGGCTGGCGGCGGAGCTCGGCCTGCCGTGGATCGCCGACCTCGAGGACCCGTGGGCGCTCGACGACATGCGCGTGCATCCGACCGCACTGCACCGCCGGCGCGACCTGCGGCAGATGCGCGACGCGCTGCGCACCGCCGACGCCGTGATCATGTGCGCCGACGAGGCCGCCGCACGGGTGCGTCGGGCGCTGCCCGAGCTGCGGGCGCGGATCATCACCTCGATCCCGATCGGCGCCGAGCCCGAGGACTTCGAGGTGGCGCCCGCAGCGCGCGAGCCGGGGGTGTTGCGGATCGTCCACACCGGGACGATCCACACCGAGATGGGCGAGCGTCACCGCGAGACGCGGCGCGTGCGGCGGCTGCTCGGCGGCAGCGCGATCGACGTCGACGTGCTCACGCGCTCGCACCTGTTCCTGCTGCAGGCCGTCGACCGCGTGCTGCGCGCGGACCCCGCGCTCGCGGGGAGGATCGAGGTCGTGCTTGCTGGCGGACTCACGCCCGGCGACCGCGCCGCGATCGGCGAGCGTCCGTGGGTGCGCACGCCGGGACTGCTCCCGCACGCCGCCAGCGTCGCGCTGCTGCGCTCGGCCGATCTGCTGTTCCTCCCGATGTACGACCTGCCGCCGGGTCAGCGCGCCCGCATCGTGCCGTACAAGACCTACGAGTACCTCGCGGCCGGGGCGCCGATCCTCGCCGCCGTACCCGACGGTGACGCGCGCGACATGCTCGCGGCGAGCGGCCGCGCGGCGCTCGTGCGGCCCGCGGATGTCACGGGAATGGCGGACGCGGTGCGCGCCGCCGCAGCGCGCATCGGCGATCCGCACCCCGCGGGACGGCTTGCACCCGAGCTCGAGCGGCGGGCCGCCGTGAAGCGGATCGCCGCAGTGCTCGACGCGGTCGCGCGCTAGGACGCCGGCGCGCCGCGGCGCAGCGCGACGCGCAGGCGCTGGCGGTCGCGCAGCGCGGTGACGACGGGCTTGTTCGGGCAGCGCGACTCGCGCCCGACGGCCGCCGCGGCGTAGCCCCAGAGCATCGCCAGCGAGGCGGGCTCGCGGCGCGCGCGGTACATCGCGCGCATCACGAGGTAGCTCGGTCGGTAGCCCATGTACCAGGAGGCACGGCCCAGCGCGGCGCCGTGGTGCAGCTGGCTGTGCTCTCGTCCGCCCTCGGGCCGGTTGTGGCGGAACGGGAGATCGAGGAACGTCTCGGTGCGCATGCCGCGCAGCTGCACGCTCAGCTCGTCGAGCCCGTCCCAGCCCATCCGCGGCTCGAGCGCCATGACGTCCGGCACGCAGTCGTGGCGGTACGCGCGTGAGGCGCCCCAGACGGTGGACTCCGCCTTCGTGCGGCGCACCCACTCGCCGTCCTCGCGCTCGTAACACGTGCCGCTCGCGATCCCGAGCAGCGGGTCCTCGGCGAAGCGCCCGACCAGCTGCTCGCAGTAGTCGGGGTCGAAGTCGACGTCGGCGTCGACCTTGATCACGACATCGGCCGGTGCGGGCAGCGCCCGCACGCCGGTCTTGAAGCCCTCCAGCGCGCGGCCCTCGCGGCGGCCGCCCGCGAGGTTCTCGGCGGTCGCCTCCGCGCGTCCCGCGACGACCACCCAGTCGTGCTCCTTGGCGAACTCGGCGAGCAGTTCGGGTGTCGCGTCGGTCGATCCGTCGTCGACGACGACCCAGTACGTCGGCGCGACACTCTGAGCGGCGAGCGCCGTCGCGAGCCGGCGCAGGTTCTCGACCTCGTTGCGTGCGGGGGTGACGATCGCGTACGTCATCGCGCCGGCGCTCACGCGGCTGCCTGCTCGGCCTCGCGCGCGATCGCGAACGCGCGCGGCAGGTAGTCGCCGAGCCAGAGCTCGAGCATGATCAGCGCCAGCAGCAGCTGGCCGTGGCGGTCCTCGCCGGAACGCCACTCGGCCACGGTGCGCTCGACCACGTCGCGGTCGAGCACAGCGGCGTAGGCCGGTTCGGCCCCGAGCAGCACCTCGTCCACGATCGCGCCCGAGTCCGAGCCGAGCCAGGTGCCGACGACCTCGTTGAAGAAGCCGCGCTTCTTCTTCGACAGCACGAAATCGGGGACGAGGTCCTTGGCGACCAGGCGCAGCACGTGCTTGCCCTGCAGGCGGCGGACCTTCATGTCCGTCGGGATCCGCGCGCACAGCTCCACGAACTCGTGGTCCAGGAACGGCACGCGCACCTCGAGCGAGCAGGCCATCGAGGCGCGATCGAAGTACGTGAGCATGTCGTCGACGAGCCCGAGCTTGGCGTCGAGGTAGAGGGCCGCCTCCAGCGGCGCGGAACCCGGAGCGCCCGCCATGTGCCGGTCGATCGCGGCCTGTGCGGCGCCCGCATGCTCGGCGAGCGCGCCGGCGAACAGCGACGGGCGCAGCTCGGGGCTGACGAGCGCGCTGCCGGCCAGCAGGCGCGAGACGGGGTCGGGCGACTGCAGCGCGCCGGCCAGGCGCCCGGCGCGTCCGGGCCCGTGCCGCAGGACGGCGGCGCCGGCGCCGCGCAGCGGCCCGGGCATCGCGCCCCAGGTCTGCGCAAGCGACGCGACCCGGTGCTTGCGGTAGCCGCCGAAGAGCTCGTCGGCGCCCTGCCCGGTGAGCGCGACGGTGACGTGCTCGGAGGCCAGCCGGCAGAGCGCCAGGAACCCGACACCGGAGAGGTCGGCGAGCGGCTCGTCGAGGTGCCACTGCAGGCGGCGCAGCTCCTCCTGCCCGGTGTCGAGCGAGAGCTCCAGCGCGTGGTGCTCTGCGCCGACCGATGCGGCCACGCGGGCGGCATCCGGAAGCTCGGAGTCGGCGCCGCCGAAGCCGACGGCGAACGTCTGGACCGGCTGATCCATCTGCTTGGCCATCAGCGCGACGATCAGGCTCGAGTCCAGGCCGCCGCTGAGCATCGCGCCGAGCGGCACGTCGCTCATCAGGCGCATGCGGATCGAGTCGTCGAGCGCGTCGCGGACCTCGGCGGCCCACTCCTCGGGCTTGCGGCGGACCGGATCGGGCGCGGGTGCCGGGTAGCTCCAGTAGCGCTCGATCCGCACGGCGCCGTCCTCGACGATCAGCCGCTCACCCGGAGCGAGCTTGCGCACGTCGCGCAGCGGCGTCATCGGTTCGGGGACGAACCCCAGCATCAGGTAGGCCGCGATCGCCTCGGGATCGAGCGCTTCGCTGACCAGGCCGCTGGCGATCACCGACTTGAGCTCCGAGCCGAAGACGACCACGTCGCCGACGTGCGCGTAGTACAGCGGCTTGACGCCGAGCCGGTCGCGGATCAGGACGCCGCGGCGGGCCTCGCAGTCCCACGCGGCGACGGCGAACATGCCGCGCAGGTGCTCCGCCAGGCCGGCGCCATGTTCCTCGTACAGGTGCGGCAGGACCTCGGTGTCGCAGACGCTCTTCAGCGTGTGACCGTCGGCCTGCAGGCGCTCGCGCAGCAGCACGTGGTTGTAGATCTCACCGTTCTGGGCGGCCCAGACGGTGCCCTGTTCGTTGGCGAACGGCTGGTGGCCGCCGGCGACGTCGATGATCGACAGGCGCCGCGCCCCGAGCGAGCAGCCGGCCTCGGAGACGTAGCCGGCGTCGTCGGGCCCGCGGTAGGCGATCTCGTCGGTCATCCGCCGCAGGACCGGCTCGGGCAGTGGCGGGGTGGCGGCGCCGTCGGTGCGGAAGGCTCCGGCGATCCCGCACATCAGCTCGCGTCCCTCCATGCGGCGGGCGGCCGCAGAACCGCCGCCAGCGCGTGGACGTGACCGCGGAACAGCGCGGGACGCAGGACCGAGGTGATCGCGTGCGTGAAGTGCCCGAGCACGACGCCCGCGGCCTCGAGCAGCGCGCCGTTGCGGTCACCGTGCTTGCGCGCATACGCGACGCGCCCGCGCGCGTAGATCGCCATCAGCTGCTCCCGCGGGGCGGATGCGCCGCCGACGTGATGGGCCGTCGCGGCCGGCTCGTAGCGCACGTCATAGCCCGCCTCGCGCGTGCGTGCGCAGAGATCGATGTCCTCGCAGTAGAGGAAGAAGGACTCGTCGAGGCCGCCGAGCCGTTCGACGACCTCGCGGCGCATCAGCATGCACGCCCCCGAGACCCACTCGGGGGAGCCGGCCTGCTCGTAGGCGCCGGGATCGCGAATCAGCTCGTCGGTCCACGGCGCGCGCGGCCAGATGCGGTGCAGGAACAGCGCCTGCGCGAAGGTCGAGCGCCGCCGCGGGAAGCGCCGCTGGCTGAGCGCGACCTCGCCGTCGTCCTCGAGGATCCGCGGCGCGACGATGCCGACGGATGCATCGCGGTCCAGCACGTCGGTGAGTGCGCGCAGATCGCCGGGCTCCAGTCGCGCGTCCGGGTTCAGCAGCAGCACGTACGGCGCGGATCCCGTGGCGATGCCGATGTTCGAGCCGGCCGCGAAGCCGCGGTTGGACCCGGCATGCACGACCGCGACGTCGAAGCCCGCGAGCGCCGCCTCCGTGTCATCGGGCGAGGCGTTGTCGACGACGATCACGCGCACGTCGCCGGACGCCTGGAGCGGCCCGACGCAGCCGGCCAGGGTCGGCGCGCTGTTGTACGCGACGATCACGGCGTCGACACGCGGAGCGGAAGGAGACGGCATCGCTCTTGACAGTAGACCGCGCCGGTCGGCCCCGACCTAGCCAGCGGTCGAGGTCTCAGGCGGAAAGCCGCCGAGCGCGATCCACGACTTCACGAGGCCGCCGAAGCGCTCGGGGACGATCACGCTGTCGGGGAAGACCTGCGCAAGCTCGCCGCGGCGCATGAGCCGCACCTCGCGCACGACCCGGCGGGCGACCTCCGGGTCCTCGCAGCGGCCCATCCAGCCGACGCCGCGCCGGCGCAGCACCGCGACGCGCGCGGACTCCGGCGCCCAGTGCCAGCCGGG
>JBBQKR010000078.1:0-10620 GCA_038327125.1 Solirubrobacterales bacterium
ATTCGACCTGCTCGTCGCCGAGGATCTGCCGGAGGTTCTGCGACCCGTGGTACGGAGGGTTGCCGATGATCGCGTTGGCCTTCGGCCAGGGCGTCGACAGCGCGTCGGCGCGCTGGATGCCCGACAGGTCCGCGAGCGGCAGGGTTCGCTCATCGAGTCCCAGCTCCTCGACCGCGAGCCGGTGACCCATCCACAGCGTCACGCGGGCGAGCGACACCGCGAACCCCTCGACCTCGAACCCGCGCATGTTCGCCAGCGGGAAGAACAGGTCGAGGGCGCCCTGTTCTGCCATACCGGCGGCGAGCCGCAACTCGCTCAACCGCAACTTCAGGTCGCGTTCGATGCGCCTCAGCTCACGGTAGGCGAGGTAGAGGAAGTTCCCCGCGCCGCACGCCGGATCGAGCACGATGAACCGCATCAGGTCGTCCTGCGCCGCCTCGGCCTCCTTCACCGACTTGAGGCCATCGATGCGCTCCCGCCACGGCCGGACGATCGTCGGCTGGATGATCTCCTGCATCTCCGCGTCGTGGGTGTAGTGGGCGCCGACCTCCCACCTCAGGTTCTGGCCGATCACACCTTCGAGCAGCGTGCCGAAGATCTGCGGCTGCACCTCGTGCCACTGGAACGCGCTGGCCTCCAGCAGCAGATCGAGCTCGTCCTGCAGGAGGTGAAGTCGAGCGGGCCGTTGGAACAGACGCCCGTTCGCGAATGGCACGCCCGCGTACATCCCGTGCTCCGGGCGCGCCGATGCGGGATCGTTCAGGATGGCGAACAGGCCGCCGAGGTCGTCGGCGCTCGAGCGCCCCGGGGCGTTGCGCAGGTCCTGGACGATCTTGGTGAAGCGGTGCCCGGGGATGAGGCCCAGGTCTTCCGCGAACATCGACCACACGCATTGCAGGATGAACTCGCGACGCTCGTCCGGCCCGCCCGCGCGCCGGTCGGTGAGCCGCTCATGCAGCTCGGTCACCTTCTGGGCCGCGGTCCGCGTGACGGCGGTCTGCCCGCCCTGGAAGACCGGCTCGCCCTTGACCAGGAACAGCAGCGCGTCGTAGTGGTCGGAGAGCTCGACGAGGTCGAAGGCCAGTCGCGGTTCCTTCGGGTACTTGCCGGGCTGCCAGATCTCGAACCGACTGAACGCGCAGAGCACGACGTACTCGGGAGCCTCGATTCCGCGTTTCGAATCAGCGGCGTTGGCCCAGTAGCCGAGCGCCTGCTCGCGATGCTTCGACAGCCGCTTGGCCTCGGATGGGGCCTTCATCTCAAAGATGCAGACGCCCGGCCACAGGAGATCGACGAACCGGCCCTGCTGCGGGGCCTCGAACCTGGCGCCGACGCCCTGAAGGTCCAGCCCGTAGCAGTCGAACAGCTGCGTCAGAAACGTCTGTGCCCAGCTGCGCTCGCTGCCGCCGTAGCCGGCCCAGTGTGCCGCGAACGCGGCTAGGCGCGCGCGGATCTCGTCGCCGGTGAGCGCCATGGCTCAGACGACTCAGACGGCCAGCTTGTCCTGGCCCGGAGCGGCGAAGTGCGTGGACTGGACGAGCCGCCGCAGCTCGGCGCGCATCGCAGCCTCGGCTGTTTCCACCGCAGCGATCAGATGCGGCGCAGCGCCCTGCTTGACGAGCTCCTCACGCGCCTTCGTGGCCCGCTCGCGCGCCTCGCCGATGTAGAGCACAACGCTCTCGATCTCGTAGAAATGGTCTTCGTCCATGGCACTGATCCTCTGCTGATCGAACGAGGACGATGCTACGCGTCGGTCTGGACGGTGCGGGCGCAGGATCCCGCAAACTCCGTACAGCAACTGCGTCGCGTCACAGCAGTCCCGCAACGGTGCGGATCTTCGTGCTCAGAGTGCGGGGTGCTGATCAAGTACCTCCTGCGTTCCGAACGTGCAGTCGCCGGGGTCTGAGGTGATCGGGACGACCGACCAAGGCTCGCCGACGAACTCGACGGCGCCGGTTGCCTCCCGTGAAGCAACCGCGTCCCACGCGGCATCCACGGTATCGGCCTCAACGACAACCACCATCGCATAGCTCGGCATGGCGCCGCGTTATAGCGTTCGTCCCGGCGTGGACGACATCACCGCCTATTTCACTGCACTGGGCCTGGCGACCGCGGCCGGGCTCAACGCCTGGGTGCCGCTGCTCGCCGTCGGGCTGCTGGCCAAGCACACGGGCCTGATCGAGCTGACGGGTTCGTGGAGTGCGCTGGCGGAGACGCCCGTCCTGCTCGGGCTCGCCGGCGTCGCGGCGCTGGACTTCACCGGCGACAAGATCCCGACGATCGATCACGCGCTGCACGCTGCCGGCACCGTGATCGCACCCACGACGGGCGTCGTCGCGGCACTTTCGTCGACCAGCGCGCTCGACGTCTCGCCGGCGCTTCTGACCGTCATCGGACTGGTCGCGGCCGAGACCGCGCACGGCACGCGGATGGCGATTCGCCCGTTCTCGACGATCGGCACCGCGGGAGCCGGCAACCCCATCCTGTCGCTGATCGAAGACGTCACCTCGACCGGGCTGTCGGTTGTCGCGATCGCGCTGCCAGTGCTTGCGCTGCTGCTCGTGCTCGCGCTGTTCGCCGCCGCCTGGATCGTCATCCGGCGCCTGCGCCGGCGGATGGCCTCGCGGCGCGAGGCCAGGGTGCCGCCGGCGCCTGTCTAGCGCGGCTGGACCCGCTCAACCTCAGTGATGCGCGGGCCCAAGCATCTCCCAGCCGGCGCGGCTGACCATCTGGGTTCGGGCACCGCCTACCGACCTCCGAACCCAGCTGTGCGTGCTGGGGATGGCGTTTCTGGGTTCGGCAGTGCTGGAGGTCGACCCGATCCCACTTGCCGGGCCACAGCGCGCCACGCGGCTGTGCAGCTACAGCTCGGCGCCGCCGTCGTAGAGCTTGCGCACGATGACCTTGCCGGGGGCTGCGTCAAGACACAGCCGGCAGAGGACGCACTCGTCGAGGTTCTGCTCGACGAGCTTCAGCGTGCCGCCGTCGACCGCGAAGATGTCGACGGGGCAGACCTCCGTGAGCTTCGCGGCGACTGCCGCGTCGGCTGCCGCAACGTCGTCGACCTCGACGCCGATGAACGTGCCGTCGAGCTTCATGCGGCGCTCCTCTCAGCGATCTTCGATCGGATCAGATCAGGGATCTCCGAGATCTCCTCGGCGACCGTGATGCCGGCCTCGGCGAGGCGGGCGATCTTCTCCGTGGCGGTGTCCTCCTTGCCCTCGACGATCGTGCCGGCGTGGCCGAAGCTCATCCCCGGCATCTCGTCCATGAAGCGCCCGGCCATGAACGCGACGATCGGCAGGCGTGACTTGTTCGTCGTGACCCACTCGGCGAGCTGGGCCTCCATGCGCCCGCCCGGCTCGGTGTAGATCACGATGCCCTCGGTCTCCGCGTCGGCCTCGAAGAACGGCATCAGCTCGGCGTAGGCCGAGCCGATGATCGCGTCGCCGCCGATCGAGACCGCCGTCGACTGGCCCAGCCCCGCGGCCGTCAGCGTCGAGGACATCTCGGTCGTCATGCCGCCCGAGCGTGAGATCACGCCGATCGAGCCGGGCGTGTAGGCCTTCGCGGCGTCCTTCGCCGGTCCGCCGATGCCGCCCATCTTGATCACGTCGGGGACGATGATCCCCAGGCAGTTGGGGCCGATGATGCGCGCGTCGTGCATGTTCGCCAGCTCGACCATCTGCGCGACGTCGCGGCGCGGGATGCGCTCGGTGACGATCACGATGATCTTGATGCCGTTCTGCAGCGCCTCGAAGACGGCGTCCTTGGTGAACGCCGGCGGCACCGTGACGACCGAGCCGTCGATCGGCGAGCCGTGGTGGGCGACGGCCTGCTGGACGGTGTCGAACACGGGAACGCCGTGCACGTCGCGGCCCAGACGGCCGGGCGTGACACCGCCGACGATCTTCGCGCCGGCGCCGTAGTCCAGGCACTCACGCGTCAGGTTGACGGCCTCGCGGCCGGTGATCCCCTGGACGATGAACGTCGTCTCGGCGTTGATGAGGATGCTCATGCCGCTCCGATCTTCTCGACGGCGCGGCGGGCCGCGTCGTGCAGGGACACCGAGCGGTCGGCGTAGTCGACCCCGTACTTCTCCAGGATCTTGAAGCCTTCTTCCTCCCAGGCGCCCGGGATCCGGAAGATCGCGATCTTCTCGGCCGGGTCCATGCCGAGCTCCAGGCAGGCCTTGATGACGCCGCGCGCGACGATGTCGACCCGCGTGTTGGAGACGATCGACATCATCACGGCGATCTTGTCCACGCCGGGCTTCTGCAGCACGAGCTTGGCCAGGCCGCAGGCCTTCGCGACCGACGGGTTGCCGCCGATCTCGCAGTAGTTGGCGGGCTTGCCGCCGTGCGCGCGGACCGCGTCGAAGAGCGTCAGCGAGCCGCCGCCCGCACCGATCACGAGCCCGAGGTTGCCGTCGAACTCGGTGACGTTGCCGGCGACGCCGCGGTGGTCCATCGCGTCGACCTGCTCACCGGCGAGCTCGAAGGGCGTGGGCTCGCGCGCCTCGCGCGTCTCCTCGTCGCCGACGCCGAGGTCCTTCAGCAGCTGCTTGTGGCGCCCGCGCGCCTCGTTCTCCATGTCCATGTGCGCGTCGAGCGCGACGAACGAGCCGTCGGCGAGCTTGCCGAGCGGGTTGATCTCCGCGAGCGTCATGTCGTTCTCGACGAACAGCTTCGCCAGCCGCGTGATGATCGGGACCAGGCGGTTCAGGTCGCTGCCGGTGACGCCGGTCGACGCGATCACCTCCTTGGCCTCGAACTCGCTGAACGGCAGCAGGTTGGAGAAGTGCCGGCGACCGACCTTGTCGGGCTGCTCCTCGGCGACCTGCTCGATGTCGATGCCCCCGACCGGGGAGAAGATGATCACCGGCTGCTTCGCGGTCCCGTCCCACACGACGCCGGCGTAGAACTCCTGCGCGACCTCGGCCTTGGGATCGACGAGCACGCCGCGCGGCATGTGCCCGCTGATCTCCAGCTGGAGGATGTCGCGAGCGTAGGCCTCGGCCTCCTGCGGCGTGTCGGCGAACTTCACGCCGCCGGCCTTCATCCGGCCGCCGGAGAGGACCTGAGACTTGATCACGGTCGGCCCGCCGATGCGCTCGGCGATCGCCTTCGCGTCCTGCGCGTCGCGCGTGAAGCCGTAGTCGGTGACGGGGATGCCGGCGCGCTTGACGATCTCGCGCGCCTCGTATTCGTAGAACCTCATCTGACCTGCCTGTGGGGGACAACCGGCGGCGGCGGAGCCTAGAGGAAGGGTGCGCGCCGAGGTCGCGCGGCTGGTTGACCTGGGTGAACGGGAGTGAGAGTATGGGCACCCATATGAAGACGACGATCGAGATCAGCGACGCGCTCCTGGAGGAGGCCAGGGCACGGGCACGGGCGGACGGCACGACCCTGCGGGCGCTCGTCGAGGACGGCCTGCGGCGCGCGCTCGCGACGCCGCCACGCCGGCCGCCGGCCGGCGACGCCTGGCCCCGCTTCGACCTCGGCGCGTTCGCCGACGACTGGGTCGCCGTCAAGGATGAGGTGCGCGGTGGCCGCGACGCCCAGATCGAGCTGCAACTGCGCGAGGGCGCCGCGCCGCGCCGGTGATCGCGCTCGACACGAACATCCTCCTGTATGCGACCGATACCGGGTCCGAACACGGGGATCGCGCGCACGCCGCGCTGCTCGGACTGGTCGCCGCCGGTCCCTGGGGGATCCCGTGGCCCGTCGCCGGCGAGTTCGTCGCTCAGCTGACCGGGCCGCGCGTGGGACTCCCGGTCGAGCGGGCGTTGGCGCCGCTGGACTGGTGGCTGGCGGACGGTGGCGCCCACCTGCTGGGCGAGACGCCGCAGGCGTACCCGCGCTTTCGCGCGCTGATCGTCGAGGGCGCTGTTCGCGGTGTCCGGGTGCACGATGCCCGCATCGCGTCGATCTGCCTCGCGCACGGCGTGAGCGAGTTCTGGACGGCGGACCGGGACTACCTCGCGTTCCCGGCGCTGCGCGTGCGCAATCCGCTGGTCGGCTGACCCGCGGTCGCGCTCGGCGGAGGAACGCGAGGCTCGAGGAACGCGAGGTTCAGCGACGCTTCCGCGCGGCGCAGGTCGTATACGTGCGAGCCGCCGTGAGGCGTCGCCCGGAGCGCGTGATCGCCGTGATGCTGACCTTGACCTTGCCCTTCGGCAGACCGCGCAGATCGACGGGCGCGGTCAGGCGGGACGTCTTGATGGTCTGGACCTTGCGCCCGTTGACGCGCACCTCCGCCTTGGCCAGCGGGTCGCCCGCGGGGCGCGCGAGGCGGATCTTGAAGCTGCGGCGGCTGATGCAGCGCTTGTTCGAGGGCAGCGTCGCGGCGCTCGCCGGCCCGATCGGCGGGGCCGGAACCGGGCTCGTCGTCTTCGATCCGGCGACGGCGCCCGCAGGCGGCAGGCCGGTCGGACCGGCGGGCGGCGGGACGGCGGGCGGATCCACGACCGGCGGGATGGGGGACGGCGGACCCCAGACCGGGGGCTCGCCGCCCCAGCCGTGGGGGGTCAGCAGCGCCGGGGCGATGGCGGCGGGCGCCCCCACCGGAACACCATTGGCGTCGAGCTGCAGGACGAGGTCCACCGGATCGCTCTCGCCGGTCAGCGGATGGACGGTGGCCGAGAAGGCGATCGCGCGCGAGTCGGACGCCCAGTCCGGAGCCGCCTCGTAGAACCCGCCCACCGGTGCCGCTGAGGAGAGCACGAGCGGCGGCCCCGTCGGGACGCCCGCGGCGTTGACGGGGATGCGCTCGAAGAAGCCCTTCGGGGTGCCCGAATACAGCTCCGCCCTGTGGATGAACGAGATGAAGCGCCCGTCCGGCGACCAGCTCGGGGCGCCGTACGACTCGTAGCCGACGCCGCCGCCGCCGGAGAACGTGTCGGCGTCGTGGGTGACCACCGCGACCGGCGGACCGGTCGCCGCGCCGTCGGCGTCGACGGTGATCGTCCAGATCCCGCAGGTCGCGAACTTCGCGTTGCAGCCGTCGAAGACCAGCCGCGTGCCGTCCGGCGACCAGTCGGCGCTGAACTCCACCTCCCAGCCCGCGAACGCCGGGTCCTCGCCGAGGACGTGCGCCTGTCCCTCCGGCGCGCCGTTGGCATCTAGGTGCCGCACGACGAGCTTCCACCACGGCGAGCCGAGCAGTGCCGAGACGAGCCTGCGGCGATCGGGCGAGAACCGCGCGCCCACGTGCCATTCGCCGACCGGCGTGAGCTGCGTCGGCGCGCCGCCCTTCGTCTGCCCGTCGACGCCGACGCGCAGCGAGTAGTAGGGCGCGCCGGGACCGGTGCCGTCGTCGAGCGTCCGCGGGACGCGGTGCATCAGCATCAGGTCGCCGTCCTTGGACCAGTCGGCAACGACCAGGCGGTGCAGGTCGACGTCGTCGAACACGCGGAAGATGTTCGTCCCGTCGGGCTCGGCGACGTAGGTCGAGGGTTCACCGGGGCCCGTGAACGCGAGCAGCCCGTGGGCGCCGGGACGCGGCTTGGATCCGCTGTCGTCGTCGTGCACCGTGATCGTGACCGGCTGCGCCGGACGCGCCGCGGCGCCCGACTCCTCGGTCACGGTCAGCAGCAGCGTCTCGTCGGGCTCGGGCAGGGTGTCGCCGGCGACCAGCACGCGAACGAGGGCGGTCGTCTTGCCGGCGGGGAAGAGATACGGCTCGCTGAGCTTCTCGGTTCCGGGGTGTGCCGACGGGTCCTGAAGCTCGAGGCGGCCGTAGACCTGCGTCTCCGACGGATGTGAGAGTTGCAGCTTGAGGGCGACGTGATTCACACCTCGGTCGCCTTCGCTGAGCGACTGGTCGGCGACGGTGATCGACGGCTTCACGCCGGCGTTCGCGCCGGCCGCCGATGCGAGTCGTGAGAACCCGTCAAAGCCGCAGAGGCTCGTCGGGGTGAGGCACGATGTGTGCTCCAGCGCGCTGGCCTCGGCGCGCAGGCCGTCCGCCGGGCTCGTCCCGCCGGCGCCGGGCGGCAGCGGCGCCGACAACTGTGCGCGCACCTCCGCGATCTGATCGGCGCTGAGTCCCAGTCCGTGCAGGCTGTCGGTCTCGCCGGGCAGGAAGCCACTGGCCTTGATGCGCGCGTGGATGTCGCGGACCTTCTGGACGTCCTGGGCACTGGCTGCCTGGATGGCCGCGTTGGCGTCGAGCTCGTCCGCGTAGGCGCGCAGTTCCGCGACGGATCGGCGCATCGCGCGCTGCATCCGCAGGCCGGCGAGCCCGAGACGCCCGGCCTGGAACGCGGCCCATCCCGGCGCGCCGGCCGCCCTGGCTCCGGTGTAGCGCTCGACCCCCACGCGCTGGGCCTCACCCTGCGCGCGCACCGCCGCGAGGTCCGTGACGGCCATGTCAGCGTGGACCAGGCCCGTCATCGGAAGACTCTCGATCTGGGCCTCCGTCGCGTGGCGGAAGTCCGGATCGGGCGGGTCGGCGATGATGTCGCCGTACATCAGATAGGCCCCGCAGGAGACCTTCTGCAGCAGGCTGATGGCCTCGCCGAGCGAATCGTCAGGTGTGCGGAACTTCAGCTCCGGCTGGCCCGTCTGAACGATCGAGAGCAGGTACTGGCGCAGGCTCCCACCCGCTGCTGCGAACGACGTCGCGGCGCCCCTCTTGTCGCCGTTGACGTTGTAGACCGTCGAGGAGAGGCACGCCAGCGCCGGACCGTCGAGCGATGCGCCGGCCGCCGCCTTCCATTCGTCGAGCTGCGAGGCTCCGATGTCCTTCGTGCAATCGACGTCGGGGCCTGTGCACTGCGTCACGGTGAACGGCTCGCTGAGGATGTTGCCCGCGCCGGGCGGGCCGTTGTCGGCCAGCACCCGCCAGGTTCCGGCCGGCAGGTACGGCGCCACGATCGGCTGCTGGAACGTGCCGACGATGCCGATCGCGTTCGGCTGACCCCAGATCCCGTCGGAGGAGCAGCTCCCGTTCGCGGCCGCGGTGTCCTCGACGACGCAGAGCTGGCCGACCCCGGTGAACACGTTCGACACGCCGACGGCCCAGAGCGCGTCGTTCGTCAGGAAGTCCGCGTTGGGCCCGGCGCTGTCCGAGGGGGCGACGCCGACGATGCCCGCGTTCGCCGGGCCGACCGGCCCGGCGAAGCACAGCGCAAGCGCCAGTCCAACTGCGATCGTCCGCCCGCGCGGTCGCACTGGGCGAGTCTCTCACCGATGCGCCGGCCCAGCGGGGGAGTTTCCTCCCCGAAAGCTGGGAACGACGCCGGCCGCGCAGGCGCTCAGCGCTTCAGCACGAGCTTGCGCTGCTTCGACGGCTGGGCGCCGCTCGCGTCGGCGCAGACCACGACGAGGTACGCGGTCACCGACTTCGCCTTCCTCAGCTTCTTGCGGTACGTGCTCTTGAGCTTGAGCGTCGCCGGGTAGGTACCCGCCTCGGGGACCTGATCGACCGCGCGGGCGATCGCCGTCTCCTTCGTGCCGATCTTCAGTCGCTTGGCCTCGGCCTTCTTCACGACGAGACCCACGGTCGCCGTGCACGCCCCGGAGAAGGTGAGCTGGAAGCTCAGCGTCTTCCCGTCGATGAGCTTGCCGAGCTTGACCGGCTTGGGCGCCGCGAGCGCGACCGTGAGGGGGGTCGCGCTGCCAACCGGCGCGGGGGATGGACCCGGGGTTGCAGGCCCCGGGGAGGCGCCGGCGATGTCCCGTGACTCGCAGTCGCCGAGCACGTCGAAGACGTCATTGGCGTCGGCGACGGCGGTGTCGGCGCCGAAGCTGCAGGAGAGCGAGTCGATCTCGCCATCGCGGGCCAGGAGCGTGTCGTTGCCGTAGCTGAATCCGGAGTACTCGCCGTCGCCGAACATGCTGTCGACGCCGGGGCCGCCGGTGATCGTGTCGTCGCCGCTGGAGCCGGTGAGCCGGTCCTTTCCGGCGCCGCCGTCGATCGTGTCGCTGCCGCCCATGGCGATGATCGTGTCGTCGCCGTCGCCGCCCTTGATGTCGTCCGCGTTGGCCGAGCCCCAGGACGTGTCGTTACCGGCGCCGAGATCGACGATCACCCGGGGGGCGGTGGTGATGATGTACTCCGGCCGGAATGTGTCGTCGCCGCCGCCGAGGCTGACGTTCGCGACGAGGCCCGGGCCGAGGCTTCCGCACTCGACCGTGTTGTCGCCGACATCGCTGCAGCTGGCGCTGTCGAAGTTGATCCCCGCGGGATCCCTGTAGCGCAGCGGCCCGCTGTCGCCGAGGGTCTTCTGCTCGACGTAGTTGACCTCGTCACCACCGGTGATCGTGACGGTGTTCCCGCTGCGCGAGATGCTCGTCGCGCCCAGAGCCTGGCCCGCCATCCCGAGGGTGAGAACACCCATCACCCCACACGTCACAGCCATCCGCTGCAGCATTTCCGGCCTCCGTTGATCCTCTGGGCGAGCGATTGTGCTGTCCCCCGGGCACGCGGTCAAACCGCCGCGGACAAGCAGGCGGCTCAGAACCCGTAGGCCTCGGCCAGCTCCGGATCCTTCTTCGCCAGCAGCTCGGCGAGCTGGACCATCACCTGGCACTGCTTCCACGTCGCGTCGTCCTGCATCTTGCCGTCGATCATGTGCACGCCGCGCCCGTCGGGGATTGCCTCGATGACGCGCTT
>JBBQKR010000079.1:0-9983 GCA_038327125.1 Solirubrobacterales bacterium
CCGCCCTCAACCGCAGCCGGTGTTGTTGCCGCATGACGTGCACGTGTAGCACGCGCCCGTCCGCTGCATCATGCCGCCGCACTGCCCGCAGGCCGGGCCGAGATCCAGCCCGGTCATGCGTGCCGGAACGACCGGCGGGGAGTCGGTCAGGGCTGACGCCGCGGGGAGGGCTTCGGCCTGGGCGGTGGGCGCGCTCGCGCCGCCATTCCCGCCGTTGCCGCCGTTCGTCGGCGTCGCCGTGTCCGAGCCGACCGACATCGCGACGTCCTGTGCCTGCTTCCGGGCGCGGACCTCGGCGGTCATGATCCCCAGGTCCTCCTGGGTGTCGACGTCGAGGAAGCGCGAGGCGAGCCAGCGCATGATGTAGTCGGGCATCGACTTGGCGAACGGGATCTCCGGGTTCTGGGTGATCCCTTCCGGCTCGAAGCGCATGTAGGCGAACTTCTGCACGAGCGTCTCGAGCGGCACGCCGTACTGCAGCGCGATGCTGATCGAGGTCGCGAACGAGTTCATCATGCCGCGGAGGGTCGAGCCCTCCTTGCCGATGTCGGTGAGGAATATCTCCCCGACCGTCCCGTCCTCGTACATGCCGGCGGTGATGTAGCCCTCGTGGCCGCCGATCGAGAACTTGTGCGTGAGCGACTGGCGCTCACGCGGCATCCGCTGGCGCTTGGGGCCCGGCAGGGCCTTGGCCGCGGCCGCCTCGACGAGCTCGTCGACCTGCTCCTGCGTGTAGAGGCCCTCGGCGAGGAAGATGTCGCCCTTGCCCTCCTGGGCGTCGGTGCGCAGCGCCTGGGCGGTCTTGGAGCCGTCGCGGTAGATCGCGAGCGCCTTGACGCCGAGGCGCCATGCGTCGATGTAGGCGTCCTCGATGTCGCCGACCGTCGAGTCCTGC
Organism: Solirubrobacterales bacterium; assembly: GCA_038327125.1. Taxonomy (GTDB): domain Bacteria; phylum Actinomycetota; class Thermoleophilia; order Solirubrobacterales; family Solirubrobacteraceae; genus F1-60-MAGs163. Next base: position 896 of record JBBQKR010000079.1, read on the forward strand.
GGCATGTTGACCGTCTTGGAGATCGCGCCGGAGAGGAACGGCTGGACGGCGCCCATCATCTTGATGTGGCCGTCCGGGCTGATCGCGCGCTCGCCGACGGCGACGTCGAACACGATCAGGTGCTCGTCCTTGAGGCCGGGTGCCCCGACGATCGTGCTGTGCTCGTTGATGTGCGCCTCGATCTGCTCGACCTGCTCGTCGGTGTAGCCGAGCGTCTGCAGCGCGAGCGGGACGGTGCGGTTGACGATCGTCATCTGACCGCCGCCGACGAGCTCCTTGAACTTGACGAGCGAGAAGTCCGGCTCGATGCCGGTCGTGTCGCAGTCCATCAGGAACGAGATCGTCCCGGTCGGCGCGAGCACCGTCGCCTGCGCGTTGCGGTAGCCGTAGGCGTCACCGAGCTCGACCGCGTCCTCCCACGAGCGGCGCGCGGCGACGAGCAGCGGCTCGTCGACGACCGTCGAGTCCGGGATCGCGTAGCTCGCGTCGCGGTGCATCCGCATGACGGTGTTGTGGCCGTCGCGGTTGGCCTCGTAGTGCTCGTAGGGGCCGAGCGCCGCGGCGATCTTCGCCGACTGCGCGTACGCGCGGCCGGTCATCAGCGCGGTGATCGCCGCCGCGGTGCCGCGACCCGGATCGGAGTCGTAGGGCACGCCGTTGGACATCAGGAACGCGCCGAGGTTCGTGTAGCCCAGGCCGAGCTGGCGGAACGCGCGGGCGTTGATTCCTATCTCTTCGGTCGGGTAGCTGGACGGCCCGACGACGATCTCCTGCGCGAGCAGGACGACGTCGGTCACGTGCTCGAAGGCGTCGACGTCGAACGTGCCGTCCGGCCGGCGGAACTTCATCAAATTGAGTGAAGCGAGGTTGCACGCCGAGTTGTCAACATGCATATACTCGGAACACGGATTACTGGCATTGATGCGGCCCGACCTGGGCGAGGTGTGCCACGCGTTGATCGTCGTGTCGTACTGGACGCCCGGGTCGGCGCAGCGCCATGCGGCCTCGGCGATCTCGCGCATCAGCTCACGCGCGGGGATCGGGTCGCCGATCGGCTCGCCGGTCGCGCGGGAGGTCGTGCGCCACTGCGCGTCGTCCTCGACCGCCTGCATGAACGCGTCGCTGACGCGGACCGAGTTGTTGGCGTTCTGGTACTGGATCGACTTGAAGCCGTCGCCGTCGATCGACATGTCGAACCCGGCGTCACGCAGCGCGGCGGCCTTGTCCTCCTCCTTGGCCTTGCACCAGATGAACTCGCGGATGTCCGGGTGGTCGACGTCGAGGACGACCATCTTCGCCGCGCGGCGCGTCTTGCCGCCGGACTTGATCGTGCCGGCCCAGGAGTCGGCGCCGCGCATGAACGAGACGGGTCCGGAGGCGGTGCCGCCCTTGCTCAGCGGCTCCATCGACCCGCGGATGTTCGAGAGGTTGATGCCCGAGCCCGAGCCACCACGGAAGATCCGGCCCTCCTTGGTGTTCCAGTCGAGGATCGAGTCCATCGTGTCCTCGACGCTGAGGATGAAGCAGGCGCTGCACTGCGGCTGCTCCTCGAACCCGACGTTGAACCAGACGGGGCTGTTGAACGCCGCCATCTGGTGGAGCAGGATGTAGGTGAGCTCGGCCTCGAAGGCGTCGCCGTCCGCGCTCGTGGCGAAGTAGCCGCGCGCGCGGCCCCAGTCGGCGATCGTGCCCGAGACGCGGCCGATCATCTGCTTGACCGAGCGCTCGCGCGCGGGCGAGTCGATCTGCCCACGGAAGTACTTCTGGGCGACGATGTTCGTGGAGTTCTGCGACCAGGTCGTCGGGAACTCGACGTCGCGCTGCTCGAAGGCGACCTTGTCGCCGTGGCCGATGCGCGCGTCCCGCAGCTCCCATTCGACGCTGTCGAACGGGTGGATCCCCGCCTGCGTGAAGCGACGGCCGATACTCATCGGGCGCCCCTGCGCCACGTTGTCGACCAAGGTCGCCTGGGTGCTCTGCGGGGTGAAGTCCATCGTGCCTCTGCTCCTCTGTCCGACCGCCGAATTGCGGTCATTGCGGCCTATTGCGAGCCCCTTTGGGGGTAACAGAGGACCCTCTCACCGCTGTCGGACAGATCGTTGCCCGGGGGTCTCGCCGACCGCTCGTGCGGCTGGAAGATCGTCCCTCCATTGTAGTGCCCGGACCCCCGGAATCAGGGCCCTGCAGGCAGCCTTTTCACGCCATTTAGGACATCGGCGACGGCGAGCACGTCGCCGCGCTCGGCGAAGTCCACGGCCAGCAGGTTGACGACGGCGTCGCGCTCACGCTCGCACGTGCGCGCACGGTCCAGCAGGAACTGGCGCTGGTTGACGACGTCCGCGTCGCGCGGGCGCGGCGGGTAGGACTCGACCCAGTGGTTCATCAGGAAGAGCGGCTTCCCCGTCCCGCCGCGGTTGGGCCGGCAGGACGTCGGCGAGCGCAGCTCCGCCGCGCTGTGGAACGCGAACGGCGTCTCCTGCGTGATCGCGTATGCCTGCCGGTACCAGCCCGTCGGCTCGCCCTTCGCCTCGGCCATCACCCACAGCCGCTTGCCGCTGTCGATCATCTGCTCGAGCGTCGGGAACGGCTTGCCGTCCCCGACCGGCACGTCGCTGGCGTAGTCCGCCAGACCCGCGTCCTCGAACGCCCCTTTGATGTCGGCGGTCGGCGCGGCGTCCTCGACGACGAACGTCAGCACCTCGCGCGGGTTGCGGTCCATCCAGTCCTTGATCCGGCGCAGCGCCGGCACCGCCTCGAGCGCGCCGAGCTCGCAGACGACGTGGCAGAGGTACAGCTGCGTCTTTCCCTGGACCGGGCCGAACGCGCGTGAGCCGGCCAGGCGCTGGGCGGCGGCGAGCCCCTGCACCCCGATCTTCGCCTCGACCGCTTCGACGGCCTTCGGCGCCAGGTCGGTCCGGACGGTCCCGTCGTCGTTGCGCTGACCGAGGTAGGCATCGAGCTGCATGCCGCGGATGCCGAGATCGAGCTGGTTCTGCATGTCCAGACCCTGGTTCGGGTTGATGAACAGGTCCTGTGCCGACCCCATCGCGTTGTGGGTGGTCGCCATCGTGACCTCGTTGAACGGCTTGTCGCACAGCTCCGTGAAGCCGTTGCAGCCGGGGTTCGTGTTCGCGACCGGCTCGATGCCGGAGCGCCCGTCCACGACGAGCCCCACGCCGAGCGCCGCGGCGCCGACCAGCAGCAGCGAGCCGGCCGCGACGGGAATCAGCCGCCGCCGCAGCGCGCGCGCGCTGGGCAGCTGCTCGACCGTCGGCTCGGGGCCCATGATCAGGCGCAGCAACGTCACCGCGCCCGCGAAGATCATCCAGGCACCGAAGATCCCGACGGCGAGCCGCACGGCCCCGAGCGGATCGCCGATCACGCCGATGCCGAGGAGGATCAGCGCGACCGCGCCGAGCACGAGCTTCCAGGTCGCCTCGGGCGCGCGCGTGATGCGCTCCCAGAGCATCGCCGGCACGCGGGCGGGGTCGATCTCCCCCATCACCGATGCGGCCGACGCGGCGACGATCGCGCCGGCGAGCGCGAGCAGCCCGCACCAGAGCGGGAAGCGCCCGGTGAACGTGTCGAAGATGCCGGCGACGACGTCGCGGCGCTCACCCTCCTGTCCGGCGAGCAGCACCGCGTGGATGATCAGGTAGGCCGCGAAGTTCAGCGCGCCGACGAGGAACACCGACGTGCCGACGTCGAGCGCCGCGCGGCGGCGATCGGCGACGAGGAAGAGCCCGGCGGCGAACAGCGCCAGCGCGAGCAACGGGAGCACCAGGGCGAAGAACCGCACCCTGTCGGCGAGCTCCACCAGGCGCACCGTCAGCGAGCGGTCCGACAGCTGCAGCGCGACCCGCCCGGGCTGACTGAGCTCCTGCGCGAGCGACGGTCGCTGCGTCTTGAGGAACTCGAGCGCGATGACGCTGACGTTCGCCAGGTCGATGACGATGCTGCCCTTCGTCGCCGAGAAGAGCGCGTTGTGCGTCTGAACGGCCGCGGCGCGCACCAGCGAGCGCGCCTGGCCGGTCTGCAGCAGGTCATCGGAGATGCCGAGGATCAGCGGCGCCGCGGAGACGATCTGCGGATCGCGCGCGACGAGCGCCTGCGTCAACTCCTGCGACAGCCGCGCGCGGACCGCCTCGTCCTGCAGCGTGCTCGCCGCGTTGTCCGAGAAGCCCTTCGGCTCGAAGACGTTGCGGTCGAGATAGGCGAGCGGCAGTGCAAGCGCCAGCGCGAGCGCCCCGATCACGATGCAGGCCAGGGAGACCCGGCGGCGGCCCGTCTGGCTCATCGGCGCACGACTCTACCCCCACGACCACACGGGTAAAATCCTCCGCTTGCTCACGTTCCCGAATCCCGTCAACGAGGTCTCGGCGCGGCTCGTCGCCGGCGGCGTGCTGGCGATGTGCCTCGCAACGATCGCCCTCGACCTGCCGTGGATGACGGCCGCGATCGCCTACGGGTTCCTCGCGCGCGTGCTCAGCGGACCGACGCTGAGCCCGCTCGGCCAGCTCGTCACGCGGGTCATCACGCCGCGGCTCGGCGTGCCCGAGCGCCTGGTCGCCGGCCCGCCGAAGCGCTTCGCGCAGGGCATCGGCGCGGTGCTGTCGGTGAGCGCCGCGGTGCTCGCGCTCGGCGTCGGCGAGGTCGGCGCCGCCTACGTCGTGCTCGGCCTGATCGCCGTCGCGGCGACGCTGGAATCGGTGTTCGGCTTCTGCGTCGGGTGCACGATCTTCGCCGGGCTGATGCGGATCGGCGTGATCCCGCGCGAGGTCTGCGAGCGCTGTGACGACATCTGGGGGCGCGGGGCGGAACCGGTGTGAGCCGGGCCGAGCGTCGCTAGTGTCCGCGCGGTGCTCGTGGTGACCCGACGCCTTCCGGCCGCCATCCTGGTGGCCGTCGTGAGCCTGCTGCTCGTCGCGACGGTCGCGTTCGCGCAGACCAGCGGCGGCACGAGCGGCGCGGAGACCGGGACCGGGACGACGCCGGCTCCGACGGCCGTCGAGCCGCAGGCCGGTGAGGCCGCGCCCCCCGAGCCGGGTCAGACGACGACGGCCGAGACGCCGGCGCAGACGACGACCAGCACGACGACGACGACGCCCGGCACCGGCGGCGGCATCGCCGTCGAGGGCAGCACCGTGACGGCCGGAGGCGCTCCGGGCGGAGCGCGCGGGGGCGACGGCAGCGTCTCCTGGCTGACGATCGCCGCGATCGCCCTGGCCGGGCTCATCCTCTTCGTGATCGCCGTGCTCATCCTCTGGCGCTGGAGCGGCTGGGACCCGCGCTGGCTGCGCCGCTGGCGCCACGCGAGCGCGGAGGCCGGCTGGCGCCTGTCGCTCGGCTGGGCCGAGTTCCGCGATTTCGTGCGGATGGGGCGCTAGAAGCGGCCCGGCGACGGCTTGATGCGCATCGTGCCCGCATAGCGGGCAACATCCGCATCGAGTCTGCGGTTCGACGCTAGAACAGGTCCGCCACCGCGCCGATGGCGTCGGCGAGGACGACTTCGGGCGCCTGCGCGGCGTCGATCGCGCGGATGCGGTCGGGCTCGAGCGCGGCGAGGTCCTCGTAGGCGAGCGCGATCGCGCCGAAGAAGTCCTCGCCCTCGCGCTCGAGGCGGTCCAGGCCCTCGAGCCGCCCGCCGACGCGCTCGCGGCCCACGCGCGGATCCACGCGCAGGTACAGGGTGCGGTCGGGCACCAGCCCGCCGGTCCCGAAGCGGTTGAGCTCGGCGATCTCCGAAATCCCCAGCCCGCGCCCGCCGCCCTGGTAGGCCAGCGAGGAGTCGACGAAGCGGTCGAGCAGCACCCAAGTGCCCGCCGCCAGCAGCGGGCGCAGGCGCTCCTCGACGAGCTGCGCGCGCGCCGCCGCGTAGACGAGCGCCTCGGCGCGCGGGCCGACCGTCAGCTCGGGGTCCTTGACGACGTCGCGCAGCGCCTCGGCGAGCGCGACCCCGCCCGGCTCGCGCAGCAGCTCGACGTGGACGCCGCGCTCGCGCAGGACGTCGATCAGCCCGGCGGCGAGCGTCGTCTTGCCCGCGCCGTCGAGCCCTTCGATCGTGATCAGTCGCCCGGCCATCAGCGGCGCCGAGCCTACCCGTACTCTGGCTGACGGATGTCCCTGACCGCCACGCTCGACCGTCATCCGCACGCCAGGGCCGTCCTCGAGAGCGCCGTGCCGCCGGCCGGCAACCCCTCGCACGCCTACCTCTTCCACGGCCCGGCGGGCTCCGGGAAGGCAAGCGCTGCGCGCGCGTTCGCCGCCGAACTGCTCGCCGAGGGCTCCCCCGACCCGGACCGCACGCGCGCGCGGGTCCTGCGCGGCGCACACCCCGACCTCACCTGGGTCGTCCCGACCGGCGCGGCGATCATGCGCGTCGAGGACATCGAGGAGCCGGTCGTCGGGGCCGCGTCACGCACGCCGTTCGAGGCACTGCGGCGCGTGTTCGTGCTCGAGGGCGTCGACACGATGAACGACCAGGCCGCAAACCGGATGCTGAAGACGCTCGAGGAGCCGCCGTCGTTCGCGCACCTCGTGCTGCTGACCGACCGCCCCGGCGACGTGCTGCCGACGATCGCCAGCCGCTGCCAGCCGGTGCGCTTCGACGCCGCGCCGGTGGCGACGATCGAGGCGATGCTGTCCGGCCGCGTCGAAGCGGACAGCGCGCGCGCGTGCGCGCGCCTGGCGCTGGGCGACGCAGACCGCGCGCTCGCGCTGGCGCTCGGCGAAGGTCCCGCGCTGCGCGCAGCCGCCGAGGCCTACGCGCGCGGGTGCCTGTGCGGCGACCTGACGAAGAGCCCGTGGACGGCGCTGCTGCAGCGGGCGAAGACGCTCGGCGACGTCGCGCAGAGCGCGGTCGAGGAGCAGACGAAGGCCGACGCGGAGGTGCTGCCCCAGCGCGAGCGCAAGCGCGCCGAGCGCGAGGGCGCCGACACCGCCAAGCGCGCCGGCCGCCGCGCGCGTACGCGGACGCTCGACGAGGCGCTGCTGCTGACCGGGCTGTGGCTGCGCGACGTGGCCTGCGTCGTCGACGGCGCCGAGGATGTCGTCCATGCGAGCGACCGGCTCGACGCGCTGCGTGCGGACGCGCAGGGCCGCAACGTGCACCGCCTGCGCCAGGGGATCGAGCTCGTCGACGAGACGCGCGCCGCGCTGACGGTGAACGTCACCGAGGAGCTGGCACTCGAGGCACTCGCCTACCGGCTGGTACCGCTGCTTGCGGTCAGCTGACCATCACGCCCGAGCCGAGCCGATACTGCTGCTGCTCGCCATGCAGGCAAAGTAGCGCGGCGTTGGATGCCGCCGGACGGCCCGCAGCTGACGCCCGCCGCTAGGAGATCACGTTCGTCCCCGCCAGCGCCAGGACGAGCACGCCGAGGATCACGCGGTAGGCGACGAAGACCGCGAAGTTGTGCGAGCGCACGTACTTCAGCAGCCAGGCGATCGTCAGGTAGCCGAAGATGAACGCGGCGATCGTGCCCGCGATCGTCGGGGCGATCGGCAGGTTGCCGTCGGAGACCTTGCGCAGCTCGAACAGACCTGACAGGACGACCGCCGGGACGGACAGCAGGAAGCTGTAGCGCGTCGCCGCCTCGCGCGTCAGGCCGAGCAGCAGGCCGGCCGAGATCGTCGCGCCGGAGCGGCTGACGCCCGGGACGAGCGCGAGCGCCTGGGCGAAGCCGATCTTGATGCCGTCCTTCAGCGTCAGCTCGCTGACCTCGCGCGTGCGCTTCCCGCGCGTGTCGGCCTCGTAGAGGACGATGCTGAAGAGGATCATCGCGCCGGCGATCAGCTCGAGCGTGCGGAACTGATCCTCGATCACGTTCTTCAGCGCGAAGCCGATGATCGCGATCGGGATCGTGCCGAGCACGATGTACCAGCCGAGCTTGCCGTCGACGTCCGGCGTGCGCCACAGTGGCCGCTCGCCGCCGAGCGTGCGCACGAACGCGCGCGCCATGTTCCACAGGTCGTGGCGGAAGTAGAGGACGACCGCTGCCATCGTGCCGAGCTGGACGACGGCGGTGAACGCGACGCCCGGGTCCTCCCAGCCGGCGAACGCCGGGACGTAGCGCAGGTGCGCGCTGCTGGAGATCGGCAGGAACTCGGTGAGACCCTGGAAGATGCCCAGGACGATCGCCTCGAGCGTTGAGATCGCGTCCGAGGCCGCGGCGACGAGAAGCACGCCGCGACACGGTAGCCGCCGTTCAGTCGCCGAGCGGCCCCAGGTGCGGCTGCAGGCCGCAGAGGTCGAACGCCCGGAACGCGTGGAAATGCTTGTGATCAGGGCCGTGGAAGTCCGCGCTGCCGGTCGTCAGCAGCGCGTGAGCGCGCGCGGCGTCGTAGGCGATCCGGGTCTGCTCGGGCGTGTGGGCGACGTAGAAGACCTCGACGCCGTCGAAGCCGATCGCGGCGAAGCGGGCGATCGTGTCGGTGACGTCACCCGGGCCCTTGACGTCCCAGAACGGGTGCGCCCAGACCGCCAGGCCGCCGGCCCGGTGGATCAGCGCGACCGCCTCCTCGACGGTCGGCCCCAGGCGGCTGCTGTACCCGGGCGTGCCCGGCAGCAGGTAGGCCTCGAGCACGTCGCTCGGCGTCACAAGGCCCTCAGCGGCGAGCCGTTCGGCGTTGCCGGGGTGCGCGAAGACCGCCTGCGCGATGTGCGGCCGCCCGACCGGCGCGTCGACGTCGACCTGCTGGCGCGGAAGCGCCAGCTGAAGGCCCTCGGCGCGCAGCGCGCCGATCATCCGGCCGGCGCGCGCGTGGCGGTCGGCGCGGGAGTCGGCGAGCGCGCGCAGCAGGCCCGGATCGTGGTGGTCGATCGCGTACGCACAGACGTGCAGGTCCTCGTGGACCCCGTCGAGCGCGCTGATCTCGGCAGCGGGGACGACGCGGATCGCGCCGCCGCTCGCGTCCGCCGCGGCGAGCGCCTCGTCGACACCGGCGACGGTGTCGTGGTCGGTCAGCGCGAGCAGCCGGACGCCGGCCTCGCGCGCGCGCTGGACCACCTGCGCGGGCGGGAGCGCGCCGTCGCTCGCGGTCGAGTGGGACTGCAGATCGAAGGTCGGCGCGGCGATCAGCGGCAGCC
>JBBQKR010000080.1:0-9730 GCA_038327125.1 Solirubrobacterales bacterium
GTCTCGATCTTCCTCACCGGCTCAGCCATGCGCGGGCGGGAGCGCGGCCGGCGCGCCGAATCCGATCAGGACCTCGGGCAGCACGACGCTGCCGTCCTCCTGCTGGCCGTTCTCGAGCAGCGCGATGATCGTGCGGCCGACGGCGACGGCCGTGCCGTTGAGCGTGTGCAGCGTCTCAGGCTTGCCGCCGGCCGGGCGCCAGCGGATCTCCAGGCGCCGTGCCTGGTAGTCGGTCGTGTTCGACGTCGACGTCAGCTCGCGGTGCTTGGCCTGGCTGGGGATCCAGGCCTCGCAGTCGAACTTGCGCGCCGCCGAGTTGCCCAGGTCGCCGATCGCGATGTCGACGACGCGGTAGGGGAGACCCAGCGCCTGCAGGATCTCCTCCTCGATCGACAGCAACCGCTCATGTTCGGACTTCGACTGCGACGGCTCCACGAAGCTGAACATCTCGACCTTGTCGAACTGGTGCACGCGGAAGATGCCGCGCGTGTCACGCCCGGCCGCCCCGGCCTCACGCCGGAAGCAGGGGGAGAAGCCCGCGTAACGCAGCGGCAGGTCGTGGGCATCGACGATCTCTCCGGCGTGCAGCGACGCCAGCGCGACCTCGCTCGTGCCGACGAGGTAGAGCTCATCCTCCGGGAGCGCGTAGATCTGCTGCTCGGTGTCGGGGAGGAACCCCGTCCCGAACAACGCCTCCTCACGGACGAGGACCGGGGGGATCACCGGCTCGAAGCCGTGCCCGCGCAGCAGCTCCAGGACCCAGCGCACGAGCGCAAGCTCCAGGAAGACCAGGTCGCCCCGCAGGTAGGCGAAACGCGACCCCGACAGGCGCGCCGCCTGCTCCATCTCGATCATGCCGCCGGCCAGCTGGAGGTGGTCGCGCGGCTCCGTGAGCACCGGCGGGACCCCGCGCTCATAGAGCACCGTGTCCTGTGCCGGCGCTGCGGGATCCGGCAGGTTCGGGAGGCGCGCAAGCGCGTCCTGCAGCTCGGCCTCGACCGCGGACAGCTCCTCGGCAAGGCCCTTCGCGCGGCCCGCCACCTCGCGCATGCGGGCGATCGCCTCGTCCGCTCCGGAGCCCTCGCGCTTGGCGGTCGCGATCGCGTCGTTGGCAGCGTTCTGCTCGCCGCGCAGTGCCTCGAGGTCCGGCAGGATCGCGCGGCGGCGCTCATCCAGCTCCAGCACGCGGTCCAGGCCGGCGTCGTCACCGCGCCGCGCGAGCGCGCCCCGGACCATGTCCGGGTCGCCGCGCAGCAGCTTCAGATCGAGCACGGGTGGGCCGTCGGGCGATCAGCCGCCCGCCGGCACGGGCGGGCACTTGACGGCCGGACCGGACGGTGACGCCGGATCGTCGGCGTCCTGGCCGGAATACTCGTCGATGAACGTGGCCACGTCCCGGGCGTCCTGCCCGACGACGATGTTCGCCGGCATGATCGCGCCGGAGGCGCCGCCGTTGCGCAGTGCGTACAGCGCGGCGTCGTAACAGACCTTGCGCACGTTCAGGTTCGGCCCATCGACGCGCTCACGGTCGGAGACCTTGGTCGCCGAGCCCTGCGCTCCGGCCACGTCCATCGTGTGACAGCTCGAGCAGCGCTCCGCGAACAGCCTGGCGCCGTTCTGGACCGACGCGGACGCGTCGCTGGAGACGTTGACGCTCTCGGAGCCGCAGGCCGAGAGCACGCCCGCGGCCGAGACGACGAGAAGCGCGAGCAGGATGATGCGACGCAGCGTCATGACGGTGGCGGATCATACGAGAGGCGGTGGGGGAGTGCCGCGAGGGTGGCAGCGCGAGTGGCAGCGCTGGAGAACGATCATCCCGTGCCTTCGGCGCGTTCTGTCCTGCCGGGGGGCCGTACCTGAGCGCCCGGCGCCGGCCGGTTGCCGCCGTGTCAGAGCGATCGCGGGGTTGTCACCAGTGCGATCGTCGTGTGCCGACGCCGGGCTGCCGCCAACAGGTTTCGTCGTGGGCGACGCTCCTCCTTCCGGCGTGGTGGCCCCGGGCGGTAGCGTCCGCCGCTCGATGACGGTCGATCAGCAGCGCTTCCGCGAGGTCATGGGTCATTTCGCCACCGGCGTCGCGGTCGTGGCGTGCGCCGGCACCGATGGCCCGTCCGGCCTGACCACGAGCGCCATCACGTCGGTGTCGCTTGATCCGCCGCTGCTGCTCGTCTGCTTCGACAACACCTCGCGCACACTTCCCGCTGTCCGCGACGCGGGCCGCTTCTCCGTCAACGTTCTGCGCGAGGGCCAGGAGGACCTGGCCGTCCTGTTCGCCTCGAAGGTCGTGATGCAGGAGAAGTGGGCCGCCGTGACGCAGACCGTCGCCGACGGCGTTCCGGTGCTCGACGACGCCCTGGCCTGGATCTCGTGCGAGGTCCGCGAGCTGCTTCCCGGCGGCGACCACACGATCGCCATCGGCGCGGTCACGGGCGTGGGAGCGGACGCCGAGGGCGGCCGCCCGCTGCTGCACCATCGCGGCTCGTTCGCCGGGCTGCACTACGGCGGCTGAGGCCTACGCCGTCATCAGCACGCGCAGCGCGAGGAACGCGACCACCAGCGCCGCCAGCGCGATGATCCCGACCTCGCGCCCGACGATCGCCTCGACGACCGCCGACTGCTCGCCCTCGGGCAGCCGGCCGACGGCCTGTGCATCGGCGATGTCGCGCTGGTCGAGCACCGTCTGGGCGGCGGCGATGCGCAGCTGCTCGGCGAGGATCGAGATCACCATCGGCAGCAGCAGATAGAGCCAGAACAGGTCATCCGGCGGCTCGAAGCCGCTGACGAAGGCGACGATCGCGACCACCGCGAGCGCCGTCGTCGACAGCTGCGCGATGCGCCAGGCCCGCCAGAGGCTGCGCGGGCTCTCGCCCCGCCACCACGCCCAGCCGCCGCCGGCGGCCACGACGAGGCTCAACGCTGCGACGACGATCGCCGTGATCTCTGCTGTCTGCGCCATTTCGAGACCATTGTCACAAGCCCCGATCGGGCCTTGGCTCGTGCTTGGTAGCTGATACAAACCATTGCGTGCTGAGCACCTACGCCCCGGCGATCGTCTTCGTCCTGCTCGGAACGGTCATCGGCGTGGCGTTCAGCTGGCTCAACTACGTGCTCGGACCCAGCCGCGCGATCGAGCACAAGCTTGATCCCTACGAGTCCGGGATGCCCTCTGAGATCAAGCAGGGCTTCCGCTTCGGGATCAGCTTCTACCTCGTCGCGATGCTCTTCCTGCTGTTCGACATCGAAGTCCTGTTCCTCTACCCGATCGCGGTCGAGCTGCGCGCGTTCGGCACCTTCGCGCTGGTCGAGACGATCGTCTTCATCGGCCTGCTCACGGTCGCGTTCATCTACGTCTGGCGACGGGGAGCACTGACATGGAGGTAGTCCGGCAGTCACTGTCCACACCCGAGGCCTTTCGCTCCAGGCAGCTGAAGGCGCGCGACATGCTGCGCGGGGACCTCGAGGGCCAGGACCTCGACAAGTACGTCGAGGAGCGCGTCCTGACCACCACGCTCGACAAGGCCGTCGACTGGGCGCGCGGGAACTCGCTGTTCCCGCTGACCTTCGGCCTGGCCTGCTGCGCGATCGAGATGATGTCGATCGTCGGCGCGCGCCTGGACATCGCGCGCTTCGGCTTCGAGGCCTTCCGCGCGTCGCCGCGCCAGGCCGACCTGCTGATCCTGTCCGGCCGCGTGAGCATCAAGATGGCGCCGATCGTCCGGCGCATCTACGACCAGATGCTCGAGCCGAAGTACGCGATCGCGATGGGCGCGTGCTCGTCGTCGATGGGCGTCTTCAACAACTACGCGATCGTTCCGGCCGACAAGTTCATGCCGGTCGACGTGCATGTGCCCGGCTGCCCGCCGCGGCCCGAGGCGCTGATGCACGGGATCATCCAGTTGCGCGCGATGGTGCAGCACGACCCGAGCATGGGCTGGCGCGAGCGCTACGGCGGCGAGGGCACCGAAGAGGTCGTCCCCGGCCCCGCGGGTGACGCCGGTGCCTGACGCCACCGGACTGGAGCTGCTCGCGCGCGAGCTGCGCGAGCGCGACGCCGACAGCGTCCTGGGCACCGTCTTCTTCCGCGGGCAGGCGACCGTCGTCGTCGCGCCCGAGGCGATCGTCGAGACCCTTCAGGCGCTGCGCGAGCGCGGCTACCGCTTCCTGGCGAGCGTGCACGGCGCCGACGAGTACCCCGACGAGCCGCGGCTGGCGGTCCACTACCAGCTGCTGGACATGGACGCGCTCGACCGCGTCGCCGTCAAGCTCCGCGTCCCGGTGAGCGACCCGCGCGTGCCCTCGGTGACACCGCAGTGGCCGACCGCCGACCACCAGGAGCGCGAGATCTTCGACATGTTCGGCGTGGTCTTCGACGGCCATCCCGACCTGCGCCGGATCCTGATGCCCGAGGACTACGAGGGCCATCCGCAGCGCCGCGACTTCCCGATCGGCGGCGAGCCGATCCTGTTCACGCACAACGAGACCACGGTGCCGCGGTGGTTCGCGTGAGCAGCACGACCGACCAGGGCCTCTCGGACTACCGCAAGCTGGAGGAGAGCGTCACGCTCTCCGAGCAGCCGGTCACCGAGGGCGGCCGCGAGCTGCTGACGCTGAACATCGGCCCGCACCATCCCGCCACGCACGGCGTGCTGCGGCTGCTGGTCACGCTCGACGGCGAGATTCTGCGCGACGTCAAGCCGATCATCGGCTACGTCCACACCGGTATCGAGAAGACGGCCGAGCAGAAGAGCTACTGGAAGGTCATCCCCGTCGTCGAGCGGATGGACTACCTCTCCTACTACTTCAACGCGTACGCCTTCTGCGGCGCGGTCGAGACGCTGCTCGAGGTCGAGGTGCCGCGGCGCGCGCAGTACCTGCGCGTCATCCACATGGAGCTCAACCGCATCATGAGCCACCTCGTGTGGCTGGGCACGAGCGCGCTGGACCTCGGCGCGATCTCGGTCTGGTGGTACTGCTTCCGTGAGCGCGAGCAGCTGCTGGACCTGTTCGAGATGTCCTCCGGCCAGCGGATGCACACGCGCTACTTCCAGGTCGGCGGCGTGATCGAGGACATCCCCTCCGGCTGGGTCGACATGGTCCGCAGGTTCACCGCGGTGATGCCCGACCGCGCCGACGTCTACGGCGACCTGCTGAACAAGAACGAGATCTTTCTGCAGCGCCTGCGCGGCGTCTGCCCGCTGCCCGAGCAGACGCTGCTCGACCTCGGCGTCAGCGGGCCGCTGCTGCGCGCCACGGGCAACCCGTGGGACCTGCGCAAGGCGATGCCCTACTGCTCCTACGAGGACTTCGAGTTCAAGATCCCGGTCGGCACGCAGGGCGACAACTACGACCGCTACGCGGTCCGCCTGGCCGAGATCAAGGAGTCCTGCAAGATCATCGACCAGGCGCTCGACGGTCTGCCCGAAGGGCCGTTCATCACCGAGGACCGCAAGGTCGCGCTGCCGCCGCGGCACGAGCTCGCGACCTCGATGGAGGCGCTGATCCATCACTTCAAGCTCGTCACCGAGGGCTTCCGCGTGCCACCGGGCGAGGTCTACTTCCCGATCGAGGCGCCGCGCGGCGAGCTCGGTTGCTTCGTGCGCGCAGACGGGTCCTCGAAGCCCGCGCGCGTCCACATGCGCGACCCGAGCTTCGTCAACCTGCAGGCGACCGCGCCGATGGTCGAAGGTCACCTGCTCGCCGACATGATCGCGACGCTCGCGATGCTCGACCCCGTCCTTGGCGGCGTCGACCGATGACGATCGACCCGAGCTCCGTCGCCCGCTACGCCGGCGGCTCGCGCATCCCCGGCTGGGACGACTCGGCCGACCTCGAGAAGGACCCCGCCGTCGTCCCGGACCCCGCGACGACGCCGGTCCCGGATGACCTGCGCGCCGAGATCGAGGCGGAGATGGCGAAGTACCCCGAGCCCGAGGCGGCGACGATCGCGGCGCTCAAGGCCGTGCAGCGCCGCTACGGCTGGTGCTCGCCCGAGGGCGTCGTGCAGGCCGCCTGCGTCCTGCAGCTCACGCCGGGCGACCTCGTCGGCGTGGGCTCCTTCTACGACATGCTCAACATGCGGCCGGCCGGCCGCAACGCGATCTACGTCTGCACGAACATCTCCTGCTCGCTGTGCGGCGCACACGACCTGTTCGCCGCCTTCCAGGAGCACGCCGGCGACGACCACGACTTCCAGGTCAAGTCGTTCGAGTGCCTCGGCGCCTGCGACATCGCGCCGATGGCGTCGGTCAACGGCCAGTACGTCGGTCCGCTGGATCCCGCCGATGTGCCCACGCTGCTGCAGCAGCTGCGCGACGGGCAGGAGCCGCTCCCGGAGAAGCAGCTCGCCCGCCGCCCCAGCGCGGACCCCAACGCGCGCGGGAGTGCCTCGTGACCGACATCCTGCTGTTCCGGGGCATCGACGAGCCGGGCCTGGCGACGATCGACGTGTACGAGCGCCGCGGCGGCTACAAGGCGCTGCGCAGCGCGCTCGGGCAGACGCCCGAAGCGCTGATCGACACGCTGAAGGGCGCGGGCCTGCGGGGCCGCGGCGGCGCCGGCTTCAACATGGGCGTCAAGGCCTCGTTCCTGCCCAAGGGCAACATCCAGAAGTACGTCGTGTGCAACGCCGACGAGTCGGAGCCGGGCACGTTCAAGGACCGCGAGCTGATGCAGAAGAACCCGCATCAGCTCGTCGAGGGGCTGATCATCGCGGCATACGCGGTGGGTGCCAGCAAGAGCTTCATCTACATCCGCGGCGAGTACGGGCTGCAGGCCGACATGCTCGACGCTGCGATCGGGGAAGCCGAGGCGGCCGGGTATCTGGGCGACGACATCCTCGGCTCGGGCTTCGGCCTGTCGCTGTACGTCTCGCGCGGGGCCGGCGCCTACATCTGCGGTGAGGAGACCGGCCTGCTCGACTCGCTCGAGGGCAAGCGCGGCAACCCGCGCCTGAAGCCGCCGTTCCCGGCCAACGCCGGCCTCTTCCAGGGCCCCACGCTGATCAACAACGTCGAGACGCTCTCGACGATCCCGCACATCATCGAGATGGGAGCCGAGGCCTACGCCCGGATCGGCGTCGAGAACTCCGCCGGCACGAAGCTCGTCTCGATCAGCGGCAACGTGCAGCGGCCCGGCAACTACGAGATCGAGCTCGGCATGTCGAGCCGCGACATCGTCTTCGGGCTCGCCGGCGGACCGCCCGAAGGGCGCTCGGTGAAGCTGTGGTTCCCGGGCGGCTCCTCGTCCCCGGTGCTGACCGCCGACGACCTCGATCTCAGCTACGACTTCGACACGCTGGCGAAGGCCGGGTCGATGCTCGGCTCCGGGGCGATCATCGTCGTCGACGACTCCAACTCGGTCGTCGACATCGCGCTGTGGACGGCGAAGTTCTACGCGCACGAATCGTGCGGCAAGTGCACCCCGTGCCGCGAGGGCACGACCTGGACGCACACGATGCTCGGCCGCATCAAGGACGGCAGTGCGACCCCGATGGACCTCGACATCATGGCCTCCGTCCAGGAGCACATCATCGGCAACTGCCTGTGCGTGCTCGGCGACGCGATGGCGATGCCGATCGCCTCGATGATCCAGAAGTTCCGCTCCGAGTTCGAGGAGTACATCGAGACGGCGCGGGCCCGCAGCGAGCAGGCCCTGGTCGCGGGAGCGGCCCGCTAGTGCCTCGCCCCGTCGTCGATCTCGTCACCTTCACGGTCGATGGCCGCGAGGTCACGGCTCCCCAGAACTCGATGCTCGTCGACGCTGCGCTGCAGTACGGCGACATCGAGATCCCGGTCTTCTGTTACGAGCGCAAGATCGGCCCGCCGGTCGGCGCGTGCCGCATGTGCCTGGTCGAGGTCGAGGGCGTGCCCAAGCTGCAGGCCGGCTGCGCGACCGCGGTCAAGGACGGGATGGTCGTCCACACGAACACCCCGCGCGTGAAGGAGGCTCAGGAGGCCGTCCTCGAGTTCCTGCTGATCAACCACCCGCTCGACTGCCCGGTCTGCGACAAGGGCGGGGAGTGTCCGCTGCAGGACAAGTCGTTCGGCTGGGGCGGCGGGATCTCCCGCTTCGTCGAGCCCAAGCGCCACTTCGAGAAGCCGCTCGCGCTGAGCCCGCTGATCGCGATCGACCGCGAGCGCTGCATCCTCTGCTACCGCTGCGTGCGCTTCAGCCAAGAGGTCAGCGAGGACTACCAGCTGGTCCTGCACGACCGCGGCGCCCACACCTTCGTCGGCACGTTCGACGGCCACCCGTACGTGGCCCCGTTCAGCGGCAACATCATCGAGCTGTGCCCCGTCGGCGCGCTCACCTCGCAGGCCTACCGCTTCCGCGCGCGCCCGTGGGACGTCGAGGGCGGCGGCTCGATCTGCACCCACTGCCCCACGCAGTGCAACGTGACCTTCACCGTCCGCGATGAGCGCGTCCTGCGCGTCATGGGCCGCGACAACGAGGCCGTCGACGACGGCTGGCTCTGCGATCGCGGGCGCTTCGCCTACCAGGCGATCCACGTGGACGACCGCATCACGCAGCCCCTGCTGCGCGACGGCGGCGCGCTCGTCCCCGTCACCTGGGAGCGAGCCCTGGAGGCCGCCGCGGCGGGCCTCAAACGGGCCGGCAGCGACGTCGGCGCCGTGGTCGGTGGCGCGACGACCAACGAGGAGGGCCACCTGCTGGCCCGCCTGCTCCGCGAGGGACTGGGCAGCGAGAACATCGACTCCCGCCCCGCCGGCGGCCCGTCCACCGGCGTGCGCACCGCTCTGGCGGCGCCCGCGCTGCAGGCGACGATCCCGGACCTCGAGTTCGCCCACGCCGTCCTGGTGCTCGACACCGAGCCGGTCGACGACGCGCCGGTGATCGATCTGCGCATCCGCAAGGGCGTGCGCCGGGGCGCCGTGAAGCTTGCGGTGGCGACCAGCCGCCCCAGCAGCCTCGATCCCAACGCCGAGGCCGTCGCCCGCTTCGCGCCCGGCGCCGGCGAGGCCTTCGTCGCCGCCCTCGACGCCGCGCTCGGCGGCACCGGCGATCTCGCCGAGCTGGCCGACCGTGCCGGGGCCGACGCCGATGCCGTCCAGGCCGTCGCCGACGTGCTCACCGGCCGCGACGACGCCCGCACGCACGACGACGCGCCCGCCACGCGCGACGTGGTGATCCTGTGGGGCGAGCGCCTCACCGCCGGCGAGCGCGCAGACCACGCCGGCCGCAACCTGCTCAACGTCGCCCGCCACCTCGACCTCGGGGCCTCCCGCGACGGCGCGGGCCTCCTGGAGATCCCGGCCGGCGGCAACAATCGCGGCTTGCGTGAGGTCGGCGTCCTGCCGGCCGAGGGCGCGCTCGACACCGCGGGCATCGCCGCCGCCGCGGCCGAAGGCCGGCTCCCCGCGCTCTACCTGCTGCACACCGATCCGCTGCTGGACCTCCCGGACCGGTCGACCTGGCTGCGCGCGCTGGACAAGGCATCCACGGTCATCGCCCACGCCGCCTTCCTCACCGAAGGCATCAGCGAGCACGCCACCGTGGTCTTCCCCGCCGAGTCACACGCGGAGAAGGAGGGCACGATGGTCAACCTCGACGGCCGGGCCCAGCGCCTGCGCCGTGCGATCGGCCGTCAGGGCGAGTCCCGCGCCGAATGGCAGGTCCTCACCGACCTGGCCGGCCGCATCGGCCTGGCACGCGGACCGGGGCAGGCGTTGCGGCGCGCCGCCGGGCTGCCGCGCGGCGCCTGGGGCATGAC
>JBBQKR010000081.1:0-9705 GCA_038327125.1 Solirubrobacterales bacterium
GCCGTGGAGCCCATGACGTTGGTGATCAGCGGCACGGGAAGCCACGCGAGGTCCGGAAGGTCGGCCTCGAGGTAGCCCTGGAGCCCCTTGTTCGGCAGGCCGATCGAGTTGATCAGGCCGGCCGGGGCTTCGTAGAGCCGCGGCGGCGGGTTGCCGTCGCGCGGCTCGAGCGTGATCGTCTTGGAGACGAATGCCGAGAACGGGAACCCGGCCTCGATCGCCGGGCCGAAGACGCGGTGGGCGGCGATCGCGTCGAAGGTTCCCGAGCCGTTGACGACCGGGTGCGCGAGCTGCAGCCCGCAGAAGCTGACGCCGGCGCTCACGCGGAGCTCCCGTGGCCGGCGAGCAGGCAGGTGTCGAGCTGGTCGGCGCTCAGCACCGGCCCGTCGACGCAGAGCCGCACGTAGCCTCCGCCGCGCACCGGGACCACGCAGCCGAAGCAGGCGCCGTAGCCGCACGCCATCCCGGACTCGAGCGCCAGCTCCGCCGCGACCCCGCGCAGCTCGCAGAGCGCGCGGACGGCCTCGAGCATCGGCGGCGGTCCGCACGCGTAGACGACCGCGTCCGGCTGGACGTCCAGCTCGGCCGCGAGCAGCTCGGTCACGAGACCGGCGTGGCCGACGCTGCCGTCGTCGGTGGCCACGCGCGCCCCGTCGAGCAACTGCGCGCCGGCCGCGTGTGCGGCGTCGCGAAAGCCCAGCAGGACCGTCGCCTCGATGCCGTCGGCGCTCAGGACGTCCTGCAGGATCGCCAGCGGCGCGGTGCCGACGCCCCCGCCGCAGAGGATGGCGGTCCGCCCCGCTCCCGGCGCGGTGAACCCGAGGCCGAGCGGACCGAGCACGTGCAGTCCCTCACCGGGCTGCAGCTCACACAACCGCGCGGTCCCCGGGCCGACGTCCTCGAACAGGAACTCGAGCACCGGCCGCGACGCGCCGCTCGTGCGCAGGACCGAGAAGGCACGCGGCAGCATCGGGCGCTCGCCGTCCCCCCCGCCCCAGCGCTCGTGCGCGGCGAGCATGTAGAACTGGCCCGGGAGCGGCACCGGCCCGTCGGGATCGGCCGCGGTCAGCACCACGTATGCCCCGTGCTCGCGGCGCTCGACGACGTGCAGCAGGCGACGGCCGAGCGGCGCCTGAACACCGACCCGCTCACCCGCCGCCGGCAGCCTCACGCGGTGGCCTCGACCGCCCGCGAGGGCCGGTGGATCTCCTGGAGCGAGAGCACCTCGGCCTGGCCCTGACGTGCGGAGGCGATTGCGCGCGCAGCGGCCAGCGCGCCCGACAACGTGGTCAGGCAGGGCACGCCGCGCGCGACCGCGGCGCGGCGGATCTCCCAGCCGTCCGTGCGGGCGCCGGAACCCGTCGGGGTGTTGACGACGAGCGAGACCTCGCCGCTCTGTATCCAGTCGACGACGTTCGGCGAGCCCTCGCCGACCTTCTGCAGCAGGCCGGCCGGGATGCCCATGCGCTCGAGCGCCGACTTCGTGCCCTCGGTGGCGACGATGCTGAAACCCAGGTCGTGCAGCGTCTGGGCGACCGCGACGGCCCCGGGCTTGTCGCGGTCGGTGACGGTGATGAAGACCGTGCCGCTGCTGGGCAGCGGCGAGCCCGCGGCGGCCTGCGCCTTTGCAAAGGCGGTCGGGAAGTCACGCGCGACGCCCATGACCTCGCCGGTCGAGCGCATCTCCGGGCCGAGGATCACGTCCGCGCCGTCGAAGCGGTCGAACGGCAGCACCGCCTCCTTGACCGAGACGTGGTCGGCCGCCATCGGCTCGTCCGGCAGCCCGAGCGCCGACACCCGCTCCCCGAGCATGATCCGGCAGGCCATCTTCGCCAGCGGGATGCCGATCGCCTTGCTGACGAACGGGACGGTTCGCGAGGCGCGTGGGTTGGCCTCGATGACGTAGAGGTTCCCCGCGTGGACGGCGAACTGCACGTTCAGCAGCCCGACCACTCCGAGGCCCAGCGCGATGCCGGCCGCCTGCTCGCGGATGCGCTCGAGCATCTCGGGGCCGAGCGAGTGCGGCGGCAGCACGCAGGCACTGTCACCGGAATGGATCCCGGCCTCCTCGACGTGCTGCATGATGCCGCCGATCCAGGCCTCCTCGCCGTCGCACAGCGCGTCGACGTCGACCTCGATCGCGTCCTCGAGGAAGCGGTCCAGGTAGATCGCACGGCCGTCGTCGCGCACGTTGCGCTCGAGGTACTCGCGCAGCCCATCCTCGGAGTAGACGATCTCCATCGCGCGGCCGCCGAGGACGTAGCTCGGGCGCACCAGCAGCGGGAAGCCGACGCTGCGCGCCGCCTCGAGCGTCTGCTCGAGCGAGTGCGCCTCGGCATACGGCGGCGCCTGGTAGCCGAGCTGCTCGAGCAGGCCGCCGAACCGCCCGCGGTCCTCCGCGAGGTCGATCGCGTCGACGCTCGTGCCGAGCAGCGGCACGCCGGCCTCGACGAGTCCCGCCGCGAGCTTCAGCGGCGTCTGTCCGCCGAACTGGACGATGACGCCCTCGGGCTGCTCGATCTCGCAGACGGCGAGCACGTCCTCGAGCGTCAGCGGCTCGAAGTACAGCCGGTCGGACGTGTCGTAGTCGGTCGACACCGTCTCGGGGTTGCAGTTGACCATCACCGCGTCGCGCGCGGACTCGCGCACCGTCATCGCCGCGTGAACGCAGCAGTAGTCGAACTCGATGCCCTGGCCGATGCGGTTGGGGCCGGCGCCGAGGATCACGACCGACGGCCGCGGCGGATCGGAGAACGTGACCTCGTCCGCCCGCACGCTGTCCCAGCCGGAGTAGTAGTAGGGCGTGCGCGCCTCGAACTCGGCGGCGCAGGTGTCGACCGCGCGGAACGAGCGCTCGCCCGCGAACGGCGCATCCGGCTCCAGTGCGAGCTCGCGGAGCTCGTGCAGGAACCAGCGGTCCACGCCGCAGCGTGCGAAGACGTCCTCGACCGAGCCGCCGCGGCGAAACGCCTCCAGCATGTGGTCGTAGCGGTCGGACGCCGGCTGCTCCAGCGTTGCGAGGAGCTGGTCGAGCGACAGGCTCGCGACGTCCGGCTTCGTGTCGAGCTCGCGACTGCGCATCGCCTTGCCGAACGCCTGCTGGAACGTGCGGCCGATCGCCATCACCTCACCGACGCTCTTCATGTGCGTCGAGAGGACCGGGTCGGCACCGCGGAACTTCTCGAAGGCGAACCGCGGGCACTTGACGACGACGTAGTCGATCGTCGGCTCGAAGCTCGCCGGCGTCACCTTGGTGATGTCGTTGGGGATCTCGTCGAGCGTGTAGCCGACGGCCAGGCGCGCGGCGATCTTGGCGATCGGGAAGCCGGTGGCCTTCGACGCGAGCGCCGACGAGCGCGAGACGCGCGGGTTCATCTCGATGACGAGGATCTCGTCCGTCTCCGGGTTGACGGCGAACTGGACGTTGGAGCCGCCGGTCTCCACGCCGACGGCGCGGATCACGGTCATCGCCTGGTCGCGCAGCTGCTGGTACAGGCGGTCCGGGAGCGTCTGCTGGGGCGCGACCGTGACGCTGTCCCCGGTGTGCACGCCCATCGGGTCGATGTTCTCGATCGAGCAGACGATCACGCAGTTGTCGTTGCGGTCGCGCATGACCTCGAGCTCGAACTCGCCCCAGCCGATCACCGACTGGTCGAGCAGCACCTGGCCGATCGGCGAGGCGTCGAGCCCGCGCGCGACGATCTCCTTGAACTGCGCCTCGTCACGGGCGATGCCACCGCCGCGCCCGCCGAGCGTGAACGCCGGGCGGATGATCGTCGGCAGCCCGAGCTCCTCCAGGAACGTGAGCGCCTGCTCGACCGACGTGGCGATCGCGCTCTTGGGCATCCGCAGGCCCGCTGCATCCATCGTCTCGCGGAAGCGTTCACGGTCCTCGGCGCGGTCGATCGCCTCGTAGTCCGCGCCGATCAGCTCGACGCCGAAGCGCTCGAGCGTGCCGTCCTCGGCGAGCGCCTTGGCGAGATTCAGCGCCGTCTGCCCGCCGAGTGTCGGCAGCAGCGCGTCGGGGCGCTCCTTCTCGATGATCTGCGCGAGCGGGCCCGGCAGCAGCGGCTCGACGTAGGTCGCGTCGGCGAATTCCGGGTCGGTCATGATCGTCGCCGGATTGGAGTTGACGAGGACGACCTCGTAGCCCTCCTCGCGCAGCACCTTGCAGGCCTGGACGCCGGAGTAGTCGAACTCGGCGGCCTGCCCGATCACGATCGGGCCGGAGCCCACGATGAGGATCTTCTGGAGGTCGTTGCGGCGTGGCATCAGGCCTGAGCCCTCACCTGGTCGAGGAACCGGTCGAAGAGGTACAGCGAGTCGTTGGGGCCCGGGCCCGCCTCCGGGTGGTACTGCACGGTGCCGCCGGGCACGTCGAGCAGCGTGAGCCCTTCGACGGTGCGGTCGTAGAGGTTCACGTGCGAGAGCTCGGCCGCGCCGACCTCGGTCTCCCAGCGCACCGGCTCGTCGTGCTCGACGCGCAGCCCACCGTCGGGCGCGGCGACCGCGAACCCGTGGTTCTGCGAGGTGATCTCGATCCTGCCCGTGCGCAGGTCCTTGACCGGGTGGTTGGCGCCGCGGTGGCCGAACGGCAGCTTGAACGTCTCCAGGCCGACGGCCCGGCACATCAGCTGATGGCCCAGGCAGATGCCGAACGTCGGGCGCGTGCCGATCACCGCGCGCACGGTGTCGACGACGTACCCGAGCGCGGCGGGATCGCCGGGACCGTTGGCGAGGAAGACGGCGTCAGGATCGTTTGCGAGCAGCTCCTCGGCCGAGACGGTGCACGGATGCAGCTCGAGCCGCGCGCCGCGCTCGACGAGGTTGCGCACGATCGAGAGCTTGATCCCGGTGTCGATCGCGGCGATCAGCGGTCCGCTGTTGTCCTGGCCGTGGTGGGTGACCGTGTCGGGCGTGACCTCGCGAGCCAGGTCCAGGCCGCGCATCGACGGCTCGGACAGCACCGCCTCGAGCGCCGTCGCCTGCGGCACCGCGGCGGCGAACAGCCCGCCGCGCATCGCGCCCGCCGTGCGGATGTGGCGCACGAGCGCGCGCGTGTCGACCTCACTGATCGCCGGCACGCCGCAGTCGCGCAGCCAGTCCAGCCAGCCGCGTTCGGCGGTCGGCGCGTCCTCGCGGTTGATCGCCGCCCGCATCACGACGGCGCGCGCGTGGATCCCGGCGGACTCCATCGCCTCGCCGCTGACGCCGTAGTTGCCGATGTGCGGGTAGGTGAAGGTGATGATCTGCCCGGCGAACGACGGGTCGGTGACCGACTCCTGGTAGCCGCTCATCCCGGTCGTGAAGACGACCTCGCCGAGGCCCTCGCCGTCGGCGCCGCAGAGCCGGCCGTCGAAGCGCGTGCCGTCCTCGAGCAGCAGGTAGCCGGGGGCGGTGTCGGTCACTTGATCAGCTCCTGGACGGACTTGAACTCGGGTGTGCCCGCTTCGCCCAGCAGCTCGAGCAGCGCGGCCTCGACGCTCGTGAGCGTGGCGCCGGCCTGTTCGAGGCGGTGCAGCGCCGTCTCGCGATCGGCGGCCGCTCGTGAGCCGGTCGCGTCGCTCGCGACCTGGACCTCTGTGCCCGACGCCAGCAGGTCGAGGACCGTCTGGGCGACGCAGACATGCGCCTCGATCCCGCAGACGAGCGCCTGGTCGCGTCCGCCGAGGGCGAACCCCTCCGCGCGGACGGCGGAGAACGCGGTCTTCGGCAGGCGCGGCGAGTCGCCGAGATGCTCGGTGACCTCCGCGACCGTCTCGCCGAGACCGCGCGGGTACTGCTCGGTGACGACGACGGGAATGCCGATCACCCGCGCGCCCTGGACGAGAATCGCGGTGCGGCGGGCGACCTCGTGGAAGTCGGGCAGCGCCTTGCGGAAGGCCTCCTGCACGTCGATGACCACGAGGACCGCGCGCTCGCGGTCGAGCAGGCTCGCCGTCATGTGGGCCCGGCCCCCGGCTCGGGCGCGGCGGAGACGGCGAACGCCCGCTCACGGTAGGCGACCGACCCGGCCGCGACGGTGAGCAGCACACGGCCGCGCAGCTCGCGGCCGGCGAAGCACGAGTTCTCCGAGCGGCTCTCGTAGCCGTCCTCGCCGACCACCCACGTTGCATCGAGGTCGACGAGGCAGAGGTTCGCCGGCTCGTCGACCGCGATCCGCGGGACCGGGAGCCCGAACAGCCCGCCGCCGCACGTCATGCGATCGATGATCAGGCCGAGATCCAGGACGCCCGGGATCACAAGTTCGGTGTACAGCGCCGCAAACGAGGTCTCCAGGCCGGTCGTGCCCATCGGCGCCTGCTCGAAGGGCACCTCCTTCTCGTCGCGCGCGTGCGGGGCGTGATCGGTCGCCACGCAGTCGATCACGCCGCTGCGCAGCCCGTCGATCAGCGCGTGGCGGTCCTCCTCGGTGCGCAGCGGCGGGTTCATCTTCATGCTCGTGTCGAGCGTGCGGACGGCGTCGACCGTCAGGCAGAGATGGTGCGGGCTGGCTTCGCAGGTGACGCGGTGCCCGAGCTCCTTGGCGAGTGCGACCGCGCGCACGGACGCCACGCAGCTCAGGTGCTGCATGTGGACGGCGCCGCCCTCGTAGCCCGCGATCTCCGCGTCGCGCGCGACCATCGTCGACTCGCTGATGCTCGGGATGCCCGCGACGCCGAGCAGCGCGCTGACGACGCCCTCGTGCATGACGCCGCTGCCCGACAGCGCGGGATCCTCCTCGTGCAGGGCCAGCACACCGCCGCAGAGGCGCTGGTACTGCAGCGCCCGGCGCAGCATCCCGGCGCTGACGACCGGCTTGCCGTCGTCGGTGAAGCCCAGCGCGCCGGCCTCGCGCAGGCTGTTCATCTCCGTGAGCTCCTGGCCGCGCAGGCCGCGGGTGATCGAGCCCATGAAGCCGACCGGGATGCGCGCATCGCGCGCCGCGGTCTCGCGCAGCGCCCCGAGCACCGACGGCGAGTCGACGACCGGGTCGGTGTTCGGCATCGCGATGACCTGGCAGAAGCCGCCGGCCGCCGCGGCGCGGGTGCCGGTCTCGAGGTCCTCCTTGTGCTCCTGGCCTGGCGTGCGCAGGTGGACGTGCGGGTCGACGAAGCCCGGGAACAGCCGGCGGCCGCTGCCGTCGACGACCTCGGTGTCGACCGCGGCCTCGAGCGTTCCCGGCGCACCGATCTCGGCGATCACGCCGCCGCGCACGAGCACGTCGTGGGCGCCGTCGATGCCCGCGCGCGGGTCGAACACGTGCGCGGAGCGGACGAGCAGCTCGGCGGGCGGAGCGGGAGCGCGGACGAGCGCGTCGTGCAGCAGGAGCGTCATGCGGGCTGGGGCTCCGTGGCGGGCTCGCCCGTGCGCGTCGACGCGAGGACCTCGTAGAGCACGGCCATCCGGACGACGACCCCGGCGGCGACCTGCTCGAGGACCAGCGACTGCGGGGAGTCGACGACGTCGCCGGACAACTCGACGCCGCGGTTCACCGGGCCGGGATGCATCAGCAGCTGGCGCGCGCCCAGGCGCCGCCCGTCGATCTGGTAGACGGACGCGTACTCGCGCAGCGACGGGACGTACGACTCGCCCATGCTCTCGTGCTGCATGCGCAGGGCGTAGACGACATCGGCGTCACGGAGGTCGTCGAGCGTGGTGCGCACCTCGACGCCGAGCGCCTCGATGTCGCGCGGAAGCAGCGTCGGCGGGCCTGCGAGCGTCACGCGCGCGCCCATTCGCTGGAAGGCGAGGATGTTCGAACGGGCCACGCGCGAGTGCAGGACGTCGCCGACGATCCAGATGCTCGCGCCGTCGAGCGCGCCGAGCCGGCGACGCAGCGTGTAGACGTCGAGCAGCGCCTGCGTGGGGTGCTCGTGCTTGCCGTCGCCGGCATTGACGATCGCGGCATCCGTCCAGCGCGGGAGCAGCGCGGGTGCGCCGGCCCAGGGGCAGCGGATGACGATCGCGTCGGGCCGGTGGGCGCTGAGCGTCAGGACCGTGTCCTTCAGCGACTCCCCCTTCTCGACCGACGAGCCGGAGGCGACGAAGTTCACGACGTCGGCGCTGAGCCGCTTGGCCGCGAGCTCGAACGAGCTGCGCGTGCGCGTGCTGGCTTCGTAGAAGAGGTTGAGCACGGTCCGCCCGCGCAGCGCGGGGACCTTCTTGATGTCGCGCTCGCCGACCTCCTCGAAGGCGGCGGCGCGGTCGCAGATGCGCTCGATGGCGGCGCGGTCCAGGTCCTCGATCGAGAGCAGGTGGTTCATGACGTGACTCCCGTGCGCGAGGAGATCGTGACCTCGTCGACGCCGTCGATCTCGGTGACGCGCACGTTCACCCGTTCGGTGCGCGAGGTCGGGAGGTTCTTGCCGACGTAGTCCGGGCGGATCGGCAGCTCGCGGTGACCGCGGTCGGCGAGCACCGCCAGCTGGACGGTCGCCGGCCGCCCGAAGGAGAAGAGCGCCTCGATCGCCGCGCGGACGGTGCGTCCCGTGTAGAGGACGTCGTCCACGATCACGACGGTCGCGCCTTCGACGGGGAAGCCGATCTGCGTCGCGTGGACCTCAGGCGTGTCGCTGCGCGTGGAGAGGTCGTCGCGGTAGAAGCTGATGTCGACCAGCCCAAGCGGGACGTCCTGCTCGAGCAGGTCCCGGAGGATCGCGTTCAGGCGCTCGGCGAGGACCGCGCCGCGGCGCTGGATGCCGACGATCGCGAGGTCTGCCGGACCCTCGTGGTGCTCGACGATCTCATGTGCGATCCGCACCAGGGTGCGCCGCATGTCGTCGCCGTCGAGGACGACCTTGCCGTCGTCGTTCACGTGGTGTCCGTCCTTCCTGGCCTCTCGGGACCCGGTTAAAGGAGCTCTGCGGTCTGTGAGGGACCGTCCTTGGGGAATCTAGCAGCGGGATCCCACGGCACCACCTGCGGCGGGCCCTTCTCCGGCTGCGGGACCTCGACGGCGTCGAAATCGCGCGCGACGTGCACGCGGTCGAATGCCCCCTGGGCCTCTTCGCGGACGAGCCGCGGCGGGTAGCGGCTCGACAGGTGCGCGAGGACGAGCAGTCCGACCTGCGCCTCGCTTGCGATCTCGGCGGCCTGGCGCGCGGTGCTGTGGTCGGTCTCCACGGCGCGCGCCGCGTCCTCCTCCAGGAACGTGGCCTCGTGGACCAGCACGTCGGCCCCGCGCGCGGACTCGCGCACCATGTCGCACGGAGCCGTGTCACCGGAGAGCACGACGCGGCGCCCGCGCCGCGGCTCGCCGATCACGTCCTGGGGCCGCACGTCGCCCACCGTCTCCCCCGCCTGCAGGCGCCCGAAGTCCGGACCGGGCGTGACGCCCAGCTGCTCGGCCCGGCCGGCGTCGAAGCGGCCCGGGCGCTCGTGCTCGGCGAGCGTGTAGCCGAACGAGCGCCCGCGGTGACGCACGTTGAACGCCTCGACCTCGTAGCCGGAGAACTCGATCGCGTCGCCCGCGTCGATGTCGGTGAACTGAAGGTCGTACGCGACCCGCCCCCAGATCCCGGCGAGCGACGCGAGCAGGCGCTGCGTCCCGGGCGGGCCGAAGACGTCCAGTGGCTTCTCGCGCCCTCGCAGGTCGAACGTCTTCAGCATCCCCGGCAGGCCGAGCCAGTGGTCGGCGTGATGATGCGTGAGGAAGATCGCGTCGAGGTCGGGCAGGCCGACGCTGCGCAGCAGCTGGCGCTGGGTGCCCTCGCCGCAGTCGAA
>JBBQKR010000082.1:0-9583 GCA_038327125.1 Solirubrobacterales bacterium
TCATCGCCGCGGTGATCGCCGCGAGGGCACTGTGGGGGTAGCGCCCCCGCTACCCTGCGTGCCCGCGGCGAGATAGCTCAGTTGGTAGAGCACACGACTGAAAATCGTGGTGTCCCCGGTTCGAGTCCGGGTCTCGCCATCCGGGGAAAGGCCCGCGCAGTTCGTGGCATTCCGCGTCCAGAGCCCGCGCGGGCGGCTCGACGTGAGCGGCCGAGAGTGCAGCTGTCCCGATGCTGTCCCCTCTTCGAGAGCAGCTGAGGTTCAAGAGGTCGATCGGGGTCCCCGTCGCCGGCCGACGTACACTTGGCGGATGAGCTCGAAGGACATCACCGAGGAGCTGGTGCGGCAGGTCGCCGACGAGCTTCGCGAGCGCTACGACCTCGATCAGGACGACGTGCGCGAGCTCGGCGCGCGGCTTGCCGAGCCGACTGGCGCGCGCTACGCAGCCAACCGCGAGTTCGCCGAACGTTTCACCTCAGAGCACCGCGAGACCTTCGACCGCCTCTCCGAGTAGGACCAGCGTGGCTGCGCGCTGGCAACCGTCGCTCGACGACTACATCGATCTCGCCGCGTATCTCCTCGACGCTGACCGTAAGGCCGTCGCCGCGCTACCGCGGATCGCATTGGCGGAGTCGGCATTGCATGCACCGTTCGCGTCGTTTGCCGGCGTTGAGGCGTACCCGGATCTCACAGAGCAAGCTGCGGTCCTGCTCGAGCACCTGGTCAAGAACCATCCGCTGCCCGACGCGAACAAGCGCGCAGGGCTGCTGACGATGGCGCGGTTCCTCGACGCCAACGGCCTGACCTGGGGCGCCCAGGACGCGAAGGTCGACGCCGGCATGGTCGAACGGATCGCGGCCGGCGCGGTAGAACACGAGGACGTCGTCAGGTGGGTCAGGGCACGAACCGGCTGACCTCGCGTGAAGGCCACGCACGAGCAAGACCGTCGCGGGCCGCCTCGGCGGGGTCACGGCGCCGCCCGGACGTGACGCGCGCAGAACGCGGCCGGCGTTTGGGGCGTGAAGTGCCTCTCACGCCCCTAACCCAGGTGCATCAACCGCTATCCACGGACACATCAGCCCTCAGGCCGCCGGCGAAAGCCCCATGAACACTGCTGATCGCGGCGCAAACGCCGACGACTGAAAATCGTGGTGTCCCCGGTTCGAGTCCGGGTCTCGCCATCGGAAGCCCGTCATCGGCTGCGACGGGCTCCGGCGCGGCTATGTGGGCGGCGCCTCCCAGACCTCGTAGTCGACGTCAGTGATGCTGGAGCCGGCCCGGAGGCGATCTGAGAAGACGGCGAGCACCTGGCCTGCGCCCGTCGCCGAAGGCGCCAGGACAGCCTCGTATCCAAGGTAGTGGGCGGTTTCGCCGATCGCCTGGCAGGCCGTCAGGTCGTCTGAGGCGATGTCGGCCAGCCCGAGGCTCAGCTGCGACCGGGACTCGGACGCTCGCAGGTCGAGGACCTGGGCGAGGGCGAGCTCGTAGCGGTAGAAGTGCCTTGGCAGGAAGTCCTGTGGCGCTCGCCGCGACCGTGCGGCGAGCCGGTGGAACTCGGCGATGACGGTCTCTCGCTCAAGTCCGAGGTAGATCGTCGCGAAGCTCTGCGGAGGGTTCCAGCGGCCACCTTGTGAGCGCGCGCCGGCACCGGACAATGGTCCGCGTCCTGCGGCGACGTGTCGGTAGGCCGTGCCGGTGAACGGGCTGGTGGCGATCGAGTCGATCGCCGCTGCGAGGTGCGGTTCGGGCACGCTGTCCGGGTTAGACGAAGGTGCCCTCGGCGAGCGCGTCGACTGCGCCGAGAACCTGCCGGTATTCGCCTTCGCGCAGGAGATCGACGGGCTTGTGGTGGTCCAGGAGCGGGTTGGGTGTGAAGAGCCAGTCGTGTGCCGGCTCGGGCCGTAGGACGCCGGAGAGCTGCTCGATCACCGCGATCAGCTCCAGGAGCCGTTCGCGGGCGTCCGGACGCGGCGCCGCCTGGCGCTGCATCCAGCGCGAGACCGTGCGCGGGTTCGTATCCAGGACGCGCGCGATGTCGGCTTGGTCGAGGTCCAGCTGCTTGCTTGCGCGATCCAGTCTGTCCGCGAGGTCCGTCAAGACGTCCTCCGTCTGTCGTCCATTGTGTCGCCTAGAGTGTCGGCGCAATGTCAGAGAGACTACAGCACCAACCAGACCTCCTGAGCGATCCTGCCTGGTCCGCGGCTTGACGGTAACGTTGCCGTGGTCGGGCATCCAAGCGCCGCGGGACCTGGATGACCCGCCGTTCCGTCGCGTCCGGCGCGTAGCGTCCGACACCCAATCCGCGAGAGAGGGCTCATGGCGAAGCAGACATACGTGTTCGACGCCAGGCTGGACGGCTTCCAGGAGGTGCGGCGCACGATCGCGGTGCGAAGTGACCAGACCCTCGCCGACCTTCACGGCGCGCTGCAAACGGCGTTGGAATGGGACGACGATCATCTCTACTCCTTCTGGCTCGGCGGGAAATTCTGGCCGCGTGACGGCACCGAGTACACCCACCCGTTCGCGCTCGAGAGCGATCCGTTCGCGGGCTGGAATCTGCCGATCGCTAAGCCCGAGCGCAAGAGCGCGGAGCAACGACTCGACAGTCTGCGGCTGACCAAGGGCCAGCGGATCGCCTACGTCTTCGACTTCGGCGACGAGTGGCGGGTAGGTCTGACGCTGCAAGCGATCACCGCCGACGACGGCGGCGACCACCCGCGCCTGCTCGACTCGGTCGGCGAGGCCCCGCCGCAATACCCCGACTACGCAGATGAGGAGGACGCCGCCTGACGGACGCCCGGGCCGGTGAAGACGGGCGAACCGCGCAGCGCCACCTCGCGTCGGGGGCCTGCTCGAGGTTCAGGACCAAGCCGACCGGCTGATGCTCGCATGTCACAGCGATCCCTGCGTCAGGGTCGCTGGGGCATCTCGTAGCCGAGCGCGCGGTAGGCGCGCTCGCGCTTGGCGAACATGCGACGCAGGACGGGCAAGCTTTGATCGACGTAGTCGATGAGCCGCACCTCGTTCTTCTCATCACGGTCGCGGTGCAGGCGCCCCGCGTACTGCGTGAGCGTGCCTTTCCACGCGATCGGCATCGCGAGGATCAGCGTGTCCAGACGCGGATCGTCGAAGCCCTCGCCGATGAAGCGGCCCGTTGCGACGATGAGCCGCGGCTCGTCCGAGGCCAGCAAGTCGGCCGCTCGTCTCGACGTACGGACGCCCATACCGCCGTGAAGGACGATCAGGTTCGGGATGTGAGGCGCGAGCCCCTCCGTGAGCGCCTCAAGGTGCTCGCGGCGCTCCGTCAGCAGCAGCGGCGAGCGACCGTCAGCGAGTTCAGCGAGCGTGTCGCGAACGATCATCCGGGTGCGAGAAGGATCGCCGGCGATTGCTCCGAGCACCTCCTGGATGCCCGGTTCGGGCGGCAACAGCGCCGCGTCGAAACTGGTGCGGCGCTGGAGGACCACCTTGCGCACATCACGCCGTTGCACCTGTGCCTGTGTCAGCACATGGCGGATCGGCCCGCACTGCATCTCGATGATCGGGTGGTGGCCGTCGCGGCGACGTGGCGTGGCGGTCAACCCGTTGATGAAGCGCGCCGGCGCGATGCGCAGCACCCGCTCGACCGAGACTGCGGCACTCGTCGACGACAATGCGTCCGTACTTGGCCAGCACCTGCGCCGCGTCGCCACGCCGGACGAGACCCTGCACGATCACGAGCGTCGAGCAGCCGCGCCGGGCGATCAGGTCGGCGGCCATCACGGTCTTGCCCGCTCCGGGCGGGGCGACGAGCACGCCGATCTCGTGTCCTTCCAACGCCTCGACGGCCGCGGTCTGCACCGCACTCAGCTCGCCGATGAACGTCAGCGACGCGGGATCCCCATCGACGCGGGTGTCCTCGACCACGAGCTCGCTGCCTGCAAGCGCAAGCTCCTCACGCACGTCGCCCAGACAACCACGAGGAACCACGAGTCGCCCGGCGCGCTCCTCGTGGCAGGGTGATCACGCGTGGCGTGCGGTACGTCGACAGCCGCGCGCGCTCGCGCTCGTGGAACACGGGGTTCGCGAACGCGGTCGTCCGCCGCAGCCGATCACGCAACTCGGGCGGCAGACCGTCGACGATCACCTCAACTTGACCCGACAGCCGAGCGGCCACCGTCGCCGGTGCCGGCGAGTCTCCAACGCGCGAACCCGGCAGTGGCGTGCAAGACAACTCCCCGTCGACCGCGCGCGCAAGCCCGAGCGCGCCCCCCGGCCTGCTCAGCGTCCGCTGCTAGCCGTTCGGCCCGATCGCCGTCGAGGCGAGCAACGCCCGCGAGGAACCCCACTGGTCGGCAAACGGCTCCAGCGCATCGTCCAGGAACACCGTGCACCCGTCACCACGCCTCTCACGCTGCAACGGCAGCGCGATCAGGTTGCCGAAACCGCCGGCGGGCATCGTGTCCTGATTGGGGAACAGCCGGTCATAGGACGCCATCGACAGCGAGCAGTCCAGATGCCGGCGCACCTCCGCATGCGACAGCGCGACGAACCGCCGGTGTTTGCAGACCGCGCACTTCACGCGCGGCTTCTCGCAGACTCCAGGCACCCACTCGTTCGCACACCGGGGCGCCCAGCCCGTCCGACCTGGCCGGGTTCGGCTCTCCCAGCGCGTCGCGAAGACATCCGGTCGTCCACGGAAGAGATCGGAAAACAGCGCCACCCTTCCCTCCGCCGTGCTCACATCCGGCACGACGGACAGCGAACCCACAGCGGCCGACTCCGTGTTCAGATGACGGATCCGCGCGATCACACTGGCTCGCTCGAGCTCAAGCGCGGCCAGCCGCTCGCGCTGCCGTTCCAGCTGCACATCGATGGACAGAGTCATTGCTCGCGCGATAGTCCCGCATCGCCCGGACCGTCACGCGATGAAGAGCCCCGCGCTGGCGAGAGGATCCGGAGACAACCAACGCCCGGCGCTGCTGAGGAGTCTCGAGAAGTACATCGGCGCCGCAGAACGGATCAACCGGCATGCGGTACCCGTCCAGAAACTCGCGACCCCAGCCCGACCGCTGAACGACCGAAGGCCGCGCATGAGCAGGGCCTTCGTGGAGCGGGAGCGACGGGACTCGAGCCCTCGACCTTCGGAGTGAAAGTCCGCTGCCGGCTTTTAGGGAGGGCTCCCGCCGACCTGGTCGACCGCGCCATGCGGCAGTCGCCACATCCGGCTCAGCCCCTGCTGTCGAACTTGCCGATTAGGCGAATACTCGGCTAATGTCATGACGTGCTGTTCGCCACTCCCCCAGCAACGAAGTCGATGACCTCGCGACTCCGTGAGCTTGACCGCTTGCGCAAGCTACTCAGCGATACCACCGGCGTTTCCGGTCTGTGGCTGGGCCAGCTGCGCCGCCAGGTCCGCGCGAGCACGATGCACAGCTCGGTCTCGATCGAGGGCTTCCATGTCCCGGCCGAGGAAGGACCGGGAATCGTGTCCGGTGACGCGGTGCCCGAGCCAGGCGACACCGACCGCATGGCGTTGGCCAGCTATGCGCATGCCATCGACCATGTCGGAACGATGGCGATGGACCCGCACTTCCGCTGGTCGGACCGCGTCGTGCTCGATCTGCACTTCGATGCCTGCTCCTTCCAGCGCGACAAGTCCCCGGGCCTGTGGCGCGATGGCCCGATCCACGTCACCAGCCCAAGCGGTGGCCGACCGGCGTACACAGGCCCCGATCACGAAGCGGTGCCGGCCCTCATGCGCGAGGTGGTCGACTGGCTGCAACGGGGGGATGTCGACACGCATATCGCGGTGCGCGCCGCTATGGCGCACTTGCATGTCGTGTCGGTGCACCCATTCGCGGACGGCAACGGGCGGATCTCGCGCATCGTGCAGTCACTCGTCCTGGCGCGCGACGGCCTTCTGGCACCTGAGTTCAGCTCGATCGAGGAGTACCTGGGTCGGCACACCGCCGAGTACTTCCGCGTCCTGCAGCAGGTCCAGGCCGGCAGCTATCAGCCCGAGCGTGACGCCGGACCGTGGGTGCGGTTCTGCATCGCCGCGCACATCGAACAGGCGCGCGCGCGCCTGCAGCAGATCGACGCCGCAGCAACGCGGTGGCGCGTCCTCGAGGAGCTCGTCGAGGGTCACGGATGGCCCGACCGTCTGGTCATCGCTCTCGAGCAGAGCCTGTTCGAGGGCGTCGAGCGCAAGGCCTACGCCGACGAGGCCGACGTCTCGCCCGCCACAGCAACCACGGACCTACGTCGCCTGTCAGACGCTGGACTGCTCACGCAGCACGGCCGGACGCGCAGCACCAGGTACCTCGCGTCCGAGACCCTCCGGGCACACGTCGGCCGATAGCCGTCGGCGTCAGCCACTCCCGAACCGTCGTTCACGGCAATACGAAACCGTCGTGTGCGGCATTGCTTCCGTCGCGGACGGTGTTTAGGGCGTGAGATGCCTCCCACGCCCCAAAACCCAGGTGCATCAACCGCTACCCACGGACACATCAGCCCTCAGGACGCCGCGGAAGGCCCCGCAAACACTGCCGATCGCGGCGCAAACGCCGACGACTGAAAATCGCGGTGTCCCCGGTTCGAGTCCGGGTCTCGCCACTCCCGAAAGGGCCTGCAGCACCGCGGTCGCGCACCAGGCCCTGTCGCCGGGCGATGCGATTGGCACGGACGGTGTTGGCGGCCATCGTCTTGCCCGAGCCGGATCAGGACGCTGTGTACCGCCGCCGCGCGCTGATCGCCTTGTCGGCCTCGATCACGGCGAGATACGCAAAAGCGATGGCAACGATCAGCAGCCAGTGGCCGCTGGTAAGTGGCTCGAGGTCGAGCAGGTCGCGCGCCGGCGCGAGTACCACCAGCAGGACCTGGAGCACGAGCGTCGCCGCGACGGCGACCACCAGCAGGCGGTTGCTGAACACGCCGAGCCGAGCGAGCGGCACGCGCTCCGAGCGCATCCCGAAGCTGCCGGCGAGCTCAGCAAACGCTATCGACGTGAACAGGACCGTTTGCCAGGCCTCGTCGTCGGCCTGCCACAGCACGAAGGTCGGGACGAACGTCAGCACGGTCAGCGCCGCGCCGCGCGTGATCAGCCGGCGGCCGCGGTCGCGGCCGAGCAGGCTCGCGCCCAGCGGCGTCGGCGGGCGCTCCATCACCCCCCGCTCGGCCGGCTCGACCGCGAAGGCCATCGCCGGCAGACCGTCGGTGACGAGGTTGAGCCAGAGGATCTGCAGCGGCACGAGCGGCAGCGGCATGGCCATGAGCGGGCCCAGCACCATGATCGCGACCTCGGCGAGGTTGCCGCTGAGGATGTTGCGGATGAACTTGCGGATGTTGTCGAACACGACGCGGCCCTCACCGACCGCGGCGACGATCGAGGCGAAGTTGTCGTCCTGGAGCACCATGTCGCTGGCGTCCTTGGCGACGTCGGTGCCGGTGATGCCCATGGCGATGCCGATGTCGGCCTGTTTGAGGGCCGGCGCGTCGTTGACGCCGTCACCGGTCATCGCGACCACCTCGCCCTCGCGCTGCAGCGCACCGACGATGCGCAGCTTGTCCTCCGGCGACACGCGGGCGTAGACCGACGTCGTCGCGGCGAGCTGCGCCAGCGCGGCGTCGTCGAGACGCTCCAGGTCGGCGCCGGTCGCCGCGGTCGCACCGCCGCCGACCAACCCGAGATCGCGGGCGATCGCCGTCGCCGTGAGCGGATGGTCGCCGGTGATCATGATCGGCTTCACGCCGGCGGCCCGGCAGACCGCGATCGCGTCGCGGACCTCAGGGCGCGCGGGGTCTGTCATGCCCTCCAGGCCCAGCAGGGTCAGCCCCGACTCGACGTGCTCATCGTCGGGCACCTGCAGCGGATCGGGGTAGACGCGCATCGCAACGCCCAGCACGCGAACGCCCTCGCGCGCGAGCTGTGCAGCTGCGGCGAGCGCCCGCTCGCGCAGCGACTCGTCGAGCTCGACGAGCTCGCCGCCGACGTCGACGGTGTCGCAGCACGCCAGCAAGCCGTCGAGGGCGCCCTTGGTGAACGTCAGGCGGCCACCGGGGGCCGTCAGGTGCTCGACCCCGAGGAGCTCGCTGAGCCATCCCGGCACGGCGGCGGTGTCTGTCGGCAGTGCGTGCACCGTGGTCATGCGCTTGCGCTCGGAATCGAACGGCAGCTCGCCGACGCGCGGCGTCACCTCCTCCAACTGCGCCTTGGGCAGGCCGT
Organism: Solirubrobacterales bacterium; assembly: GCA_038327125.1. GTDB lineage: Bacteria > Actinomycetota > Thermoleophilia > Solirubrobacterales > Solirubrobacteraceae > F1-60-MAGs163. The sequence goes on from JBBQKR010000082.1 coordinate 8,207, forward strand.
AGCGGTCCGCCACGGCGACCAGCGCCGTCTCGGTGGGATCACCGAGCAGTGTGCCGTCGTCCGAGCGCGTGGCGTCGGAGCACAGCGCACCGCCGGCGAGTAGCAGGCGCAGCGTGGGCCGGCCGCGCAGCGCCGCGGGGCCGACGTCGCCGTTCGACCCGGGCTCGGGGAGGTCGTGGCGCTCGCCGGCCATGTCCAGCACGACGACCGTCATCTCGTTCTGCGTCAGCGTTCCAGTCTTGTCCGAGCAGATCGTCGTGACCGAGCCCAGGGTCTCGACGGCGTACAGCCGCCGGATCAGCGAGCGGCGGCGCTGCATACGCCCGGCGCCCAGCGCCAGCGTGACAGTCACCACCGCCGGGAGGCTCTCGGGGATCGCCGCCACCGCGACGCTGACGGCGGTCAGCAGCAGCGTGTCGATCGGCTCCCCACGCGCAGCGCCCAGGCCCATGACAACGACCACGATCGCGCCCGCGGCGAGCGCCAGCCGGCGCACGAGCACATCGAGGCGCTGCTGCAGAGGCGTGCGCCCCACCTCGGCGTCACGCAGAAGGCCCGCGACGCGACCCAACTCCGCCTCCATCCCCGTCGCCGTCGTCACCATCGTGGCGCGGCCGGCCACCAGGCTCGTGCCCGCGTAGACCATCGACGTGCGCTCGGCCAGCGGCGCGCCGGGATGCAAGGCGCTGACCTGCTTGTCGACTGGCACCGACTCGCCAGTCAGCGCGGCCTCGTCGACACGCACCGCATGTGCAGACACCAGCCGCCCGTCGCCGGGTACGCGCGCCCCGGCGCCGAGCTGAACGACGTCGCCGGTGACGACCTCTCGCGCGGGGATCTCGTGCGACGTGCCCCCGCGCACAACGGTCGCCATAGGGGTGGCCATCTCCTGCAGCGCGGCCATCGCCCGTTCGGCGCGATGCTCTTGGCGGAACCCGATCCAGGCGTTGAGGACGACGACGAGGAAGATGACGAGCGCCTCGGGGACATCGCCCAGGGCTGCCGATAGAACCCCGGCGCCGGCGAGCAGGAGAACCATGGGCGCCGTGAATTGGGCCAGCAGGATCCGCCACGGTCGCACCGGGTCGTCCGGGTCGAGCTCGTTCGGCCCGTGGATCTTCAGCCGCCGCTGGGCTTCGGTCGCCTCGAGGCCCCGGACCGGATCGGTGCCGAGCCGCTCGGCGACGGTCTCTGGCACGAGGGCGTGCCATGGCGGGACGCGGTCCTCCGACACGGCGCGCTCCTCCTCGTCGTCGCCTGCGGGAACGCCCGGCGGGTTGCCGCGCGCCCGCTGTTACCCCGGTGCTCGAACGATGAGCACCGGACGGGTCGTCTCACGCAACAGGTGCTGGGAGGTCGAGCCCAACAACGTCGACT
>JBBQKR010000083.1:0-9534 GCA_038327125.1 Solirubrobacterales bacterium
ATGGCGAGACCCGGACTCGAACCGGGGACACCACGATTTTCAGTCGTGTGCTCTACCAACTGAGCTATCTCGCCGCGGGCACGCAGGGTAGCGGGGGCGCTACCCCCACAGTGCCCTCGCGGCGATCACCGCGGCGATGAACGCGATGATCAGCAGCGCACGCCAGAACAGGGCGCGCTCGAAGCGCTCCCCGGCGGCGATGTCGCGCTCCAGGTCGCCGGTCATGCGAGATCCCCGACCGCGCCGAGCTTCTCGGTCTTCTCCCACACCAGTTCGGTCCCGCGTGCCTCCTCGGCGTACGCAGCGGCCGTGATCGCGCACAGCGTCGGCCCGTAGCCGACGAGGTAGATCAGCGGCCGTGCGGCCCAGGCCATCCCGCGCACGGCCTCGACGCGCTTGACGCCGTACGCCGCGAGCATCGACGCCGCCAGCCAGACGTAGGCGAACAGCAGCAGGCTGGTGTCGAGGCCGGCGCTGACGTCGACACCGAGTGCGCGCCCGAGGTTCCCGCCGTGCTCGTTGGCCAGCGGCGGGTCGAAGGCGTAGAGGATGATCAGCAGGCTGATCACGCCAGGGAAGAGGAAGCCCTGGCGCCAGCTTCCGCGCGCGGCCTGCGGGTCGAACGAGAGCGTCGACAGCGTCACGAACAGGTACGCGGCGAGGTTGATCGCCCACAGCGCCCGGAAGATCGAGAACGAGAACTCGCGGTCCATCAGGAACAGGGCGACGAGCGCGCCGGACGCCGACACCATGAACACCGGCATCAGCAGCGTCGAGAACCAGATCATCCCGAACGAGAGGCTCCCCAGCCGGCCCCTGCGCCGCCCGCGCAGCCAGACGTCGTGGAAGCGGCGCGTCACCTGCACGTTGCCGCGCGCCCAGCGCAGGCGCTGCTTCCACAAACCGCCGATGTCGCGCGGCTCCTCCGCCCAGACGATCGCGTGCGGCTCGAAGACGACGCGCCAGCCGTGCAGCTGGATCTTCAGCGTGGTCACGGTGTCCTCGGCGAGCGACGAGGTGTCGATGACGCCGCCGATCGCCTCCAGGCTCGACCGCCGGATCAGCTGGGCTCCGCCCGCCAGGCAGGCGTGCGCGCCGAGCAGGTTCTGCGCGCGCCGCGCGCTGGCCTGCGCGTTGGCGTACTCGAACGCGATGAAGCGGTTCATCCAGTTCGCGGGGCGGCTGCCCTCCTTGATGTACGCGGTGACGGCGCCGACGCCGGCGTTGCCCAGGTGCCGCACCATCATGCTCAGCGAGCGCCCGGTGAAGATCACGTCGGCGTCGATGATCAGGACCGCCTGGAACCAGCCTTCGGCATGGATGCTCCGCAATCCGTGGTTGAGCGTGTGCGCCTTGCCCTCGCCGCCGTGCTCGCGCCGCAGGTGGAACACGCGGCCGGGGTGCTCCGCGGCCTTCGCGCGGACGATCGTGGGCGTCGCGTCGGTGCTGGCGTCGTCGATCACGTACACGCGCAGCCGGTCGGCGGGGTACTCCAGCGCGACGAGCGTGTCGATCGTGCGGCCGATCACCGCCGCCTCGTTCCACGCCGGCACGAGGACGGCCACGCGCGGCGGCTCGAAGTCAGCCGGGACGAACGCGCGGCTGAAGCGGTGCAGCGCCGCCAGCGCCGACTGGTAGCAGCCGGTCACCAGCGGGATCGCGCCGGCGAGCACGATCAGCGACAGGCACCATTCGAGCACGCGCACGGCCGCCTCAGGCGCCGCTCAGCGAGAGGTCGAGCTCGTCGGCGACGGCGAAGCAGTAGTCGTAGCGGCCGATCGTCTCGCGCCGGTGACTGTCGGTGCTCAGCAGGATCGGCACGCCGCGGGCCGCGAACGGGCGCAGCGTCGCGGCGGACGGGCACCTCCAGCGCTCGGAGATCTCGATCCGCTGCCCCGTGCGCGCCGTCTCCGCTGCGAGCAGCTCGAGCATGTCCGCGGGCACGTCGGTCTCGGCCAGGCCGATCTTCGGCAGGACGCTGAGGAAGTGGGCGATGACGACGGGGTGCTCGCGGTCGAGTGCCTTCGCGGTCGCCGTCACGATCGCGCCGACGACCTGCTCGGCCGAGAGCTCGCCGCTCTCCAGCCGGGCCTTCACGTCGCGCGGGTGGTTCGGCCCGTCGGCGAGCGGGACCTGGTGGTCGGCCGCGTAGATGACGTCGACGTCGTCGATCCCACCGGGCAGGTCGAGCTCCCCGCGCGTGTTCACGAGCTTCGCCTCGATGCCGCAGGTCAGCTGGATGTCGGTCTCCTCGGCGATACGGCGGACCGCGGCGATGTAGTCCGGCACATACGTGGTGTCGGCGCGTACATGGTCGACACAGCCGAGCTGCGTGAGGCCGAGCGCCTCGGCCTCGGCGACGTTCTCCTCGATCGTGCTGTGCCCGTCGGAGAACGTCGAGTGCACGTGCATGTCCTGGCGGCGGTTCATGAGCTGATCAGCGCCGCGTCGCGCTGCAGGTCGGCGATCTCGGCGACGTCGAAGAAGCGCTCCTGGAAGAAACGGACCATCGCGATGTCGGCGAACGCCATCGGGCCGTCCGGGAATGGGGTCCCGAGCGCCTCGGCGATCGCCAGCCGCGGCATGTCGACCCCGCTGGCGATCGTCAGCGGCATCGTTCCCGGGAAGCGCGGATTGACCTCAAGCAGCGCCGGCTCGCCGCCCGCGTCCTCCTTGACCTGCACGTTGGCGACGGTCGTCAGGCCGATCAGCCGCGCGACTTCGCGCGCGAACGTGTCGAGCCGCTCGTCGTGGAGCGTGCGGCCGGTCACCGCGATTCCCGAGTCGACCTTCAGCCGCGCGCGCGGCACGACCGCGGCGACGTGGCCGTCGGCGCGTGCCAGCACGTCGAGCGAGTGCTCGGGCCCGGGCAGGTGCTCCTGGATCAGCTGGGTGCCGTCACGCTCCAGTGCCTCGAGCTGGTCGCGGCTCCCGAGCAGGCGGATCCCGCGCGAGCCGCTGCCCGAGCGCGGCTTGACGATCACCGGCAGCGTCCACGCGGCAGGGTCGAAGCGCTCATCGACGATCGCGGTCGCGGGGACGCGAACGACGTCGCGGCAGCGCTCGGCGAGCAGCCACTTGTCCAGGCACACGCGCAGGGTCGCCTCCGAGGCGAGGGCCAGCGTCACGCCGGCGTCGGCGTAGCGCGGCCGCGCGAGTGCGAGCGGGAGCAGCTCGGTGTCGACGGTCGGCACCACCACGTCCACGTGCTCGCGGCGGCAGATCTCGAGCAGCGCAGCGGCGAACCGCGGGTCCTCGCCGCGCGGCAGGATCGACCGGTGCTCCGGCGTGACGAGGTAGAGGCCGGCGCCGAACGGGTCGATGTCCGCGGCGAGCATCGTCACCGGTGCGGGCTCCAGCGCCTGCAGGATCGAGACGCCGGACGGACCGCCGGCCCCGGTCACGAGGACACGGGGGAGCTCAGAGGACATCGATGGTCGCCTCCTGTGGAAGTGCGATGGGGCCGGATTCGCGCGCGGCGGCGACGCCGTACGCGTCGCTGTCGCGGATGACCTCGAGCGGCTCGACGTAACGCGCCTGTGAGTAGCGCGCCCAGTAGCGCGCCGTCGAGCGCAGGAGCTCCTCGTCCAGGTAGTCGCGGATCTTGACCTGCGACGTGTAGGCCTGGATGACCTCGATCTTGCGCTCGAGGTACTCGTCGATCGCGACGAAGCGGGTGGGGTGGAAGTCGACCGAGCTCGACGGCGACTGGTAGCAGAAGACCTTCGGGGTCCTGCGCGCGGCGACGAGCGTGGCACGGTGCACGTTGCGGTGGTCCTGGTGCACGTCGTTCAGCGTGTGCGTGTAGACGGTCGACGGCTTGATCTCCTCGACGGCCTGCCTGATCGTCGCGATCGTCGCGCCGCCTTCGCTGATGCTCGTGTCCTGCAGGTCGGCGTGGATCAGGCGCGCGGACATCAGGTCGGCCGCCCGCTGGGACTCGGCCAGGCGCGCCGACGCGGAGCCGCCGAACTCGCCGTCGGTCAGCGTCAGCACCGTCACGTCGTGACCCTGCGCGACGTGCCGCAGCAGCACTCCGCCGATCCCGATCTCGACGTCGTCGGGATGTGCTCCGACGGCGAGGACGACCTCGCTGCCCTTGCGGCGCCGCTCACGCGTGAGCGCGATCAGGCCCTCGGCCTTCGCGATCAGCTCGGCCGGCTCGACGGGCTTGCGCATGTAGTCGTCGGCGCCCACGCGCAGCGCGGCGACCGCGTAGTCGAAGCTGGCGTGGCCGGACAGCACGAGCGTGGCGATCGACTCCTGCGTGCTGCGGACCTCGCGGATCAGCTCCAGGCCGTTCATCGCCGGGAGCTCGATGTCGGCGACGATCAGGTCCCAGTCGCGGGTGGCGATCAGCGTCATCGCGTCCTCCGCGTTGCTCGTCCAGTGCACCTCGCCGACCGCGCCGAGGACCACCACGAGTGCGCTCGAGAGGACCTCGTCGTCCTCGACCAGCAGGATCGCCGGTTGGCGGTCAGCCATGAGCTGGAAGCCCCGCAAGCCGTGCCCGGCAGGTGGCGGCGATGTCGCCCGCGGCGAACAGGTCGTAGCGGCGCGCCCACGGGCCGGGTGCGTGGTCGATCAGCGTGAGCGCCTGCCGGTATCCCTCACGGGCTGCCTCGACGTCGTCCCCGGCCTCGTGCGCCCTGGCGAGCTGGAGCGCGACGACCGCGCTCTGGGGATCGAGCGACAGCGCACGGCTCAGCGCGCTCACGGCTGCTGCCGCATCGCCCAGGCCGAGCGCGCGTGAGCCGGTCTCGAACGCCGTGTGTGCGTTGCCCGCTGACACCGCCGGCGGCGTCGCCGGCGGGCGCTTGACGGCCGCGACCCGTTGCCTGGCCGGCGCCGGGACGATCCCACGCGCGGCCTCCAGCCGGTCGACCGCCCCGAGCAGCAGCCGCCCTTCGCAGGTGAGCGCCCGCCGCAGCGCGGCGGCGACCCGCGCCGCCGTCGGCGTGTCGAAGTAGATCAGGACGTTGCGGCAGACGATCAGGTCGAAGCCCTCCTCGCCGGCGGGTGGGACCGGGTCGCGGACGAGGTTGTGCCGGGCGAAGCGCACGCTCCGGCGCAGCTCCGAGCCGACACGCAGCCGGGCGCCGTCGGGGGCGAACCAGCGCGCGCGGCGCGCGTCGCCGACCAGGCGCGTCGAGCGGGTCCCGTACAGGCCGCGCTCGGCGAGGGCGAGGACCGGCGCCGAGAGGTCGGTGCCCAGGACGTCCAGCTGCACGGGGTTGCCACCCAGTCGCTCGGTGGCGACCATCGCCAGCGAGTAGGCCTCTTCGCCGGTCGAGCAGCCGGCGCTCCAGACCCGCAGCGGTCGGCCGCCGGTTGCCGCCCGCGCCGCCTTCGAGGGCCAGTCGATGTCGGCGAGCTCCTCCGGGTGGCGCAGGAAGAACGTCTCCTTGACCGAGGCCTCGTCGACGAGGCGCTCGAGCTGTGCGGGGTCGTGGCCGGACAGCACGTCCGCCGGTGTGAGCCCCGGATCGACGCGGGCGAGCGCTGCGAGCAGCGAGGCCGTCTGGCCCGCGCCGACGACGACGCCGCTGGCCGCCTTGATCACCGCTGCGAGCTCCGCGAGTTCGCCGGTCATCGCACGGCGCTCGGTGACAGCGCGGCGAGGATGCGGCCGATCTCGGGGCGCTCGAGCGGTGTTGCGCCCTCCTGTGCGGCTGCGAGCGGCATGCTCGGCAGCCGCGCGTGCTCGGAGCGCTCGGTCAGCGCGACCCCGCCCGCGGCGCGGACCGCCGCGATTCCGGCGGCGCCGTCGCGGCCCATGCCGGACAGCACGACGGCGACGACGCCGCGCCCCGCGGCCTGCGCCATCGACGTCAGCAGCGCGTCCGCCGACGGGCGGTGCCGGCCATGGTCGGTCGCCCGGTCGAGCCGCAGGCGTCCGCTCGCCTCCAGCAGCAGATGTGCGTTGTCGGGGGCGATCAGCACGCCGGGGCCGGGCGTCTCGCCGTCACGCGCCAGCCGAACGGGGAGCGCGATCGCGCTGTCGAGCCACCCCGCGAGGTTGTCCGCAAAGCCCTCGGAGATGTGCTGCACCACGAGGACCGGCAGCCCGAAGTCCGCCGGCAGCTCGCCCAGGACCTCGCCGAGCGCGGCCGGGCCCCCTGCTGACGCCGCGATGCCCACGATCGTCGCAACCGAGCGCCGTGGCAGGCGCGGAGCGCCGCCGTTCGGCGCGGAGGCGTCGCCGGGTGTGCCGCGGACCAGGCCCGTGAGGTGCCGGCGCAGCGCGGTCGCACGCGGGCTCAACCGGCGGTCGAGCCGGACCTCGCCCTTCCGCAGGGCCTCCAGCGCGCCCTCGTCCAGCGCCGCCGACACGAGCCCGTCGGCGCTCTCTGCCGTGCGTGTGCTGATGACGACGATCGGCGTCGGCGCGGTCGCCATGATCCGCCGGATCGCCTCGACGCTGTCGATGCCGGGAAGCTCGAGATCCATCGTGATGAGCTCCGGCCGCACGCGAGCCAGCTCGCCGAGCAGCTGCTCCCCGGAGCTGGCGACGGTCACGACCTCGAGCTCACGGTCGGTCTCCAGGAAGTGGCGCAGCCCAGCCGCGTACGCACGCGAGTTGGCGCAGATCGCCACGCGCACCGGTGCCTCGGTCATCGCGCCCCGATCAGGTTGCCGATGGTCTGAAGCAGTGCCTGCTGTTCGAACCGCGACTTCACGATCCAGGCGTCCGCTCCGGCGTTCGTGCCCCGCTGCCTCAGCGGCGCGTCATCCCGGGAGCTGACGATGACGACCGGGATGGTGGCGCCGCCCGGGCGGGTGCGGATCGCCTCGAGCAGGTCGAGCCCGCCCATCCGCGGCATCTCCACATCAGTGACGACACAGGCGACGTCGTCCTCCCCGTCGAGCACGGCGAGTGCTGCCAGGCCGTCCTCGGCGGTGATCACGACGTAGCCCGCGGCCTCGAGAATCGTGCGCGCCAGCTCCCGCACCGTGAGCTCGTCGTCGACCACCAGCACGGTCGGAGCGCGGGCCGCCGCGCCGTTGGTCGCCGGCGGGCCGGCAAGAGTCACCGCGTCGGTGCTGCGCACGAGCTGGGCGGGATCGAGCAGCAGCGCGACCGCTCCGTCGCCGAGGATCGCCGCGCCCAGATAGCGCGCGAGCGGGCTCAGCAGCGGACCCAGGCTCTTGACCACCACCTCGCGGTGACCGCCCAGCTCGTCGCACTCGACGGCCGCGCGGCGGGTGCCGCTCTCCAGGACGACGATGGCCCTGCTGGGGCCGAGGGACGGCGCGTGCATTCCCAGCGTGTCGGCGAGGTCGTGGAGCGGCACCGGGACGCCCTCGAGCTCGAACGCCCGGCGCCCGCCCTGGTGCTGCTCGTCGACCTGACCGAGCACGCGGTCGACGCCCGAGACCGGGATGCCGAAGACCTGGCCGCCGCGCTTGACGAGCAGCACGGTGACGACGGCCAGCGTCAGCGGCACGAGCATGCTCACCGTGGTTCCCGTCCCCGGGAGGCTCGTGACCTGCAGGACACCGCCGAGCGTTTCGACGTGGGCCTTGACGGCGTCCAGTCCGACGCCGCGGCCGGAGAGCTCCGACAGCTCGCCGGCGGTCGAGAATCCCGGCTTGGCGAGCACGTCGGCCAGCGATCCCCCGGCCGGGACGCTCGCGAGCACTCCGGCCGGCACGCCGCGGCCGTCGTCGGCGCAGGTGAGCGCGACCAGGCCGCCCCGCTGCTCTGCGCAGATCGTGACGGTTCCGGCGCGGGGCTTGCCCAGCGCCTCGCGCTCGTCCGGAGGCTCGATGCCATGCGCGACCGCGTTGCGCAGCAGATGCACCAGGGCATCGGAGATGCCGTCGAGCATCACGCGGTCCAGCGGCGTGGTCGTGCCGACGAGCTTCAGCTCCACCTCGCGGCCGACCTCGGCGGCGGCGGCGCGCACCGCGCGGGTCAGCCCGGCGGTGATCGTCTGGAGCGGCAGCATGCGCAGATCCAGCACGCCGTCGCGGAGCTCGTCGATCAGCGCCTTGCCGTGATCGAGCTCCTCCTGGAGCGCCTCATCGGCCGGGCCGGTGCGCGCGGACAGGCGCTCGATGCGCCGCCGATGCAGCCCCGTCTCGCCGACGCTCGCCAGCAGGCTGTCGACCTTCTCGGCGCGTACGCGCAGCGTCGGCGGCGCAGCGGTCCGGCCGGCACGCGCCCCCGGCGTGCTCGGCGCGACGGGCGCCCTGCGGAAGCCGTTGGTCTCCCCGCCCAGCGCGCGCAATCCGGCAGCGGCGGCTTCGACGCCCTCGGGGTGGTCGGTCACCGCGGCGCGAATCGCGTCGACGGCCGCCAGCATCGCCGGAATCGCCTGCGGCGCGAGGACGTTGCGCTCACGCGAGCGGTCGAGCACGTCCTCGATCGCGCCGGCGAGCCCGGCGATCGCGTCGAGCCCGAACATGCCGGCGCTGCCCTTGATCGAATGGGTCTCGCGGAACAGCTGCGCGATCGTGCCGGAGTCGCCGCCGCCGGCTTCCGCGGCGTGCAGCGTCGCGCCCATGCGGTCCATCCGTTCGATCGACTCCTCGCGGAAGATCCCGAGCAGCACGTCGTCCATCAGCTCACCGCGCTGACGGCGTCGAGCACGGCGGGGACGTCGAGGATCCCGAGGATCGTGCCGTCGAGCAGGACGGAGCCGCGCATCATCGGCTCGCTCGGTGCCTCCGGCTCCGGCAGGTCCTCGACGGCGTTCGCCTGGTCGACCGCGAGTGCCGCGCAGCGATCCCCGTCGCGCACCACCAGGAGCCGGCGTGCCTGGCCGGGCGGTGCGCCGAGCAGGTCGCCCAGGCGGATCACGGGCAGGATCTCACCGCGCAGCTGGAAGACCCCGTCGACCAGCGGCCCGGCGCCGGGGACCTGAACGACCGGTCCGACAGTCGTCACCTCGCGGACATGGTCGAGATCGACCGCGTACTGCTCCGTGCCGACGCCGATGCGAACGTGAGCGCTCACGCGACCCGCTTCGCACGCCCGTTGCCGTTGCCGTTGCCGCTGAGCGAGATGCCGTGCCGGCGGAGCAGCTGGGCCAGCTCGCCGGTGAGGTCCTCGACCTGTCGCGTGGTCGCGACGCGGCCCTCCTCCTCACTCGACAGCTTCTGCACCGCGCCGCGGATCTCGGCGAGCGCGAGCGCGACCTGCTCCGCGGCCGCGCGCTGCTGCTCGGCGGCGAGCCGGCTGTCCTCCAGGTCGAGCGTCGAGCGCTCCATCAGCTCGGAGATCTCCTCGGCCTGCACGCTGCCGCGCTCGTTGGAGAGGATCGTCGCGTTGGTCGCCTCCTGCACGTGTGCGACGACTTCACGGATCGACTCCGTCGAGCGCCCCGAGCGCTCGGCGAGCTTGCGGATCTCCGTCGCGACCACAGCGAACCCGCGACCGGCGTCGCCGGCGTGGGCGGCCTCGATCGCGGCGTTGAGCGCGAGCAGGTCGGTGCGGTCGGCGATCTCGGTGAGCAGGGCGAGGGTGTCGCCGATCTCCTGGCTCGAGCGCCCCAGCTCGAGCGAGCGCTCGGCGATCACCGCGGCCTG
>JBBQKR010000084.1:0-9222 GCA_038327125.1 Solirubrobacterales bacterium
AGCGCAGCGACAGGAAGGCGCGCGTCTGGCGCGATCAGGGCCCGCTGCAGTGGCAGGACCTGACGTTCACGCCGAAGATCAGCTGCTCGTACATCGATCCCCTCGCCCCCGTGATGCCGTGGTCCGTCACGCTGACCGATCAGGGCAGCGGGACACTGAGCGTGGAGTGGCTGCTCGACGAGTCGGACATCGCGACCGCCAGCGTCAAGTGCCCGGGCAGCGCCGGCAATCCACCCCCGCCGCCGATCCCCGGCCAGCCCGGGCCCACACTGACGAGCGCGGGACCCCGGAGCTTCACCGTGCCCTACGCCGGCGGGACGCAGAAGATCGCGGGCGGCGTCACGAACGGCTCGGGCGGCTGGACGAACAACGGCACGATGACGATCACGCCCTCCGGCGTCGCCCGGACGGGCTGACCGGCGGGTCGCCGGCACGACGGTCCGGCCTTGATCCTGACTTTGTTGCCAGTTGCACAATGTGTCTGGTACGGTCGTCCTCACTCGTCGTAGACACACTGCAAGGAGCCGGACATGGGCGACGCGACCCTCCCCCTGATCGCCGACGATCTCGAGCGCACGCTGCTGCCGCTCGAACGCGCCACGCAGCTGCCGCCGGAGGCATTCACCGACCCTGCGGTGCTCGAATGGGAGCTGGAACACCTGTTCCGGCGGGGCTGGGTCACCGCCTGCCACTCGGGCCAGGTCAACGAGCGCGGCCAGTTCGTCATGGTCGAGATCGGCTCCGACAGCGTCATGGTCGTCGCCGACGACGACGGCCTCCCGCGCGCCTTCGTCAACCGCTGCCGCCACCGCGGCGCACGCCTCGTCGACACACCCGAGGGTCAGCTCCCCCGCCTGCAGTGTCCCTATCACGCATGGACCTACGGCTTCGACGGCGCGCTCAGGAACGCCCCGTTCACCGACGGGCTCGAGGACTTCGACAAGAGCTGCTTCGGGCTGCAGCCGGTGCGGCTGGCCGTGGTCGAAGGGCTGGTCATGCTCGACCTCGCCGGCGACGCAGGCCCCGCAACCGAGGTCGTCGGGGACCTCATGAAGGACCTCGCGCACTACAAGCACGGCGAGCTGCGCCGCGGCGGGCGCGTCGTCTATGACGTGCGGGCCAACTGGAAGGCGATCATCGAGAACTACTCCGAGTGCCTGCACTGCCCGGGCGTGCACCCCGAGCTCAACAGGCTCTCCAACTACCTCTCCGGCGAGTCGATCACGGGCGCCGGCCTCTGGTGCGGCGGCTCGATGGTGCTGAGCGACGACGCCGAGACGATGGCGCTCGAGGGCGGTCATTCGACGACGCGCCCGCCGATCGACGGCCTCACACCGCAGGAGATCCGCTCGGTCTACTACTACGCGGTCTTCCCCAACTGCCTGATCTCGCTGCACCCGGACTACGTCATGCTCCACACCCTCTGGCCGCGCGACGAGGGCCGGACCGAGGTCGTCTGCGAGTGGTTCTTCGAGCCCGCGACGATGGAGCGCGAGGACTTCGACCCGAGCGACGCCGTCGGGTTCTGGGACATGGTGAACCGCCAGGACTGGGAGGTCTGCGAGCTCACCCAGCGCGGGCTCGGCGGGCACGGCGCGACGGCCGGCCGCTACACCGGGCAGGAGGACGAGGTGCACCAGTTCGACGGCATGGTCGCCGGCCGCTACCTGGAAGGCATCCGGACGGAGGCGGCACGATGAGCACGACCACGACACCCAGCGTCAACGGCCGCGCCGCCACCGGCCAGGGCGGCAGCTCCTTCGACGCGATCGTCGTCGGCGCCGGCCACAATGGCCTCACCGCCGCCGCCTACCTCGCCCGCGCGGGCATGCGCGTCTGCGTCCTGGAGTCCCGCCACCTCGTCGGCGGGGCCTGCGTCACCGAGGAGGTCTGGCCCGGCCGGCGCGTCTCACGCGCGTCGTACGTCGTCTCGATGCTCCAGCCGAAGGTCGTCAAGGAGCTCGAGCTGGAGCGCTACGGCTACCACGCGATCCCACTCGATCCCGAGTTCGCGACGTTCGCCGCCGACGGCTCGCCGATCCTGCTGCCGAACGACGAGCAGGTGACCTACGAGCAGGTCGCGCGCGTCTCGCGCAAGGACGCCGACAACCTCGCCCCGTTCAACGCGCTGTTCGAGAAGGCCGCGCTGTTCCTCAAGCCGATGATGCTCAAGCCGCCGCCGGCGCTCGGCTCAAAGCACCCGATGGACCTCCTCGAGCTCCTGCGCGAGGCGGGCCGCGCGGCCGGCATGAGCCGCCGCGACGTGACCGAGATCTACCGGCTGATGACGATGTCCGTCGGCGACCTGCTGGACGACTACTTCGAGACCGACGAGCTGAAGGGCGCCTACGCCTCCAGCGGCGTCGTCGGCGTGTGGGCCGGGCCGTACACGCCGGGCACCGCCTACAACCTCCTGCACCACGCGCTGGGCGAGGTCAACGGCGTCCAGGGCGCCTGGGGCCACGTGAAGGGCGGGATGGGCGCGATCTCCGAGGCGATCGCCGCGAGCGCGCGGGCACACGGGGCAACGATCCGCACCAGCGCCGCGGTGGCGTCGATCGACGTCTCCGGCGGGCGCACCACCGGCGTCACGCTCGAGTCGGGCGAGACCCTCTACGCGCCGCTCGTCCTGTCCGGCGCGCACCCCAAGCGCACCGTCCTGGACCTCGTCGGCGCCCAGCACTTCCCGGCGCAGGTCGCCGAGGACATGCGCCGCTACCGCACGCGCGGCGCATCGGTGAAGGTCAACGCCGTGCTCTCCGAGCCGCCGCGCTACGTCAACGCCGAGCCGGCCGTCGGCGAGCAGCTGTGGCATGCGAGCGTCGCGATCTGCCCGTCGCTGCAGTACCTCGAGCAGGCCTGGCAGGACGCGCAGCGCGGCATGCCGGCGGCCGGTCCCTACATCGAGGTCGAGGTCCCGACGGCGGTCGACCCGTCGCTCACCGACGACGGCACGACGATCGTCACGATGTTCACGCAGTTCGGCCCGTGGAACGAGGCCGGCTGGCCCGAGGGCGCGCGCGAGGCCTACGGCCACGCATGCTTCGACCTGCTCGCCGAGCACGCGCCGAACGTCAAGGACGCGCTGATCGACTTCGAGGTGCTGGCACCGCCGGACCTGCACCGGATCTTCGGCCTCGAGGGAGGCTCGATCTTCCAGGGCGAGCAGGACCTCGCGCAGATGGCCTTCATGCGGCCGAGCCCCGAGCTCTCGCGCTACGCCACGCCCGTGCACGGGCTGTACCTGTGCGGGGCCGGCACACATCCGGGCGGCGGCGTCATCGCAGCCTCCGGACACAACGCGGCGCAGCGCGTGCTCGCGGACGAGCGCAGCAGGCGCCGCAAGGCGAAGCTGCTGCGCCGCGCGACCGTTTGAAGGGCCATTCAGTCCAAGTCGGTTCGCCAGCCGGTCCACTGATGCCACCTCCGGCTTGACATCGTCGATCGCGATCGGATATTGGTTGCACACCTTGAACGATGCTTCAGTTCCGACCCCCCCGGAGGAGTCCCAGGAGCCGCGCACCGGCATGTCGCGGCGGGCGCTCCTGAGCGGTGCCAGCGCGCTCGCACTCGGATCCGGCGCCCTTGCCGGCCTCGCCGGCTGTGAGAACACCACGACCCCGGAGCCCGCCGAGGGCAGCGCGGGCGGCGCAGGCGGGATCCTCGGCGACCCGACCGCCGGCGGGCCGGTCGATGCGGCCGGCATCCCGCTCGCGCGGCGCGACTACCCGGTCACCCTCCCGCGCATCGGCGAGCCGGTGAAGGCCGGGGCACCCGAGCGGGGCGGCGTCCTGCGGATCTACAACTACGCCGACTACCTCAATCCCGAGGTCCTGAAGACGTTCGGCCAGCTGAACGGGGTCAAGGTCGAGGTCACGACGTTCGAGACCCTCGACGAGGCATTCTCGAAGCTCTCGACCGGCCGCCTGGAGTTCGACGTCATCTTCTCCACGCCCGACCAGCTCTCGCGGCTCGTCGGTCGCAAGCTCGTCCAGCCGCTGAACTACTCGCTGATCCCCAACCTCGCCAGGAACGTCTGGCCGGAGATCCAGAACCCGTTCTACGACGTCGGCCCGCGCTACACGGTGCCCTACGTCGTCTACACGACGGGCATCGGCTGGCGCAACGACCTCGTCGATCTCGATCCCGCGAAGCTCGACTCGGTGTGGGACGCGCTCTGGGACGCCGAGCAGTACCGCGGCAAGGTCCAGCTGCTCAACGACCCGCGCGAGGGGATCGGCGCCGCGATCATGCGCGCGGGCTCCATCGACCTGAACGCCGAGGACCCCAAGCAGATCGACGCAGCCGTCGCGGACCTCATCAAGCTCAACGACGACGTGCGGGTTAAGGTCGCGATCAACGGGTACGAGACCCTGCCGACCGGGCGCATCGTGCTCGGCCAGGTGTGGTCCGGGGACATGCTCAGCGCCGTCATCAGCTACCTGCCCGACGACGTCAGCCCTGAGTCCCTCTCCTACGCCTACCAGGAGCAGGGCGGGCCGATCTTCAACGACATCATCACCGTCGCCGCCGCCGCGCAGAAGCCGGTCATGGCCCACCGCTTCCTCAACTACATGCTCGACACCAAGGTCGCGCTCGACAACTTCGTGGGCTACGTCGGCTACCAGCCGCCGCTGACGGCGATCAACGCCGAGACGCTCGTCAAGGACGAGGTGATCCCGGCGAACCTCGCGAACGTCCTCGTCACCCGCGAGGCCTACGCGAACGGGAACGCGTACCTGACGCTGACGGTCGAGGGACAGCGCCGCTGGGACCGGGGCTGGCAGGAGTTCCGGGCGGGCTGACGTGGCGCCTCGCTGGATCTGGCGCGTCCTCTCCGCGCCCGGACTGCTGTTCCTGGGCGTCTTCTTCCTCGTCGCGTTCTACGCCGTCGTCGCGGTCGGGCTGGGGAACGTCACCACGCTGTTCGAGCCCGTCCCGCACTGGAACCCGCTCGACTGGAACGTCGGCTACCTCCTGCAGGCGCTCGAGGATCTCGCCCCGGGCGGCCAGACCTGGCCGGTCGTCGTGCGGACGATCCTGTACATCGCCGTCGCGATGACCCTGTCGCTCCTGATCGGCTACCCGGTCGCCTACTACGCGGCACGCTACGCGGGGCGCTGGAGCGGCCCGATCCTCGTGCTGCTGGTCCTGCCCTTCTGGATCTCCTACATCATGCGGATGTTCGCGTGGACGAACCTGCTCGCCTCCGACGGCTACGCGGCCGAGGCGCTGAACGCGCTCTCGATCGACAGCCTCTTCAACACGCTCGGGCTGATGGACGGCAGCGACTGGCTCGGCGGGCAGCCGATCACCGTGATCATCGCGCTCGTCTACGGCTACGTGCCGTTCTTCATCCTGCCGCTCTACGCCTCGCTCGATCGCCTCGACCAGCGGCTGATCGAAGCCTCCCGTGACCTCGGCGCATCGTCCTTCGAGACGTTCCGCCGCGTCATCCTCCCCGTCTCGCGACCGGGCATCTACGCCGGCCTCGTGCTGATCGCGCTGCCGATGTTCGGCGACTTCTTCACCCAGGACCTGATGTCCGGCTCGCCGAACACGAACATGATCGGGAACGTCATCAACGGCTACGTGCAGGGCGGCCCAGACAAGTCGCTCGGCGCCGCCATGACGCTCGTCCTGTCGGCGTTCCTGCTGATCTTCATGGCCTTCTACCTGCGCAGCCTGCGGCGCGAGCAGCGTGAGGCCGTATGAAGCTGCGCCGCGATCCCTGGGGGCACCCGCGCGGCCTGGCGCTCGCGACCTGGGTGTACATCATCTGGTCGCTCGCGCCGGTCATCCTCGCGATCCGCTTCGCCTTCAACGAGGGACGCTCGCGCAGCACGGCGGACGGCTGGTCGCTGCGGTGGTTCTGGGACGACCCGACGCTGAGCGTCTTCAACGACCCGTCGCTGCAGTCGGCGCTGGAGCAGAGCCTGACGCTCGCCTTCTTCGCGATGCTGATCGCGACCCCGCTGGGGATCGGCCTCGCGCTCGGGCTGCAGCGCTGGCGCGGGCGCGGCGGCGGCACCGCCAACGGCCTGACGTTGCTGCCGCTCGTCACGCCGGAACTCGTCTTCGCAGTCGGCCTGTTCCTGCTGTTCACGACCGCGTTCAAGTTCATCGGCCTGGGCACGACCGCGCAGGTGATCGGCCACGTGACGTTCTCGATCTCGTTCGTCGTCGTCATCGTCCGCGGCCGGCTGCAGACGATCGGCAGCGACATGGAGGAGGCGGCGGCCGACCTCGGAGCGCCGCCGTGGGACGTCGTGCGCCGGGTGCTCCTGCCACTGCTCTTCCCGGCGATCGCAGCGAGCCTGCTGATCGTCTTCGCGCTGTCGATCGACGACTTCGTGGTCAGTCAGTACCTCGCCTCGGGCGCCGACACGACGACCGTTCCGATGCGCATCTACGCGCAGGCGCGCGCCGCGCCGACCCCGGCGCTCAACGCCCTCGCCACGATCATGCTCGCCGTGACGCTGCTGGCGCTGCTGCTCGCCTACCTCGTCTTCCGGTTCAGCACACGCGGCGAGAAGGGGGGCTCGGCGATCGGCCAGATCGCGGGCATCGACGCGAGCATCGACGCAGGAGGAACCAAGTGACCGAGGGCAAGGGCGACATCCGGCTCGAGGGGCTCTGCAAGCGCTTCGGCGACGTCGTCGCCGTCGACGGCATCGATCTGCAGATCCCCTCTGGCGAGTTCTTCACGATGCTCGGCCCGTCGGGCTGCGGGAAGACCACCACGCTGCGCCTGATCGCGGGGTTCGAGCGGCCCGACAGCGGCGCGATCCTGCTCGACGGCGTCGACATGTCGCGGACGCCGCCGCACAAGCGCAACGTCAACACGGTCTTCCAGAGTTACGCGCTGTTCCCGCACAAGACGGTGGAGGACAACATCGCGTTCGGGCTGCGGTACAAGCAGCTCGGCAAGAGCGACGCGCAGCGGCGTGTGCAGGAGGCGATGGAGCTGGTGCGCCTCGGTGGCCTCGGGGCGCGCAAGCCCTCACAGCTCTCCGGCGGGCAGCAGCAGCGCGTCGCGCTCGCCCGTGCGCTCGTGCTCGAACCCCCGGTCCTGCTGCTCGACGAGCCGCTCGGCGCGCTCGACGCCCGGCTGCGCATCGACCTGCAGGTCGAGCTCAAGCGCATCCAGGAGCAGATCGGGATCACCTTCATCTACGTCACCCACGACCAGGACGAGGCGCTGACGATGTCCGACCGGGTCGCGGTCATGCGCGACGGGCGGATCGACCAGTGCGCCACCCCGCAGGAGCTGTACGAGGAGCCCGCGACGGCGTTCGTCGCAAACTTCCTCGGCGCCGCGAACCTGATCCCGGTGCAGGCGCGCGCTGATGGCAGGGACACCGCGCTGACGCTCGGGACGTTCAGCCTGCGCAGCGAGGGCGCCAGGCACGCCGACGGCCCGGCGGTGGCGATGATCCGTCCCGAGTACGTGCGGCTCGAGCCGCACGGTCAGGCCGGCGAGAACCGCGTCCCCGGCATGGTCGAGGCGGTCGTGTACCTCGGGTTCCACCAGGACGTGCGCGTGCGCCTGGCCACCGGCACGCTGCTGCGTGCCGACGTGCCCAACGACGGGGACGCCGTCGAGTACGAGCAGGGGGACGCCGTCTCGGTGCACCTGCGCGCGAAGAACCTGCGGGTCCTCACGGAGGACGCCTCGGTGCCGTCGAGCGCCGCGACCAGCGAGTTCGCGGCCGTGGAGCCTGTGGAGCCCGTGTGACGAAGGGCGCCGCCCGAGCCCGGCCCGACACGCGCGGCGAGCTGCTGGCGGCGGCGCGCCGCGTGATCAGGCGCGACGGCTTCGCGGCGGCGACCGTCGGCGAGATCACGCGCGAAGCGGGTGCCAGCCTCGGTCTCCTGAACTACCACTTCGGCTCCAAGGACGAAGTGGTCGCCGAGGCGTTTGCGGAGATCGCGCTCGGGGAGCTCGCCGAGCTGGAGGAGATCGCGCGCCGCCCCGACCCCGCCACCGAGCGCCTCGTCGCCTACCTCGACGCCTCCGAATGGGGCGACCGCGAGAGCTGGGCGATGTGGATCGACGCGTGGGCCGGTGCCTCGCGCCTGGACACCCTGCAGTCGACCCTGGCGCGCTACGCGCACGGGTGGCGCG
This sequence comes from Solirubrobacterales bacterium, assembly GCA_038327125.1. GTDB lineage: Bacteria > Actinomycetota > Thermoleophilia > Solirubrobacterales > Solirubrobacteraceae > F1-60-MAGs163. The sequence continues at coordinate 8,129 of JBBQKR010000084.1, forward strand.
CGGCGCTGGCCGACGTGCTCGCCGATGGCGCGAGCGCCGGCGAGTGGACGTGCGCGGACCCGGACGAGACCGCCGCCCTACTCGTCGCGATGATCGACGGCGTCGGCCTCCAGTCGATTCTTCACCCGCGCGAGGTCCCGCCTGAGCGCGCGTCCGGATGGGCCCGTCGCGTCGCGTCGCTCGAGCTCGGCGTGGCCCTTCCCGAGCGGCCCGCGCCGCGGCGGTCGGCGCCGGAACGCGCAGCGTTGGAGCTGCGCATGCCGATCCGCGGGCGCGACCTCGACGCCGGCGGCACGGTTCATCCCGCGGTGCAGCTCGCGTTCCTCGAGGAGGCGCGCGGCGCGTGGCTCGAGGAGCGCCTCGGACCGGAGCGCCCGCTGCTCGCGCGCATCGCGATGGACTTCCGGGCGGCGCTGCGCCCCGCCGACGGCGCGGTCGTCGTGAGCTGCGCACTGCGCCGCGCAGGACGCTCGAGCATCGGCACCGACGAGACGATCACGACCGCCGCCGGAGCGCTCGTCGTGCGCGCTGAGGCAACCCTCGTCGCCGTCGACCCCTCGACGCGCCGCCCGCGGACGCTGACCGCCGGCGAGCGCGAGGCACTCAGCCGGTGACTGCGTTCTCAGTCATCGCCCGCGGGGTCGAAGCCGAGCGTCTGCGCGACAGCCGCCCAGACCTCGGCGCGCGCCCGCTCGCGTGGCATTGCCGGGTCCTCGCACAGCACGCGGATGCCGTATCCGTCGCAGAGCGCGAGGATCCGGCCGGGCGCACGATCCAGATCGCGTGCCGTGAACTCGCCGCTCGCCTCCCCGTCCGCGAGCACCTCGGCGAACCACTCGGCCATGCGCTCGTAGAGCCGCGCGCTCGTGGCCTGCAGGTCGGGATGGCGGGCCGCCCGCAGCCACAGCTCGACCCAGAGGATGAAGTCGTCACGCAGCGACCCCGGCGCCGGGATGCACTGGTCGATCATCAGCCGCAGCCGCGCCGTCGCCGTCGCCGGTGCGTCGTCCCCGGCCAGCATGCGCATGTCCCCCGCACGCTCGTAGGAGTGCTCGAGCGCCTCGGACAGGAGTGCCTCGCGGGAGGCGAAGTGG
>JBBQKR010000085.1:0-9210 GCA_038327125.1 Solirubrobacterales bacterium
GGCTCGAGCGTCGCGTTGAGCTGGCCGGGGCCGCCGTCGATGACGATCACGTTGGGCAGCGCGGCGAAGGACGCGTTGTACGTGGGGTCGTGCGGTGACAGGTCCTGCTGCGTGACCCACTGGGCCATGCGCCGGGTCAGCACCTCCTCCATCGCCGCGAAGTCGTCGCTCACACCTTCCCCGAGCGAGCGGATCGTGAACCGCCGATAGTCGCTCTTCTTCGGCGCACCTCCCTCGAACACCACCATCGAGGCGACGGTGTTCGTCCCCATCAGCGTGGAGATGTCGTAGCACTCGATCCGCAGCGGCAGCACGTCCATCTGCAGCGCCGCCTGCAGCTCGCCGAGGGCCTCGACGCGCTGCTGGCGGCTGCGCTCGGCCTTCAGGCGCTCGGTGTCGAGCGCGAGCAGCGCGTTGCGCTCCGCGAGCTCGAGGATGCGGCGCTTGTCGCCGCGCTCGGCTGCGCGCACCTCGACCGGCCCGCCGCGGCGCGTCGCGAGCGCCTGCGCCAGGACCTCACGGTCCTCCTCGTCGACGTCGGGCTGAACGATCACCTGCGCCGGGATCGCGGGGCGATCGGCGTAGTACTGCGCGATGAACTCGACGGCCGCCTGCCCGATGCCGAGACCGCCGCGGTTCTCCAGGTAGAACGACTGGCGGTCGGCGAGGACGCCGTCACGCAGCTGGAACACCTGCGCATTGGCGTCGGTCCCGTCGACGGCGAGCGCGATCGCATCGAGCGTCCCGACCGCGTCGTTGACGATCCGCTGGCGCTCCAGCAGCGAGCGCATCGCGCGCAGGCGGTTGCGCTCGCGCGCGGCCTGCTCGTACTCCTGCGCCGCGGCGGCCGCGGCCATCCGCCCTTCGATCGTCTGCTCGACCTCCTTGTAGCGGCCGGACAGGAACGCGATGACGCCGTCGACCGCCTCGCGGTACTCGGCCTTGCTGACGTAGCCGACGCATGGGGCGCCGCAGCGGTCGATGTGGAAGTCCAGGCACGGGGAGCCCGAGCGCCGCCCCGGCTCGGCGCCCTGGCACGAGCGCACCTGGAAGACCTTCCCGAGCACGTCGAGCGTCGCGCGCGTGCGCTTGGCGTTGGAGTAAGGGCCGAAGTAGAGCCGGTTGCGGCGGTGGCGCTCACGCGTGAAGTAGACGCGCGGGAAGTCCTCGTCCATCGAGATCGCCACGTACGGGTAGCTCTTGTCGTCGCGCAGGCGAATGTTGAACTGCGGCTGGTGGCGCTTGATCAGCCCGTTCTCGGCGAGCAGCGCCTCCGCGTCGCTCGCGAGCACCAGCACCTCGATGTCCTCGGCCCGCGCGACCATCTCGACGTCGCCGCGCGTGACGGGACTTGAGAAGTGCGAGGCGACGCGCTTGCGGATCGAGCGCGCCTTCCCGACATACAGGACCTCGCCCGCGTCACCCTTGAACAGGTAGACGCCGGGCGCATCGGGCAGGCCGCGGCGCAGCGCCTTCAGGCGCTCCTCACGGGCAGTCAGTTCGCCGCCGGCGGCCACGCACCCAGGATAGGTTGGACCCTCGCCGCGCCGAGGCGTAGGTTTGGGCCATGCCCGCCACCGCCCGCACCGCCATCCGCACCTGCCCGCTCTGCGAGGCCACCTGCGGCCTGCAGCTGACGATCGAGGACGACCGCATCACGCGCGTGCGCGGCGATGCGGACGACGTCTTCAGCAAGGGCTTCATCTGCCCGAAGGGCGCATCGCTCGGCGAGCTGCACCACGACCCCGATCGCGTGAGCGCCCCGCAGCTGCGGCGCCCCGACGGCAGCTTCGCGGAGGTCTCCTGGGACGAGGCGTTCGCGTTCATCGACGAGCGCCTGCGCGCGATCGACGCCGAGCACGGCCGCGAGGCGATGGCGATGTACTTCGGCAACCCGGCGGCCCACCACATGGGCCTCGTGCTCTACGGCCGCGTGCTGGCGAAGGCGCTCGGGACGCGCAACATCTTCAGCGCCAGCACCGTCGACCAGTACCCCAAGCAGCTGGCGTCGGGGCTGATGTTCGGCACGGGGCTGAGCGTCCCGATCCCCGACCTGGACCACACCGCGCATCTGCTGATCCTCGGCGCCGACCCGATGGTCTCCAACGGCTCGCTGATGACCTCACCGGACGCGCGCGGGCGCCTGCGGGCGATCCGTGCCCGCGGCGGCAAGATCGTCGTCGTCGATCCGCGCCGCTCACGCACCTCGCTGGAGGCCGACGAGCACCACTTCATCCGTCCCGGGACCGACGCACTGCTGCTGTTCGCGCTCGCGCACGTGCTGTTCGACGAGGACCTCGCCGATCCCGGCGCGCACCTGCGGCCGCATCTGGCGGGACTGGACGAGCTGCGCGAGCTGGCGGCGCCGTTCACGCCCGAGAGCGTCGCGCGTGCGACCGGCATCGGCGCCGAGGAGATCCGGCGGATGGCGCGCGAGCTCGCCGCCGCGCCGAGCGCCGCGGTCTACGGGCGGATCGGCACGACGACCCAGGAGTTCGGGTCGCTCGCCAGCTGGCTGATCGACGTGCTGAACGTCCTGACCGGCAACCTCGACCGTGAGGGCGGTGCGCTGTTCACGCTCCCGGCCGCCGGCTCGGGCAACACCGCCGGCACGTCCGGTCAGGGCCGCGGCGTCCTGGCGCACCGCTGGACCTCACGCGTGAGCGGGCGCGGCGAGGTCTTCGGCGAGCTCCCCGCGGCGTGTCTGGCCGAGGAGATCGAGACCCCCGGCGCCGGCCAGATCCGCGCGCTGTTCACGATCGCCGGGAACCCCGTGCTCTCGACGCCGCGGGGCGACCGGCTCGCCGACGCGCTCGACACGCTCGACCTGATGGTCAGCATCGACGTCTACCGCAACGAGACGACCCGCCACGCCGACGTGATCCTCCCCGGGCCCTCGCCGCTGATGAACGGGCACTTCGACGTCGCGCTCTACGCGTTCGCGGTGCGCAACGTCGCGAACTACTCGCCGCCGACGTTCCCGCTGCCCGACGGAGCGCTCGACGAGTGGCAGATCCTGCTGCGCCTCGCGGGGATCGCCTCGGGGCAGGGCCCGGACGCCGACATCGCCGCGATCGACACGTTCGTCGCGACGGAGCTCGCGCGCCGTGCCACGCGGCAGCCGGGGTCGCCGCTCGAGAGCCGCGATCCGCAGGATCTCGTCAATGAGGTCGCCCCGCGCGTCGGCCCCGAGCGCCTGCTCGACATCATGCTCCGCAGCGGCCCCTACGGCGACATGTTCGGCGCCCGCGCCGGCGGGCTGACGCTCGCCGCGCTCGAGGCGGAGCCGCACGGGATCGACTTCGGCCCGCTGCAGCCGCGCCTGCCGGAGGTGCTGCGCACGCCCAGCGGCAAGATCGAGCTGGCTCCGGAGCTGCTGCTGTCCGACATGCCGCGCCTGCGCGATGCGCTCGCGAGCGCCGATCCCGACCGGCTGCTGCTGATCGGCCGTCGCCAGCTGCGCTCGAACAACTCGTGGATGCACAACCTGCCCAAGCTCGTCAGCGGGCCCGAGCGCTGCACGGTGCTCGTGCATCCCCAGGACGCCGAGCGCCTGGGCGTCGCGGACGGTGAGCCCGCGCTGGTCTCCAGCGCGAACGGCCAGATCGAGCTGAACGCGCTCGTGACCGACGACATGATGCCCGGCGTCATCTCGATCCCCCACGGCTGGGGTCACGATCTCGAGGGCGTCGACCTCGACGTCGCGCGCGCACACGCCGGCGTCAACGTCAACGTGCTCGGCGATCCGAGCACGCTCGAGGCGCTGACCGGCACCGCCGTGCTGAACGGGATCCCGGTGACGCTCGCTCCGGCGCGCCAGCCGGCAGCGGTCTAACAGGCGGTTCTAGTAGCCCCAGCCCGCGGCGCGGCAGGCGCGCGTCAGCGGGCAGGCGTCGACGAAGCGGGCGTCGGGACGCATGAAGTCCGACAGCTGCCTGCGTGCGGCCGGCGTCTGTGCGACGAGGTCGTGCGGGTCCTTGCCGCTCGTCAGCGGCACGTCCGCTGTGGGCGCGATCGGGCTGCCGAGCGCGCCGCCCTCGCGGACGGGGCCGGCGTCCCACATCGTCAGCACGGAGCCCAGTTCGAGCTGGCTCGTCTCGGTCAGCGCGTAGCCGGGGATCAGGTCGGCCGAGCGGCCGGCGTCGTACATCGGCGCGCGAACGACGGCCTCGGCGGTGCGCGCCTGGATCTCGGTGGCGACCGTCGGGACGCGGTGGTCGCCGACGGCGGCCTGGTAGAGCAGCGTGTGCAGCGGCGAGTTCGGCAGCGGGTCCTGCGTCAGGTTCTGCGCGTAGCCGTCGACCTCGCCGCGGTCCCACTGGCCCTGCACCATCGAGAGGATCAGCATCCGGTCCAGCCGGCTCGGGTAGGCCTTGATGAAGGTCGGCTCGAACGGCTGGAAGTCGACGCTGCGCGGCAGCATCAGGTTGAAGTTCATCCCGCCGGTGCCGAGCGCGGAGCGCACGAAGTCGAACCCCAGGGCGGTGACCATGCCGCCGAACGGGCCGCTGCTGACCGTGTGGTAGTAGATGTCGAAGGTGTCGATCGCCGGGCCGCCGGACGGCGCGCGGAAGGCGGCCTGGGTCACGAGGCCCTTGGGGTGGATCATCAGCCGGCCGAGCAGCAGGCTGTTGATCGCGCCCTGCTGGAGGCGGTCGGCCACCTTTGCGAAGCGGCTGACATCCGCGAACGCGGACTTCAGCGTCGCGGCGTCCTCGCTCGCGTTGCCGGCCTGGCGGGCGGCGCAGAGCGTCATGTCGGCCTCCTGGGCGAGCTGCTGCAGCTCGGGGCGCAGCACGTCGTCCTGGCCGCTGAACGGCACGTGCCCGTAGAGCACGAGCCGTGAGGGCTTGCTGAGCGCGGCGCGCGGCACGATGCACGTGAACGGGACCTGCATCGTGTTGTTCTTGATCCGCTCCGGCACGTACACGAAGCGCTTGGCCTGGAAGTTCGCGGTCTTCCTCAGCTTCTCGTAGCGGAAGCGCGCGCCGACCGGGCAGCCCTTCCTGTTGAGGTAGCAGGGGACGGTCATCGTCCCGGTGACCTTGCGCGCGAGCAGATCGTTCTCGCCGGGCTGGCAGCCGTCGGAGCCGCACGGCGCGTACTCCTGCGCCGGGTCGAGCGCGAAGCGCGGGGCGCCGCCCTTGACGCGGCGGTCGAAGAGGTTCTTGTCGCCGAGGACGGCGAATGCGTTGTCGCGGATCTCCAGCGAGCGCTCGGTGATGTTGCGCGTGCTGGCGACCGTGAAGTCCCAGGAGAGGTAGAGGTCCTTGCGCCTGATCCCGGCCTTGGCCAGCGTGGCGACGTTCTTCTCGAAGCTCAGGCGCCGGCGCGCGAGCGAGCGGTTGGAGGTCTGCAGCTGGTCGCGCAGGACGCGGAAGGACTGCGGAGCCTTGAGCAGGCGCCCGCGCGAGTCGCGCAGCTTGCCCAGCGCGACGATGTAGCGCTGACCGCGCGAGAGGTTGCGCGCGGGATGGATGATCAGCAGCCGCTCCCCGGGCTTGCTGGTCGTGTCGAGCTCCGCCCAGATCAGGTGGGGCGCGCCCGTCCGCGCGTTGACGACCGTGATCGGCTGGCCGCGGTCCAGGCCCTTGCGCAGATTGGTCTGCGTGACGGCCCGGGTGCGCTTGAGGCTGAGGTTCGGGACGTACGTGAGGATCGACGAGCCAGGACTGAACCCGTCCGCGCGGTTGAAGTCCGTCGGATCGACGCGCTGGCCCTTGGCGTTCCTGGGCATGTCCTCGGCGAACAGCCGCACGCGGCGGCCCGTGTCGGTGCGCACGTCGGACACGGTGAACGCATTGTTCGGCCACGGGAGCAGACAACGCTTGGCATCGAGCGGATCGCATGCGCGCGTGGTCGACGTCGCGGCGGGCGCCACGGCCGGAATGAGAGCGAGCGCCACCGTGATGGCGCCCGTGAGCGCGACGAGGGTCCTGCGCACGGGTCGAGTCCTCCGAAGGGGTCGAGGGACGCGCGTTCCGTGCGCGTCCACGACTAAAACCGACCGTAGCAAGGGAAGTTGCGTTGCCACGCCGGGTCGCAGGTCAGCTCGCCGGCTCGGCGAACGGCGCCAGTGCCGCGCGCACCGCGTCCGGGATCGGCGTCTTCTCCCACGTGGTGGCATTCACGAACACGTGGCGCAGCTCGCCCTCGACGAGGATGCCGTCGTCCCGGCCGACCTGAAGTGCCGTCGTCATCCCCGTCGTGCCGAGCCGCGTGATCGTGGCGCGCAGCTCGATCTCGTCGTCGAAGCGGGCCGAGCCCATGAAGCGCGCGGTCGCCTCCGCGACGACGATGTCCACCCCGTGACGCTCGATCATCTCGGGGTATCCGGCGCCGGGAAATGCCGCGCGCAGGAGCTCGGTCATCGTCATGTCGAAGTACGTGAAGTAGTGCGCGTTGAACACGATCCCCTGGGGATCGCACTCGTGGTAGCGCACGCGGAAGGTCCAGGTGAAGGCGGGCATCGCGCGGCATTCTGGCGCAGCGCTGCGGCCCGCGCGCTCACCCCACCAGGCGCACGATCGGACCACCCGCGCCGAGCCCGCCGAGCCCGCGCGCGAGCGTGACGATCCGCTGCACGTAGGCCTGCGTCTCCGCTATCGGTGGCACACAGCGGCAGGCGGCGACCCGGCCGGGGCCGGCGTTGTACGCGGCGAGCGCGAGCGGCACCGAGCCGAAACGCCGGAGCAGGTCGTGCATCAGATGTGCCTGGGCGTCGATCGCCGCGTCGGGATCCAGCGGGTCGCGCAGCCCGTAGGCGCGGGCGGTCCCGGGGATGAACTGCGCGATTCCCAGGGCCCCGGCCGGGGAGCGCGCGTGCGGGTTGAACCCGGACTCCTGCTGAAGCTGAGCGGCCAGCAGCGCCGCGCCGACGCTCCATCGCGACGCCGCGCGGCGGAGCGTCGCGACGTAGCGCCCGGGCACGAACGCGGGCACTGCACGACCGGTCGACCCTCCCGGCGCTCCGAACCCCACCGAGACGCTGCCCGGTGAACGTCCGAACCCGAAGTGCCAAGGCTCCCAGGCGTACCGCTGGCTGAATCCGAAGCTCCCGGCGTGGGCCGCACGCCCCGCGGACGCCGACCGCGGCCCGAGGTCGAGCTCGGTGCCGAGGCGGTGCAGCGACGTCCCCGGCCGCGCGACCCAGCGCGGGTCGGGGCGGGCCGCGAACAGCCGCGACTGCTCGGCGGTCGTGCGGAACGCGCTGACGACGAGCAGCGCGTGCCCGTCGCGGCGCGCGGCGGCGGCCATGCGATCGAACCCCAGCGCGACGTCGGGCCGCATCGGTCTGCCCTGCCGCAGCGCGAACGGTCCCGGGTACTCGCCGTCGCCGATCTCCGCGGCACCGGCGCCGACCGCGGCGACCGCGCGCGCGTTGCCGCCGATTCGCGCCCCACCGGGCAACTGGATCGCGTCGGGGACGGTCACGGTCGCGCGATCGGGCAGCGGCCCGGCACCGACACGCACCACGACGCTGCGCGCGCCGTTGCGCAGCGCGGTGCGGCGACCGACCGCCCGCGCCAGTGCCAGGTACGTACCCGGCGCGAGGCGCCGCGGTGACCCGGGCGGCTCGAGCGCGCGCGGGCGCAGGTCGACGAGCGCCCGCGCGGTCGCGAGCGCTCCAAGGTCGGCGGCACGCTGTCGGGCGCCGTGCGCCGAGATGCCCGCCGCGACCCAGCCGAGCGCGACGCCTGCGGCGAGCAGCGCGAGCAGGCCGCCCAGCAGCAGCAGCGCCGCCTGCCCGCGCTCGCCTTCGCGCCGGATGCTCACGGCACGCCCGCCGGCGCAATCGGGAGCGCGGCGCGCCACCGGGAAGAGACGCCGATGCCGGTGCGGGCGAGGACGCCGCCCGCACCATCAGGGGGAAGGACCGCCACGGCCGCGATCCGGCGTTCATGCAGCGCGCTGAGCGCCAGCGCGGTGAGCGGGTCCTCCTCCCGACCGGCCACCAGCACGACTCCGGCATCCTCGAGCAGCGGCTCGACCCACTCCGCGCGCGGACCACACATGGCGAGCACGACCGGACCGCCGACCGCAGCAGCGCGACCGGCCTCCCCGGCGGGGTCCTCGTCGCCGGCCGCGCACCACACGATCCGCCCCGTCGCACGTGCGTCGAGGCCGCGACCTCGCAGCCGCCCGCACAGCCGCCGGGCAGCGGCGGTCGCAGGCCCGAACGTCGCGCCCGGATCGCCGCAGCAGACGACGAGCGCCGTATGCCCCGGCGCGCGCCGCGCCAGCGCGCAGGCCGCGCCCGCTGCGACGGCGGCCGTGTCCCCGGCACGGCCGACGACGGCGACGTCGAAGCGCGCGCTCACGCGGCCGGCCCCGCGTCGGCGGCGGCCTCGGCGGCGAGCAGCCGGGACAGTCCTGGAACCAGTCCCGGCGGGCGCAGGGAGACCTGGACCACGCGCCCACGGACGGCGACGTCAAGCCGCGCGCGCGACCAGCCGGGCAGCGCCCGCCGCGCGGCGCGGCCCGGGTCCTCGTCCTGGAGCAGCGCGGTCGCCCCTGCTGCGGCTGCATGCCCCGCGAGCTCGCGGCACCGCCCGGCGGCCAGCAGCTGTGCGATGACGAGTGCGACGAGCAGCAGCAGCGGCAGCAGCGCGACGAGTTCCACGCTCGCCTGTCCGCGTTGCGAGCTCACGGGCGGTCCCTTGCTGTCCGCACGCGCGCGGTCGCCGTCCCAAGCCGCCCGAGCCCTGCCACAGCCGGGATCGCGACGCGGACGACGACCTCGCCGTCAGCTCGCCCTACCCGGACGCGCGATCGCAGCCCGCCCGGAAGCTCACGCTGCGCCGCCGCCAGCGGGTCGGCGCCGACGAGGTCCGCGCGCGCGCCGGCGCGCGCCGCGCCGGCCGCCAGCCACCACGCCTGGCCCGCCACGATGCCCTGCCACGAGGCCAGCAGCAGCGCCGCCAGCAATGGCAGCAGCGCCACCAGCTCGACGCTCGCCTGGCCCCGCTCTGATTCGTCGCCGTCCATCGCCCGAGCCTGCCGGGCAACGCGTCACGGCTCTACGGCGCGTTCGTCACGGAACACGCGCGGCGTTCGCCCGAGCGCGTCAGGCCAGCTCGCGGTGCGCGCGCCAGACCGCGACGAGCGCCAGCACCGCGGCCCCGAGCATCGCGATGAAAACGAGACTGCCCGACGTCGTGGCGGTCAGCTTGCTGATCCCGGCGATGGCGAGGACGATGACCCCGATCG
>JBBQKR010000086.1:0-8723 GCA_038327125.1 Solirubrobacterales bacterium
AGCGAGATCAGCAGCAGCACTCCCGACACGTAGCCCAGGCGCTCCCACTTGGTGATGTGCGAGCGGTCGAGGTACTGCTCGTGAGGCTCCTCGGCCGCCGGGGTCGTGCTCTCGGTCGACATGCGCGCAACCTACCGGGAACGAGCACGACCGTCACGGCTCGCCGAGGAGGACGCATCCCTGCCGGGCGCGACCGCGCTACCCTTCGCGATCGTCCTGGAGGGGTGCCGGAGTGGTTGAACGGGGCGGTCTCGAAAACCGTTGTGCGGGTAACCCCTGTACCGAGAGTTCGAATCTCTCCCCCTCCGCTGGAAATTGAGAAGGCTCGGCCCCGCCGGGCCTTTTCTTCATCCGGAACCGTTCTGAGGCGCGCCCGATTCTCCGCTCTCGACCGCTCTCAACCGCTCTCGCACGGTCGCGTCTACCCCGCGCCTAGACGCGGGTGCGACCCGGTGGCGCGGTCTCTGTCGCGCACCGTCATCCCGGATGCACCGAGCGGTTTGAGGTGCTCGAGGGGCGGCTGACCGTGCAACTCGACGGCGACACGCGAATCCTGACCGCCGGCGAGCAGGTCACCATCCCGCGCGGCGCAGCCCACCACTACGCGAACAACTCGGACAAGGACGTCGTCTTCCGATTCGACGTCTGGCCGGCAGCCCGCTTCGAGGCCATGGTCGTCACGCTCTTCGCGCTCGGCATGGAAGGCCGGACAGACAGCAAGGGCGCCCCGTCGCCACTGCAGATGGCGGTCATCCTCGACGAGTACCGCGACGTCATGGAACTCGTCGGGCCGCCGCGCTGGCTGCAGCGCCTCGTGATCCCGCCCCTCGCCCGGCTCGGTCGAGCCCGGGGCTTGGCCGCCAGCTACCCACACCACGACGAGGTGTACCGGCTTTGGCAGCAGCAGGCGCGCCTTGCCGAGCCCGTCGCCGGGCTGGCCTGACTCGGTCTCAGACCACAGCCAGAGGGTGCGTGCCGGTGTGCCGTCGGCGCGCACCCTCCCGAACGCCGACGCTCCCGAGTGGCTCCTTCGGTCTCGTTCCGACAACGGTATGCGGGCCGGCATGCGCTCTGGCCGACACCTGATGAACACTGGCGGTTTCGCACCCACGCGCCCGGCCGCCGCGATTGGTTCGAGAACGTGGTCGCCTGAGGTGTGTCGTTTCGCCGGGGATTGCCCGGTAGCTGTGTCTCCAGTCGTTCGCGCATCCGCCTCTGCGCTCGCGGCAACGGGGGCCGAAGCGCTCGACAAGATACCTCTGGGGGGTACTTGACCGAAGCGACGACGTGGTGCTACTTTGCGCTCATCAAATACCCCCGGTGGGTATCGAGCAAGGAGCATCATGTCGACGGCAGAGCACACCAGGCACACCGAGCACAACGGTCACGGAGCTCACGCTCATCACGACCTGCCGACCGAGGGGCGCTCGCTGACGAACATCTCCATCGCAGCGACGCTCCACTGCCTCACCGGCTGCGCCATCGGCGAAATCGCCGGCATGGCCATCGGCACGGCGCTAGGCCTCTCGAACGGGGCAACGGTCGTGCTGGCCATCGCGCTCGCGTTCGTGTTCGGGTATTCGCTCACGAGCCTGCCACTGCTGCGGGCCGGGCTGACACTCGGGGCAGTCATCCCGATTGCGCTGGCCTCCGACACGTTCTCCATCGCCGTGATGGAAGTCGTCGACAACACCATCGTTCTGGCCATTCCCGGAGCGTTGGAAGCCGGCTTGAACAGCCTGCTGTTTTGGGGCTCGCTGTCCTTCGCGCTGGCGGTCGCCTTCGTGGTTGCCGTCCCGGTGAACCGCTGGCTCATCGCCCGCGGCAAGGGGCACGCGGCCGTGCACCGCACGGGCATCCACGGCGGACCGAACCCCAAGCTCGTCGGAACACTCGTCGTGGCCGCGTTCGTCTTCGGCTCGGCCGTCCTCGTCCGCGAGCTCGCCAAGGACGACAGCACGGGCCGCAGCGGCTCGACGGCTCTCGTGGAGATGGGCCGATGAGGGCCGCCTCCCCGCCCCGCCGCTGGGCGGCTCGCTCCGGCGTCGGCGGTTGCGGGCGATGTGCGAGCGCGCGCGGCGCCTAGTGCCCCAACGGGCTCGCCGCGCGCTCCGGCCACTGATGGGCCGGCCCTCACATCGTCAAGCACTCGTACGGGGTGTCAGCCCCAAGGAGCACTCTCATGGAAACCGCTGTCAATCCGCGGCGCTGGCCGGCCCTTGCCGTCATCGCGCTCGCGCAGTTCATGGTCATCATGGATACCTCAATCATCGGCGTCGCCCTACCGGATATCCGCGCCGACCTGGGCTTCAGCCCCGAGGACCTGTCATGGGTCTTCAACGCCTATGTCATCGCCTTCGGCGGCCTCCTGCTGCTCGGCGGCCGGTTGTCAGACCTGTTCGGCGCCAAGCGCATCTTTGCCACGGGCTGGGCTGTGCTGGCCGCGGGCTCGCTCGCAGCCGGACTCGCCGGAAGCCCTGAGGTCGAGGTCGCCGCACGCGCTATTCAAGGCGCCGGTGCAGCACTGATCGCACCGTCCGCGTTGACGCTGCTGATGATGCTCTTCGGGCACAACCCGAAGGAACTCATGAAGGCGTTCGCCGTGTACGGCGCCGCCGCTCCCGCGGGCGGCACCGCCGGCGTCTTCCTCGGCGGCGTCATCACCGAGTGGGCGAGCTGGCCCTGGGTCTTCTACATCAACATTCCCGTCGCTCTCGCCGCGCTCGCGCTCACACCTCGGCTGATGCCCTCCACATCAAGCCGGAGCGGATCTGTCGACATCGTCGGCGCCGTGCTCGCAACCGTCGGCCTCGCTACGACCGTGTACGCCATCGTGCGCGCGCCCGAGCAGGGCTGGGGCTCACCGGAGACCCTCGCAGTGCTCGCCGCAGGCCTGCTCGCGCTGGTCGCGTTCGTCGCAGTTCAGGCGGTCCGCCGTGAGCCGCTCATGCGGCTGGGCATCTTCCGCGCTCCGAACCTCGCTGCCGCGAACGTGTCGCAGGTGCTGCTCGGTGCGGCGTGGGTGCCGATGTGGTTCTTCCTGAACCTCTACCTGCAGCAGGTGCTCGGGTTCGGAGCGTTCGAGGGCGGCGCAGCGCTGCTCCCGATGACGCTCACCATCATGGCCGGCATGGTCATCGTCGCCCCGCGCCTTATGGCCCGCGTCGGTCCGAAGCCGATGGTCGTCAGCGGACTGCTGCTCCTGGCGGCCGGCCTCGTCGGCCTCTCAATGGTGCGGCCGACCGGCAGCTTCGTAGTCGATGTCCTGCCCGCGTCGCTCATAGCTGCCGCCGGGATGGCGCTCGCGTTCATCCCCTCGCTGCAGACGGCCATCTCCAGCGCCCGCCCCGAGGAGGGCGGCCTGGCCTCGGGCATCGTCAACACCGCCTACCAGGTCGGCTCCGCCCTCGGCCTGGCAGCGATGACGGCGCTCGCGGCGTCGCACGGAGCCGGGAAGCTCGGCGACACGATCTCGCTCACCGACGGCTACTCCGCCGCGTTCCTCGCAGCCGCCGGCATCGCCACAGTTGGCGGCCTGGTCGCAGCGGTCTCGTTCCGGCGCCCGCAAGCCGTCGCAGCCGCTTCGGAGCAGGTAGCCGGTGAAGTGGAGCAGGAGCCGGAGTACGCACAGGTGGCGTAGCCGGACGCGACCGGCGGGGGCGTCACCGCGACGCCCCCGCCACGCCCGCGTGTTCCTAGCGTCGTGCACCGCACCCGCTGATCCGCTGCGCGGTCGATGTGCTCGGCCCACTCGGGCGCGAGCTCCTTGACGGCCATTGGCCCGGTGAGCATGTGCGCAGCCCGTCACCGAGGTTCTTCACCTCACGGCCATCACCCCGGACGACGCACTCGCGCAGCGCATCCAGATGGGCGCGTTGCACCACCCCGAAGCGCTCGTCGCCGAGCGGCCGCCCGTCGACCCCCTGCGCCGAAGCGCGCTGCTGCATCGCAAGAGCGCAGCCGAGCGCCCGGCCGACCCCGTCGAAGACCACCATCAGCCCGTCGCCGAGGTCCGGTGCTGCCGGGCCCGTCCTCCGACATGCCCGGAGAGGCGTTCCGGATCACCCGGACCTTCATTCCGGATGACCCGGTACGTTCGACTCGACGCGCCTGGTGCGCTTCACGAGCTTGGCGGTATCGCCGACGCGATCCTCGGCTTCCACGCCCAGCAAGCTGTCGAGAAGGCGCTCAAGGCCCTACTCGTCGATCAAGGCTGGGAGCTGCGTCGGACACACGACCTGCAGTTCCTGCTGGAGCAGGCCGCGGCCCTCGGCATCGAGCTTCCCGAGCCCGTCGCCTCAGCGAGCTGGCTGACGCCCTGGGCAGCCGAGCTGCGATACGACGAGTTCGCAGATGATCCACTCAGCCGTGACGACGCGCTCGCTGCCGCCGCCCACGCAGTAGCACTGGCGCAGCGTCGTCTCGAGGGCTGAACGCCCACCCTGTCGCGGCTCGCCGAGCCCGCGGGGGAACAACCGCGATGCCGCGGCCTCAGTCCGGCATGACCGATTCGCACGGAACCAAGCGCCCCGGGCCGCTGGACGAGTACGTCGCTGCGATCGTCGGATGCGGCGGGCCGCTCACGTCGATCGTCGCCCACATGGAGAGACACAGCGGTTCCGCCGCCCCGATCGGCGAAGTGCTCTCCGGGCTGCTCTCATCGGTCCTGACCCCGTTGCACGAGGCCTACAGCGACGAGCAGCTACAGGTCGCTGCGGCGATCCTGCACGACACGACCGAGATCGCCTGCCGCGAGATCTACCTTGTCGCCGACGATTCGGCCAGCGTCAACGACTGTCCCAAACGCTGTCCCATGCCACCCAGGAACAGCGATAGCCGCCCATGAACACAGGGCATCCGGCGCATCCTGTGCCGTGCTCGAAAACCGTTGTAGGGGTAACCCCTCTACCGAGAGTTCGAATCTCTCCCCCTCCGCTGGAAGTAGCTGGAACGGAGCGGGTTTCGACCTGACGCGGTCGGAGCCCGCTCGTCAGGTCCGGCCGCGGGGCAGCGCGAGCGCCGCCAGACGTCCAGAGAGCGGAAGCTCGAGCGATCGCCCCCGCCTCGGCGCCCAGGAGCAGTACGCACCCGTGTACGCTGCCGCGGATGTTCGCGCTCAGCCGAGCGGCGAAGCCGCAAAAGCGCGTCGTGGTGGCCGCCTCGTGCGCGTTGGCGTCGCTCGGCGCGCTCTTCGTCGCGCCTCGTCCCGCGTCGGGCAAGACGATCTACGCCGGCCCGCAGGCGGGGGCCAAGACCGGGAGCTGCACGGATGCCACCGCCATCCCGTGTGGGCTCACCACCGCGCTGGCGAAGGTCGTCGCGGGGGACACGCTCGTGCTCTTGCCTGGGACCTACGAGCGGACAGCGCCGATCAACCTGCCGGCGGACGTCACCATGACCGGCATCCTGGGCTCGCAGCGCCCGCTTCTGACCGGATCGGTCGCGAGCGACTCGCTCGTCGTCTCCTTCTCCGGCGACATCACGCTGCGCCACCTGCACCTGCGCAACACCGCGTCGAGCGGGCAGGCCGCCTCAATCGGAAGCGGCCTCGGCGAACAGCTCGTCCTCGAAGCGACCGGGGCTTCCGGCACGGGCGTCTACGTCGGAGGACTGCTGCGCGACAGCATCGTCCGCGTCAACGGTGCGAGCGCCATCGCAGTCCGCGCGGGTGGGTCCACCGCCGATCCCGGACGA
Source organism: Solirubrobacterales bacterium (assembly GCA_038327125.1). Taxonomy (GTDB): domain Bacteria; phylum Actinomycetota; class Thermoleophilia; order Solirubrobacterales; family Solirubrobacteraceae; genus F1-60-MAGs163. Next base: position 5,695 of record JBBQKR010000086.1, read on the forward strand.
CTTCGCAACGTCACGGTGATTGCCGCCGGCGGCGGCACCGGTGTTCGCGTGGCGGGCTTCCTGGGCGGCGCGACCGGATACTTCGACGAACATGCCGACATCCGCAACTCGATCGTCCGTGGAGCGCCCGCGCTCCTCGCGCAGGCGGCAGGCGGCGACACGAGCGGTGCCGGGACGATTGCGCTCGCCCGGTCCGACGTCCCCGTCTCCGGGCGGACGACAGCCGGCGGCGCGTTCGCTCAGATCACCGATCTCGGTGGCAACCTCGACGGCTCGGCACTGCTGACGGACATCGCAGCAGGAGATCTTCGCCAGCTAGCGGCGTCGCCGACGATCAACGCGGGCGCGATCGACGGTTTCACCGGTGCCAAGGACGTCGACGGCGCGGCGCGCGTCACGGGCGCGACGATCGACATCGGCGCGCATGAGTACGTCCCAGCCCCGCCCTCGGCGCCTGGGCCAGCACCGGCGCCCTCCGCCCCGGGCGGAGGGCCGGGCGCCGGCACCCTGCCGGTGACGCCTTCCGGACAGACCATCCCCCCGGTGCTTGGCCGGCTGACGCTTGGCGTGCGCCGGTTTCGCACCGCGCCGCGAGGCGCGAGCATCGCCGCGTCGCCGCATGCGCCAGTTGGGACCCTCGTCATCTACGACGCGAGCGTCGCTGCGCGCGCCACGATCGGCATCGAGCGGGCGCGGCGCGGCATCCTGCTTGGTGGCCGCTGCCGGGTTGCGCGGCGCGGCGCGGCGCGGCAGCGTACATGCACGCGGTTCGCGCTCGTCGGCTCGGCGCAGCATGCGGGCGTCGCGGGTACCAATCGCTTCCGGTTGACCGGCCGGGTCGGCGGACGAGCGCTGCGGCCCGGGCGCTACCGACTCGTGGTCACGGCGCGTGTGGGCGACGGGCCTCGCAGCCGGCCACTGACGGCGCGCTTCGCGATCGTGCCCTGAACGCCTCGCGGCCGCGGCCGGAGTGCGACAGACCATCTGGGTGCGGATCGCCTGCCACCGCCTTACCCAGGACACGCTGATCATCGACGACCCACCCCGCTCGCCGGGCGTCCCGCTCGCCGTCGGCGCAGCGCGGTTCTTGCGTCGCGGTCGGCCAAGCGCAGCAGTCCGCAGCGCTCCCAGGACGAACCCGAACGGCAACGCGAAGCCGGTCCAGAAGACCAGCTCGAACGGCAGCAACCAGAACGCAAGCAGCACACCACGGCGCTGCCGCGCCCGACGCGCGGGCCGTGGGTGCGCCCCGTCCGACTGCTAACTACTCTAAACTGATTAGAGTATGGCTTCTATCCAGGTTGGCCAGGCGCTCGCCCTTCCGCGTGCCGATGTGGGAGCGGCGCTCCTTGCGGCAACGGAGGACCAGTGGTTCGATCGTAAGTCCGCGCGCGTCAAGCCGCGCGCGCTCGCGGACCTGCTGATCGGGATGGCCAACGCCGACGGAGGGGTGATCGGCGTCGGCCTCTCCGACGGGAAGGTCGAAGGAACCGACGGCTTGGGTGGCCGCCGCAACGACCTGGTTCAGGCCGCGCTGCACTTCTGCGTCCCACCGGTGCGCGTGTCGCACCAGCTCGTCGAGTGCGTCGCCGAGGGCGGGGAGCTTGACCATCTGCTCGTGCTCGAGGTGGCTCCGACCGACGGCGTCGTCCATGCCAACGGTAAGGACGAGGTCTACCTGCGCGTCGGCGACGAGAACCGTAAGCTCACGTTCGCGCAGCGCCAGGAACTCGCCTTCGATCGCGGCCGGGACAACTACGAAGCCCGGCCGCTCCCCGGAACGTCCGTCGGTGAGCTCGACACCTCCCTGCTCAGTGAGTACACGAGCGCAGTCGGCGCATCCGACCCGCTGCGCCTCCTGCAGGCACGCGGGCTCCTCAGCGGCGACGCCCTCACCGTCGCCGGTCTGCTGCTCTTCGACCAGCACCCTCAGAGCCGCCTGCCGGAAGCGCTCGTTCGCGTCCTTCGCTACCAGGGCCGCGAGCGCGGCAGCGGCGCGCGGCAGCAGCTGCTCCACGACGAGCGCTTCGAAGGACCCATCCCCACGATCTTGATCAGCGCGCGGGCCCGGATCGCCGAACTGCAGCCCACCCGTCGAGCGCTCGGACGCAGCGCACGGTTCGAGGCGATCCCACTCGTCCCCGAGGACGCCTGGCTCGAGGGCTTGGTGAACGCCGTCGTCCATCGCTCCTACAGCCTCGGCGGCGATCACATCCGCATCGAGATCTTCGACGACCGCCTGGAGATCACCAGCCCCGGGCGCTTCCCCGGCATCGTCAATCTCACCGACCCGCGAAACGCGCCCCGCTTCGCTCGCAACCCCAGAATCGCCCGCGTCTGCGCCGACCTGCACTTCGACCAAGAACTCGGCGAAGGCATCCGCCGCATCTACGAGGAGATGCGCCTCGCCGGCCTCCAGGAACCGGTCTACACCCAGAACGCCGCTGCCGTCCGCCTGACGCTCTCGGCCGAGCCGACCGACCGCCGGCTCGACGAGCAGCTCACTCCCGACGCCCGCGCCGTCTCGACCGCCCTGCGCAGCGCCGGGCGCCTGAGCACCGGCGAGGTCGCCGAACTCCTCGACCGCTCCCGCCCACACGCACTCAAGGTTCTCAACACGCTGAAGGACGCCGGCGTCGTGCGCTGGGTCGGCAAGAGCCCGAAGGACCCCCGCGCCCACTGGGAACTCATCCGAGACTAGAAACGCACTCTCAACACCTGTTGGCAGCTCGTTGCCAGTAGCGCCCGTGCCTATTGCGACTATCCCAACGAGCCCGCTGGCACCTGTAATCTCCAGCATTCATCGAGGATCCGCCGCATCCGGTGGCGGGCTCGAAAACCGTCCAGGCGTCGGCTCACCGGCGCTGCTTGCGCGCTTCGCGGCGGCGGCGTGCGGCCCAGTCGACTGGTGGCAGCCTTCTGGCGTCCGAAGCCCTCGCCCGCCGGCGGGTCTCGCCCGTGCTCGTAGGACGGGCCGTAGGCGCCAGCCAAGGCGAGCGGCGCCGACGCTCCTCGCCGCTTACGGCAGT
>JBBQKR010000087.1:0-8629 GCA_038327125.1 Solirubrobacterales bacterium
GCGCGCGGCCGCGGCGGCGAGCACGGAGAAGTACGGGAAGGAGGCCATGTGCACCACGTCGTACTCCCGTCCATGGCGCATGAGATGCCGCAGCACCCCCCAGCCGAAGCGCAGTGGTGGGGCAACCGCACGATTCCCGTCGGGTCCGTAGAGCGCGTCCTCGCGCGATACGTCGATCACCCGCACCCCAGGGATCCGCGGCGGATCGTCAGGCGCCCACTGCAGGCGCGTGAGGTACGTGACCTCATGGCCATCGGCGGCGAGCCGCTCGGCGAGGTTGCGATACCAGCGCTCGGCCCCGCCGACGGTCCACGGGAACAGGCAGTCATAGGCGATGCAGACCTGCACGAAGGCGCAGTATCACCTGCATCACGGTCGCGTGTTCGCAGGTATCCTCGCTGGGGAGGGGAATCGAAGAGGGCAGGCGATGAGCACCATCGAGGAGACGACACAGCAGGCGGTCACGCCTGCCCCGGTTGACGAGTGCCTCGTCAGCGTCGTCATTCCCTGCCTCAACGAAGAGGGCAACATCGAGGCCTGCGTGCGCTCCGCCATCGAGGCGATGGCGAAGGCGGGAATCGACGGTGAGGTGATCGTCGCCGACAACGCCTCCGAGGACCGCAGCGCCGAGATCGCGGTCGCGTCGGGTGCGCGCGTGGTGCGCGAGGAGCGCCGCGGCTACGGCAGCGCCTACCTCGCCGGCTTCGCCGCCGCCCGCGGCACCTACATCGTGATGGGCGACGCCGACCTCACCTACGACTACAACGAGATCCCCAACTTCGTCCGCGAGCTCGAGGACGGCGCCGATCTCGTGATGGGCAACCGGATGGACAACATCCAGCCGGGTGCGATGCCGTGGCTGCACCGCTACGTCGGCAACCCCGTCCTCTCGCGCTTCCTCAACGTGCTCTACGACACCGGCGTGCGTGACGCGCACTGCGGCATGCGCGCGGTGCGCCGCGACAAGCTCCCGGTGCTGGACCTGCGCACGCCGGGCATGGAGTTCGCCAGCGAGATGGTGATCCGCGCCGCGCGCCGCGGCCTCGTGATCCGCCAGTTCCCGATCGAGTACCACCCGCGCGGCGGCGAGTCCAAGCTCGACACCTGGAGCGACGGCTGGCGCCACCTGCGCTTCCTGCTCGTCCACAGCCCGACGCACCTGTTCCTGATCCCCGGCCTCGTGATGACGGTGCTCGGAACGATCGCGATGCTCGTCGTCGTCACGCAGATCAATCTGCTCGGCCGCGCCTGGGACTTCCACGCCGAGATCGCCGGTGCGCTGCTGATCATCATCGGCACGCAGGTCATCGGCCTGGGCCTCTGCGGTCACGCCTACGGCATGTACTTCATGGGCGAGCGCGACCCCTGGTTCGAGCGCATGCGTGAGCGCTTCCGCCTGGAGAGCGGCCTGCTGCTGGGCGGCGGGCTGCTGCTGGCGGGTCTGCTCGCCGCGGCCGTCCTCGTGGCGCGCTGGGTCGACCGCGGCTTCGGCGAGCTGGGCGAGGAGCGCCTGGCGGTCACCGCCGCGACGCTGATGATCGTCGGGATGCAGGTGGTCTTCACCTCGTTCCTGCTCAGCATTCTCGGGCTCCGCCGCGAGCGCTGACTGACCCGCCCGTCCCGCGGGTACCCTTTTCCCGGAACTTTGCGCAGCGCCATCGCGTTGTGCTGTGTACGACCATGAGCAAGCTCCTCGCCATCGTCCCGGCGTACAACGAGAGCGGCGCGATCGCCGCGACCATCGCCGACGTTCTGGACCACGCCCCCGGCTTCGACGTCGTCGTCGTCAACGACGGCTCCACCGACGACACGGCGCTGATCGCCAGGCAGGCCGGCGCGCAGGTCATCCACCACCCGTTCAACATCGGGATCGGCGGCGCCGTGCAGTCCGGCTACCAGTACGCGCTGGACAACGGCTACGACGTCGCCGTGCAGGTCGACGGCGACGGCCAGCACGACGCCCGCTACATCCCCGAGCTCCTGGCGATGCTGCGCTCGGACCCGCGGCTGAACATGGTCAGCGGATCGCGCTTCATCGGTGACGGCGAGGCCGGCTACCAGTCCTCGGCGCCGCGGCGCCTGGGCATCCGCCTCTTCTCCGGCGTGCTCTCGCGGCTCACCGGCCGCGCGGTGACCGACCCGACGTCCGGCTTTCGCATGACCGACCGGCGCGGGATCGAGCTGTTCGCCCGCGACTACCCGCACGACTACCCCGAGGTCGAGGCGGTGCTGATGCTCCACCACCACCGGCTCGTCGCGGCCGAGGTGCCGGTCCGCATGCGCGAGCGCTCGAGCGGCACCTCGTCGATCAACTCCAGCCGCTCGGTCTACTACATGATCAAGGTGCTGCTGGCGATCCTGCTCGGACTGCTGCGCCAGCGGCCGAACGTCGAGCCCGGTGACGCCGCACCCGTCGCCGCGGAGCATTCGATCTGATGGACAACCGCATCCAGATCGTCGCGATCCTCGGGTTCCTCGCGCTCTTCCTGATCGTCTTCGAGCTCGTCCGCCGCCGCCGGCTGCAGGAGCGCTATGCGCTGCTGTGGCTGTTCGCCGTGGCCGGGCTGCTGGGCCTGTCGATCTGGCGCAACCTGCTCGAGGAGTCCGCCAACACGCTCGGCATCGCCTACGCGCCGTCGGCGCTGTTCGCGATCGCGTTCGGCTTCGTCCTGCTGCTGCTGCTGCACTTCAGCCTCGTGATCTCACGGCTGGCCGACCAGAACAAGGTGCTGGCACAGAAGCTCGGGCAGCTGCAGCAACGCGTGGACGACCTCGAGACCGTCGCCGACGAGCCCGACGCCGAGCGCGTCGGCGATCAGGCGGCCGCGCGCTCGTAGACGCGCAGGACCCCGGCCGCGCACGCATCCCAGGTGAACAGCGCGGCGCGCGCGCGGCCCCGCGAGCGCAGATCGCCGGCCAGGGCGGGGTCGTCCAGCACGCGGCGCAGCGCGTCCGTCAGGGCCGCGGTGTCGCGCGGGTCGAACAGGATCGCGGCGTCGCCGGCGACCTCCGGCAGCGACGTCGCATCCGAGCAGACCAGCGGCACGCCGCGCGCCATCGCCTCGAGCACGGGCATCCCGAAGCCCTCGTAGAGGGACGGGTAGGCGCAGCAGTCCGCGAGCGCGTAGAGGCCCTCGAGATCCGCGGCGCTGATCCAGCCGGTGAAGACCACCCGATCCGCCACGCCGAGCGCATCCGCGCGCGCCCGCAGCACGCCGAGGTCGCGCCCGGAGTGCCCGACCAGCACGAGCCGCGCGTCCGTGCCGAGCGCGGCGAACGCCTCGAGCAGGCGCGGCAGGTTCTTGTGGACGAGCGCCGCCGACACGCACAGCACGACGCGTCCCTCGCCGAGCCCGAGCCGCTCGCGCAGCTGCGGCCCAGGCGTGAGGACCGGCTCGGCGCGCATCCCGTGCCCGAGCAGCACCGCGTCGACGCGGCCGGCGGGCACCCGCAGGATCCGCACGACGTCGCGCCTGACCGCGTCGGAGATCGTGATCACGCGGGTCGCGCGGCGGGCCGCGGGGCCGACGAGCGCGCGCAGGCCGTACAGCGACGTCCTGCTGAACGTCTGGGGGTAGGCCTCGTAGATCAGGTCGAGGATCGTCACCACGCTCGGCAGCCCGGCGACCAGCGGCGCGGTGGTGCCCAGCGAGTGCAGCAGCTCGCAGCCCGCGCGCCGCGCGGCGATCGGCAGCAGCGTCTGCTCGGCGAGGATCCGCAGCGGCTTGACGGCGCAGCGGACGGGCAGCTCGTGCACGGTGACGTTCGCGGGCCAGCCGGCCGCGCGCAGGGACGGCCCGGCCTCACGCCCGCAGAAGACGACGAACTCGACGCCGGGCCGTGCCTGAGCGAGCGCGCCGATCAGCTGGTGGGCATAGATCTCGCTTCCGCCCACGGCACCCGGGACGAGGTACAGGACGTTCAGGGCCACGCGGCGCATCGGACGCGGACGTTACCCTTGTGACCTCCGTGCCAGCGCCCGAGACGCTTCCGGCGATCGCCGTCGTGGTGGTCAGCCACAACAGCGCCGATGCGCTGCGCATCACCCTCCCGGCGCTCGCCGCGCAGCTCGGCGAGCACGACGAGGCCGTCGTCGTCGACAACGCCTCGCGTGACGACTCCGCCGCCGTTGCACGCCTCCTGCTGCCGCGCGCAACCGTCATCGACGCGCCCGGGAACGACGGCTTTGCGCAGGGCTGTCACCTCGGCGCCGGCGCGTCGCATGCCCCGCTGATCCTGCTGCTGAACCCCGACGCGGTCCCGCAGCCGGGCTTCCTCGACGCCCTGCGCGGGGCGGCGGCCGATCATCCGGCGTGGGCGGCATGGCAGGCGCTGGTCACGATGGACGAGGGCCGCCGCGTCAACACCGCGGGCAACCTCGTGCACTGGCTCGGGTTCGGCTGGGCGGGCGGCCTCGGTGAAGTCGTGGACGCGGCGGCGGCCGGCGATCGCGAGGTCGGCTTCCCATCCGGCGCCGCGCTGATCGTGCGCCGCGAGGACTGGGTGGCCGCCGGCGGCTTCGACACGCGCTACTTCATGTACGGCGAGGACCTCGACCTCGGCCTGCGCCTGCGGCTCGCCGGCCAGGGCGTGGGAATCGTCCCAGCCGCGCGCGCCGACCACGACTACGCGTTCGACAAGGGCGACTACAAGTGGTTCTACCTCGAGCGCAACCGCTGGTGGACGGTGCTCGGCGCGTACCCCGCTCCGCTGCTGGCGCTGGTGCTGCCGGCGCTGCTGGCATTCGAGCCCGCGCTGCTGATCGCCGCCTGTCGCGGCGTCTGGCTGCGGCCAAAGCTGCGCGCGCTGCTCGCGGTCCTGCGCGCGCTGCCGCCGATCCTGCGCCGGCGCGCCGCCGTGCAGGCCTCGCGCACGATCAGCGCACGCCAGTTCGCCGACGGCCTGACCGCCTCGCTCGACTCGCCGGTCCTCGGCGCGGCCTCGTCCTCCCGGTTCCTGGACGGGCTGCAGCGCGGCTACTGGCGCGCGACCCTCGCGCTCCTGCGATGAGAGTCCTGTGGCTCACGCCGGAGCTGCCCTTCGCCCCGGGCGGGACGGGCGGTTCCACGCGCCAGTTCCAGCTCATCCGCGCGCTGTTGGGGCGCGGCCACGACGTCGACATCGTCGCGCCGGTGCACCCCTCGCAGGAGACCGGCGCGGCGCTGCTGCGGGACACCGGCGCGACTCTGTACGGCGCGCGCCGGCCGCCGTCGCGCCTGCGCGAGACGCTGGCGGCGCTCGCGCGCCGTCCGGCGCTCGCGATCGACGGGCTGCGCATGCCCGTCGTCGCGTGGCAGGTGGAGGTGTTCTGGACGGCGCTGCGACCGCTCGCCCGCGCGGCGCTCGACCGCGCACCGGATGTCGTCGTGGTCGAGCACGACTGGGCGGCGCGCTGGGTGGCGCAGGTGCCGGCCGGCATCCCCTGCGTGCTGGGGCTGGAGAACCTGTCCTGGCGCTACTACGAGAGCCGCGCCGCCGCCGCTCAAGGACGGCTCGGCAAGCGTGCCCTGCAGCTGGAGGCCCGCCGCTTTGCGGCATTCGACCGCCGCTGGCTGGACCGCTACGCCGCGCTGATGACGATGTCACCGGGCGACGCCGCGACGGTCCGGGACGTCCTCGCACTGCAGTCGACGGTCGTGCCCAACGGCGTCGACACGTCGGCGATCATCGCGACGCCGCTCCCGGACGAGCCGGTCGCGCTGTTCACCGGGACCTTCGCCTACCCGCCCAACGCCGAGGCGCTCGAGTGGCTGCTGTCCGACATCTGGCCGCGCGTGCTCGCCGGCCGCGCGGATGCACGCCTGCTCGTGGTCGGCCGCGACGTCCCGCCGCGGCTCAAGGCGCTCGCCGGCCCGAGCGTGACGATCGCCGGCTGGGTCCCGGAGATGCAGCCGTGGTTCGACCGCGCGCGGGCGGTGCTCGTCCCGATGCGCTCGGGCGGTGGCACGCGCCTGAAGGTCCTGGACGGCCTTGCCTCCGGGCGCCCGCTGATCTCGACGGCGATGGGCGCGGAGGGCGTCGCGATCAGCGCCGGCGAGCACGCGCTGCTGGCGGACACGCCCGAGACCTTCGCCGACGCCGTGCTGCGTACGCTCGGCGACGACGAACTCGCCCGCCGGCTCGGCGCCGCCGGCCGCGCCCTGGCCGAGCAGTCCTACGACTGGCGCGCCATCGGCGCCCGCTGCGCGGACCTGCTGGAGGCGCTCGGCGCCGACAGCGCCGCCTCGTAGAACGCGGCGATCCGGCCGGCGACCAGGTCGCGGTCGTAGCGCCGCTCCGCGCTCGCCCGGTTGGCGGCCCCGAGCGCCGCACGGCGCGCAGGGTCGGTTGCGAGGCGCTGCAGGGCGTCGGCCAGACGGTCGGGGTGCTGCGGCGTGACGAGCTGCTGCGGATCGCCGACGACCTCGTCCAGCGAGCCGCTGTCCCCGGCGAGCACCGGAAGCCCCGACGCCATCGCCTCGACGACCGCGAACCCGAACTGCTCCTGCCAGGTCGCGCGCGGCGCGCTGGCGAGCACGAACACGTCGGCCTCCGCATGCAGCCTCGGGATCTCGTCGTAGGGGACGCTGCCCGTGAACACCACGCGGTCGGCGACGCCCAGCCTCGCCGCCATGTCGGCGAGATGCCCGGCGGCCGGGCCGGAGCCGGCGAACGTCACGACGACGTCGACCCCGCGCTCGGCCAGCAGCCGCGCTGCGACGACGAGGTCCTCCACGCCCTTCTCCGCGACCAGGCGGCACACGGTCAGCACGCGCAGCGGCGCGGGCCCGTCGGGCGCCGCCTGCCGCGGCGTGAAGCGGGTGAGGTCCACGCCCATCGGGAACACCTCGATCCGCTCAGCGGGAACGCCCGCGAACAGCAGGTGGTCGCGGGCGCGCTCCGTGATCGCGAGGAAGCGGTCCACCCCTCGCGCGACGATCTCGGACCGGCGCGCGATGAACCGGTTGGGCGCCGCGGGCAGCGCGATGTTCTCCCAGACGGTCGCCACCACCCGGCGCACGCGATCGTGATCGCGCGCTCGCAGCGCCTGCCGTGAACACGGCGACCCGAGCTCAGCCGTGTGGGCGATGTCGAACCCGTCGAGCGCCCGCTCGAGGCCCGCGAGATACCCGCTGTCGCCGGCAAAGCGCCCGACCGCTCCCTGGGCGATCGCCGGCAGCCGGCCGACGACGTCGGCGGGCGACGCAAGGCGGCGGCGGTCGATCGCCAGGCCGTGCGCGTCGAACGCTCCGCGGCGCGCCCCGAAGGCGACGACCTCGTGCCCGTCGAGCCGGTAGTTGGCGAGTTCCCACGGGTTGAGATTCGCCCCCCGGACGACCGCTATCCGCACCCGGGGAACGTAGCGCTGCTGTCATATTGTGCGCGTGGACGCTCGACGGCAGACGCGCCCTGGGGTGCTCGTGATCTCCCAGGACCGTCTCGACGGTCAGGTGGCGGGCACGAGCATCCGAGCGCTCGAGCTGGCGCGCGCGATCTCCGCGTCGGGTGCCGACGTGACGCTCGCCGGCGTCGGCGAGCCGCCGCCCACCGTCGCCGGCCTGCCATGCCTGGGCTTTGACCCTCAGCACCCCGGAGCGATCGCCGGCGCGATCAAGGGCGCCGACGTCGTCGTCACGCTCCCGCAATGGCCGCCGCTGATGCGCCTGCTGCGCCGCACGCGCGCACGCATCGTGTTCGACCTGTACGTGCCGCAGGCGCTCGAGACGATCGGCGGCTTTCCGGGGTCCCGCGACCGCGTGCGCCACGCGCTCACCGAGTACGCGATCGATCGCGCGGTCGAAGCCCTGCGCGTGGGCGACTACTTCATCTGCGCGACCGAGGGCCAGCGCGACCTCTACATCGGGATGATGCTCGCCGAGCGGCTGATCGACGGGGCGCGCGTGGCGAGCGACCCGTCGCTGCGATCACTGATCGACGTCGTCCCGTTCGGGCTGCCCCAGGGGCCGGCCGCCCCCACGCCCGGGGCCGGCGCGCGCGCCCGCTTCCCGGCCATCGGCGCCGACGACGAGATCGTGCTGTGGAACGGGGGCATCTGGCCGTGGCTGGATCCCGGCACCGCGATCCGCGCGATCGGCGACGTCGCGACGCGGCGGCCCGGCGTGCGCCTGGTCTTCATGGGCGCCGCCAGCCAGGTCCCCGCGCAGCGTGCGGGCGAGAGCGCGCGCGCCCTCGCGGCCGAGCTCGGGCTGCTCGACCGCCACGTCTTCTTCAACGACGGCTGGGTGCCGTATGAGGAGCGGGCGACCTGGCTGCTCGAGGCCGGCTGCGCCCTCTACGCCCATCACGACCAGCTCGAGACCCGCTTCGCGTTCCGCACCCGGCTGCTCGACGCATTCTGGGCGGGCCTTCCGGTGGTGTGCTGCACCGGCGACGAGCTCGCCGACCAGATCGAGGCCGAGGGCGCAGGCCACACGTTCGCGCCGGAGGACCACGTCGCCGCCGCAGCCGCCGTCGAGCGCACCCTGGCGGGCGGGCGCGCGGCGTTCGCCGCCGGGCTCGGCCGGCTCGCCGCGCGCCACCGGTGGGACGCGGTCGCCGCGCCGCTGGTCCAGTACGTGAGCGACGGCCGGTCCTCGCAGGCGCCGCGGCGGGCGGTGCGGCCGGGTCACGCGGCCCGCCACGGGGGGTA
>JBBQKR010000088.1:0-8415 GCA_038327125.1 Solirubrobacterales bacterium
CACGCCCGGAGCGGCAGGCCGCATCGCCACGACGCTCGCCGAGGCGAACGTCAACGTCGACATGATCATCCAGAACGAGCCCGTGTACGAGGGCTCGCGCGCCGACATGTCGTTCACCATCCCGCGCGAGGACCAGCGGACCGCGCGCGCGGCGCAGGAGCCACTCGTCGCCGAGATGACGATCGGCGGCCTGCAGGCCGACGAGTCGATGGGGAAGGTCTCGATCGTCGGGGCCGGAATGAAGTCGCATCCCGGCGTCGCGGCCAAGGTCTTCGAGACCCTGGGCGAGCACGGCATCAACATCGAGATGATCTCCACCTCGCCGATCAAGATCTCCTGCGTCGTCCCGGGCGACAAGGTCCCGGAGGCCGTGCGTGCGCTGCACAGCGCGTTCGAGCTCCAGGGCGATGACACGATCCGGCCGGAGCGGCCGTTCGGGGAGTTCGCGTCATGAGGGTCGCGGTCGTCGGCGCCACCGGAGCTGTGGGGGGGATCATGCTGCGCACGCTCGAGCGCCGCGGCTTCCAGGCGGACGCGATCGTGCCGTTCGCGAGCGAACGCTCGGCGGGCAGGGAGCTCGCCGGGTACGGCGTGATCCAGCCGCTGAACCCCGAGACGGTGCAGGGCTACGACCTCGCGCTGTTCTCCGCCGGCGGCTCGACGTCGAAGGCGTGGGCGGTGCAGTTCGTCGCCGGCGGCGCAGTCGTCGTCGACAACTCGTCGGCGTGGCGGATGGACCCGGATGTGCCGCTCGTCGTCAGCGAGGTCAACCCTGAAGCGATCGACGGGGCCCGCAAGGGCATCATCGCCAATCCGAACTGCACGACGATGGTCGTGATGCTGCCGGCGAAGGCGCTGCACGACGCGTTCGGCATGCGGGCGATGGTCGCCACGAGCTACCAGGCCGCCGGCGGGGCGGGGCAGAAGGGGATCGACGAGCTCGCCTTCCAGGTGCCGATCCTGCACGACGACGTCGACATGCTCGTCAACGACGGCGCGCAGGCCGCGCGCCGGGTCGAGTCGAGCATCCACGAGAACACGCTCGCCTACAACGTCGTGCCGCTGCTGGGGACGCTCGGCGAGAACGGCTACACCGACGAGGAGATGAAGCTCCAGAACGAGAGCCGCAAGATCCTCGCGCTGCCGGACCTCGCCGTGTCGCCGACCTGCGTGCGCGTGCCCGTGATGGTCGGTCACGCGATCGAGGTGAAGGCGACCTACGAGCGCGAGGTCGACCGCGACGAGGCGCTCGAGGTGCTGCGCGCGTTCCCGAACCTCGTCGTCGAGGATGCCCCGACGCCGCTCGAGGCGGCGGGCCGCGACGAGACCTTCGTCGGTCGCGTGCGCGTGGATCTCGCCGACCCCCGCAGCCTCAACTTCTTCGTCGTCGGCGACAACCTGCTCAAGGGCGCCGCACTCAACACCGTGCAGCTCGCCGAGCTCGCCGTCGAGCGCGGGCTGGTCGGCGCCGGCGCGCTGTAGGAGCCCGGCTACGCCGCGGGCGTGACGGTCAGCGTGCCGTTCGTCGTGAACCCGTCGCCACCATCGAGCAGCGTCCCGCCGAGGGCCTGAGTTCCGCCGGCGGCGGGGACCGTGAACGTCAGCGGGCTCATCGCGAGCACGCTGGGGCCCGCGAGGCCGGGAGAGTCCGTGGGCGGAGGATCGCCGCCGCCTCCCGGATCCGGCGGGAAGTCGCAGTGCATCGTCCACAGCACCCGCGTGTCGGCGCTGAAGTCCAGTGCGATGGTCAGCGCATCGGGCGTGGTCTGGGTGGCGGTCACCGTCCATGCGCCGCCGGAGATCGGAGTGATCGTGTCGCAGTACTCGATCTTCGAGGTTGCGGTGACGTCGGTCCAGGAGAGCGGCGCGTTCGCCGTCCATTTCGCCGGGTCGCTTTGGGCGACCGGCTCCAGGCGCAGCGTCGCGAGGAGCCGTGCGCTGCTCGAGTGCGTTGCGAAGTCGCCGAGCTCGCGGTCGTCCAGACGTACCTCGTAGCCGGCCTGGTCACCGAGGGTTCCCTGCACGGTCTTCTTGCCGGCGCGGCTGAGTGCGACGACCTTCCAGCTCGAGCGTGTCGGCGTCGCGTTCGGGGCGGTCAGCGTGAAGTCGTATGACGCCCCGGCAGCCATCGACGCCGAGGCCGGAAGCAGCGACGCTTCACCCGAGCCGGTCAGATTGGTCTTCACCGGTGTGCCGTCGGCCGCCTTCGCGTTGCTGGTCGTGACCTTCGTCGACTGGCCCGCTCGGAGCTTCGCCGCAGCCGGCTTGCCGTCGAGGCGCAGGCAGGCCTCGTCGTCGTACCAGTGCTTCTCGCCGCGCTTGAGCGCGATCGCTCGCAGATACTCGACCCCGGCCAGCAGCAGGGCGTCCGTCGCGATCCAGGTCCCGATCATCGCCTTCATGTTGTCGACCGAGCGCAGATCGCTCAGGTTGACGCCGCGCTTCCAGTTCCATCCGCCCTTGGGCCCGAAGACGCCGCCGCCCTTCTGGGGATCGATGCGCCCCCAGTCGCGGTTGAGGCTCTCTCCGAAGTTCTCGCTGCCGAGGATGCTCTCGCGCCCGAATCCATCGCCCATGCGCCGGCCCCGGTAGGTCTGGGTGGGCTGCTTGGTGCCGCCCGCCTGGAACTCGGTCTGCATGTCCACGTCGTCGATCGTGCTCCAGTGCGCATCCTCGCCGACGGTCGCGGTGTAGCTCATGTCGGCGTCGGCGCTCAGTCGCATCTCCGTCTTCGCCCCCGACGGCGAGACAACCGTGATCGTGATCTTGGCGGTCCCGCGCAGGCGGCCCTTCACGACGCCGGCCGCTGAGGGACATGCCTGCGGAGCGTCCTCGAACGAGACCGAGAGCTTCGCCGAGCCGCTCTTGACCTCGGACGGCAGCTGGTCCTTCGCGCCGAGCTTCTCGAGCCCGTCGCGGTCGAGCGAGACCTCAGCGTCCACCGATGCCTTGATGCCGAGCTTGTCGCCCCCGACCTCCTGGTAGTCGAGCGTCGCCTTGCCGCCCGTCCCGTCGGCCTCGGAGCCGAAGGTCGTCGTGCTCTTGTCGCTCGCGTGGGCGCGCGCCAGCCGCGCGGCGCCGGCCGACCTGCGCCAGCCATCGAGGCCGAGCGCGAGCAGTGCCGAGGCCCGCTGCTTCCCGAGCCGCCGGTCGAGCGCCTTGCGGGCTCCCGGAGCGAGGTCCATGGCCGTGTCGAGGCCGTCGGCCACCTGGCCCAGCTGGCGGGTGGCGCTCGGGGCCGGCGCGACCGGGCGGGACTTGGCCTTCGTCGTGACGCAGCGCAGCCGGCCGCGCTTGTCACGCTGGGGCTTCAGCTTCTTCTTGGCGAGTTTCACGACCGGGTAGGCGCCCGGAGCGCAGCGCGTCTTCGTCGCGGTCGGCTGCTTCTTGGACGCCGCGAGCGCCGAAGCCGGGATGCCGCCGGCAACACCCATGGCGACGAGGGCGAGCGTGGTCAGGACCAGGTTCCTCACGCTCAGCGTCCGTGCTCCCCTCATTGAAGAGGAGTATCCCAGAGCCTGGGCGACGGCTGGACCGAGTGGCGGGGGGGGGCGGGGGGGGCGCCCCCCCGCGGGGGTGGTGGGGGGGAGGCCCCGGGGGGAGCGGGAGCAGGCGACCCGGCGGGCGGGGGGGGGCGGGGGCGCGGGGGGGCCCGGGGGGGGGGGGGCGGGGGGCCCCCCGCCACTCGCCGGTGTTCTAGGGCAGGACGACCGGGAAGAAGACGAAGCTGAACCCGCTGCTTCCGGTCTGGACCTGCGCCTGGAAGCGGCACTTGTCCGGATCGCTGGTCGGGTTCGTGACCGCCGTCAGCACCACGCTGGCAGCGCTCGTCGTGGTGAGCAGACCCGCGCCGGTGGTCTTGGTCAACTGGAAGACCAGTTCGGAGTTGGTCGTGGCCAGGTTGAACGGGAACGTGCTGGCAGCGGCGATCTGCCGGCCGTCGATCTCCGACGCTGCGGCGTCCTTGGTCCACGCGTAGGTCATCCGGATCGCGGTGGATTGGTCGTTCTCGACCGTGACGTCCATCGCCTCCGTGGCGCCTGTGCACCCGACAATGATCTTTCCGATGTTCGGGATCGTCAGGAGCGTCGCATCCGGGTCGCCGGCGGTCATCAGCCGGGAGCCGAAGTTCTGGCTGCCGCCACCGGTCACGAACGACGAGCCATCGACGCCGTCGAGCTTGTCGGCGTCGGCCGACTTTGCGGTCTTGCCGAGGAACGCGGCGTCCGCCTCAGTCTTGGTGTAGCCGTCGGGGGTTCCGGCGGGGCCCTGTGGGCCGGCGGCGCCGGCCAGCCCTGCGGCGCCTGCGGCGCCCGCGGCGCCCTTGGCGCCGGTGAGCTTCTTCAGCTCGCTCTTCTTGAAGTCCTTGGCCAGCAGCGAGCCGTTCTTGACGCTCTTGCTGGTGACGCTGTTCGCCTTCAGTGCTGAGACGGCAGCGGTGACCTGGTCGGCGATCGCGTTGCCGGCCGTGGCGGCGACGAGCGCGATCAGCGCGACGATCATCGCCGGCGAGGGCCGGCGGACGAATCTGCGCATGGGTACTCCTCCTGAGTTGGGACGGAGCCCGCGACGTTACCTGCGCGGGCGGACCGCTCCGCCCGGCTGCGCAAGCTCTGCGCTACCAGCCGGCCGCTGACCCCGAGCCGACGCCCGCGACGACCGCTTCGCTCCAGTCGATCACGCTCGTCGCCTTGACGACGTGGCGCTGGAGGCCGATCTCCTTCGGCGTGAGGCCGAGGGCGAGGCCGACGAGCTGCGGCAGGTGCAGCACCGGCATGTTCAGGTCGCGACCGATGGCGCGCTCGGCGAGCGGCTGCTGCAGGTCGAGGTTCAGGTGGCACAGCGGGCAGGGCGTGACGAGGCAGTCGGCCTGCGCGTCGACCGCGTCACCCAGGTGCGTGCCGGCCTGCTTGAGCGACGCTTCCTTGCTCATCGTGATGATCGGGAAGCCGCAGCACTTGTGGCTGCCCGCGTAGTCGATCACGGTGCCGCCGAGCGCCTCGATGACCAGCGCAAGGTAGGTGTCGCGCGGGTTCTCGGCGTCGATGCCGAGGCGGTCGGTGGGCCGCACGATGTAACAGCCGTAGAAGGGACCGACCTTGAGATCGGTGAGCGGCCGCTTGACGAGGCTCTTGAGATGGTCGAGGCCGATGTCCTCGACCAGCACCCAGAGGAAGTTCTTGTTGACGACGCCCTCGGTGTACTCGAGGCCGTCGGTGACCTTGAGGGTCTCGTTGACGCGGCCGCGATACTCGGCGTTGCCGTCGAGCCGTTCCTGGCACTCGCTCTGCGCGCCCTGGCAGGTCGAGCAGATGTTCATCATCAGGTCGGCGCCGGGAACCTGCTGTGCGAGCGCGAAGGTGCGCGCGTTGAGCGTGTCGGCGAGCTCTTGGCTGTGCTCGGCGATCACGCCGGCGCCGCAGCAGCTCGCACGGTCGAGCTGGACGAGCTCGATGTCCAGTAGCGGGGCGACCTGCGCCATCGAGCCGTGCAGCTCCGGGGTGAAGCCGCGGCTCACGCAGCCGGGCCAATAGGCGACCTTCATGTCAGGCGGTCCCTTCCGCGTCGCCCGCCGTGGCGGCGGCCGGGTGCTCGGCGTTGTCCGCGTCCGTCCCGGTGATGTAGAGGTTCAGCTCGTCGCGCTGCTCACGGCTCTCGACGATGTCGTAGATCTTCTTCACGGCCGCGAGATCGGCCGAGGGGATCTTGTGCGGCTTCAGCGCGCCGGTGATCGTCACCTTGCGCCGCAGCAGCGCGGTCGTGATCGCGGGAAGCGAGGCGACCAGCTCGAGCCCCGCGGGCGGTGCGAACTTCCCGAACCACGAGTCGCCGCCGTAGGAGCGCGGGAGCAGCTCGGCCTCCCACAGCAGGCCGTGGTCGCGGACGAGTGACACGAACGCCTTCTCGTGACGATGCCCGTTGTTGCGGTCGTTGATGCCGTGGTCGCTGCCGGCGATCCGGCGCAGGCGCATGATCTGGCTCATCGGCGCGACGCCCTTCGGGCAGGCCTCGATGCACTTGAAGCAGTGCGTGCAGGCGTAGAGCCCATGCGCGTCGTGCGTGAGGTCCTTGAGGCGCTCCTTGTGCTGCGCATCGCGCGGGTCGCCGACGAAGCGGTAGGCCTTCGCGAGCGCCGCCGGCCCGACGAACAGCGGGTCGACCTCCATCGACAGGCAGTCCGAGACGCAGGCGCCGCACTGGATGCAGGCCGCGGTCTGCGTGACGTCGATCATCGACTCGCGCGGGACGATGTACTCGCGCTCGGGGATCGGCAGCTTGTTGATCAGCCACGGCGTGACGCGCTGGATCTTCTTCCAGTGGACCGCGTCCATGTCCACGATCAGGTCGCGGATGACGGGCATGTTGCCCATCGGCTCGACGGTGATGACCCCGTCCTTGGCGCCGGCCAGCGCCGAGTCCAGGTGCGTGTGGCACGCGAGGCCGGGCTGGCCGTTGATGCGCACGCCGCACGAGCCGCAGATCGCGGCGCGGCACGAGCAGCGCACGCCGATCGAGCCGTCGGTCGTGGCCTTCGCCTGGAGAATGCCTTCGAGCACCGAGCGGTGCGGCGCGAGGTCGACCGTGTGCTCGTCCCAGTACGGCGCCTCGCCCGACTCCGGGTCGTAGCGACGAATCTTCAGCGTGAACTCGGCCATCTAGTACTTTCGCTCCTCAGGCTGCCACTGCGTGATGGTGACCGGTGAGTAGGTGATGTGCGGGCTCTCGTCGCCGTTGCGCGCGACGTCGATGTGCTTCAGCCACTCGTGGTCGTTGCGGTCGGGGAAGTCGGTGCGGAACTGCGCCCCGCGTGACTCCTTGCGCTCGATCGCGGCGACCACGATCGTCTCGGCGACGGTGAGCATGTAGTCCAGCTCGATCGCGCCGAGCACGTCCTGGTTGAAGATCGTGCCCTTGTCGTCGACGTAGGCGGTGGTGGCCTGCTCCTTGAGGCGCAGCACCGTCTCGTGCGCGCTCATCAGGCCTGCCTCTTCGCGGAACACGGCGACGTAGCGGTTCATCGTCTCGCCGAGCTCCTCCTTGATCTCGGAGATGCGGCGCCCGTCCTTGGGGCGGGCCAGGATCTCGGCGATCTGCGCCTCGTCGCGCTTCTGCGCCGCGGTGCCGGCGTCCGGCATCGCCATGCCGACGGCGCGATCGGCGGCGTGCTCGCCGGAGCGCCGGCCGAAGATCAGCGTGTCGAGCAGCGAGTTCGCGCCCAGGCGGTTGCCGCCGTGGACGGAGACGCAGGCGACTTCACCTGCGGCGTAGAGGCCGGCGATCGGGGTCGCGCCGTTGATGTCGGTCTTGACCCCGCCCATGATGTAGTGCATCCCCGGCTGGATCATGATCGGGTCGCGGGTGATGTCGACACCGGCGAAGTCCTTGCCGATGTTCACGATCTCGCGCAGCGCCTCGAGCGTGCGCTTCTTCGGGACGACGGTGATGTCGAGCCAGATGCCGCTCTTGTCGGGGCCGACGCCGCGGCCCTCGAGGATCTCCGTCTGCTCGGCGCGCGAGACGACGTCGCGCGAGGCGAGCTCCATCTTGTTCGGCGCGTACTTCTCCATGAAGCGGTCGCCGTCGGAGTTCAGGAGATGCGCGCCCTCGCCGCGGGCGCCCTCGGTGATCAGGAAGCCGTTCTCGGCGAGCGTCGTCGGGTGGTACTGGATCATCTCCATGTCCATCAACGGCGCGCCGGCCGCGTAGGCCTGCGCGATCCCGTCACCCGTGCAGATCAGCGCGTTGGTGGTCGGCTTGAAGCACTGGCCGGCGCCACCGGAGGCGAGGATCACGCTCTTGGCGGAGAAGGTCTCGATCCGGCCGCTGCGGATGTCGCGCGCGACGACGCCGACGCAGTGGCCGCGGTCGTCGATCACGAGCGAGGTGACGAACCACTCCTCGAAGCGGTCGATGACCTCGTGGAACTTCATCAGCTGCTCGTAGAGCACGTGCAGCATCGCCTGACCGGTGATGTCGGCGACGTAGGCGGTGCGCTTCATCGACGCGCCGCCGAAGGCGCGCAGGTCGATCTCGCCCTTGTCGTTGCGGTGGAAGGTGAGACCGATGTGCTCGAGGTGCATGACCTCGGCCGGCGCCTCGCGGCACATCACCTCGATCGCGTCCTGGTCGCCGAGGAAGTCGGAGCCCTTGACGGTGTCGTAGGCGTGCGAGCGCCAGTCGTCGGCCGGGTTGACCGCGGCGTTGATGCCGCCGGCCGCGGCGACCGAGTGCGAGCGGACCGGGTGGACCTTGCTCAAGATCGCCACCGTTGCGCCGCGCTCGGCGGCGGCGAGGGCGGCGCGCTTGCCTGCAAGGCCAGCGCCGATGAACATGACGTCATTTGCTGGCATCTGGCTCATCCAGAGGGTGTCGGTGCGCCGCCCGGAACAACCAGAGCGGCCACATGACACTATA
>JBBQKR010000089.1:0-8345 GCA_038327125.1 Solirubrobacterales bacterium
GCCTGCCGGTGCCCGAGGCGCACGCGCTCGCCGCGGCGGTGCGCCGAGCCGAGCGCCACGGCGTGCCGCTCGGTCCCGCCGTCGCGGCGCTCGCACGCGGTGCGCGGGCCGAGCGCGGGCGGCGCATTCGCGATCGCTCGCAGCGCGCTGCGCCGAAGATCCAGCTGGTCGTCGCGCTGCTGCTCGTGCCCGCTGTGCTGCTGCTCGTCAGCGCCGGCCTGCTGGCAGGCCTGCGCTGAGCAGGCGCGAAGGACGACGTCCCACCATCTCCCACCACTGACGCACAGGGCCCGGACGGAACCGCGGGCGGATTGCACGAGCGATTGCGGATCCGCGAATCGCAGCCGATCGTGCAGAACGGGTCCTCTGGCGCCGGCCCCGCGATCCGACCCTGGAGCAGGGCTTTTCGTCCAGAAGTGGCCGCTCGGAGAACCATTGTGGGAAAAAATGTTCAGATTGAGTTGCATTGTGGGAGGTAGTGGGTTACGTTCGCGCCACGCGGACCGGGGTGGAGGGGTTCCTCCCACTCCTCCACCCCGGCCCGCACCTCCTTCTCCGGCGCTCGATCGCCGCAGCCCATGGCCTTCCGCGGCACCTTCGACCACACACTCGACGCAAAGAACCGGCTGACGGTCCCGTCGAAGTTCCGCGCCCAGCTGTCCGACGGCGTCGTGATCGCCCAGGGCGTCGAGCGCTGCCTGGCGATCTGGCTGCCCGCCGACTACGACGCCTACGTCGAGGATGCGCTGGGCGGGCTGAACCCGATGACGCGCCAGGCGCGCGACCTCGAGCGCTACTTCTCCGGCAATGCGTTCGAGGCCGACCTCGACGCCGCCGGTCGCATCATGGTGCC
This sequence comes from Solirubrobacterales bacterium, assembly GCA_038327125.1. GTDB lineage: Bacteria > Actinomycetota > Thermoleophilia > Solirubrobacterales > Solirubrobacteraceae > F1-60-MAGs163. The sequence continues at coordinate 854 of JBBQKR010000089.1, forward strand.
CCAGGTCCTGATGGAATGGGCCGGCCTGGGCAAGGACGTCGTCGTCACGGGCGTGCGCAAGTACCTCGAGCTGTGGGACCGCGAGACGTGGGCGACGCTGAACACCCAGCTCGCCGGCGACGTGCCCGAGCTGACCGAAGCCCTCGGGCAGGCGTAGATGCTCGCGATGGCGACCGAGCACGTTCCCGTCCTCGCCGCCGAGCTGCTGGAGCTGACGGATCCCCAGCCGGGCGAGGTCGCCGTCGACTGCACCTTCGGGGCGGGCGGCCACGCGCGCCTGGTCGCCGAGCGGCTCGGCTCGGGCGGGCTGCTGATCGCGATCGACCGCGATCCCCATGCGCGTGAGCGCTTCGACGCGCTCGCGAGCGAGGTGCCGTGCCGGACGCGCTTCATCGGCGCGTCGTTTGCGGACGCACTCGAGCAGCTCCGCGACGAGGACGTTCAGGCCGACATCGTCTACCTCGACCTCGGCATCTCCTCGATGCAGATCGACGTGGCCGAGCGCGGCTTCTCCTACGTCGCCGACGCGCCGCTCGACATGCGGATGGACACGAGCCAGGAGCTCACCGCAGCCGACATCGTCGGCACCTGGGACGACCGCCGCCTCGCGCGCGTCTTTCGCGAGTACGGCGAGGAGCGCTACGCGGGCCCGATCGCCCGCGCGATCGTCCGCGAGCGCGCGCAGCACCCGATCGAGACGACGACCGGCCTCGTCGACGTCGTCACCGGCGCGATCCCGGCGCCGGCCCGGTTCGCCGGCGGACACCCGGCCAAGCGCGTCTTCCAGGCGATCCGGATCGCCGTCAACGACGAGCTGCAGCAGATCGACGACGCGCTGCCGCTGGCCTGGGACATCCTCCGCGAGAACGGCCGATTTGCAGGGATTTCATTCCACTCCCTGGAAGACCGGCGCGTGAAGCGCTTCCTGGCGGACCTCGCACGCGGCTGTGTCTGCCCGCCCGGGCTCCCGGTCTGCCGTTGCGGCCGCACCCCGCGCGCAGAACTGCTGAAGCGCGGAGGGATCGTCCCGAGCGAGCGCGAGATCGCCGAGAACCCTCGCGCGCGGTCCGCGCGCATGCGCGTCGCACGCAAGCTGTCCAGTCAAGGAGTCCCGGCATGACGCCACCACCCCCGGCAACCGCCGCGCCGCGCGCAGGAGCGGGTGGCCGTCTCGGGAATCGTTCCGGATCGAGCATTCCCCGGCGCGTCTCGGGCCCGGCGCGTCCCCGTGCCGCGCGCGCGAGCGCGGGCGGGTTTGCGCTGCCGCGGCCGATCGGTCTGCGGATCCCGCGCCCGTCACGCCGGTCGCTGGCCGGCGCCGGCACCCAGGTCGCCGGGCTGCTGCGCGGACGCGGCCTGATCGTCGTGCTCGCCGGGCTGCTGCTCGGCCTCGTCTTCCTGCAGGTCTCGCTGCTGAAGCTGAACACCCAGATCTCCCAGAACGTGGAGCGCGCGCAGGCGCTCGAACGTGACAACGCCGGCAAGCGCTCGGTCATCTCCCGGCTCGACGCCGGCCGCCGGATCCAGGACGTCGCCGGTCAGCTGGGCATGGTCATGCCCGGCCCCGGAGCCGTCTGCTACCTCAGCGCAGGTCGCGGCAGCGCCTGCTCGGGCGGCGACCCGGCGGCGGCCGCGAGCGCCGTCGATCCCGCCGCCGAGACCGCTCCGGTGATGCCGGGTGGCACGAGCGCCGTCGCGGCTGACCCGGCCCAGACCGCGCCTGCGACCGCCCCGGCGGCCGCCACCACGGCTCCGGCCGCGCAGCCCACGCCGGTCGCGCAGCCCCAGACGACCGCGCCCGCGCAGACCACCGCGCCGGTGACCCAGGCGCAGCCGCAGCAGACTCCGGCCCCGGCAGCGACGCCGGTGCCGCAGCAGACTGCGGCACCGGCCGACCCGACAGGCGCAACAGGCGGCATCGCCGCAGGTGCGGGGGGGTAGCAGTGCCGAAAGTGCAGACGCGGGTCCGGGTGCTGTTCGCCGGGTTCCTCGTCCTCTTGACGATCGCCGCGGGCCGTGCCGGCTACATGGCCGTGATCAAGGGCTCCGGGCTCGCGAGCGCCGCGTCCTCGCAGCAGATGGCCGTCAAGGAGGTCCCCGCACGCCGCGGCGCGATCCTCGACCGCCACGGTGCGCCGCTCGCGACCTCCGAGCCCGCCGATGACGTCTCCGCGACCCCGTACCTCGTCAAGGATCCGGTGCGCGCGGCGGGGCGCCTGGCGCCGATCCTGAAGATGCCCGAGGACGCGCTCGCCAAGCAGCTCGCGCGCCGCGACACGGGCTTCGTCTACCTCGCCCGGCGTCTGCCCGCTGCCGCGTCGGACAGGATCAAGGCGCTGAAGATCGAAGGCATCGACCTGACCGCCGGGTCGCTGCGCTCGTATCCGCGCGGCATGCTCGCCTCGCAGGTCGTCGGTGCGGTCGGACTGGACGGGGACGGCCTGTTCGGCCTCGAGTACGAGCTGAACAAGGCGCTGCGCGGACGCGACGGTCAGCAGCGCACGGTCTTCGACGGTGGCCGTCAGGCGATCGAGGTCCAGGACGTGCGCCGCGCGCGCCCGGGTCGCCGGCTGCGCCTGACGCTCGACGCCGAGGTGCAGGAGCGCACCGAGGAGGTCCTCCAGGGCGTCGGCCAGACGTACCAGCCCAAGTCGGCGTCGGCGATCGTGATGGATCCCCGCGACGGGTCGCTGCTCGCCGTCGCCAACTGGCCGCGGATCGACGCCAACGCCCCGAGCAAGGCGCCCGCGTGGGCGCTCCAGAACCAGGCCGTCGGATCGACGTTCGAGCCGGGATCGACGTTCAAGGCGTTCACCGTCGCCGCAGCCCTCGAGGAGGGCGAGGTGACGCCGCGCACATCCTTCAACCTGGCTCCCCAGATTCAGGTCGCCGACCGCACGATCGGGGAGTCGCACACGCGCGGCTGGGTGACGCTCGACACCGCCGGGATCCTCGCCCAGTCGAGCAACGTCGGCGCGATCACGATCGGCCAGCGGCTCGGCGGGAAGCGCTTCGACCAGTGGGTGCGCAAGTTCGGCTTCGGCTCGCCGACCGGCGTCGACCTGCCCGGGGAGGAGCAGGGCCTCGTCCTCAAGTACAAGGACTACTCGGGCTCCTCGATGGGCAACCTGCCGATCGGTCAGGGCGAGCTCGTCACGCCGATCCAGATGGCGACGGCGTACGCGGCGATCGCCAACGGCGGCATCCTGCGCAAGCCGCGCATCGTCCAGGCGATGGACGGGCGGCCGACTCAGGTCTCCCGCGGGAAGCGGGTCATCTCGACACAGACCGCGCACGAGGTGCGCAAGATGCTCGAGGGCGTGCTGGCTCCCGGCGGCACGGCGAGCGAGGTCAAGATCCCCGGCTACGAGCTCGCGGGCAAGACCGGCACCGCGAACAAGATCGATCCGGCGACCGGCGAGTACTCCGAGGAGCGGTACGTGGCCTCGTTCGTCGGCATGGCGCCGGCGTCCAATCCCCGCCTGCTCGTCGCGGTCGTGGTCAACGAGCCACACGGCGCGATCTACGGTGGTGAGGTCGCAGCGCCGGCGTTCGGCAAGATCGCCTCGTTCGCGCTTCCCTACCTAAGGATCCCGCCGTCGTAGGGCGCGGGTACCCTCAGCGGGCGATGCTGCTGCAGGACCTCCTGGGCGACGGCGTGGGCGGCGCGACGGCGCTGCCCCAGGCCGAGGTGACGTCGCTGGCCTACGACGCCGGCGCCGTCCAGCCCGGCGGCCTGTTCTTCTGCGTCCCCGGGTTCACCCGTGACGGGCACGACTTCGCGCCGCAGGCGATCGAGCACGGCGCAGTGGCGCTCGTGGTGCAGCGGCCGCTTGGCCTCGGGGTCCCCGAGGTGCTCGTGCCCGACGTGCGCGCGGCGATGGCGCCCGTCGCGGCGCGCCTGAACGGAGATCCGACCGCCACGCTCGCGATGGCCGGGATCACCGGGACGAACGGCAAGACGACGACGGCCTTCCTGCTGCGCTCGCTGCTGGAGGCCGCCGGCCGCCGGACCGGGCTGCTGGGAACCGTCGAACAGGTCGTCGGCGGCGCGGCCGAGCCGGCGGTGCGCACCACGCCCGAGGCGATCGACCTGCAGGCGCTGTTCGCGCGCATGCTCGGCGCGGGCGACGAGGCGTGCGTGATGGAGGTCTCCTCGCATGCGCTGAAGCTGCGCCGCGCCGATGCGATCCACTGGGCGGTCGCGGTCTTCACGAACCTCACGCAGGACCACCTCGACTTCCACCCGTCGATGGAGGAGTACTTCCTGGCCAAGCGCGAGCTCTTCGCCGCCGGCCCGGCGGTGCGGGTGGCGAACGTCGACGACCCGTACGGGCGCCGGCTCGCCGGCGAGTTCGCGGGGACCGTCACCGTCGGGATCGACAGCGCAGACGCCCAGCTGCGCGCCACCGACGTGCAGACGGGCCTCGACGGTTCGGCGTTCGCCGCCGGCGGGCGCGCCTGGCGCACGACGTTGCCGGGGCGCTTCAACGTGCTCAACGCGCTCTGCGCGATCGCTGCGGCGCGCGCCCTGGACGCCGACGACGACACACTGGCCGCCGCGCTCCCGCACGCCGGCCGTGCGCCGGGGCGCTTCGAGCCGGTGCAGGAGGGGCAGGACTTCGCCGTCCTCGTCGACTACGCGCACACCCCCGACTCGCTGGAGAACGTGCTGCACGCGGCGCACGAGATCGCGCGCGGGCGCGTGATCGCCGTCTTCGGCTGCGGCGGCGACCGCGACCGCGGCAAGCGGCCACTGATGGGGGAGATCGCAGCGCGCCTCGCCGACACGGCGATCGTCACCTCGGACAACCCGCGCTCGGAGGATCCGCAGGCGATCATCGGCGAGGTTCTCGCGGGCGTTCCCGGCGGGCTGGCCGCGAAGGCCGAGGCGATCGAGGACCGCCGCGGCGCGATCACCGCGGCGATCGAGCGTGCCGGCGCAGGTGACGTCGTCGTGATCGCCGGCAAGGGCCACGAGCAGGGCCAGGAGTTCGCCGAGGGACACACGCTGCCGTTCGACGATGTGGACGTCGCCCGCGATGCGCTGCGCGCGGTGCGGGCGGGCTGATGCGCTCCCGGGACGCCGCGTGGATCGCGCAGGCCGCGGGTGCACAGCTGCAGGCGGGGCCGGCGCCGGGCAGCGGCCCTGTCCGTGTCGTGATCGACTCACGCGCCGTCGACGAGGGCGACCTCTTCGTCGGGCTCGCCGGCGAGCACCACGACGGCGGCGCGTTCGCCGGGCAGGCGCTCGCAGCCGGAGCCTGGGGCGTGCTCGTCCACCCGCGCAACGCGGACGCCGCGCGCTCCGCGGGGACCGGCGCGCTGCTGACCGCTGAGGACCCGCTGAGGGCACTGCAGTGGCTGGCGACGAGCTGGCGCCGTGAGCTCGGCGCGAGCGTCGTCGCAGTCACGGGATCGACGGGGAAGACGTCGACGAAGGACCTGCTGCGCGGGATGCTCGAGCCGCACCGCAGCGTCGTCGCGACCGAGCAGAACCTCAACACCGAGATCGGCCTGCCGCTCACGATCCTCAGTGCGCCCGCCGGGACGCAGGCGCTCGTCCTGGAGATGGCGATGCGCGGGCGCGGCCAGATCGCCGAGCTGGCCGCGATCGCCGAGCCCGATGTCGGCGTCATCGTCAACGTCGGGCCGGTGCACCTGGAGCTGCTCGGCACGATCGAGGCGATCGCCGCGACGAAGGCCGAGCTGATCCGCGACCTGCCGGCACACGCGACCGCGGTCGTGCCGGCCGGCGAGCCGCTGCTGGATGCGCACCGCCGCAGTGACATCCGCACCGTCACCTTCGGGCCGGGCGGGGACGTCGACGAGCTGCCGGCGGGCCTGACCGTGCCGTTCGGCTCCGCGCACATGCGCCTGAACGCGCTCGCCGCGCTCGCTGCCGCGCGTGCGATCGGGGTCGAGCCCGCAGGCGCCGTGCGCGTGGCCCTGTCGCGGCTGCGGGGCGAGCGGATCGCGCTGCGCGACGGCGTCGTCGTCATCAACGACTGCTACAACGCCAACCCCATGTCGATGCGGGCCGCCCTCGACGACCTCGCCGAGACGGCCCAGGCGCGTCGCGTCGCCGTTCTCGGCGACATGCTCGAGCTGGGGCCCGACGAGCGTCGCTTCCACGCCGAGCTCGGCGCACATGCCCGATCGGCCGGGGTGGACGTGCTGATCACCGTCGGCCCGCTCGCCGCCCACGCGGGCACCGAGCACGGCGGCGAGGTGCACGTCGTCGAGTCCGCGTCACAGGCGGCGGCGCTGCTGCCACGCCTGCTGGAGCCGTCGGACACCGTGCTCGTCAAGGGCTCGCGCGGCGTCGGGCTGGAAGTCGTCGCCGAGGCGCTCGAAGCGCTCGAGGCGCAGGAGGCATAGGGCGTGGGTGAGGTCCTGATCGGCGGAACCGCCGCGCTGCTGCTCTGCGTGTTCCTCTCGCCGAAGTTCATCGCCTTCATGCACGACCGCCAGTTCGGCCAGCACATCCGCGAGGAGGGCCCTGCCGGGCACCACGCCAAGGCGGGAACGCCGACGATGGGCGGCGTCATCATCCTGCTCGCGATCTCGGTCCCGTTCCTGATCCTCTCCAACGGGGACTGGCGTGCGATCGGCGTCTTCGGGACGCTGCTGGCCTGCGGCGCGCTCGGCTACGCGGACGACTACGTGAAGATCGTCAAGCGCCGCTCGCTCGGCCTGCGCGGCCGGACGAAGCTGGTGATCACGATCCTGATCTCGCTGGCGCTGTGGTGGGTCGCGACCGAGCAGGCCGGCATCACGACGTCCGTGCGGCTGCGCTTCGTCGATGCGAGCGTCGACCTGGGCTTCGCGTTCCCGATCCTGATCTACCTCGTGATCGCCGGCAGCGCGAACGCGGTCAACCTGACCGACGGGCTCGACGGTCTCGCCGCCGGCTGCGTCGGGATCGTGATGCTCGCGTACATCGGCATCACGTTCATCACCACCGGCGACCGCGACCTCGCGCTGCTCAGTGCCTGCGTCGTCGGCGCCTGCATCGGCTTCCTGTGGTTCAACGCGTTCCCGGCGACGATCTTCATGGGCGATACCGGGTCACTGGCGCTCGGCGGCGCGGTCGGCGCGATCGCCGTGATGACGAACACCGAGATCCTGCTGATCCTGATCGGCGGGATCTTCGTGATCGAGGCGCTCAGCGTGATGATCCAGGTGTTCGCGTTCCGCACGTTCCGCCAGCGCGTCTTCCTGATGGCGCCGATCCACCACCATTTCGAGATGCGCGGCTGGTCGGAGACGAAGATCATCCTGCGCTTCTGGATCATCGCGATCATCTGCGCCGCCATCGGCTTCACCCTTTACCAGGCCTCGATCACCTCGCGGGTCTCCCGTGGCACCGCACCGTCCTCCGATTCCGCCCGGTCCGTGGCTCGTCGTCGGTCTTGCGCGGTCGGGCGCTGCGGCGGCGCGGCTGCTGTGGTCGCGCGGGGAGCCGGTGATCTGCGTGGATGCCGGTGAG
>JBBQKR010000090.1:0-8326 GCA_038327125.1 Solirubrobacterales bacterium
GTTCACTCTTGTGGTTCCTTGTCACTCGCAGGCGCGTTGGCCACCCGCGGTTCTCGTTCGTTCATGTCTCGGGCCACGAATCCCGACTCGGCCAGCGAGTTGAGCAGCAGGTGGAAGTACACCATGCCCGCGTAGGGTCGCCATCGTGCGACCAGGCGTCCGATGCGCTCGTAGTCGAGTGGGGTTTCAATGCTGAAATAGTGCTGGAGCTTGTTCCGCGCACCGACGTCGTCTCCGGGAAAGACGTGCAGCCGGCCCAGGCCGCGCAGCATCACGTATTCCGCCGTCCAGCGGCCGACGCCATGCAGCCCCGTGAGCAGCTCGACCGCGGCTACGTCGTCGAGGATCTGGAGCGACTCCAGATCGAGGTCGCCGTCGACGATTGACGCGGCGGTCTCGACGATCGCGCGGGACTTGGCCAAGCTGAAACCCATGGCCTTCAGCTGGTCGGGTTCGACAGACGCAAGGTCTGCCGGCCCCGGGAACGCGCGCAATCCGTCGTGATCCTCCGGGACCGGGCGTCCGTGGGCAGCGGTCAGGCGGTTGAGTAGGTGGATCCCGACGTCCAGCGACAACTGCTGGCAGGCGATGCCGTTGACCAATGCCTCGAAGACGGTCGGAAAGCGCGGCGGTCTGAGGCCTCGCAGATCACGGGCGAGCTGGTCGAGCTGCGGGTCAGCGTCGGCCATCGCGGCGAACCCCGAGAGGTCGACCGAGAGCCCCAGGACGCGGTCGAGCTCAGCGCGCGCGCTCGCCTCTGCGGGAGCGTCGACGTGCACGCCGGCGAGCGTGGCTGTAAGGCGAGGCGCGAGGACCGGGCCGCCCTGGGTCACGCCGAGCGCCATCGCCTGGTCACCCACGATCACGGCTCGGCGATAGAGGCGCCCGTCCCAGCGATCGACGATGTTGTGCGAGCGACGACGCAGCGCCCACGCGGTCAGGTCGAGACGGAACGGCGTGCGTGGCTCAACCAAGAGCTCGCCGTGGTGGGACGGGTCGCGCACCGGCCGATTGTGTGCCGGCGCGCTACGCACCGAGCGCGTCCTCGATCGGTTCGCGCGGCAAGCCGTGACGCAAGACGTCGGCAATCACGACCGCGTCGTTGTGCTCGGTGTCATGAGCGGCGTACACCGAGCGTGAGCGTGCCCTCTCGGGCCCGGCGCCGGAGCACCGTAATCCGCGGACGTTGCGGGCGCAGCTCTTCGATGTAGCGTCGACGGAAGTCCTCGAAGCGGCTTGGCTTGTGGCCAAACCACTGCCGCAGCTCGGTGCTCGGCGCCAACTCCCGGTCCCAGTCGTCCAACGCGGCTCGCGCCCGCGACACCCCCCTTGGCCAGAGCCGGTCGATCAAGACGCGATAGCCGTCCGAGGGCACCGCAGGCTCGTAGGCCCGCTTCAGGCGAACGTCGATGCGGGCTCCACTGCTCATTCTCGAGGAGGCGGCGTCGCGCTCACCTCGATCATCCCAGCCGCCTGGTCATGCGCGGTCCTCAACTCACGTTCCGGCCGGGAGGTCGAAGTCTTCGCGCTGGGCGCCCGGCACGAGATCCAGATATTCGTCGTGCTTGGCGATGTAGCCGCTCACGTACCGGCAGAGCGGAAGCACGATGAGCTCGCGTTCCCGCGCGCTCTGGAGGGCAGCCTGGATCAGCTTGCCGGCGACACCCCGGCCCTGGAACTCCGGCCGAACTTCGGTGTGCTCGAGCGCGATCAGGCCGCAGCGCCGCTGGTATGCCAGGGAACCGGCCGGCTTCCCGGCCGCACGGATCTCAAAGCGGCTGTGCTGTGTGTCGTCGGTGGTCGTGTATTCGCGGGGGTCAGGGCCGAGGCATCCACCTTCGTTGGCCCACCGCTCCAGGGAGGAGACCAACGCTGCCTGCCCAGCCTGGGCTTCGTGACGTGGGCTCTGGGTGAGCAGATCCTCGGTGTCGGCGACGAGGGCTCCGACGAGATCTGCGGCGCGGCGATGGGTGAGCAGGCCTGTCGCCTGCCCACTCCACAGCTTGGCCATTTCCAAGCGGTCATGAATCTCGGCTGTTGCGAAGATCGGCTTCAGGAGGTATGCCTGGTAGGGGAACGGCAGGGTGTCCTGCCCGGCGGCTGCGAGCAGACCGAGGAGGGTGTTCGGGATGCCTCGAGCCAGGCGGCCCGTGAGCGCGCGGGTGAGCTCGGTCGCGGGCGCGTCGAACAGTGCCTCACGGTGTTCGGTGGAGGCACCGGACTCGTCGGTTGCAAGGAACGCAGTGCCGATCTGCACGCCCTGAGCGCCGAGGTCCAGCGCCGCGAGGATCCCGCGAGCGTCGGCGATGCCGCCGGCGGCGATCACGGGAGCCTTCACGTGATCAGCCACGGCGGGGATGAGCGCGAGACCTCCGGTCAGGGACTCTTCTGCCGGCGCAAGGAAGGAGACGCGGTGACCGCCGGCCTCAAAGCCCGACGCGACGATGAGGTCGGCGCCGGCCTCATCAAGCGCGACGGCCTCCTCGACACTGGATGCGGTGCCGATCGTGGCGATGCCAGCCTCCCTGCACGCTTCGAATACGTGTTCATCGGGGACGCCGAAGACGAAGCTGAACACTGGCGGGCGGGCGCGCAGCAGCGCGTCAATCTGCTCCGCGAACTCCGGCGCGAACCGCTGGGGGTACGGAGGAGGCGCGACACCGCAGACGTTGTACACCGGGCGCAGCTGCTCGACGGCTGCGTCAAACCGTGCGCGCGTGATCTCCTGCTCGGGAACGTCATGCGTGGACACCCACAGGTTCACCGCAAAGCTGCTGGTGGTCAACTCGCGGATCTGGCCGACGACCGCGGCGATTTCGTCCGCCGGCAGGCCATAAGCGCCGAATGATCCCAGCGCTCCGGCGTTCGAGACCGTCGCTGTCAGCTGCACGGTGGAGCTGCCCCCGCCGAACGGGCCTTGGATGATCGGGTAGCGGACCCCCAGGCGACGTGCCGCCTGCGTGTCCGGCCACCTGGCCCAGCGACGGGCGGAGCTGGAGGCTTGCACGACGCTCAGCCTCGGGACGCCGCGTTCACGGGACTGCGGGCCGGGTGTAGTACTCGGCGTTGAGAACCGTGTAGTGCTCCCATTCGGCGGGAACCTGATCCTCGGAAAAGATCGCGTCCACCGGGCAGGCCTCCACGCACGCATCGCAGTCGATGCACTCTTCGGGGTCGATGAAGAGCATGTCCGCAGCCCCAAACCCGGACTCCTCAGGCGTCGGGTGAATGCAGTCGACCGGGCACACCTCGACACAGGACGTGTCCTTGGTGCCGATGCAAGGCTCAGTGATCACGTACGTCATGCGAGGCCTCCATTTTGCCCAACGCTCTTGTGCAAAGCTACCAGACGCTGACCGTCGGGCCTCTCTCGCACTTCTGGACCGGGGGCAGCCGGGCCGTTCAGCGGCAGGAGAGCCTCGCCGCCTTCCTCCAGTCCCGGCAGGACAACACAAGCTGACGAGGACACGACGGTTAGTTTTGACAGCGGTGCTGTGCAAAACTTGACGGATGGATGTCCAGACACCGACCGAGGGTCCGCTCGCGCAGCCAACTCGGGCACGGATCTTCGCTGCTCTCGCGGACCTGCGACGGCCGGCGAGCACGCTCGAACTCGCCGAACTGCTGCAACTGCATCGCAACGGCGTGCGCTTGCACCTGGAGCACCTGGAGCGGACCGGCATGATCCTTCGCAGCAGGGAGCGACAGGCACGGGGGCGGCCGAGCGATCAGTGGTCGATCAACCCGTCTGCTCTGCCCGGCGGCGACCCACCGACCGCCTACGCAGATCTTGGCCGCTGGCTGGTGCGGACGATGACTTCGAGCAAGGTCGGCCTACGAGAGATCGAGGCTTCCGGACGCAAGATCGGAGCTGACCTGGCGTCGGAGGACGAGCGCCTGGGCCCCGAGGAACGAATGCACGCGGCCCTCACGGCCTTGGGCTTCCAGCCTGAGCGTGAGGTCGGCGAAGACGGGCGGATGACCTACTGCCTACGCAACTGCCCCTATCGGGATGTCGTCCGCGAGCGGCAGGCGATCGTGTGCACAATGCATCGGGGGATCACTCGTGGCCTGCTGGACGCGCTGGATCCGGAGACGAAGCTGACGAACTTCGTCATCGAGGACCCGGACGCCGCCGCCTGCCGTATCGAGCTGCGCGGGGACATGGCACGCGAAGCGTCTGCCAACACGCCCTAGGACCCTAGGCGGCCGCGTCCCGCGTCGCGTCGAGCAGCTGGGCCTGGACGCTGACCTTCGCGCCCGTGAACAGGCCCGAGACCGGGCACAGCGCCGCTGCCTGCGAGATCAGCGCGTCGAGCTCGTCGAGCTCGAGCCATCGCAAAGCATGAGCTGTGAGCGGCGGCGCACAGCTCCTCCGGGCTTGTCCGTCCATCAGCCCGCTGGGTCCGGGACGCCCAGGTGACTTCCCGGCCGTCGAGCGCGCCGCTTCCCGACCTCAGCTCGCCGAAACCAGCGGCGAGTGTTCCTTCCCACGACACCTGCGCTTCGCGGATGGCTACCGGCATGACGTGTCCTCCTCTGTTGGTTTACAGCCAGCTTCCGGGAGCGGCGTCACCCAGGGCGCTTCCCACCAGGACACTGCCGGCAAGGGCAGCGACGACCAGCTGATAGACGAGCGTTCGCCCGCGGACTTGTGGGTTCACCGCCGCACTTGAGAACGACACCAACGCAGCGAGCATCACGAAGCTGCCGGCGCTGACGAGGTCGGGGTCGGTGCTGAGCACACCGGCAGGCACGACGACCGTGCCGAGGTTCCAGAGCGCCAAGCGCGTATAGGCGACGTGCGCCGGTGACCCGGTCGCGTGCACGAGCTGCACGCCAACGCCGAGCGAGGCCTGAGATAGCCCACCGACGAGAACCAGGTACGCGGCCAGCCACGAGCCGTGGTCGAAAGGGGCTGCGCTGTTGACGGCGGCGACGACACCTCCAGCCCCGGCCCAGACGGCTGCACACGCGAGGCACCAGCTCGAGGGGCCGCCCCACGAGCCTGCACCGAACATGGCGCGCAAGTCGGCCTCACCTGTGTCCCTCATGGAACATTCACCGGGGCATGTTTGGCGTGTGTGTCTCGGCGCGGCGAGCCTGGCCCTGCGGGCGGCAGCTGCTCCCTTCCGCGCAGCCGGGTTCGCCTGGACCCCGTCCCCGGAAGGCGAGGGCCCCAATGGGGCTGCCAGGGGGAGCCGCCCGGCGGGTCATCGTCGTGGTCCTGGCGCTCTTCGATGGGCTCGTCGCTGCCCTCGCCGGTGAACGCGCCGGCGAGCAGCGCAGCCGGCACGATGAGACCGCCGATGTAGAGGAAAGAGAGCAGCAGGATGAACGAGGAGTCGTTCACGACTTCACCCTGCCGTCAGTCTGCACTTGAATCTGGCGGCGAATGTCCTTCAGTGGCTCCACGGACATGACACGCGGGACGACGTCGAAGTTGTGGGCCGGCGGCGGCGAGGTGGTGAACCACTCGAGCGTGTTGGCCTTCCACGGGTCGGCGCCGGCCGGCCGGCCGCCTCGCAGGCTCCGCAGGACGTTCCAGACGGTCAGTAGGACACCGGTGGCGAGGATGAACGCGCCGACGCTGGAGATGAGGTTCTCGGTGCCCCAGCCGCTGCTCGCCGAGTACTCGTAGACACGCCGCGGCATTCCGGACAGCCCGAGCGAATGTTGGATCAGAAACGTCATGAGGAACCCGACGAACTGGAGCCAGAAGGAGGCCTTCCCGATCGGCTCGGACAGCATCCGGCCGGTCATCTTCGGGAACCAGAAGTACAGACCGGCCATGACTCCTGAGACGGCTCCCGCTACGAGGACGAAGTGGAAGTGCGCGACGACGAAGTACGTGTCGGTGAGCTGACGGTCGACGGGGAAGATCGCCAGGATCACGCCGGTGATCCCGCCGAGGGTGAACAGCACCAGGAACCCCGCGGCGAAATACAGCGGAGTGGCCATCACGATCGAGCCGCGGAACAGCGTCGCCACCCAGTTGAGGACCTTCACCCCTGTCGGGATGGCGATCAGCATCGAGGAGAGCATGAAAAACGCGAGCACGGCGATCGGCATCGGCGTGGCGAACATGTGGTGGTCCCACACCAGCGTCGAGAGGAAGGCGATGCCCATGCTCGACGCGGCGATCGCCTTGTAGCCGAAGATCGGTTTGCGCGCGAATACCGGCAGCACTTCGGAGATCACGCCGAACGCCGGCAGGATCATGATGTACACCTCCGGGTGGCCGAAGAACCAGAAGAGGTGCTGCCAGAGCAGCGCTGAGCCGCCGCAAGACGGCTCGAAGTAGCAGGTGCCGAAGTGCCGGTCGGTGAGCAGCATCGTGACTGCGCCGGCGATCACCGGGAACGTGACCAGGACCATCGCTGCCTGGGCGAGCATCGACCAGCAGAACAGCGGCAGGCGCCCCCAGCCCATGCCCGGCGCGCGCATGTTGGCGATCGTGACGGTGATGTTCAACGCGCCGATGATCGAGCTGATCCCGGTGAGGTGGATCAGGAAGATCCAGGCGTCCGTGCCGTTGCCCGGGATGTATGGGCCCGAGGACAGCGGCGTGTATGCGGTCCAGCCCGCTTCCGGCGGACTGAACAGCAGCGACCCGTAGAAGACGAGCCCGCCTCCCAGGAACAGCCAGTAGGAGAGCGCGTTCAGCCGCGGGAACGCCATGTCCCGCGCCCCGATCTGCAGCGGTACGAGGAAGTTGGCAAAGCCCGCCCACAGCGGCATCACGGCGAGGAACACCATCGTCGTGCCGTGCAACGTCAGGACCTGGTTGTAGATCTGTGGCGTCAGCAGCGTGTTGTCGGGCTCGGCGAGCTGAGAACGCATCAGCAGCGCCTCCACGCCGCCGGCGAGCATGAACCCCATCGCGGTGACCAGGTACAACACGCCGATGCGCTTGTGGTCGGTGGTCGTCAGCCAGCTCAGCCAGCCGCGCTGCGTCGGGGGCTCGACCCGATGCACGACGATCTGCGGGACGGCCGCCGCCGGTCGCGCGCCCTGGATGATCTGCGTCGTCGTCATGCCCGCTCCTCACCGCTCGCTGGACAGGATCTGCTGGCGCTCGCGCGCTGCTGCGGCGTTTGCCTGCGAGATGAGCTGGCGTTGACGGGCGATCCAGCGCGCATACGCCGCCGGCGGTACGCCGCGAACCTGCGCGAGCATGTTCGCGTGGTTGCGACCGCACAGCTCCGCGCACTGACCGGTGTATAGGCCGGCCCGCTCGATGCGAAACCAGGTGTGGTTGACGAGGCCGGGGATGGCGTCGAACTTGCCGCCGAGCTTGGGGATCCACCAGGAATGCGCGACGTCCACGGAGACGATGTCCAGCTTCACCGTCACGCCGACCGGGGCGACCATCTCCTGGAAGGAGTAGACGCCGCCGGGGTAGCGGTACATCCACACGTACTGGCGTCCCACGACCTTGATGTGCAGCGTGCCGTGCTCAGCTGGACCCACGCCGGCGACCGCAGCCGCCGCCAGCGTCTTTGCGGATGCCGGCCCCGGATGCTCGATGGAGCTGAGCCGCGCGAGGGACAACGCTGCGATCACGACGATCAGCGTTGTCGCGGCGACGGTCCACGCGATCTCAAGGCGCTTGTTGCCGTGGATCTGCGCGCCGGCCGGGTTGCTCTTGCTGGCGCGGTAGCGAACGAGCGCGTATATGAGCGCGGCGACCACCAGCAGGAACACCGCGGCCGCAATGACAAGGACGATCGCGTAGAGCGACGCGATGCTGTCCGCGTTGGGAGATCCGCCGCGCTCGGGCAGCAGCGTTCCAGCCCATGCCTGACCCTCGCCCGCAGCGGTCAATGCGGCGAGCGCCAGCGAGCCGAGAACGGCCCGGCGGAGGTGATGGCCGTGAGCACTTGATGCCTTGCCCCCGGTCGGTGCGCTACGGGTAACCGACTCTTCCGGACGCTGTTTGACCATGACCAATGGGCAAACTATCACTGCCGTGGTGGCTTTGCCTAGTTGCCTTGTGCAAAACTCTCGCCCATGCCCGTTCCGTCCCTTCCCGACACGGCGGACGGCCTGCCTGTCGGACGAACACGTCGCCGGCCCGTGCGGCGCATGGCACCTGGTGCTTTGCGGCCGACCGACATGCTCGCCGCGTTCTTCACGGTGGGGATCGCGTTCATGCTCGCCGGCGCCGCAGCGGCTGTGTTCAACGCCGCCGGCCTGCTCGGCTGGTACGGGCACTGGCTGGCGCTGCACCTTGTCCTGCTCGGCGGCGTCTCGCAGCTGATCCTCGGGGCTGGGCAGTTCTTCTCCACTGCGTTCCTCGCCACCGATCCGCCGGGACGGCGCA
>JBBQKR010000091.1:0-8312 GCA_038327125.1 Solirubrobacterales bacterium
CGAGGTCGCGCACGGGCTTGAGCGCACGGCTCGCGCCCTCCTGGATCGGCGACACGACCTCGAGAACGCCACGCTGGACGCTGTGCAGCCCGCCACCGGTCGACTCACCGAAGTAGACGGTGAGCAACAGCAGCGCGGACGCCACGAGGAGCGCGAGGGTTACCCGGCGCCGTCGAACCGACTTGTCGTACACGTCAGAAAGTAGTCGTGGATGAACATGAGGTTTCGCGCCTGGCGACTGACGCTAGTAGCGCCGGCGGCGGCTCCTCTGATTGCGGTTGGCGCGATGAATGACCTCGAACTCCTCGAGCGAGCGGCCTGACCCGACCGCCACGCAGGTGAGCGGCGATTCGGCCAGGTGCGCGGGCATCTGGGTCTCCTCCCGCAGGCGCTCGTCGAGCCCCAGCAGCAGCGAGCCACCGCCCGCGAGCATGATCCCGCGATCCATGATGTCGGATGCGAGCTCGGGAGGGGTGCGGTCGAGGGTCTCCTTGACCGCATCGATGATCTGCGCGAGCGGCTCTTCGAGCGCGCCGCGGATCTCCTCGCTCGTGAGCACGACGGTCTTCGGCAGGCCGGAGACCATGTCGCGGCCGCGAATCTCGGCCTGGACCTCGTCCTCCATCGGGTAGGCGGACCCGATCTCGAGCTTGACCTCCTCGGCCGTCTGCTGGCCGATCAACAGCTTGTACTCGCGCTTGGCGTAATTGATGATCGCCTCGTCGAGCTCGTCGCCTCCGATCCGGATGGACTGCGAGACGACGATGCCGCCGAGCGAGATCACGGCGACCTCGCTGGTGCCACCGCCGATGTCGACGATCATCGAGCCCGTGGGCTCGCCGACCGGCAGACCTGCACCGATCGCCGCGGCCATCGGCTCCTCGATCAGGTAGGCCTGCCGCGCACCGGCAGACAGGCAGGCCTCCTCGACCGCCCGCTTCTCGACGCCCGTCACGCCCGAGGGCACGCAGACGACGACTCGCGGATGGGCCCAGCGGTTCTGATGGACCTTCTGGATGAAGTGCCGGAGCATCTCCTCCGTCACGTCGAAGTCGGCGATCACGCCGTCCTTCAGCGGCCGGATCGCCTGAATCGTGCCCGGCGTGCGGCCGAGCATCCGCTTGGCCTCGATCCCGACGGCGTGCACCTCATGGGTGCGCGAGTCGATCGCGACCACGCTGGGCTCGGACAGCACGATGCCGCGCCCACGGACGTAGACGAGTGTGTTTGCGGTGCCCAGATCGACGGCCATGTCGCGGCCGCCCATGCCGGTCAGGTAGCTGAAGATCCCCATGTGGACGCGGATGGCCCGGCCCCCGTTCCTGCCTGCGTCCGCCGGTGTTGGACGCGCGGGCCGAGCCGACGAGGAGTGTAGCGGTGGGCCTGTGCTCAGAAGGGCGGCACGAGACCTTGCACGAGCGCTCGCAAGGCGGGGACGGGCAGGCCCACGACGTTGAGGTAGTCACCGTCGATCGCCTCAACGAGCGCCCCGCCGCGGCCCTGGATCGCGTAGCCGCCGGCACGGCCCTGCCACTCGCCTGTCGCCACGTATGTGGCGATCTGCGCAGTGTTCATGGGCGCGAACGTCACGAGCGTGCGGTCCGTGCGCTCGCGGATCACCCCGTCCGGTGCTGCGATCGCAAGGGCGCCGAGCACGTCGTGGGTCCGGCCCTGGAGGTCACGCAGAAAAGCGGTGGTCTGCTCCGTGTCCGCCGGTTTGCCGTAGACGCGCCCGTCCAGGGCGACGACGGTGTCGCAGGCGAGGACGACGGCCGTGCTCTGCTCGGCGGGTGCCAAAGCGTCAAGTCCGGCTTGAGCCTTGCGCCGGGCGTTCTCCTGGGCCAGCGCGAACGGCTCGCCGTCTTCGAGTTCTGCTGTCTCCGTCGGCCTCGTCTCGTGGGCGATGCCGAGCTGCGTGAGGATCGCGGTCCGCTGCGGGCTGGCGGAGGCGAGGATCAGGCGGTGCTGTCGGGTCCAGACGTACGGCTGCATCGCTTGCTCTGCGCAGCCCGCCCGCAGGCGGCTAGGCCAGATCGGGGAAGAACAGCGCCGCTTCGCGGGCGGCGGACTCGTTCGCATCCGAGCCGTGGACCATGTTCGAGCCGACTTCGAGCGCGTAGTCGCCGCGGATCGAGCCGGTCGCCGCCTCGAGCGGGTTGGTCGAGCCGATCACCTGGCGTGCGGCGACGACGGCCTCGTGCCCTTCGAGGATCAGCGCGACCAGCGGGCCGCTGGTGATGAAGTCGACGAGCTCGCCGAAGAATGGCCGCTCGGCGTGCTCGGCGTAGTGCTGCTCGGCCAGCTCGCGGCTGATGGTCTGCCGCTTGAGCGCTGCGATGCGCAGGCCCTTGCGCTCGAAGCGCGCGAGGATCTCGCCGGTCAGGTTCCGCGCGACAGCGTCGGGCTTGACCAGGATGAGGGTCCGGTCCATGAAGATCTCCGTGTGTTCGGGGTGGGTCAGTGCTGCGTCGACGGCGGCGCTTTGCTCTCGAGCGGCTCGTCATACGCGGTCAGCGATCCATCACCGTAGCCCGCCTCGACCGCGGGGTCGGGTTCCGCGACGACGGTGTCGCCGTTCTGGGACTCCTCGTAGGCCGACGGCTCCCCGTAGGCGTCGTCGATCGAATCGGGGGCGTCGTCGTCCCCGTGCGAGCGCCGGCGCGGGCGCCGCTGCGGCGTCACACCCGGGATCTCGGCTTCGCAGAACGGGCAGATCAGCCAGTCGGGGTCCAGCGGCTTCGTGCAGGTGCCGCAGGCGTCGCGCAGCTTGCGCAGGCAGTGCGGGCAGCGCAGGAAGTCGCGTCCGACGACGTGATCGCAATGCGGGCACAGCTGGTAGTCGAGCGAATGCAGTCGCGCCTCGGCGGCCTGCATCTCCAGCTCGCGCTCGCGCACGTCCTCCAGGTACTCCGGCGGGCGCACGATCAGGTACACGACGGTGCCCATGTAGGGAAAGACGAGCGCCGCGAGCACCGCGGAGCCGACCAGCAGGCCGTCGTCGATCCGGCGGCGAGCGTCGGCGAAGGTGAACCAGACCAGCGCGAGCCACACGACGACGATCCCCAGGAGCACGAGCTCCACGACCGTGTTGAGCGTCCCGTTGCTGATCCCGAAGATGGCAGGAGCAAGCGGCATACGTGGTTCCGGAAGGGTAGAGGAAGGTTCGCCGTGAGTCGGCCGGACCCTGCCGGGGGCGGCCGGCTCAGAGGAACAGGCGCCCGACCAGGTACCCGAGCCCGAAGAACACGAGGATCACCAGCGCGACGATCATCGCGACCACGAGCACCATCGCGAGGACCGAAGGGCCGTCGTCGCTCACAGCATCGACCCCCGGGTGCCCGGTGCGCGCAGCAGATCGGCGATCAGGTAGATCGAGCCGGTGACCAGCGCAACGCCGCCGGGGCCTGCGGCCTCGCGCGCCGCAGCCAGTGCGGCGTGCGGCTCGGCGACCACGCGTGTCGGCGGCCCACCGAGCTGCCGAGCGAGCGACACCAGCGTGGCCGGCGGAAGCGTCCGCGGGTTGGCGGCACGCGTGACGATGATCTCGCTGCACAGCGGGCCGAGCTCGCCCAGCATGGCGGCGGCGTCCTTGTCGTCGAGCACCGAGACCACGGCGACGAGCGGGCGACCGGCCAGAAACCCGCGCAGCGCCTGCGCGAGGCTCTGCATCCCGTCGGGATTGTGCGCCCCGTCGAACACGGTGACGGGCCGCTCGCCGACGATCTCGAAGCGCCCGGGCACCGCGGTCTGCGCGGCCGCAGCCGCGACCGCCTCCGCGTCGAGCGTCCCGAGGAACGCCGCCGCGGCCGTGCGTGCGAGCGCGAAGTTGCGGCGCTGGTGCTCACCGGTGGCAAGCACGGGCACGCCCGGATCGGCGGGCGCGATCACCAGGCGCGCGCCACGCTCGGCGCAGACGCGCTCGGCGACGGCCAGTGCGTCGGGATGCAGCCCGCTGCCCGCGACCAGGGTGGCTCCCGGGCGCACCACGTCGACCTTCTCCTCGGCGATCGCGGTGATCGTCGGGCCCAGCCAGCGGGTGTGCTCGAGCGCGACGTTCGTGAGCACCTGAACCTCCGACGGGATCACGTTCGTGGCGTCATAGCGCCCGCCGAGCCCCGCCTCGACGACGGCGACGTCGACGGCCTCACGAGCCAGCTCGTCATAGGCGATCGCCGTCAGCGCCTCGAACTGGGTCACGACCTCGCCGCCCGTGAGCGTGCGGTTGACCGTCGCCGCGGCGCGTGCCGTGCGGCGCGCGGCCTCAGCGAACGGTGTCTCCCCCGCGTCCTCCCCGTCCACGCGAATGCGCTCGGTGAACGACACGAGATGCGGCGACAGGTAGGCCCCGGTCCGCAGCCCGTGGCCCTGCAGGATCGCGGCGAGCATGCGTGTCGTCGAGGACTTGCCGTTGGACCCGACGACGTGCACCGAGCGAAAGCGCTCCTGCGGTGCGCCGAGCACGTTCAGGAGGCGCCGCATGCGCTCCAGGCCGAAGGTCATGCCGAACAGCTCGAAACCGAGCAGCCACTGCTCGGCGTCCTGAAGCGTCCAGGGCCGGTTCGGCGAGGGCTGTCGTGCGGGTTCCGCCACGGCCGTCCGCCTAGCCGGCGGCGAGCTCCTCGCGCAGCTGGTCCAGCTTCGCGCGCTCAGTCGCCACGAGCTCCGCGGGCGCCTTTGCAACGAAACCGGGGTTCGCGAGCTTGCCCTCCGCGCGCCTGATCTCCCCTTCGAGCTCGGCGCGGCGAGCGGCGCGGCGGCGCTCCTGCTCCTGGGGATCGACGCCCGCGGCGGGCAGCAGCTCTGCCGCGCCGCCGGGGACGACGACGCTCGCCGCCGCCTCCGCGGGGTCAGCGGCGCCGGCCTCCAGGTCGAGGCGGGCGAGGCGTGCGACCAGCGCTGCCGTCTGCTCGTACCCGCTCGCGACCAGACGGGCCGGCAGCACCGCTCCGGCAGGGACGCCGGCCTCGTTGCGCCACGCGCGCACGGCCCGCACGGCGTCGATGACCGCGCCGATCTGCGTCTCGGCGTCCTCGTCGAGCAGCGCGGGGTCACCCTGCGGGAACGGGCCGGCCGCGAGCAGTCCTTCGGTGGCAGGGATCAGATCCCAGATCTCCTCCGTGACGAACGGGATCACGGGGTGCGCCAGGGCGAGGGTCTCACCGAGCACATGCAGCAACGTCGCCGAGAGGTCCTCGTCGAACTCGCGGCCCTTGACCAGCTCGAGGTACCAGTCGCAGAGCTCGCCGTAGACGAAGTCGTAGATGCCGAGCGCCGCGCGGGCGAACTCGAACTCGTCGACGCGCCGCGAGGTGTCGGTGATCACATGCTGCAGCCGCGACAGGATCCAGCGGTCCGCCGGCGTCGTCGGCCGGGGCGCCGCCGCGACACCCGGCTGCACGTTGAGCAGCACGAACCGCGAGGCATTGAAGAGCTTCGTCGCCAGCGCCTGGCCCTGCTCGACCTTCTCGCTCGAGTAACGGACGTCCTGCGTTGAGGACATCGCCAGCAGGCCGAACCGCACCGCGTCGGCGCCGTGCTTGTCGATCTCCTCGAGCGGGTCGATCCCCGTCCCCAGCGACTTGCTCATCCGCCGCCCGTCCGGGGCCTGGATCACCGAGTGGACGTAGACGTGCTCGAACGGGACGTTATCTGCGAAGCGCAGACCCATCATCACCATGCGGGCGACCCACAGGAACAGGATGTCGCGGGCTGTCGAGAGCACGTCGGTCGGGTAGAAGGCGCGCAGATCGGGCGTGTCCTGCGGCCAGCCGAGCGTCGCGAACGGCCACAGCGCGCTGCTGAACCACGTGTCCAGCACGTCCTCCTCGCGCGTCCATCCAGGGTCCTGGGGCGGCTGCATGCCCACGTAGGTCTCGTCCTCGCCGCGGTACCAGACGGGCAGCTGGTGGCCCCACCAGAGCTGGCGGCTCACGCACCACGGGCGGATGTTCTCCAGCCAGTCGACGTAGCGCCTCGACTGGGACTCGGGGTGGATCTGGACGCGACCGCTCGTGACCGCCTCGATCGCGGGCGCCGCGAGCTCGCCCATGCTCATGAACCACTGCAGTGAGATCAGCGGCTCGATGCGCTCACCGGAGCGGTGCGAGAACGGGACCGTGTGCGTGTAGGGCTCCTCGCCGCGCAGCAGGCCCTGCTCGCGCAGCGCGGCGACGATCCGCTCCCGCGCCTCCGCGACCGGCAGCCCCGCGTAGCGCGTGGCCTGCTCGTTCATCCGCCCGTCCTCGCCGATGACGGTGATCTCACCGAGGCCGTGGCGGCGGCCGATCTCGAAGTCGTTGGGGTCGTGTCCCGGGGTGATCTTCAGGCAACCGGTCCCGAAGTCCGTCTTGACGTAGTCGTCGGCGATGATCGTCAGTGTGCGGCCGACGAGCGGCAGCGTGACGGTCCGCCCGACGAGGTGGGCGAAGCGCTCGTCGTCCGGGTTCACCGCGACGGCGGTGTCGGCGAGCATCGTCTCCGGGCGCACGGTGGCGACGACGACCTCGCCGTCGCCGTCACTCAACGGGTAGGCGATCTCGTAGAGCGTGTCGGTGACCTCGCGATCCTCGACCTCGAGCTCGCTGATCGCCGAACGGCTGCCCGGATCCCAGTTGACCATGTAGTAGTCGCGGTAGATCAGGCCGTCGTCGTAGAGCTCGCAGAAGACCTTCTGCACGGCGAGCGCGTAGTCGTCGTCGAGCGTGAAGCGCTCACGCGTGTAGTCGAGCGAGGCGCCGAGGCGCTTGAACTGCTCGATGATCTGGCCGCCGAACTCCCGCCGCCAGGACCAGACCTGCTCGACGAACGCCTCGCGCCCGATCTCCTCGCGTGAGGTGCCCTGCTCGATCAGCCGCTTCTCGACCTGCTTCTGCGTGGCGATGCCCGCGTGGTCGGTGCCGAGGATCCAGCGCGAGCGGCGGCCGCGCATGCGGTTCGTGCGCGTCAGGACGTCCTGGATCGTCCCGTTCAGCGCGTGCCCCATGTGCAGCGCGCCGGTGACGTTCGGCGGCGGGATCGCGATCGAGAAGTTCTCGGCCGCCGTGCCTTCCGCCGGGGCGTCGAACAGACCACTGTCGAGCCAGCGCTGCATCAGGCGCGGTTCCGCCTCGGCGGGGTCGAAGCGGGTCTGGGCCTTCGGGTCGTCCGTCACAGGCCGCGCAGTGTACGTCGCGCCCCGCGGACGCCGCCGCTCAGCCCTTGGGCCGCTTGGACTTCAGCCCCGGCACGGGGAACGGCGTCGCCGCGTTCGCGAGGTCACGGCCAAGGGCGACGTGGTCCACGCGCTTGGCGATGTCGACGAGGTCGCGCCGGTCCTTCTGGGCCATCTTGTGCGGCAGCCCCTTGGAGCGCTTGAGGATCTCCGCCGCGCGCCGGCGGTCGCGCTCCTCGACCCGCTGCCAGTGCTCGTAGAGCACGCGGATCGCCGCGAGCACCAGGAGCCATGGGACGGCCTTGAACTTCAGCGACTTGAGCCCGGCCATGCGGTCGGCTACCCGGCGGCGGCCTCGGCCTGCCCGTCGCCCTCCTCGGGCGGGGCGGCCTCGGTGACCAGAGTGGGCGGAAGCCCGTTGATCACCGTCTCCTTGGTGACGACGCACTTCTTCACGTCGCGGCGCGAGGGCAGATCGAACTGCACGTCGAGGAGGATCTCCTCCATGATCGACCGCAGGCCGCGAGCGCCGGTCTCACGCTCGAGCGCCTTGTCGGCGATCGAGTTGAGCGAGTCATCGGAGAAGACGAGCTCGATCCCGTCGAAGTTGAAGAACTTCTGGAACTGCTTGGTGAGCGCGTTGCGCGGCTCGGTGAGGATCGAGATCAGGTCGGCGCGCGTCAGCTGGTGCACCGCGCTCATCACCGGCAGGCGGCCGATGAACTCCGGGATCAGCCCGTAGTTGACGAGATCCTCGGGCAGGCACTGGGCGAAGATCTCGCCGGGCTCGTGCTCGGACTTCTCCTGGATCGCCGCGCCGAAGCCGACGCCCTTGTGGCCGATCCGCCGCTCGATCACCTGATCGAGGTTCGCGAAGGCGCCGCCGCAGATGAACAGCACGTTCGTCGTGTCGATCGTCAGGAACTCCTGGTGGGGATGCTTGCGCCCGCCCTGCGGCGGCACGCTCGCCTGCGTCCCCTCGAGGATCTTCAGCAGCGCCTGCTGGACACCCTCGCCGGACACGTCGCGCGTGATCGACGGGTTGTCGGCCTTGCGGGCGATCTTGTCGACCTCGTCGATGTAGATGATCCCCGTCTCGGCCTTCTTGACGTCGTAGTCGGCCGCCTGGATCAGCTTGAGGAGGATGTTCTCGACGTCCTCG
>JBBQKR010000092.1:0-6859 GCA_038327125.1 Solirubrobacterales bacterium
ATTCGAACTCTCGGTAGAGGGGTTACCCCTACAACGGTTTTCGAGACCGCCCCGTTCAACCGCCGGGCCTGCCAGCCGCATCCGCTCGGCACCCGCAGCCTCGCGGTGGGGACGGCATGGGGACGAAACGGCCCACCTGGGACCGTTTCGACCCGTCTACAGCGGTTTCGGTCTTGGTTCAGAGGTTCGCAGAAATCGCCCTAGAAACGGCAGAATCCCCAGCTTTCGCAGGGGATTCGAGGATGCGCCCGAGAGGATTCGAACCTCTGACCTTCGGTTCCGTAGACCGACGCTCTATCCAGCTGAGCTACGGGCGCAGCGCCTCGCCATGCTAGCGACCTGCATCGCGGCGGCATGATCCGCCCGCGGCACTGCCGGCACTTGAGTCTCCGCCGTTCGTCGGCACCGGCCACCGGGGTGCACTACCGTGACCCCATGAGGTGTTCGCGCCGTCTCGGATGCATGATTGCGGTCATGCTCTCGTGCGCGTTAGCTGCCACCGCGACGGCCGGGGCAGCCCCTCCGGGATCGACGCTCTGGGTCAGCGTGCCGTCCGGCTTCGGCCCGTTCCCGGCCCAGGACGTCAACGAGTCCGCCGGCTTCTACAACAACGTCGACCGCCCGGACAGCATCGGCGCGAGCGCCGATGGCCGCTTCGTCGCCTTCGCCTCGCAGTCCGACGGGCTCAGCGACGTTGACGACGACCGCCTCAACGGCGTCTTCCTGCGCGACCGCGTCGCCCAGACGACGACGCTGATCTCCCGCGTGAGCGGGGCGGCCGGGGCCGCGGCGAACGGCGACTCGTACTCGCCGACGATCAGCGACGACGGTCGCTACGTCGCGTTCGCGAGCCGGGCGACGAACCTCGCACCGGAGGACCTCGACACGCGCGTGGACGTCTACGTGCGCGACCGTCAGACGGAGACGACGACGCTGCTCACACAGACGCTCGGGCCGTTCGGCACCAAGAGCAACGGCGACTCGAGCGAACCGGTGATCAGCGGCGACGGCTCGGCGGTCGCCTTTGCGACGTCGGCGACGAACCTCGACGGGCTGCTCGGCCCGGACGGCGGGACGGACAGTGACGTCTACCGGCGCACGCTGAGCGGGTCGATGACCCTCGTCTCGCGCATCGGCGGCGGCATGAAGGCCAACGGCGAGTCCTATGAGCCGTCGATCAGCGACGACGGCAACCGCATCGCCTACGCGTCGACGGCGACGAACCTCGACCCCGCCGACGCCGGCGCGGAGACGAGCGTCTACCGCTACGACATCGGCGCTGCAACGGCGACGCTGATCTCACGCCAGAGCGCCGCTGACGGGGGCGCGGTCGCCGACTCGTACACGGAGGAGCCGTCGATCTCGGGCAACGGCGATGCGATCGCCTTCCGCACGCTCTCCACGAACCTTGACGGGGCCGGCGGTCCCGATACGACGGGGTCAGCAGACATCTACGTGCGCCGTGTGTCGACCGCCGTGACGACGCTCGCCTCGCGGGCGACCGGAGCCGCCGGCGCGATCGCCGGCGCGAGCTCGCAGACGCCGGCGATCAACAACGCCGGCACGCGGGTGGCGTTCAACTCCGAGGCGTCCAACCTCGGCTTCACGGGACCGCCCGGCACCGAGACCGCTGCGCTCTTCGAGCGTGATCTCGCGGGCACGACGACCACGCTGCTGTCCACCGGTCCCGGCGGCCCGGAGGGCATGTTCGGCGGCCACGTGGAGTACGCCGGCGCGAGCACGGCCGTCGTCTTCGCGACGGGCGGAGCTCCGGGGCTCAGTCCCGACCAGAACGGCCTGACCACGCAGGTCTTCTTCCGCGGGCCTCCAGCTGACCCTGAGCTCGTCTCCCGACCGGGCGGCGCCGGTACGAACGCGATCGCCCGCTTCGTCGGGGCGTACGGATCGTTCGTTCCCGGAGCCAGGCAGATCAGCGAGGACGGTCGCTACGTCGTCTTTCAGACCGTCTCGCCCGGGATCCTCTCGGCCGGCGCGGCCGTGATCCGCCAGTCCATCGCTCGGCGCGACCTGCTGACCGGGGAGACGGTCCTCGTCTCACGCGCGTCCGGCGTCGACGGCGCGCCCGCGAACGCCTTCGCTCAGGACCCGACGATCAGCGCCGACGGCAACCGGGTCGCCTTCGACTCCGCGGCGTCGAACCTCGACCTGGTCGACACCGTCGGCCAGAACGACGTCTTCGTTCGCGACATGGCAGTGGCGACGACGTCGCTGATCTCGCGCGCCGACGGGCCCGCTGGCGTGGCGTCGAACGGCGGCAGCTTCACGCCGCGGATCTCGGCCGACGGGCGCTCGGTCGTGTTCGTGAGCGGGGCCACGAACCTCGTGACGGGCGACACCAACGCACGCTCGGACGCGTTCGTGCGTGGCATCGACGCCGGCACCACGACGCTGGTCTCGCGCGCCGACGGCACCGCGGGCGCGCTCGCGAACGCGGGCGCGAGCAAGGCCGACATCAGTGGTGACGGCCGGCTCGCGGTGTTCGAGACGACCTCGTCGAATCTCGGCGACGGTGACGCGGACATCGAGCCCGACATCTTCGTCCGCGACCTGGCGGCCGGCGCGACGCGGCTCGTCTCGCGCGCCGACGGCGACGGGGCGAAGGCGACGGCGGTCGCCCCCGCGATCAGCAGCGACGGGAGGATCGTCGGCTTCGAGAGCTCGGCGACGAGTCTCGGGTTGCCCGCCGCCGCGCCGACGCAGGTGTTTCTCCGCGACCTGGGAGCGCGGACGACGCGGCTCGTATCCTCGACGCCCGGCGGTCCGCCCGCCGACAAGGACTCCGGTTTCGCCGGCCTGAGCTCCGACGGCTCGAGCGTGTTGTTCGCGAGCTCCGCCACGAATCTCGGCGTCCCGGCCGTCGATTTCACGAACCGGCTGTTCCTGCGGCGGCTCCCCGACGGTGCTCCGCAGGCGATCTCGCGCAAGGACGGGGTCAACGGGGCGTTGCTGGACGCCAGCGCGCTCGCCGCGTCGATCAGCGGGGATGGCAGCTGCGCCGTCTTCACCTCACGCGGTGACCCGGCGCTGCCGGGGATCTCGCCGGACTTCTACGCGGTCTATGTGCGCGTGCTGTCGAGCGAGTGCCCGAAGACTCCGCCGGCGACGACCACCACGACCCCGGCTCCTGCCGACACGGTGGCTCCGAAGATCCTCGCCTTCTCGTTCGTGCCGAAGAGCTTCCGGGTCGGGCCGGGGAGGACCGCGGTGTCCGCCGCGAAGCCGAAGCCGAAGAAGAAGAAGGTCAGGACCGGGACCGCCATCACGCTGCGTGCGACCGAGCCCGGGACCGTGCGCATCGCGCTCGTGCGGCTGCTGCCCGGGCGCCGCGTCGGCACGTCCTGCCGGAAGCCGGCGAGGAAGCTGCGCAAGCGCAAGGCCTGCACGCGTGCCGTGGCGCAGGGGACGCTGACACGGCGGGCCAAGGGCACGACGACGAAGATCGCCTTCACGGGCCGCGTCGGACGCAGGCGGCTCGCAGCCGGAAAGCACCGCGCGAGCGCGACCGTGACCGATGCCGCCGGGAACCGCTCGGCGGCGCGGACGGTGAGCTTCACCGTGCGCAGTCGCTGAAGCTACGCTTGCGCCATGAGTGACGACTGGCGGGTTCACGCGGAGCTGGAGAGCGAGATCGGCGCGGGCCATCTGCTCAAGGGCATGCACGAGCGCGAGATCGTGAGCGAGGTGCAGGATCACATCGGCGGACGGCTGCCGGTGACGGCGGACGGGCGCGACGTGTTCGTCTACACGGCCGACAGCACGCAGGCCGACGCGGCCGCGGCCGCGGTCGCCGAGGTGCTCGAGTCGCACGACCTGCGGGGCGTCGTGTCGATCGCGCAGTGGCATCCGGTCGAGGAGGCCTGGAAGGACCCGGCCGAGCCGCTGCCGCTGACGCCCGAGCAGGAGGCCGCCGAGCGCGCGGCGCGCGAGCAGCGCGAGGCGCGCGAGTCCGCCGAGCACGGCGCGCAGTGGGAGGTGCGGATCGACCTCGCCTCGCATGCTGACGCGCTCACCGTCGCCGACCGGCTCGAAGGCGAGGGGCTCGCGCCGCTGCGCCGCTGGAAGCACGTCTTCGTCTCGGTCGCGACCGAGGACGAGGCCAAGGCCCTGGCCGAGCGCCTGCGCGGCGATTCGCTCGGCGCGGAGAACATCATCGTCGAGGGCACCGCCGCCGACGCCTGGCGGGCGACGCACCCCTACGCGGTGCTCGGCGGCATCGCCAACTGACGCGCCGCGCGCTCCGCGGCGGCGCACGCCCGTGCCCCGCCGTACTCGTTCGCGGCCCACAGCGTCCCCGACGCGCGCCGCAGGCAGAGCCAGGCGTTGACGCCGGGATCGCCGGCGGGCTTCGCGCCTGCGTCGCAGCGGGCGACGAGCGAGCGTGTGCGCAACAGGTGCTCACCGCGCTTGCGCACGGTCACGGTGTAGGTCTTGGAGACGTGGACGACCGGCTGCGAGCCGGCTGCGCCGCCGGCGCAGCGCAGCTCGACGGCGACCTGCACCTTGAGCTTCCCCCTGCGGCTGATGAAGAAGCGGTTGTCGCCTCCGTTGGCGAGGAAGCGCGCCGTGGCGCCGCGCCCGTCCGCTGTCCGTGAGAACCGCGTCTCGAGGACGCCGACGAACGTGCGCGCGCCGGTCGTCGCGACGTTCTCGGCGATGCCCTTGGGAATCACATCGTTCGTCGCCGCCGAGGCCGGGGCCGGGGCGGCGAGCGCGGCGGCGATCAGCCCGCAGGCCGCGAGGGCGCGCGTCACGTGCCCTCCGCGACCACCGCGACGACGAGGCTCAGGCTGACGGTCGCCGGCAGCGGGATCTGGAAGCCGTTGCAGGCCTGCGTCGTGACGCCGGGGCTGAGGCAGCCGAGCAGGTCGATGTCCGCGGCGGGCATCCTGATCGGCACCTGGGCCAGGCCCTGGGCGCCGACGGTGCCGCTCAGCCGCATCGTCTCGCTCGCGCTCGAGTACCCCGTCGTGATGTACGGGCGCCCGCAGCCGTCATCGCCGTTGCGCAGCTCCAGCGGAAGCGAGAGCACCGTGTAGGTGACGGCGGTCAGCTTGCCGTTCGCGCCGAGCGTCAGCGTGCTCTGCTTGCCGGCGTCGAGCTTCAGCACCGACGGGTCGGCGGTGCGGATCGAGTCCGAGATGACGCCGCCGCAGACCTTGTCGTTGAACATCGTCGTCTTCCCCAGCTGGAACGAGCCGGAGGTGAGGATGATCTGGTTGTCGACGTCGGGGAGCAGCTTGCCCGGGATGTAGCCCTTCAGCGCGCCGGTCAGCGGGGCGTCCCGCTTGAAGGCGGAGAAGTCGAACGTGAGCGTGCTCTGGTCGAGCAGGCGGATGGTGACCGGGGTGCCGAGCGTCTCGATCGACGGCAGCGACGCGCACGGGCCGAGCAGCCAGACGCGACGCAGCCGCTTGACCTTGACCAGTCGCCCGCGCCTGGGCTCCAGCACGGAGACGCGGCGCGTGCGGAAGACGGGCTGCAATGCGCCACCCTTCTTGCGCAGCTGCACGCACTGCGTGATGCACGAGGTCTTCACCTGCACGGTCGCGCGAATGATCGTGCGCCGGAACTTGCCCTTGTTGCGACCCCTCTTGACGCGCGTGTAGCGGTAGCGGTAGACCGACTGGCGCAGCGGCACGAGCTTGCCCTTCTTCACCGTCTGGGCGACGCAGATGCCGGCCGTCCCGCCCTTCTTCAGGGCGGGTGCGGCGGTCGGGATCGCTGCCGGCGCCGCCGCCGGGATGGCGGCGAGCAGCGCCACGCAGCACGGAAGCGCAAGGGTGCGGACCGCGCGCGCCGCGCGCGCGAATATGGCCGTCCATAGCGACATCCGCATGCTGGAACACATCTTGACGGGGAAAAGGAGCGGATGACGCCACATCGCTTGCGATCCTGTCTGACCGGGCGATGACGGACGCACGCTTCAGATCCGACGCCGGCGGCGCCCCCGGAACGCCCACGCCCAACGCCCCAGGCCGAACGTCCCGGATTGCGTGCCAGGGACACCGACGCTGGACGTTCGATCACGGGGCGAGGGCGAGCAGTCGGTCGGGCTGCTCGTAGACATCGTCCGACGGCGTACGCCGGACCGTCCAGCCCGCTGCCTCCCAGCGCGCCTGCTTGCGGGCGTCCTCGCCGGCGTCGAGGTGGAATGGTCCTCCGTCGATCTCGATGATCAGCCGCGCCGATGGCCAGCTGAGGTCGGCCTCCTCCCCGGCGATCCGGACGTTCAACGCCGGCAGCGGGCGCCCGCCTGCGCGTAGGACCTCCAGTGCTCGCACCTCGGCACCGCTCCGTGCGCGCTGCAGCGGAAGCCCCGAGTAGCGCGCGAGCGTCGCTGCAAGCCGGCCGGAACCCCTGCGGCCGCGGGCGAGCCCGACGTGCTCGGCGAGGGTTCCGGTCGAGGTGTGACCGAGCCGGACCGCTTCGCGTACGGCCCGCGCGAGGGCCCGTTCGCTCGTGTGCGCGGCGAGGTCCAGGAGCGTCCGCTCCGCTGTCGTGATCGGGATGCCGCGCAGGACCGTGCCGTCGCCTTCGAGCGTTGAGCTGCGGAACGCCAGCACCCGTCCGAGGCGCCGCGGGCCGCCGCTTCCCGCGCGCGTGATCGTCGCGACCTCGCCCCGCGCGGACCAAAAGCCCCATGCGGCCCCGGCACTCCAGTGGCTGAGCAGGCTTCCGGGTGTCGTGAGGGTGGCAGCCATCCAGCGACCCCAGTCGTCGTGCTCCAGGACGGGAGCGAACGCCAGCACCCCCGCATCCACGATCACCAGCCGGCCGATCGCCAGGCGGTGCGCAATCGCCTCGTCGCCCAGTCCGAGCGCGTGCAACTGCGCCCGCG
>JBBQKR010000093.1:0-6613 GCA_038327125.1 Solirubrobacterales bacterium
GAGGCCGAGCGGATGGCGGAGATCGCCAAGGCCCTCGGCGATCCGATCCGCCTGCAGGTCGTCGACGTGCTGCGACAGCACGCCGGGAAGGTCTGCGTCTGCGAGCTGGTGCCGCTGTTCGACGTCGGCCAGTCGACGCTCTCCCACCACCTCAAGAAGCTGCGCGATGCCGGAATCGTCGATTCCGAGCGCCGCGGCCTCTGGGCGTACTACTACGTCCGTCCCGATGCGCTGAAGGAGCTGTCCACATGGCTGAGCTGACCGACGAGCAGATCCGTGACCAGGTGCGTGACCGGTACGCCGCTGCGGCGACCGCCGCGAGCCCCGGATGCGGGTGCGCCCCGCAGGACGAAGCCTCATCGTGCTGCGGCACGCCGGTCGCGCTGACCGACGGACAGGGACGCGAGGTCTTCGGCGGCGCGCTCTACGAGGGCGACGACCGCGACGAGGCGCCGCAGGCCGCGGTCGCCGCATCGCTCGGCTGCGGCGTCCCGACCGCCGTCGCCGACCTCCGCCCGGGGGAGGTCGTGCTCGACCTCGGTTCGGGAGCCGGCGCGGACGTCCTGATCAGCGCCGGGCGCGTGGCGCCCGGCGGTCGCGCGATCGGGCTGGACATGACCGATGAGATGCTCGAGCTCGCTCGCGCCAACGCCCAGCAGGCCGGCGTGGAGAACGTCGAGTTCCTCCGGGGCTACCTCGAGGACATTCCGCTCCCGGACGCGAGCGTCGACGTCGTCATCTCTAACTGCGTCATCAACCTCGCGGCGGACAAGCGCGTGGTCCTGCGCGAGGCCGCGCGCGTGCTGCGGGCCGGCGGCCGCTTCGCCGTCTCCGATGTGATCGCCGATCCGGGCATGGACGAGGCGACCCGGGCGGACATGCAGCAGTGGACCGGCTGCATCGCCGGGGCGCTCACGCGCGTGGAGTTCGAGGCGGTCCTGGCGGATGCCGGGCTCGTGGACGTCGAGATCCGCGAGACGCACCGCGTGCACGAGCACGCCGCGTCAGCGATCGTCCGCGCTCGCAAACCCGCCTGACCCCATCGGCTCCGGGGTGAACCGGTAGCCGATCCCGAAGTGCGTGTGCACGTAGACCCAGCCGGGGGAGGCGAGCAGCAGCTTGCGGCGGAGCTTGCGGATGAAGACGTCCACGGAGCGGTCGCGCAGCGTCATCGAGCCGCCCCAGACGAGCTCGTAGAGCTCGGCGCGCCGGATCACCCGGTCGGGCCGCTGCGCCAGCGCCCAGAACAGCTCGAACTCACGTACCGTCAGGTTGACGCGGCGGCCCTGGGCGAGCACCTGGTACTCGTCGGGGCGCACCTCGAGCGGGCCGAGCACGACCGGCGGCGCGACGGGGGTCGCGTCGAGATCGGACGGAACTACGGACACATCCACCGGCTCCACGAGAGCTGGACGCTATGTCGGCGGACGCCCGGCGGCGGTGAACAGGCGGTGTCCAGCCGGGGAACATCTGGTGAACGCCGGGCGCGCGTTCAGCGCCGGCGCTTGAGCGCGATGCCCTCGAGCAGGTGGGCGACGTGCTCGCAGGCGTCGATGCTCGCCTCGAGCGAGGCGAAGATGTCCTTCCAGCGGATCACGACCATCGGGTCGATCCCATTGGCGAACAGCGAGGCCATCGCCTCGCGGCTCAGGCGGTCGCCCTCGTTCTCGAGCCGGTGGATCTCGATCAGGGCTGGGCCCACGTCGCTTCCGGTGCGCAGCCCGCGCAGCGCGACGGCGACCTGCTCACCCGCGCCGACGAGGACGTCGCACATGCGATCGGCCTGCTCCATCGGCGCCTCGGCGTGGTCGACGATGTCGTCGAGCGCGGTCGCGAGCGCGTACCCGTCGGCGAAGTCGAACGGTGCTCGCAGCCGGCCGGCGCCGAGCCGGTGGATGATGTCGTGCGCGATGCGGTCACCCTCGTTCTCGCAGATCACGAGGTCGTTGGCGAGCTCCGCGTGCTCGGGGTAGTCGACCATCACGTCGCGCAGCAGCATCGTCGCGCGCTGGACGTTGCGGCCGGACTCCTCGTAGAGGTTGAGCAGCTCCTGGTCGGTGGTGCGGCGGAGAAACGGCATCGTCACAGGGGACCGTAGCCCGCACCCGCGCGCTCAGCCGATTCCTTCACGAGTCATTCACATCGTCTTCACGGATATGTAACCCCGCGTGACCGCCGGCACACGATTCTGAGCGGCGTGGAAGTAGCCGGGGACCCCGGCCTCACCGGGGGCGTGGACATTCTGCAGGTCGGTGTGCTCGAGATCCGCCTGAGCGAGGGTCTCGCGATCGCCGGCGGGCGGGCGCTGCGCCTGTCCGTACGCGAATTCGGCCTGCTCGCCGAACTCGCCCGCCACGAGGGGCGGATCGTGCGCCGCGAGGATCTCTACCAGCGCGTCTGGGAGACGCCGCTGCGCCACGGCGACCGGACGATCGACGTCTACGTGCGCAAGCTGCGGGTCAAGCTCGAGCAGTCGCTGCCGGAATGGCGCTTCATCCACACGCATGTGGGCTTCGGCTACCGCTTTGCTCCCGAGCGTTCACACGACTTTCACACGGACGCCACAACTCGATAACAGACTGTCGGCGTCCCGCTGCGAGCCTGCGACCAGGTATGTCACCTACAGAGGAGATCACATGAGGTATCCGTGGCTTGCCGTCTTTGCGGCGGCCCTGCTCGCGCTCGGCGTCGCCGCGTGCGGCGGCGATGACAACAGCAGCAGCGGGAGCAGCGGTGGGGGCGACCTTTCCGGCCCCGTCAGCATCGACGGCTCCAGCACCGTATTCCCGTTCGCCCAGGCGGCCGCGGAGGGCTTCCAGACCGAGAACTCCGGCGTCCAGGTGACGGTCGGCGAGTCCGGGACCGGCGGCGGCTTCGAGAAGTTCTGCGCCGGCGAGACCGACATCTCCGACGCCTCACGGCCGATCGACACCGAGGAGGAGGTTCCGGTCTGCGAGAAGAACGGCATCAAGTTCTCCGAGATCCAGGTCGCCAACGACGGCATCGCGATCGTCTCCAACACCGATCTGAAGATCACGTGCATGACCACGGACAACCTCAAGGCGCTGTGGGAGCCGGATTCGAAGATCAAGAACTACAGCCAGCTCGGCAATCAGCCGGACGGCACGCCGTTCCCCGATGGCGAGGTCTCGCTGTTCGGGCCCGGCACGGACTCGGGCACGTTCGACTTCTTCACCGAGGAGATCAACGGTGAGAAGGGCGCGACGCGCAAGGACTACCAGCCGTCCGAGGACGACAACGTGCTCGTCCAGGGCGTCGAGGGCGACAAGAGCGGGCTCGGCTACTTCGGCTTCTCCTACTACGAGGACAACGCCGACAAGCTGAACCTGATCGCCGTCGACTCCGGCAGCGGTTGCACCAAGCCGGACAAGACGACGATCCAGGCCAACACCTACAAGCCGCTCTCGCGTCCGATCTTCATGTACCCCAACCAGGCCTCGCTGACGGACAAGCCGCAGGTCAAGGGGTTCATGGACTACACGCTCGCCAACGCGGAGGAGCTCGCAACCACCGCGAAGATCATCCCGCTGACCGCGGAGCAGCTCACCAAGTCCAAGGCCGCGCTCACGACGGCTGAGGGCCAGTAGGTTCGAGACACCGTGGAAGCCGCTTCCACACCTGTGCAGCAGGGCGCGACGCCGAGTGCCAAGGAGGTACTCGGCGTCGCGCAGCGGCACTTCGGCGAGAAGATCATCAAGGCGCTGCTGTTCCTTGCAGCCCTGGTGTCGATCCTGATCACGGTCGGGATCGTCTTCTCGCTCGTCGGTGAGACGCTCGCGTTCTTCCAGGACGACGCTGTCACCGTCAAGGCGTTCCTGACGGGCGCCGAGTGGTCGCCGCTGTTCTCCGATCCGGAGTTCGGCATCAGGCCGCTGGTCCAGGGCACGCTGATCATCTCGGCCATCGGGCTGCTCGTCGCCGTCCCGCTCGGCCTGGGAACGGCCGTCTACCTCAGCGAGTACGCCAGGCCGCGCGTGCGCGCGGTCGTCAAGCCCACGCTCGAGCTGCTCGCGGGCATCCCGACGGTCGTCTTCGGGTACTTCGCCCTGACCTACTTCACGCCGAAGATCCTCAACGGCATCTTCGGGCTCGACGTCGCCGTCTTCAATGGCCTCGCCGGCGGCATCATCGTGGGCATCATGATCATCCCGACGGTCGCCTCGATCGCCGAGGATGCGATGGCGTCGGTCCCGCAGAGCCTGCGCGAAGGCGCGTACGGGCTCGGGGCAAGCAAGCGCCAGGTCGCAACTCGCGTGGTGTTCCCCGCGGCGCTGTCGGGGATCGTGGCGTCCGTCGTGCTCGGCGCCTCGCGCGCCGTCGGCGAGACGATGATCGTGCTGATCGCGGCCGGCCAGGTGCCCACCACGTCGCTCGACCCCCGCCAGCCGATGGAGACGATGACCGCGTTCATCGGTGCGACCGGCAAGGGCGACGTCCCGACCGGCTCGACCGGCTACAAGGCGATCTTCGCCGTCGGCTTCACGCTGTTCGTGATGACGCTGATCATCAACGCGATCGCCATCCGCCTGGTGCGCAAGTACCGGCAGGTGTACGAGTGACCTCCGAGTCCGTTCAGACGTTCGGCGCGCCGTCCCCCGCAGGCAAGCTCCGCGACTGGGCGTTCGTCGTCCTGCTCGCGGTGCTCACGAGCGTCGGCCTGGTCGTGCTCGCAGCGCTGCTGATCGACACGGCCATCGACGGGGTGCCGTCGCTCAGCTTCGACTTCCTCACCAGCTTCCCGTCAGCGTTCCCGGCGCGGGCGGGCATCGAGTCGGCGGTCATGGGCACGCTCTGGCTGATGCTCGTGGTCGCGATCGTGATCATCCCGCTGGGGATCGCGACGGCCCTCTACCTCGAGGAGTACGCCGACCGCAGCAAGTGGTGGAACCGGCTGATCGAGGTCAACATCCAGAACCTCGCGGCGGTCCCGTCGATCGTCTACGGCATCCTCGGGCTCGCGTACATCGTGCGCGGCCCACTCGACCTGGGACGCACCGTTCTGGCGGGCGGGCTGACGCTCTCGCTCGTGGTCCTGCCCGTCGTGATCATCACCTCACGCGAGGCGATCCGGGCCGTTCCGCCGTCGATCAAGGAGGGCGCGCTCGCGCTCGGCGCCACGCAGTGGCAGGCGATCTGGCGTCAGATCCTGCCCTCGTCGATCCCCGGCATCGCGACGGGCGTGATTCTCTCGCTCTCACGCGCGATCGGCGAGACTGCACCGCTGATCCTCGTGGGCGCCGCGACGTTCGTCGCCTTCAACCCCACGGGCCTGGACTCGGCGTTCACGGCACTGCCGCTGCAGATCTTCAGCTGGATCTCCCAGCCCAACGAGGACTTCCAGTCGCTGGCCGCGGCGGCCATCGTCGTGCTGCTTGTCATGCTGATCATGTTGAACGCGGTCGCCATCTGGCTCCGCAACAAGTACCAGCGAAGGTGGTGACACGATGACTTCGCCTCAACCCCGAATCGAAGGTACCGTGAGTGCGGTGACAGACCCCGAAAAGACGCCGGAGCCTGCTGTCGAGCAGGGCGAGCCGGGCCAGGTCCCCCCGATCGCGCCCGACGAGCCGCGTGCCCCGGTCGCGAAGGTCATCCACCACGACGTGATCGATCACGCGATCGAGGCGCCCGTGTTCGAGACCGAAGCCCTGTCGGTCGCCTACGGCGGCAAGCCCGCCGTGCTCGACGTCACGATGAAGATCCCGCAGAAGGAGATCACGGCGTTCATCGGCCCGTCCGGCTGCGGCAAGTCGACGATCCTGCGCTGCTTCGACCGGATGAACGACCTGATCCCGTCGGCCGCCGTCGGCGGGATGGTCCGCTACCACGGCGTCGATCTCTACGGCGGGGACGTCGACGCCGTCCAGGTCCGCAAGCGGATCGGCATGGTCTTCCAGAAGCCCAACCCCTTCCCCAAGCCGGTCTACGACAACATCGCCTTCGGCCCGAAGGTTCTCGGGATGAAGGGCGACATGGACGAGATCGTCGAGTCCGCCCTGCGGCGCGCGTCGCTCTGGGAGGACGTCAAGGACCGCCTCAAGGACAACGCGTTCGGGATGTCCGGCGGCCAGCAGCAGCGGCTGTGCATCGCCCGCGCGCTGGCCACGAATCCGGACGTCCTGCTGATGGACGAGCCCTGCTCGGCGCTGGACCCGATCTCCACGAGCCGCATCGAGGACCTGATGCACGAGCTGAAGGAGACCGTCTCGATCGTGATCGTCACGCACAACATGCAGCAGGCTGCGCGCGTCTCGGATCGGACGGCGTTCTTCATCGTCGACCTCAGCGCGGGCGAGGAGCACCGCATCGGGCGGCTCGTCGAATACGGGCCCACCGATCGGATCTTCACCAACCCGCACGACACCCGGACGGAGGACTACGTGTCCGGGAAGTTCGGCTGATCGCGATGCCGTCGCACTCGGATGAGATCCGGCTCCAGTTCCGCGAGGAGCTGGAGACGCTCGAGCGCCAGGCGCTCGGTGCGCTCGACATCGTCGTCGAGCAGCTCGACCGCGCGCTCGAGGCGCTGGAGCATCAGGACGTCGAGCTCGCGACGTTCGTGGTCGCCGACGACGATCGCGTCGACGGCCGC
>JBBQKR010000094.1:0-6324 GCA_038327125.1 Solirubrobacterales bacterium
CCAGCGCGCTGCTCGGCGACACCGTCACGGTGGCGATCGCGGGCCAGACGATGACGACGCTCGTGCAGCCCACGGGTGCGTGGAACGCGACGCCGTCCCCTGTGGGACTGGGCACCTGGCCCGTCACGGTCACCGTCGCGGATCCGGCCGGCAACGTCGGCAACGCAGGTCAGATCCTCACGATCGCGGGGGGCTCGGGCACTCCCGGCCCCGCAGGCCCGGCCGGCAGTCCCGGAGCGGCCGGCAGTCCCGGAGCGACCGGCGCGACGGGGCCGAGGGGCTCGGCCGGGCAGCGCGGACCGACTGGGTTGACCGGGCCGGCGGCCGCCGCCCGGCCGCAGGTGAAGATCTCGCTGTCGGCGACGAGGTACCGACGACCCCGTGGCGAGCACGCACGGATCCGCTTCGTCCTCAGCGGCCCGGCGAGGGTGACGCTCACGGTGCTGCGCGGAAGGAAGGTGGTCGCCAGGCTGACCACGACGCGAACCGCGGCCGCACACGGCTCGCTCACCTGGAATGGAACGATCAGGCGGCACCTCGCCCCGAAAGGCGAGTACAGGATCGTGCTGCAGGCCGTCCCATGGGGCGGCGCCGCTGCCCGCGACACTGCGAAGCTCCGGATCACCTGACGCCGAGTGACGTCCCTGCGGCCAGCGGGCCAGCGCGGCGGGAAGCACACGGGCCCCATAGCAACGTCCGTTAGGATGTTCCCGTGAACGACGACCGCTGCGACCTGCTGTGTCTCGACGTCCCGAAGGCTGAGGGCATCCGCGCGACGCTCCCGAGCGCCGACACGCTGTCGGATGTGGCCCGGCGCATGAAGGCGCTCAGCGATCCGACTCGGCTTCAGGTGGCTGCCGCTCTCGCTGCCGCTGACGAGTTGTGCGTCTGCGATCTCGCGTGGATCGTCGGACGCGCCGAGAATCTGATCTCACACCACGCCCGGCAGCTGCGCGCAGCCGGGCTGGCGACCTCGCGACGCGACGGCAAGATGGTCCTCTACGCGCTGACCGAGGCCGGGCGCGCGCTGCTCGACGCGGCAGCAGCCGCGCAGGTGCGCACGTGAGCACCGCGCTGCCACAGGCTGCGGCCCCAGCGCTTGCGCGCGATGAGGTTGAGCGGCTCGCACGGCGCGCTCGCGCGCTCTCGTGGCTCTCACTCGGCTGGATGACGATCGAGGGCGCGGTCGCCATCGCAGCGGGCATCGCCGCCGGGTCGA
The DNA here is from genome assembly GCA_038327125.1 of Solirubrobacterales bacterium. Lineage (GTDB taxonomy): Bacteria > Actinomycetota > Thermoleophilia > Solirubrobacterales > Solirubrobacteraceae > F1-60-MAGs163. The sequence continues at coordinate 1,220 of JBBQKR010000094.1, forward strand.
TCGCTCTGATCGGCTTCGGGCTGGACTCCGCGATCGAGGGTCTTGCGTCGGTCGTGATCGTGTGGCGGTTCACCGGGCGCCGCATCCACTCGCAGGCGGCGGAGGAGCGAGCGCAGAAGCTCGTCGCCATTCAGTTCTTCCTGCTCGCCCCGTACGTGGCCGTCGAGTCCGCGCGCGCCCTGATCGGTGGCCAGCGCCCGGACGTGACGCTCGTCGGCATCGCGCTGGCGTTGGGCTCGGTGATCGTGATGCCGCTGCTCGGCACGGCCAAGCAGCGCATCGCCGCCCAGCTCGGGTCGCCTGCGACCCACGGCGAAGGACGCCAGAACATGCTGTGCGCCTACCTCGCGGGCGCACTGCTGATCGGCCTGCTCGGTAACGCCATCTTCGGCGCGTGGTGGCTTGACCCGGTCGTCGGCCTGCTGATCGCGTTCGTCGCCGTCCGAGAGGGCTTCGAGACTTGGCGCGGCGAGGGCTGCTGCGCCGCCGGCCCGGCACCCGCCGGCGCCGAGGGCTGCCACCCCGGCAGCGGTGGGCGGTAGCGAGTTAGGCTCCCGTCAGCGTCCCGTCACCCTTGAGGTCGAGAGCCGTGAGCTGAATGACAGTGCATGAGGAGCGAGTCACGGCGTTTCGCCGCCTGCACTCCGCCGGCTGCTTCGTGATGCCGAATCCGTGGGATGCGGGGAGCGCGCAGGCTCTGGAGCGGATGGCCTTCCCGGCGCTGGCGACGACCAGCGCCGGCTTCGCCTGGACGTTGGGCCGGGCGGACAACGAGGTGATGCTCGACGAGGTGCTCGCCCATCTGCGGGTCATCGTGGATGCAGTGCGCGTGCCGGTGAGCGCGGACTTCGAGGGCGGGTTCGCTGTCGATCCGGAGCACGTCGGCGCGAACGTGAAGCTCGCCGCGGCGACGGGTATCGCCGGGCTCTCGATCGAGGACTCGACGGGCGACGCGCAGCAACCGCTGCACGAGTTCGATCTCGCGGTGGAACGCGTGAGGGCCGCGCGACGCGCGATCGACGAGAGCGGCACGGGCGTGGTCCTCACGGGCCGGTCCGAAGGGTTCGTGTGCGGGCGTCCCGACATCGAGGAGACGATCCGGAGGCTGTGTGCGTACGCCGCAGCCGGCGCTGACTGCCTCTACGCCCCGCGGATCGAGACCGCCGAGCAGATCACCGCGATCATCGCCGCCGTATCACCCAAGCCGGTGAACCTGCTGATCAACGGCCCCTGGATGAGTGTCTCCGAGGCTGCGGCGCTCGGCGTGCGGCGGATCAGCGTCGGCGGAACGCTCGCGCGCACCGCGTGGGCGGGCTTCCTGCAGGCCGCGAGCGAGATCGCGGACTCCGGCACGTTCTCGCGTTTCGAGCGACTGCCCGACGTCGACACGCTGCTGGCTGATCGGTAGACCTCGACCGGAGCGATCTCGTACGACGTGCATGTCGACCGGGTCGACGGGAAGACGACCGTCGGTGCGCGCGAGACGAAGCCGGGACCGTTGTCCTGCCCCGCGGCATGGCCGCGAGGGTGGGCGGACCCGCGCGCAAGGTGACGCTGAACCTCCGCTGACCGTCTCCGTTACGCTCGCGGCGGCGGTTCGCCGCTCGGAACAGGTTCCAGACGGAAGGGCGTCCATCATGCATCGCATCTGCCTGGGCGCCGCGACGGCGATCGCCTCGTTGTGTCTCACCGCCGCGCCGGCGGGCGCGATCACCGGGGGTGAGCCGGACGGCGATGGTCACCCGAATGTCGGCCTGCACTACTTCACGCAGCTCGACGGAACATTCCGTTGCTCGAACACGCTGATCGCACCGCGGCTGGTTCTCACCGCTGCCCACTGCACGGAGAACCTGATCGGGTCGGCGCGCGTGACCTTCGACAACCCCGCACCGGCGAATCCCGCAAGCGGCGGCGACGCGACCCGGTTCATCTCCGGGACCGCCTACGCAAGCCCGAAATGGACCGGGAAGCTGCAGAACACCAAGCTGAACGACATCGGCATGATCGTCCTCGACCGGCCCGCCGCGACGATCTGGCCCGGCATCCAGCCCGTGCCGCTCGCCTCACTCGGGCTGCTTGACCGGCTCGGCGCCAAGGGCGGCCTGAAGAAGACCGCGTTCACGCTCGTCGGATATGGCGTGTACTTCGAGAAGCCCGTCGACGGCCCGCAGAAGCGGCAGGCCGTCCGCGACCGCGTGCGACGCGTCACCACCGTCGGCATCCAGAACATCACGAGCGACGTGATCAAGTTCCTGGAGAACGACGCCAACAGCACGTTCGGCGGGGGCTCCTGCTTCGGGGACTCCGGCGGACCCGCATTTCTCAACGGAGTGCAGGTCGGGGTCACGAGTTTCGGCGGCGCCCAGTTCTGCACCGGCATGGGCGGCTACCAGCGCACGGAGAACCAGGACGCGCGCGACTTCATCGAGCCGTTCCTCAGCGCCTATCCGAACTGAGGACGGAATTCCGGGGGCGGTCGCCGGCGCACAAGCAGGGGGACTGCCGGTGCGGCCGGGCGACCGTTGTTCCCGTACGCGGTAGAGAGACGCTCAACGGCCAAACGTGACGCAGGGCCCAGGAAGCCTAGAACAGAAGATCGCGCGAGGTTTCCGTGAGTTCCCTGAGAACAGCGGCGACGTGCAAACGTCTGCGCTGCATCAGTCTCAGCCGCGGTAGCCGGGGCCACCCTCGCCGTAGTAAGTGCCGAGCTCACCGCGGTAGCCGGTGTCGGCCGTCAGCGACTCGTCGTACTCCGGGGCATCCTTGATCTGATCCTTGGTCCGGTTGACGAACACCTTCTCGTCGGACTCGTCGACGCGCTGGACGACGCCGGCCGGAAGCATCACCTTCTTGCCGAAGATCCAGGGACCGGTGTCGACGATCACGTAGCTGCTGCCGACCTCATACGTCGCCTCGTCGATCTTGCCGATCGAACCGTCCGTCGCTTCGACGCCGTACCCGGTCAGGTCGCGCCCGGCGGTCGGGTCGAAGCCCAGGTCCTGGTCCGCGCGGTAGGTCCAAATCTCGGTCGTCTCCATCGTGGAGCCTCCTTGGTCGTAGTGCCCCCGGGGTACCCGCGCCGCGCTCCGGGGAAACGTTGCCGACGGGGGCTGCGTCAGGGCAGTCGGCGATGACGTCGGCTGCGATCCGAGGAGGCCGTCGTGCCCTACCGCTGGGAGCCCGCTCCTTCTGAGGCCCGGGCGCGACCTGCCCGCTTTCCGTGGACAGCCATCGCGTGCGGGTCGCCTCGGTCAGCGGGCTGCGACACCGATGCCGCTGGCGTCGGGCCGCAACGACATCTCGACATCTCGTGTGTCGAACGCCTCACGAGGAGCTTCGCGCAGCAGATGAAGCTGCTCGTCGAGCGGCTGCACTCGATCACCGGGAGCGACCGTGCGCAGATCGTTCAGAGCAGCGGTGAGCCTTCTGCTGACCTGTGGCGACCCTGCGCCCACCAGCCGGATCTCATCGAAGGCCAGGTGCACGTACGCCTCCCAGCTCATCGCCTGGGTCGTCAGCCGAACGACACCGGCGGCGTCGCGGTGGCGGCCATCCGGGAACGGCCGGGGAGCGAGCTGTCGAAGGATGTCGTGCAGCCGATCGATCGCCTGGACCGCCGTGGTCGGGTCCATGAACGGGGACTCCGCGAGCGACCGCTCCGCTATGTCCACCAGCAACCTGACCCCGTAGGCGACGTCCTCGTCGAGTGTCGGCTCGAGCTCCAGACGCAGAGCGCCGTGAAGCTCTGCTTCGCGCAGATCCAGCGTGTCGCCGTCGACGAGAAAGAGCGGGGCGCCGGCGGGGACGAACTCGCCCAGCGCTGGGACCAGCTCGAGGCTGCAACCGGAACGGCAGGCCTCGCTGACGAGTGCGTCGTAGTCGATCGCCGTGACGACACCCGATTCCCGAGCAGCGACCACGCGTCCGTGCAGCGCCGGAACGCTGACGCTGCCCTTGTCGGGGTACTTACGATCCAGGAGCGCGCGAGTGTCGTCGCCGACGAGCTCGATCAGAGCCGAGACGCGCAGTGACTGTCCGATGTGATGGACGTACATCACCAGGACGGCGATGCTCAACAGCACGAGCACGAACGCCGTCACCACGGCGATGCCGGGAACCTGCCCGGTCCCATCGCCTTTGTTGGTGACCTCGCGCAGCGTCAGGATCGCATGAACGAATGTTGCGACGAACAGGCCGATCGCCATCTGACTTGGCTTGTCGCGCAGGATCCGCTGCACGATCCGGGGGGAGAACTGCCCCATCGCAAGTTGTACGACGACCATCGTGATCGTCAGGACCAGCGCGGTGAGGCTGACCATCGAGGTCGCGATCGTGGCGAGAACCTGGGAGGCGGCATCGGGTCCGCCGACGACGCCTTGCGGGAGCGCTCCGTAGTCAAAGTGTCGATCGAGTGCGATGGTGCCGGACGACAACACGATTCCCGCTAGGACGCATAGGACGGGAACAAACCACAGACTGGCTCCAAGCCTCGCGATCATCGTGGCTCGCTTCATAATCCGGTCCTACCCTGCTTGCTCACGCGCCGAACATCGCGCAGCGCGGAAAGGGCGAACTGGCGTCCACATATTCGACGTCGGCCTGCGAAGGAGTACTGTTGATCGGGAGAGGGCACCCGCGCGGGGTCCGGCCTACGGGTGGGGCACGCCAGTCTGACTTCTGAGCGATCCATGCGACCTCAGGAGCGACATCCTCAGTGCCACCCCGTTAGCGCCTCGTCGCACCCTGCGCATCGCCCGAACGGCAGCCAACGGTGAGCGTGATCCTCGACCTCACCCCCCAGCCCTGACTCACAACCCGTGAACCCACCCCCCGAAGAACTGGAGAGTCTCTGATGCTGTTGATCCTCGCAGTACTCCTCGTGATCCTCGCGATCGCCGGCGGCATAGCCGTCAGCCCGCTGCTGTTCGCGCTCATCATCGTCGCCATCGTCCTCTTGGTGATGAACGGTCGTAGCGGCAGAGTCGCGTAGACCGGGCGCCGCGAGCGGCTCCCCCATACCCCGCGGGGTATAGGGGTGCCGGGTCCACCCCCGTACCCGGGGCGGGGGTTTGGAGCAACGTCGACGGGGGAACGTAAAACGCCAT
>JBBQKR010000095.1:0-6038 GCA_038327125.1 Solirubrobacterales bacterium
TCTCGCCGGCGTTCGGCTGCTCGGCTCCGGGCGTCTGGCTATCCGGGCCGCCGCCGGGATGTACCGCGAGATCCTGCGGCAGATCGAACGGGACGGCTACGGCGTCACGGCCGGGCGTGCCGTCGTGCCCGCGTGGCGCAAGCTGCTCACCGCGGCGCGCTCCGCGTCACTGCCGAGCACGCGGCCGCGAAGTTCGACGCGATCCATCCAGGCGACGACGAGGGCGTGAGGGAGGGTGAGCGCAGCGATCAGCGCCAGCGCGGAACCCACGACGGCGTCGGGTTCCACCGGTGTCCGCCAGACCAGCGCTGCAAGGAGGCCGAGACCGGCGAGGCTGACGAACGTCATCGGCGCCGCCTCACGGTGCCACGCGAGCAGGGCGGCGGGTACGCGTCCGGCGTCGACGAGGCGGGCCTGAGCCGGGCTGCTCATCATCAGGCGCGCCACATGACGAGCGGCATGCCATGCGATGAAGTACACGCCGACGGCGAAGATCGGCGGGACCACCAGCATGGTGACCGCCAGCAGGAGGATCTCGCCCACGTCGATCTGCATGGCACGGGGGTTCGCGCGCCCCCGATGGTCGAGGACCGACGCGGTGACGGCAGCGGCGACCCCAACGGCGACCGCGATCAGGCCCGCAAGGCGCCAGGCTCCCGAAGGAGCCCAGCCGGCTCCTTCAACGCCGACAGCCCGCAGGATGGCCCCGGTGCCCTCGGCGGCCGCGGTGGGGTGGATGAGCAGCGGCAGCGTGACCGGAAGCAGCCCGCGCGCCGCGACGAACGCCACAAGTCGCCAGGGTCGCCCGAAGCCGGCGCGGCCGGAGACGTTCAGCGCGAACCAGATGTCGCCCGTGCCCCAATGCACGGCGGCGACCACGAGGAACAACGCGAGTGCCATCCATGGCGCGATCCACCACAGCGCGATGCCCGCAGCGGTCAGCGCGACGTACCAGATCAGCAGCGCCGCGCGTCTCGACGACAAGCCCAGCCGCTCCGCGACGTGGTGGTCGACGGCCCCGTGCGGCAGTCCGAGCAGGACCAGGCTGGCCAGCAGCGGCCAGTACCGGGCCGTCTCCACGGCGGCCGGCCAGGCGAGCGCGAGGACGATGGCCGCCGAGAGTGCGACGTAGCCGGGCACGGCGACGAATCGCTGCAACGACATTGCTACCCGGATGCCGCCTTGGCAGGTCGAGGTGCCGCATCGGCGCCGCTGTGCTCGCGATCCGCCGACGTCCCGGCCAGCGCCATCAGGAACTGCGGCTTCGCGAGCGCCCGCATGACGCGTGCCTCGTCCGTTGCCGAGCTCGCGTCCGACATGAAGCGCGCAAAGACGTCGCCGGGGACCGATTGGGCCAGGGCGATGAACCAGCCCGGCGCCGACCCCGGCGAGGTTCGCAGCGCGCGCAGGAACTGCGCGTCGAGGGCTCGCCGACGCCGCGGGCCGAGCGCGGACGGCGCCGGCGAACCGTTCAGGAGACAGTCGGCGAGCGCGGTTGCGTGACGCTGTGCGCGAGCGAACGCGTACCCGCTCGAGGGTCGCGCCGCTCCGGCGGCCTGACCCGCGGCAAAGAGTCCCGGGCCGCGGGCGGCCGGGAAGGGGAACGTCGTCATCGGCAGCGAACCGCGCTCGGTGCGGAGCACCCGCACATCGCCGGCGCCGAGGCGCTCCGCCAGGTAGGCCGCGATCGCGCGTCGCCGTTCGACGGTGCTGATCGCAGGGCCGCCGATCGACGTGTCCTCGACCAATGCCCGCGTGCGTGAGAAGGGCAGCACGTACATGAAGCGCACGCCGCCGGTCGGGCCCGGCACGCGGAAGTCCATGAGCGTCGCGGTCGCGGGCTCGAAGACCGGGTGCTCGACCTCGACCTCCAGACCGAGGAAGCGCTGGCTCAGCTCGACGGCGCCCGCAGGCCGATCGCGCAGCAACGGCCCACGGCCTCCCATGGCATCGACGACGGCAGCGGCGCGGAGCTCTCCGCGGCTGGTTTCAACGACGATCGTGTCCTGGCGGCCGGGGCGCACGGCGAGCACCCTTGTGGCCGTCGCGAGCTCGACGTTTCGCGCGCGCGAGAGCTCCTCCAGTGAGGCCTCGTAGAACCGGTCGGCGGGCAGATGGAGGTACGGGTGACGCTCGCTCCGCTGCGTGAAGCCGCCGTCGTGACCGATGGTGCTCCACGCGCTCCAGCGGGCGGTCGCAAGCGCGGCGTCGGGGATCCCCGGCGTGGCCCAGAAGCACCAGGTCCGATCCCGCTCCCAGGTGGTGCGCCGGTCGACCAGGACGATCGACGCGCCCGGGCGCTGCCGCAGCAGCGCCAGGGCGACCGACAATCCCGACAGGCCGGCGCCGAGGATCATCGTCGGCGCCGGGGCCATGGCTCTCAGCCCGCGGTCGCAGCGGCCGGCTCGACCGACCGATCCGTGGCGTTGTGCTCCCGCAGACGCTTGACGCCCGTGACCAGCACCAGCCCGAAGCCGACCTTGGCGAGCAGGTCGATCACGGCGAACACCGCGACCTCGGTGTCGAGGCTGATGGTGGAGGTGCCCTCGGTCCCCAGAATCCACAGGACGGGATAGATGAGCCACAACGCCGTCAGGATGACGAGGAGCTTGTTGTAGAGGGCGGCTGTGGCGCCGCCCTGGGCTGCGGCAGACGTCCGGACCGGGCCCCAGATCACCACGAGCACGCCGACGAAGAAGAGGCAGCTCACGATGAACCACGTGTACTTGTGCCCGTCGTCGAGCGAGAGCGCACCGAAGAGCCCGGTGAGGATCATCAGGATGTCGGCGCCGATCACGCCGGCGACCAGGCCACTGCGCTGGCGCATCGATGCGCCGCTCTCCTTCACGGCGGCCAGCCCGACGCCGAGCAGTCCGATGAGCAGCAGGGGCGTCGTGACCACCCAGTCCAGGTACCGGGCCCAGTACACGAGTTGCACGTCGGCCACCCCGACGAAGCCCTCCGGTGTGATCGCGATCTTCGCCTGCGATACGACGACGTCACCCTGGCCCTGCGCCATGAGCAGGTACAGGCATGCGGCGATCGCGCACACGAAGAAGCTCGAAACGGCGTGATGGGCATGGCGGCCCAGGCCTCGCCCGAGCGCCAGTATCGCGATGGCGCCGATCGCCATTCCGATGGTGCCGACCCACAGCCAGGTTTCCTGGCTCGATGTCTGCAGTAGTTCTCCCACGACTTCTCCTTAGGACGCTGAATGACCGACCACCGGTGATACGAATCACGTTCGCCGAGCGATCGTCCGTGCGATGGGCGACGGGACACCCCCCGACGTGGCTCAGGACCCTGATTGCGGTATCCGCGCACGCATTCGGGGTCGCAACTCGAGCCGCGGAATGACCGAAGGCCCCGCATCAGCAGAGCCTTCGTTGGACGGGAGCGACGGGACTCGAACCCGCGACCTCCGGCGTGACAGGCCGGCGCTCTAACCAACTGAGCTACGCCCCCGGGCGCCGCGCCAGTATGACAACTCCCGCGCGGGAGCCCCCGGACACCCGGTGGACGATCTCGCCCAACCCGCAACTCCTCCGGAAGGGTCGTGTTCCGACGGGTGGACCTCACCCCCCGCGCACCTTCCTGGGAGGAAGTACATGCGAAACGCACGACGCACCCGCAGCATCACAGCTCTTTTTGGTGCATTGGCGCTCCTCGGCGCCACTGCTGCTGTGGCCCTCGCGGCCACCGTGACCGGCACGACGGGCAATGACCGCCTGTTCGGCACCAACGCAGACGACCAGATCACCGCGCTCGACGGCAACGACCGCGTCCGCGCCTTCGCCGGCAACGACACGATCGACCTCGGCCCGGGCGCGGACCTCGCGCTCGCCGGCCGCGGCAACGACACCGTCAGCGGCGGCGACGGCCCCGACTTCATCGCCGGCGGCCAGGGCGACGACGCGATCGACGGCAACGCCGGGCGCGACCGGCTCTGGGGACAGGCCGGCAACGACACCATCAAGGGCCTCGCGGGCGATGACCGCATCTGGGGCGGCGACGGTGATGACACGCTGGTCGGCGACACTCCGGGCACCGGCGACCTCTTCTCCAACGACCGCATCTGGGGCGGCCGCGGCAACGACACGATCTCCGGCGGCGACGCTCGCGACCGGCTCGCCGGCGGCGACGGCAACGACACCGTCAAGGGCGATGCGGGGAATGACCGCATGAGCGGTGGGTCCGGCGACGACACCCAGTACGGCGGTGACGGCAACGACCGCATCTACGCGAACGTCGGCGTCGACACCACCTACGGCGAGGCCGGCGACGACGACCTCTGGGCGCTCGCGCGCGCGGACGTCACTCCCGGCGCGAACGGCGCGACCGACATGGTCGCCGACACGCTCGACGGCGGCGCCGGCGATGACCGCTTCCACACCCGCGACGGCGAGGCCGACCGCGTCACCTGCGGCGAGGGCAACGATGTCGCACTGCTCGACAACGTCGACATCATCACCGACGCGACGGCCGAGAACCCGAAGGGCTCGTGCGAGAAGGTCGAGCGCAAGGACCCGAAGGTGAAGTTCCGCGGGAAGGCTCGCGACAACGATCGCAACGAGGACCAGGGCCAGGCCCAGGACCACAACGGCGAAGGCGAGAAGCCCCGCAGCTTCTGATCTCTCCCAACACTGAGCGCCGTCCTTCCCCCCCGGCGCTCAGCGGACACACGCGAGGCCCCGCATCACTGCGGGGCCTCGCGGCTTTAAGCTGCCGGCGTGCTCCAGCGCCCGTCCGATCCTCCTTCAGCCAATCCGCTGGCGGTCATGTGGGGCGACATCGCGGCCGAGCGCGCTGCGACCGTGCCCTACCCGCCCGGAGAGCACCGCTTCAGCATGCGGCGCACGAACCGCTTCATCGAGCACCCGATGCGCGTGCTCGTCGACGGCTACGAGCGCTACGGGCCGATCTTCACGCTGCGGATCTTTCACCACAACGTCGTCTTCATGCTCGGCCCGGAGGCCAACCACCACGTCCTCGTGACCGGTGCCGAGAACCTGTCGTGGCGCGACGGCGAGCTGCGCAGCCTGATCGTGCTGCTCGGCGACGGCCTGCTGACGACCGACGGCCCGTACCACCGCGTGCACCGCAGGATGATGCTCCCGGCGTTCCACCGCGAGCGGATCGCGGCCGCGACGCGCGTGATCGAGGATGAGGTCGAGCGCGCCGCGAACACGCTCGTTCCAGGGGCTGTCATCGACCTCTATGAGTGGATGCGCGGCGTAACGCTGCGCGTCGCGATGCGGGCCTTGTTCGGCCTCGACCCGGACCACACCGCAGCGGGCGAGGTCGACGCGGGGCACGAGTTCGAGACCGCGCTCTCCTTCCACGCCCGCAGCATCGCCGGCCAGGTCGCGCGCGGACCGGGAACGCCCTACGCGCGGGTCCTGCAGTCCCGCCGCCGGCTCGACGCGCTGCTGTTCGGCGAGATCGACCGCCGGCGCACCGGCGACGGGCTCGGCGAGGACCTGCTGTCGCTGCTGATCCAGTCGCGCGACGAAGACGGCGAGCCGCTCCCGCGCGAGCAGATCCGCGACGAGGTCATGACGCTGCTGTTCGCCGGCCACGACACGACGACCTCGACCGTCGCCTTCCTGTTCTACGAGCTCGCGCGCAACCCCGCGATCGCCGAGGACCCCGACGTCACGATCGAGATGCTGATCGACGAGACGCTGCGCAAGTACCCGCCGGCCTACATCGGCCCGCGGCGGTCGATCGAGGCATTCGAGTTCCAGGGAATGCCGGTCCCGGCGCGCGCCCACGTGCAGTACTGCTCGTGGGCGAGCCACCACCTCCCGGACGTGTGGCCCGACCCGGACCGCTTCGATCCCCACCGCTTCACGCCGGCGCGCAAGGCCGCGCTGCAAAAGGGCGCGTACGTCCCCTTCGGCGGGGGGTCGCGCACCTGCATCGGGATGCGCTTCGGCCAGGCGGAGATCGCGATCATCACCCGCGCGATCCTCGAGCGCGCCCGGCTCGAGCTCATCCCCGGCTACGAGCTCGACATCCGCCACGCACCGACGATC
>JBBQKR010000096.1:0-5604 GCA_038327125.1 Solirubrobacterales bacterium
GATCGCGCCGGTGAGGAACCCGACGCTCTCGATCCCCGCCCAGACGGCGTTGGCGGCGGCCATCTGCTGCGGGGTGCCGGCGAGCTGGGGCAGCAGCGCCGCCTGCGCCGGCTTGTAGGCCATGCCGGCGATCGTCTTCAGCGCCGCGATCGCGACGGCCACGCCGAGCGGGAGCCCCGCGAGCACGCAGGCCGCCACCAGCAGTCCCAGGCCGCAGCGCAGCAGCGAGGAGACGAGCAGGACGTCGCGGCGCGAGTGACGGTCGCCGATCAGGCCGGTGAGCGGCGCGGCGAAGGCGGCCGGCAGCAGCTTCGCGAGGCCGATCAGCCCGACCGCGGTCGCGCCGCCGACGCTGTAGCCGTAGACCGCGAGGACGATCGTCGACGACCAGTGCGCGAGCGACGTGAACAGCCAGGCGAGCTGCAGGCGCCGCAGCGCTGCGGTCTCGAAGGCCGCGTGCACGACGCGGGCCAGGTCCGACGCTGACCTCTGGACCCCGTGCGGCACGGGGGCAGGCTATCCCGCCGCTCAATGGCCCGTCGGGACGTGCCCGCGGGTCAGACCCGGTCGCTCAGGTCGACCAGGACCAGGAGCTTCAGGCTGATCCCGTCGGCGGCGCCGTCGAGGTTCAGCGCGAGCAGCCCGCGAGCGCCGATCGTGCCGGCGAGCGCGATCGTCGTCGGCCCGCCGAGCGGTCCGGCGGGACCGCAGCCGGCGATCTGCGATCCGCTGCCGCGGAGCGTCACGGTCAGCGTCACGCGGCCGTCCTTGGAGATCTTCATCGCGCTTGCGCTCGTCGCCGGGAGCGAGCGCGGGGCGCTGGTCGCCGGGCAGAGCGGATCGGGTGCCAGCGCGACGGGCACGAGCGCGCCGGTGGCGCGGGCGATCGCGATGTCGTCGCTGAGCCGGAACGGCGAGGGGATGAACCCGCGCAGCACGCCGTTGAGCGCGCTGCTGCGCTCCGGGTGGCCGGCGGGGGCGACCGTGATCGTGCTGCCGGCGAGCAGCCGGATCGATGCGGGCGTCTCGCGCGGCCCCGGCGGCAGCTCATTCGGGCCGCGGCGGATCCTGAACGTCGCTCGGGCGACGACCTGTGCCGTGCCGGCGGGGGTGAAGCGGCGCACCGTCACGGTGGCCGGGCCGGGGCACCACTTGCGCGTCTCGACGGGCGTGCCGGCCGCCTTCAGCGTCGCGGCGAGCGTGCCGCCGCGAGCCACTCGGCGCTTGGGTGAGAGCGCGCCGTAGGAGCAGACGAGCCGGACCGTCGCGGCCGGCCTGATCGTGAGCCGGACGTCGTAGCGCGCGGTCGCCGGCGCTGCCCGCCCGGCGCGCCAGGCGACGGTGATCGGTGTCCGCAGCGCCGGGGCCGCGGGCGAGACGCGCAGCGGGGTCGCTGCGGCCCCGGCTGATGTGACCGGCGTGAGCAGCAGTCCGCAGGCGAGGAGACCGGTTGCGAGGAGCCTGCACAGGTGTCGGGTCACGGTCAGGCCCGCAACCTACCGGCGACCGGGCCTGCGCGACTCAGTAGCCGAGCGTCTTGTAGCTGATGCGCTCGCAGCTGGTGAGCTTGTAGCGCTTCAGCCTGATGTTCCTGCGGCTCGTGTAGAGGATCGTGTTGCCCGAGCCGCAGTGGATCCGCCCGCGGCCGAAGTGCGCATGGATGACGTCGCGCCCGCCGCCGCTGCGGATGACGTTGTAGCCGTGGCTGGCGTAGATGAAGTCCCGTCCGGGCCCGCCGTAGAGCCGGTCGAACTGGGTCGAGGGCTGCCCACTGGGCTTGTAGTCGCCCCAGATGACGTCGCCCCAGGGGCCGGCGTGGATCCGGTCGTTGCCGTGGCCGCCGAGCAGCTCGTTGTGGCGGGCGGCGCTCGACACGTGCACGCGCGGCTTGCAGGTGCCGTGGAACCGGCACTTGCGCGGCTGGCCGACGCACGTGGAGTCCTCGTGCACCCCGTCGCACGAGTAGGTGGCGTCCTTGCCACCGAACGGGTCGCGCCCGGGGCGTGCGTCCAGCGGGCGGTGCTGATCGAGCTTGTTCATCAGCAGCATCCCGTTGATGCGCGGCCAGCCCTTGTGGCTGGTGTTCGCGGTCGCGATCGCAGCGCCGAGCGCGCTGAACAGCGCAAGAACGACGAATGTGAGGAGCCCGGGCTTCAGCATGTTCTACGTCTCTATCGGCTGGGAGCATCGGGCTCCACTAGCATGTAGGACGTATGGAGGTTCCATTCGTTACGGGTGGACCTTCAGACGAAGTTCCAGGGGACGACAGGCTTCGACGCGGTCGGTTCCGCTGGGACGGTTGCGAGTCGAGGTGCCGGAGGCCTCGTTAAACCCCGGCAAAACCATACGTGCGGACTCTCACGAGTACGCCCTCGCCGCTTAGCATCTAGCTAAGTCGTGAGGTCCGGCCCCTCGCCTGCCGGCCGCGGGGGATTGTCGGATCAGATGCCGGCTCACCTGGGGAGGATCGCTTTCGCCGAACCGGGGACATTCTTTGAGAGCTGGCTCCCCGGAACCCCCGTCCGCAAGGCGACCGGAGGGCGAGATCAGAGTGCGGACTATGCTCGTAGAAGCCGTTGCAGCGCGATTGCGGACGTGGGTTCGATTCCCACCGTCTCCACTCGAGGGGGCGTCACCCGTGGGTGACGCTCCTAGCCCTTGATGGCGTTCGGGCTCCGGCGTTCGCGGTCCAGTTGCCGGGCGAAAGACTCAGCGGTGGCGAGCGTTCCCTTGAGCTGCCCCACGCGGACTGACGCGGCTTCAGCGAACGCGCTGAAGCGAGCCAGGGCGTCGGCGTATGCGTCGTCGCTGCGTCTCAGCGTCTTGAGAGCGTCGCGCGCGTCGAGGAGCTCGCGCATCTCCTGGACCGAGAAGCCAAGCGGCTTCATGTGTTTGATCAGGAGCAGGCGGTCGACGTGTTCGTCGGTGAAGAGGCGAAACCCACCCTCGGTGCGGCCCTCCGGCGCGATGAGTCCCTGCTCTTCGTAGTAGCGCACGGTTCGCAGCGAGAGGCCGACGCGCTCGGCGACCTCTCCGATGTGAAGGCTTCCGTCCGCCATCGGGCGGTACTCTACTCTGACGTTACGAGAGTGTTCGAGATCCGGTCGAACCGCGGCCGCTACGAGGGATGGAACATGACAGGACGCCGACTATGAGCCAACCTCGGAGAAGGCCGGCGCGCACAGCGTCCAAGAGCTCGTCTGTCCCGGGAGGCGTGTTGCGGGTGCTTCCGCTTGGCGGGCTGGGTGAGATCGGCAAGAACATGGCTGTCGTGGAGTACGACGGGCGGATCGTCGTGATCGACTGTGGCGTGCGGTTCCCGACTGCGGAGATGCACGGCATCGACCTCGTCCTGCCGGACTTCACGTACCTCAAGGAACGCCGCGATCAGATCGAGGCGATCATCATCACGCACGGGCACGAGGACCACCTCGGCGGGCTGCCGTGGGTGCTGCGGGAACTCGGGGACGCGGTTCCGGTCGTCTACGGGCGTGGGCTCACCGTGGCGATGGCCAGGTCCAAGCTCGAGGAGCACAAGCTCGACACGAAGGTCGCGCAGCTGGATCCCGGCAAGACCGTCAAGGCCGGCCCCTTCGAGATCGAACTGGTGCACCTGACGCACTCGATCCCCGACATGGCCGGTGTGATCCTCACCACGCCGCTGGGGAAGGTGTTCTTCACCGGCGACTATCGCTTCGACCAGACCCCGGTCGACGGCCGTCCGGCGGACACCAGCCGCCTGTCACGCCTGGGCGACGAGGGCCTCCTGCTGCTCTGCGGCGACTCCACCAACGCCGACCGTCCCGGCTTCGCCCTCTCGGAGTCCGAGGTCGGCCCGGAGCTGCAGAGCGTGTTCGCCAAGTGCTCGGGCCGGATCATCGTCACCTGCTTCGCCTCGAACATCCATCGCGTGCAACAGGTCATCGACGCCGCCGAGGCGCTCGGCCGCCGCGTCGCGCTGCTCGGCCGCTCGATGGTCAAGAACGTCAACATCGGCCGTGACCTGGGCTACGTGCGCATCCCCGGCGGGATGCTGGTCGAGCCACGCGGTGTGGGAGGCGTGCCCGACAGCGAGCTGGTGATCATCACGACCGGCTCGCAGGGCGAGCCGCTCGCCGCGCTGCGGCGCATGGCCTACGAGGAGCACCGCCAGGTCAAGCTGCACGCCGGCGACACCGTGGTGTTCTCGGCCAACTCGATCCCGGGCAACGAGCGCGCGGTGAACGACACGATCGACCGGCTCTTTCACATCGGCTGCGACGTCGTGACGAACAAGAACGCACCGATCCACACCTCCGGTCACGGGCACCGCGAGGAACTGAAGCTGATGCTCAACATGACGCGCCCCAAGTACCTGCTGCCGGTCCACGGCGACCACATGCGCATCCGCCTGCACGCGGAGCTCGGGGAAGCCGTCGGCATCCCGGCCGAGAACATCTTCCGCGGTGACAACGGCCTGCCGCTGCAGGTCACCGCCAACGGTGCCGGCTTTGGCGAACGCGTGCAGTCCGGCATGACGTTCGTCGACGGCATCGAGCTCGGAGACCCTGCCGAGGCCGCGCTGCGCGATCGCCGCGAACTCTCGGCCGACGGGATCCTGTTCGTCGTCGCCACCGTCTCCGCCGACAGCGGCGACACGCTCGCCGACCACGAGATCGTTCTGCGCGGCATCCCGCTCACCGAGGACGAGACCAAGTTCATCAACGCCGTCCGCAAGCTGATCGAGAAGTCCCTGGACCGTGCCTCCGACAACGACATCCACGATGTGCAGCTCGTGCAGCAGGTCCTCCACGACGACCTCGCCGAGTTCGTCTACCAGCGCCTGCGCCGCCGGCCGATGATCCTCCCGATCGTCGTCGAGGTCTGAAACCGTCTTACGTCGGTGGAGCGTTAGAGACGCTGGAGCAGGTCCTGAAGACGCGCCCCTGACCGGGACGCCCTCACAGGTGCGGCCGCCACGGGGTGCAGGTCGAGATCACCGGCCTCGACGACCAGGGCCTGGGCCGGCTGCACGTCTTTCCCGGAGACGACGTCGGGGCGCGCAACAAGCTCCAGCGGTTCTTCAGCATCGACGCCCCACTTGACTACGACGCCATCGCGCGCCTGGCCGCGCGCTGGCAACCGTACGCGGGCATGGTGTACTTCCATCTGCTGCTCGACTCGCTGGCCGAGTCGGGATTCGTGTCCCGAGAGGAGCCACAAGAGTGAACAGCTGGGACCTCAAGGCGCTTGAGCTGAAGCCGCGGTTGCCCGAGATTCTGTCCTCGAGCGATGCGGCACGAGCGATCGTCCTCGACCTCGCAGCCGGTGAGGCCCTCGCTGATCACGAGGTCCACGAGCGGGCCTGGCTGTTCGTCGTCGACGGTGAGATCGAGCTCACCACTGCGGCCGGCGAGTGCGTGCGCGGCGGCGAGGGACTCCTGGTCGAGCTCGCTCCAGGGGAACGTCACGCGGTGGTCGCATCCGCAGCTGCTCGCGTCCTGTTGCTGCTGACGCCGTGGCCTGGTCCTGGTCATCCCGGCGCGATGACGATCCGCGAGAAGCTCTACGCGCGCCGCCATGCCGCCAAGCGGGCGAACAGCTGACAGGGGAGCGCAACACACA
>JBBQKR010000097.1:0-5541 GCA_038327125.1 Solirubrobacterales bacterium
GACAGCGCGCTGGAGCGCCGCTTCCAGCAGATCCGCGTCGACCAGCCGACGATCGAGGAGACCGTGCAGATCCTCGAGGGCCTGCGCGACCGCTACGAGCAGCACCACAAGATCGAGATCACCGACGAGGCGCTGCGCGCCGCGTCCGAGCTCGCCGACCGCTACATCTCCGACCGCCAGCTCCCGGACAAGGCGATCGACCTGATCGACGAGGCAGCCTCGCGGATGCGCATCAAGTCGATGACCGCCCCGCCGGTGTACCGCGACCTCGAGGAGAAGATCGAGACCGCGCGCCGCGAGAAGGAGGCCGCGATCGAGAACCAGGAGTTCGAGAAGGCCGCCGCGCTGCGCGACGACGAGCGCACGCTCACGCAGGAGAAGCGCGACCTCGAGGACCAGTGGCGCAACGGTGAGGGCGACGGCCCGCGGCCGGCGATCGGCGAGGAGGAGATCGCCGACATCGTCTCGATGTGGACCGGCATCCCCGTCTTCAAGCTGACCGAGGCCGAGACGGCCAAGCTCATGCGGATGGAGGACGAGCTGCACAAGCGCGTCATCGGGCAGCACGCCGCCGTCGAGGTCATCTCGAAGGCGATCCGCCGCTCGCGCGCCGGGCTCAAGGACCCCAAGCGCCCGACCGGCTCGTTCGTCTTCCTGGGGCCGTCCGGCGTCGGCAAGACCGAGCTCGCCCGCACACTCGCCGAGTTCCTGTTCGGCGACGAGGACTCGATGGTGCGCATCGACATGTCCGAGTACATGGAGAAGCACGCCGTCTCGCGCCTCGTGGGCTCGCCTCCCGGCTACATCGGCTACGACGAGGGCGGCCAGCTCACCGAGGCCGTGCGCCGCAAGCCCTACTGCGTGCTCCTGCTCGACGAGATCGAGAAGGCCCACCCGGACGTCTTCAACATCCTGCTGCAGATCCTCGAGGACGGTCGCCTGACCGACTCGCAGGGCCGCACGGTGGACTTCCGTCACGCGATCGTGATCATGACCTCGAACATCGGGGCACAGGAGATCGCTCGCAACACCCCGCTCGGCTTCGCCGTCAGCGAGGACGAGACGGGCATCACCTACGAGGACATGAAGACGCGGATCATGGGCGAGCTGAAGAAGGTCTTCCGGCCCGAGTTCCTGAACCGCATCGACGACGTCATCGTCTTCCACAAGCTGCAGAAGGACGAGATCAAGACGATCGTCGAACTGCTGCTGCGGCGCATCCGCGAGTCGATGGCCGAGCGCGAGCTGCAGCTCGACCTGACCGATGAGGCGAAGGACTTCCTCGTCGACAAGGGCTGGGACCCGTCGATGGGCGCGCGTCCGCTGCGTCGCGCGATCCAGCGCTACATCGAGGATCCGCTCGCCGACTTCGTTCTGCGCTCCGAGCTGCCGCCCGGTGCGACGGTGATGGTCGACGCCGCTCCGGAGGGCGACGACAGCGGTGTCACGCTGGCGGTCATCAAGCCGGAGAAGGTGCCCGCGACCGTCGGTGGCGGCGAGCCGGCCGAGGATGAGCCGGCGGCCGAGGGCGACGACGCGACGGGCGAAGAGCCCGCCGCGTCGTGACCAGGGTTGCTGCCTAGTTGGACGGCGGGATCGTCAGCGCGACGCCGTAGACGACGCACTGCGCCGACGGGGCGTTGCGCCCGTCCTGCCGGACGACGCCGTTGACGACGTAGTTCGTTCCCTGACGCTCGATGTGCATCGCGAACGTGTTCGAGCCGGAGATCTTGAACGCCTGCGTCGCGGTGTTCGGGAGCGGCGTGATCAGCGGCGCGCCGCTGCCGACCGTGCGCTCGAAGTTCACCGCATCACCCGAGGTGTTCGCGAACGTGATCGTCGTCGCGGGATCCAGGCGGCCGACCGTGGCGCTCTCGTCCGAGCACGTCGCGGTGAGGTTTCCGAGGCCGGCGACGTCACCGATCGCGATCGGTGCGAGTGACTGGTTGTCGATCAGCTGGATCGCGCGGCCGAACGTCGCCGTCGACCCGCGGGCCAGCCCGCCCACGTCCAGGTAGCGCTGGGCGATCTTGCCCTTCGCGGTGCCCGTGCGCTTGGTGGCGACGAGCCTGCCGGCCGCGGCGTTGAGCGATGCGCCGTAAGCGACGGCGCTCTTGCCGTCGACTGCGCCGGCGTTCTTGGCGAAGTTCACGGCGGCGACGGCCGTGCCGGATGTGGCGACGACGAGCGCGACGAGCGCGACGACCATCGCGGGCGACGGGAGCTTCAACTTCATGAACGACCTCCTGCTGGGGGAAAACACACACACTTCACATAGGCTCACAACACGGCCGGAGGGCCGATGGAGCGCTGCCCGTGCCTGAACAGCCTGACAACGTCGTCATCAAGGTCCGCAAGCACGGGCCCTACAAGGTCACCGGCCCGGTGACGCTCACCGACGCCGCCGGCACGCCGATCGCGCTGCCCGAGGGCGATCGGGCGCTCGTCCTGTGCCGCTGCGGACGCTCGCGCACGAAGCCGTTCTGCGACAGCTCGCACGCCCGCCCCGGCGGCACGGCCTGCGTCCACGCGGGGCTGCCGCCGGTGAGCGAGGGGGCCCCGTTGTTCCCCAGCCCCGTGTTCGGCGGGCCGTTCCACTTCTCCGGTGACCCAGGCGACGGTGGAGAGCCGTTCTACGGGCGCTACGCGAACCCCACGTGGAACGGCTGGGAGCGCGCGATCGGCGACCTCGAAGGAGGCCGGGCGCTGGCGTTCGCGTCGGGGATGGCGGCGATCGCCGCCGTGCTGCTGACGACGCTGAAGGCCGGCGACGTGCTCGTCGCCCCGAGCGACGCCTACTACACGGTCCGCACGCTCGCCGAGCGCCACCTGAAGCCGCACGGCGTCGAGGTGCGCTTCGTCCCGACCGCCGACGAGGCGATCCGGGCAGCGCTGCCCGGTGCGTCGCTGCTGTGGATCGAATCGCCCTCCAACCCCGGCCTCGACGTCGTCGACATCGAGCGGCTCGCGGCCGAGGCCCACGCGGCAGGCGCGCTCGTCGCGGTCGACAACACGCTCGCGACCCCGCTGCGCCAGCGCCCGCTCGAGCTCGGCGCCGATCTGGCGGTGGCCAGCGCGACCAAGCAGCTCAGCGGACACGGCGACCTGCTCCTCGGCTACGTCGCAACCCGCGCCGAGGCGCTGCTCGCCGACCTCCAGGCCTGGCGCAGCGAGACCGGTGCGATCCCCGGACCGTTCGAGGCGTGGCTCGCCCACCGGTCGCTGGCGACGCTCGCGGTCCGCGTCGATCGCCAGGAGGCCACCGCGGCCGAGCTCGCGGCGATGCTCGGTGCTCGCGACGACGTGCACGACGCGCGCTGGCCGGGCGTCGGCTGCGTGGTCACCCTCGACCTCGTCAGCGCCGAGCGTGCTCAGGTGTTCCTCGACGCCTGCGAACTGGTGGCGGAGGCGACGAGCTTCGGTGGCGTGCACAGCAGCGCCGAGCGCCGCGCCCGCTGGGGCGGCGACGACGTGTCGCCGGGGCTCGTGCGCCTGAGCGTCGGCCTGGAGGATGTGCGCGACCTGCTGGCTGACGTCGCGGGTGCGCTGGACGCTGCCGGGCCCGTGAATCGGCCCGGCAGCGCTTGAGATCTGTCCAGCCAGGGGGCCGTGTCTAGGGAATCAGCACCTGGTTGATGACGTGGATCACGCCGTTGGAGGCGTTGACGTCCGTCTTCGTGACCCGCGCCTTGTTCACGTAGACCTTGCTGCCGTCGACCTTGACCTTGACGGACTTGCCGTTGAGCGTCTTGACGGACTTGCCATTCAGCGTCACGACCGTCGAGGCCGGGACGGCGCCCTTGACCACGTGGTAGGTGAGGATCGAGGTCAGCAGCTTCTTGTCGCCCTGGACCTTCTTGAGCGTCGCCTTGGGCAGCTTGGCGAATGCGGCGTTCGTCGGCGCGAACACCGTCAGCTTGCTCTTGCCGGACAGTGCACTGACGAGGCCGGCCTTCTTGATCAGGCTGACGAGCGTCGAGAACTGCTTGTCGCTCGACGCGACCTGGACGATGTTCTTGCTCGACTGGGCGCCGGCGGCCGGCGCGGGGGCCGATGCCGAAGCGGCGGGGATCGCGACCGCGACCGAAACGACGGCTGCAGTCGCGAGGAGTGCGATGTGCTTCATGGATGAGTCCTCCGAGAGAGGGTGGACGGGACTGCCGGGGCGTACGCGGCGTCGGCGGCGAGCGGTTGTCCCGGCGCCGGCAGAGGCTGGAGTTGGCGCGCCGGAGGTCCCCCTGCCGGGGGCCGTAGCCGTCCCCTCCGACCCCTATGGTCAGCACCCGGATGGCGCGCCCGACCACAGTCTTCGCCTGCTCCGCCTGCGGGCACGTGTCCGCCAAATGGCACGGCCAGTGCCCGGAGTGCGACGCCTGGAACACGCTCGCCGAAGAGCGTGCGCCGGCGCCCCGTGCAGCCCAGCGCGGGGGCGGGGGCGCAGGCCGCGCCCCGCGCGCCACCGCCCGTCCGGTCCCGCTGCGCGACATCGCGGCCGACCGCGCGCCGCGGCTGGCGACCGGCATCGGTGAGCTCGACCGCCTGCTCGGGGGCGGGCTCGTCCCCGGCTCACTGGTCCTCCTCGGCGGCTCGCCGGGCATCGGCAAGTCCACCCTGACGACGATGGCCCTCGGGCTGCTCCAGGGCGCCGGCCGCTCGACGCTCTACGTCTCCGGCGAGGAGTCGCCCGCGCAGATCCGCCTGCGCGCCGAGCGCCAGGAGCGAGGCTCCGCGCCCGGCGCGCTCGACGTGCCCGTGATGGCCGAGACCGACCTCGACGCCGTCGTCGCCACGATCGCCGCCGAGCGCCCGGACGTCTGCGTGATCGACTCGGTGCAGACGCTCGGCGCGGGGGACCTGACCGGTGCTCCGGGAACCGTCGGCCAGGTCCGCGAGGTCGCGACGCGGATCATGGAGGTCGCCAAGCACAACGGCACCGCCGTGCTGCTCGTCGGGCATGTGACGAAGGAGGGGTCGCTCGCGGGGCCGCGCGTGCTCGAGCACCTCGTCGACTGCGTCCTGCAGTTCGAGGGCGAGCGCGAACGCACCTACCGCACGCTGCGCGCGCTGAAGAACCGCTTCGGCTCGACCAACGACGTCGGCGTCTTCGAGATGCGCGACGGCGGGCTCGTCGAGGTCCTCGACGCGAGCGCCCGCTTCGTCGCCGAGGCGACCCGCGCGCCCGGCAGCGTTGTGCTCGCCGCCATGGAGGGCTCGCGTCCGCTGCTCGTCGAGGTGCAGGCGCTGGTCTCGCCGAGCGAGCTCGTGCCACCGCGCCGCGTCGTGAGCGGGATCGACCGCAACCGCCTCGCGCTCGTCCTGGCGGTGCTGTCACGACACGCGGGGGTCGGCGTCGGGACCGCTGACGTGTTCGTCAACGTCGTCGGGGGCGTCCGCGTCGATGAGCCGGGCGCCGACCTCGCGGTCGCCCTGGCGGTCGCCGGCGCCTCACGCGGCGTCGTCGCAGGCGGCGTGGATGCGCGCGTGCCCGTCGCGGCCTTCGGCGAGATCGGGCTGACGGGCGAGCTGCGCTCGGTGGCCCAC
>JBBQKR010000098.1:0-5377 GCA_038327125.1 Solirubrobacterales bacterium
GACGGTCGGGCGCGTCAGCAGCTGGTCGGTCGAGGAGGCGTTCGAGCTGGGCCGCCGGCCAACGGTCGCGGAGCTCGCCGAGGCCGTGCCCGCGCTCGGCGAGCGCGTGCCGCCGAGCGAGCTGTTCTAGCCCGCTACGCGGCGGGTCGCGCGCGGGACCTCAGGTAGCGCGCCACCGCCTCGGCGCGGTTCGAGGCGTCGAGCTTGCGCAGGATCCGCTGGACGTGCGACTTGACGGTCCCCTCGGCGATGAACAGCTCGCGGGCGATCCCGGCGTTCGTCGCCCCCGACGCCATCAGCGCCAGGACCTCGACCTCACGGGGAGTGAGGTGCAACGGGTCGTCGCGGTCTGCGGTCGCGACGGACGTCGTCCACGCGCGGATGTGCGGGGGCGCGCCGTCGCGGCCGTCGACGCCGAGGTCGGCGGCGCAGAGGTCCTCGACGACGGTCGCGGTCGCGGTCGCCAGTCCCTCGAAGCGCGCACGCTGCTCACGCAGGCGCTCGAGCAGCACCGAGCGCTCGTAGACGTGGGCGAAGCCGGCGGTGAAAGCCCAGAGGGCGTCAAGGTCGTCCTCGTCGACCGGTCGGCCCGAGAAGTGGTGGTCGGCGTGGAAGAACCCGATCACGCGACTGCGCGAGACGATCGGCGCGGCGACGTACCCGCGTGACTGCGACTGCTCGACGAACGGCTTGTGCGTGTGCGGGTGGTGCATCGCGTCCATCACGATCGCGGGGGCGCACCGGCGCGCCATCTGCGCCTCGGGCAGCGTGTGGTTCAGCGTCGGACGGGCGCGCGAGCCGAACCGCACGAAGTCGGCGGCCCATGCGTCGTGCTCCTCGAAATGGGCGCCCGTGAGGATCCACGCCGACCCGTCGATCCTGGAGAGCACTCCGCGCTCGAACCCGCAGCTCCCGCAGATCTCGCGCGTCGATCGCTCGAGCAGCACCGCAGGATCCGCCGCCGTGCGCAGTCGCTCGAGACTCTCCTGCGCGCGCCCGTGCGCCTCGATCCGGCGATGCAGGCGCAGCTCTCGCAGCTCGAAGTACGCGTCCTGAAGGTCGGCGACGAGTCGCGCCAGATCAGCGGGCGCGACGGTGCTCGCCGGGTCGGGCGCGCGCAACTGGGCGAGCTCCTCGTCGATCGCTTGCCGCAGCACCACCTCGAGCTGGTCGCCCGCGTGGTGGCGAGCGTTCGGGGCATGGCCCCTGGCGATCGCGAGGCGCTGCAGCGCGTCGACGGCGCGATCGATCAGCCCGGCGCTCGCCGGTGCGTCAGGTGCGCGGCACGGCATGGTGATCTCCGAGCTGCTGGTGCAGGTAGCGGGCGACGGCTTCGGCCCTGTTCGCGGCCGCGAGCTTGCGCAGGATGTGCTTCACGTGGGACTTGACCGTGCCCTCCGCGATGACGAGCCGCTCGGCGATGGTGGTGTTGCTCCCACCCTCGGCCATCAGCGCGAGCACTTCCAGCTCGCGCCGGGTGATCAGTGAATCCAGACGCCGCTCGGCGGTGACGGTGACCGCCGCGGGAGCACCGGGAGCCTGCCCGGGTGCGGCGCGCAGCTCGATGTCCGCGTCGCAGAGCTCGGTCAGCACGGCGCCGGCGGTCGAGACCATGTCGCGAACGTGATCGCGCTGGTCGCAGAGCCGGCGCCTCAGCGTCGCGCGCTCCCAGAGCTCGGCGACACCGTCGGCAAACCAGCGCAGCACGTCCCGGTCGAGTTCGTCGGCCTCGCCCGTCGCGCGTCCCGCGTACACGATCGACATCACGCGGTCGCCGGCGATGATCGGCGCGGCCACGTACCCCGTGAGCGCTGCCGGGACGTCGGGATCGGAGATCATCGGGCCGTCGACGAGCGCTGCGGCGCGGCGCCGGATCATGTCGGTCTCCAGCCGCGCGGGCGCGATGCTGAGCCGGCGTGCGCCGAGCCGCTCGGCGTAGGCGCGCGCGCCGGCTGGATCGTCGCGGAAGTGCGCCTGCGCGAGCGTCCACAGGCCGCCGTCGATCCGGGCGACGACGACGCGCTCGAAGCCGCAGGAGCGGCAGGCCTCCTCCGCCACACGGGCGAGCAGCTCGTCGGGGTCGTCGGCGCCGCGCATGCGTGCCAGGCCGTCGCAGGCCTCGGCGATGGCCTTCAGGCGGCGCCGGGGCTCCTGCACCAGCAGTTCGCAGCGCAGCTCGGACACCGACCCCAGGAGCGCGACCAGATCGGCGCGCCGAGTCGGCGCGCACCCGGCCGACAGCGCTTCGCCGAGCCAGCGCGAGACCTGGCCGGCCTGGGTGTCCGGCGTGCACGCGCCGGCGGCGCCCGGAGGGGCGGCGTATCCGAGCTCGACGGCACGGGCAACGGCGGCGGCCAGTGCTGCGCGCGTCCGCGACAGCGGTCGCGGCGTGCCTGCTCCGCTGCGCGCGAGCGTCGCAGCGGTCCCCGTCGACCAGGAAGAGTGGGTCATCTTCACAACGTTGTAAACCATCGCTAACATTCTGGCAAGCGGCAACCGTCACCACCACGTGACCTCTATGGGAGAGCAGGAGCCCCCCGGCGGGTGATGGTCGCCGCCGGCGATCTCGCGTAGCGTCGAGCGGCCGCGGTCGCACATGGACCCGGGCACGCACATCACCAGTCGAATGGGAGGACGAACACGATGGGGTACTTCGCGAACCCGGAAGAGGTCTACACGTACATCGGCGGCGTGTTCGTCGCGGCCGCGGATCATCCGACGCAGGGCCCGAAGCTGGCGGCGGCCGGGATCTCGATGCAGCTCCACTACACCGACCCGGAATGCGACCTGACGGTGCTCTTCCACGAGCCGCGGCTGGAGATCATCGAGGGCGCCGCCGACGGCCC
Source organism: Solirubrobacterales bacterium (assembly GCA_038327125.1). Classification (GTDB taxonomy): domain Bacteria; phylum Actinomycetota; class Thermoleophilia; order Solirubrobacterales; family Solirubrobacteraceae; genus F1-60-MAGs163. Next base: position 2,847 of record JBBQKR010000098.1, read on the forward strand.
CGTCGACATCGACCTCTACATGCGCGCGGACGACGCCCATCGGTTCTGGCGCGGCGAGTACAACCTCGCCGTGGGACTTGCCAAGGGCCAGGTGAAGGCCAAGGGTCCGGTCAGCAAGATCCTCAAGCTCGCGGGGCTCACCAAGCCGCTGTTCCCGATGTACCGGGATCTGACGGACGCAAAGGACGCGAAGGACGCGCCGGTCACGGCGTAGGCTCCGCGCGTGATCGACGATCCGCGGGCACAGCCGCTGACCGGTCTGCGCGTGCTCGATGCGGGGTCGTTCATCGCAGCGCCGCTCGCAGCGATGCTGCTCGGCGACTGGGGCGCCGAGGTGATCAAGGTCGAGCCACTCGGCGGCGACGCCTCCCGCGAGATCGGGGAGCAGGCGGGTCCAGGGATGTCGTCGACGTTCGTGAGCTGCAATCGCGGCAAGCGCAGCGTCGCCCTGGATCTGCGCGACCCCGAGGTGACCGCGACGCTCTCGCGGCTCGCGCGGACCTGCGACATCGTGGTCCACAACCTTTCGCCGGCGACTGCGGGCCGCCTGCGGCTTGACCATGGATCCCTGCTCCAGGGTCGTGAGGATGCGATCCTCTGCACCGTCTCCGCGTTCGGTCCCGACGGCCCGTACGCCGGGCGCCCGGCGCTGGACCCGATTGTTCAGGCGATGGCCGGGATGGCCGCTGCGACCGGGGACCCGGACGGCATGCCGATGCGTTGCGCGGCGCCGGTCATCGACACCGCTGCCGGTTTCGCAGGCGCCGCGGCGGCCCTCGCCGCGCTGCACGGGCGCGGCCGCGGCGGCACGTGCGTGTCCGTCTCGCTGCTCGACGTCGCCCTGGCCTTCCAGGGCCCGCTGCTTGCGCTGCGCTCGCTGCTCGGCGCGCCGCCGGCGCGCCGCGGGAACGGCAGCTACGCGGTCCTCGGCGACCAGCTCGCGACCGCCGACGGGCTGCTGGCCTTCGTCGTCTGGGACACCCCGCGCTGGGCAGCGCTGTGCGAGATCGTCGGGCTCGACGAGCTCGCCGGCGATCCGCGGTACGCGACGAACACGAGCCGCTGTGCGCTCCAGGACGAGCTGCGCCCGCTGCTCGCGCAGGCCTTCGCGCAGCTGGCGGGTGCGGACCTGGAGGCCGACCTGCTCGCCGCCGGGATTCCCTGCGCGATCACGCTGGACCTCGACGGGGTCGTCGCGGACGAGCACGTCCGTGCAAGCGGCGCCGTCTACGACGAGCCGCGCCTGGGCCGGCCGCTGACGCTGGCAGCGGGACCGGTGCGGATCGCTGGTCACCACCCGCGGTCATCGGCGCCGGCGCCGTCGCTCGGCCAGCACAACGACGAGATCCTCACGGGCCTGGACGCCCGCTGACCGAAGGAGCACCACCATGGGCAGCGAGATCAGTGGGCGCGTGGCGTTCGTCACCGGAGGCGGGAGCGGCATCGGGCGCGCGATCGTCGACGCGCTCGCCGCGGCCGGCTGCGCCGTCGCGGTCGCCGATGTCCGCGAGGACGGCGCGCACGAGGCCGCGGACGCCGTGACCGCCGCCGGCGGCCGGGCGATCGCGCTTGTGGTCGACGTCTGCAGCGGCGCGGACGTGCGCGCGGCGGTCGCCGCGACGACCGCAGATCTCGGACCGATCGCGATCCTCGTCAACTGCGCCGGATGGGACGAGCTGAAGCCGTTCCTGGACACCGACGAGGTGTTCTGGGAGCGCGTGATCGACATCAACTTCAAGGGCTGCATGCGCACCACCCACGCGGTCCTGCCGGGCATGATCGAGGCGGGGTACGGGCGCGTCGTGAACATCGGGTCCGACGCCGGGCGCGTCGGCTCGTCGCTCGAGTCGGTCTACGCCGGCTCGAAGGGCGCGGTGATCGCGTTCACGAAGACGATCGCCCGCGAGGTCGCGCGCAGCGGCGTGACCGCCAACGTGGTCTGCCCGGGCCCGACGCGTACGCCGCTGCTCGACGGGATCGTCGCCGGCCGTGAGGACTCGGGCAAGGTGATCGGCGCGATGACCCGGGCGGTGCCGATGAAGCGGCTGGGGGAGCCGGAGGAGGTCGCCGCCGCCGTGGCATTCCTGGCCTCCGAGCGCGCCGGCTTCGTCACCGGCCAGACGCTCTCGGTGAGCGGTGGCCTGACGATGGCCTAGGAGAAGCTCGGCGAACGCCGCTCCAGGAACGCGCGGACGCCCTCGCGCCCGTCGGCGCTCTCGAACAGCTCAAGGAGCTCGTCGAGCTCCACGCGCATGCCGTCATCAGGGTCCTGCGCGGTCGCGGCATCGACGCAGCGCCCGATCGCGCTGAGCGTGGCCGCGGGGTGGCCGGCGATCTCGGTGGCGAGCGCGAGCGCCGCGTCGATCGCGGTCGGCGCGACGCGGTCGACGAGCCCGATGCGCAGCGCCTCCTGGCCGTCGAGGGATCGTCCGGTGAGCAGGAGGTCGAGCGCCCCTGCCCGGCCGATCAGGCGCGGCAGGCGCTGCGTGCCGCCCGCACCCGGAAGCAGCCCGAGGCGAACCTCCGGAAGG
>JBBQKR010000099.1:0-5151 GCA_038327125.1 Solirubrobacterales bacterium
CGCCGCCGGCCTCGAGGCGCTGCAGGATGCGCGCGAGCGCGGCGTCGCGGTCGTCTCGCTGGCCGAGCGCAGCCGCCAGCAGCGGGTCGAGGCGCTCGACGAGCTGCAGGCCGCGCTGGGCCTCGACGTGCTGCCGCTGCGGATCGAGTGCTACGACATCTCGACGCTGATGGGGACGAACACGGTCGCGTCGATGGTCGTCTTCGAGGGCGGCGCACCGAAGAAGAGCGACTACCGGCGCTTCAACATCCGCTCGCTGCAGGAGGGTGAGAGCGACGACTTCGCCGCGATGCGCGAGGTGCTGACGCGGCGGATGCGCGCGTGGGAGAGCCAGCGCGACCTGAGCCCGCACGACCCCGCCCACGACGAGTCGTTCGCGACGCTGCCGAACCTGATCGTGATCGACGGGGGCAAGGGACAGCTCGCCGCCGGCCTCGAGGCGCTGCAGGATGCGCGCGAGCGCGGCGTCGCGGTCGTCTCGCTGGCCAAGCGCATCGAGGAGCTGTTCCTCCCGGACACCCCCGCGCCGATCGTCCTCGCGCACGACACGCCCGCGCTGCAGCTCGTGCAGCGCGTGCGCGACGAGGCGCACCGCTTCGCGATCACCCACCACCGCAACCGCCGCGACAAGGCGATGACCGCGTCGGTGCTCGACGGGCTGCCCGGTGTCGGGCCGGCACGCAAGCGCGCGCTGCTCGCCCACTTCGGCTCGCCGGACGCCGTGCTGAAGGCCAGCCGCGAGGAGCTCGAGGGCGTCCCGGGGCTTCCGTCGAAGGTCGCGGGCGACCTGCACGCGTACCTGCGCACGCCGACCGCGTGATGCCTGCTTGACTTCGTCCCGTGAGCCCGAAGCAGCCGACAGGCATCGACAACCCGCCGCTCGAGGACCTCGTCGTCATCACCGGCGTCTCCGGCGCCGGCAAGTCGACGGCGATGCAGGTGTTCGAGGACGCCGGCTACTTCTGCGTCGACAACCTTCCGCCGGAGATGATCCGCGGGCTCGTGGAGCTGTTCCTCCACGAGGGCTCGAAGGTGCGCCGCGCGGCCGTTGTCTCCGACGCCCGCGGCGGTGCCTACTTCGAGCAGATGTCGGCGGTCCTCGATGAGCTGGATGCGGCCGGTGTCGACCATCGCGTCGTGTTCCTCGACGCCAGCCGCGAGGCGGTGCTCACGCGCTACAAGGAGACCCGCCGCCGGCATCCGCTGAGCCCCGAGGGGAGCGTCGCGCAGGGCATTGCCGACGAGCGTGAGCTGATCGAGCCGCTGCGCGCGCGCGCCGACATGGTCGTCGACTCGACCGGGCTGAAGGCGCACGAGCTGCGCCGCAAGCTCGCGGACGAGATGCTGCCGCGCGCAAGTACGACGCGGATGGCGGTCACGTTCGAGAGCTTCGGGTTCAAGCACGGCCCGGCGCGCGACGCCGACATCGTGCTCGACGTGCGCTTCCTGCCGAACCCGCACTACGTCCCCGAGCTGCGCCCGCTGACCGGCCGCGACGAGCGGATCGTCGAGTACGTCGCCCAGGAGGGCCACCTCGACGCGTTCTACGAGCGGCTGCTGCCGCTGCTGGACTTCCTGATCCCCGAGTACGTGGGGGAGGGCAAGGCGCACCTGACGATCGCGATCGGCTGCACCGGCGGGCGCCACCGCTCGGTCGCGATCAGCGAGTTCCTCGCCAGGCGCTTCGGCGAGCGCGACGACATCGTCGTCGACGTCGTGCACCGCGACACGGAGCTGCCGGCTTAACTCGCTCTTTGCCGGCGGTACCCGACCCTGCGCGACGTGAACGAGCTGTCACTGGCGCACGGCCTGAACTCGTGGGCCACGCACCATGACGGGTACGAGGACGGGATCTCGGCGTACGCCTCGGCTTCCGAAGTGCTCTTCCTGCTGCTCCTGGCCGGGCTGTTCGTCGCGGTCTGGGGACGGATGCGCGCGCTCGCCCGCCGCGCGGCGGTCGCCGCGGGCGCCGGCGCCGGCCTCGCGTTGCTGATCGGTCAGCTGCTGTCGCACCTCGTCGACCGCCCGCGCCCGTTCGTCGCTCATCCCGACGTGATCCACCTGTTCGCGCCGCACGCCGCCGACGCGTCGTTCCCGAGCGACCACACGACCGCGGCGTTCGCGATCGCCACAGCGATCTTCCTGCGCAATCGGCTGTGGGGCACGCTGACCCTCCTGGCGGCGGCGGCGCTCGGCGCGAGCCGCGTGGTGATCGGGGTGCACTACCCGCTCGACGTGCTCGCCGGCGCCGTCCTCGGCAGCGCGGTGGCGCTGCTGCTCAACGCGCCAGCGATCCGGCGGCTCACGGACGCCCTCGCCGACGGTCTCGGCGCGGCCTTCGACCGCGTCACACGCCGCTCCGGCACCCGCGTTCGCTCCGGCCGCTAGCCGGGCCGGCCCTTGCGGGTTTCTACGGACGTGCCTGCGGGTTCGTCCGGGAAGCAGCAGCGCAGCGCGCTCGGATAGCCTTGAGGTGTCGCCGGTTCGCCCCTCACCCGCATCGTGTTCGACCGGCCTTCGCCCCAGAACCCTCGAACGAAGGACCTGACCACCCATGTCCGTACGCGTCGGCATCAACGGCTTCGGCCGCATCGGCCGTAACGTCGTCCGCGCCGCAAAGGCAGCGGGCGCCGACATCGACATCGTCGCCGTCAACGACCTCACCGACCCCAAGTCGCTCGCCCACCTGTTCAAGTACGACTCGATCCTCGGGCCCTACAAGGGCGAGGTCGAGGCGACCGAGCACGGCATCGTGATCGACGGCGACGAGATCAAGGTCTTCGCCGAGCGTGACCCGGGCGCCCTGGACTGGGACTCCGTCGGTGCCGAGGTCGTGATCGAGTCGACCGGCTTCTTCACCGACCGCGAGAGCGCCGCCAAGCACCTCGGCGACAGCGTCAAGAAGGTCCTCATCTCCGCGCCGAGCAAGGGCCAGGACATCATGGTCGTGCTGGGCGTGAACTTCGACGCCTACGACAAGGACGAGCACCACGTCATCTCGATGGCGTCGTGCACGACCAACTGCCTCGCGCCGTTCGCGAAGGTCGCCAACGACGCGGTCGGCATCAAGCACGGCCTGATGACGACGATCCACGCCTACACCGGCGACCAGAACCTCCAGGACGGCCCGCACAAGGATCCGCGCCGCGCCCGCGCCGCGGCCGTCAACCTCGTGCCGACCTCGACCGGCGCCGCGAAGGCGGTCGGTCTCGTGCTCCCGGAGCTGGCCGGCAAGCTGCACGGCTTCGCGGTCCGCGCCCCCGTCATCACCGGCTCGATGGTCGACCTCACGTTCGAGGCAGCGCGGGCGACGAGTGCGGACGAGCTGAACGCCGCGTTCAAGACCGCCGCCGAGGGCCCGATGAAGGGCGTCCTGAAGTACAGCGAGGAGCCGCTCGTCTCGACGGACATCATCAGCGACTCGCACAGCTCGATCGTCGACAGCGGCCTGACGGTCGTCCTCGACGACACGCTGGTGAAGGTCGTGAGCTGGTACGACAACGAGTGGGGCTACTCCAGCCGGCTCGTTGACGTCGTCCAGAAGCTCCTCTAGTCGTCCCGCTTGCGGATGCGCACGCTCGACGACGTCGACCTGGGAGGCAAGCGCGTCCTCGTCCGCGTGGACTTCAACGTCCCGCTCGACGAAGCGCGCCAGATCACCGACGACACGCGGATCCGCGCTGCGCTGCCGACGCTCCGCCGGCTGCACGACGCCGGCTGCTCGCTGGTCCTCGCGGCGCACCTGGGGCGGCCGAAGGGCGTCGACGCGGCGTTCTCGCTGCGCCCGGCCGCCGACCGTCTCGCCGAGCTGACCGGCTGGGACGTGACGCTCGCTCCGGGCGTCGTCGGCGAGGCGTGCGAGGGGCTCGCCCAGGGGCTGAGCCCCGGCGACGTGCTGATGCTCGAGAACGTGCGCTTCGAGGCGGGGGAGACGAAGAACGACCCCGAGCTGGCACATGCCTATGCGCGCCTGGCGGAGGCCTACGTCGACGACGCGTTCGGCGTCGCGCACCGCGCGCACGCGTCGAACGTCGGCGTCGTCCCGCACCTCAGCCCCAGCGCGGCCGGCCTGCTGTTGCAGAGCGAGGTGCAGACCATCAACGGCATCCTCGCCGACCCGCCGCGACCCCTGGTCGCGATCGTCGGCGGCGCCAAGGTGACCGACAAGATCGGCGTGCTCGACGCGTTCCTGGAGCGCGCCGACGCCGTCCTGGTCGGCGGGGCGATGTGCTTTCCGTTCCTGAAGGTCCAGGGCCACGCGGTCGGCGCGTCGCTGTGTCACGAGGAGGACCTCGCGCCCGCCAGCCGCGTGCTCGACGATCCGGCGGCCCGCGCGAAGCTGCGCCTGCCCACCGACCTCGTGCTCGGTGATCGCTTCGCCGCCGACGCGCAGCGCAGCGACCTCGACGGCGTCGACGTGCCCGACGGCTGGATGGGCCTTGACATCGGCCCGCGCAGCGCGGCCGCCTACGGAGCCGAGATCATCGCTGCCGGGAGCGTCTTCTGGAACGGCCCCATGGGCGCGTTCGAGCTGGAGCCGTTCTCCGCCGGCACGCGCACCGTTGCCGAGGCGGTCGCCGCCTGCCCGGGCGTGACGGTCGTCGGCGGCGGTGACAGCGCCGCGGCGCTCGCGCAGTTCGGCCTGGCCGGCCAGGTCACCCATCTTTCAACAGGAGGCGGCGCCACCCTCGAGCTGGTCGAGGGCAAGGCGCTCCCGGGCGTGGAGGCCCTTAGCGAATGAGCCGCAACCGCACACCGTTCATCGCCGGCAACTGGAAGATGTTCAAGACGCAGGCGGATGCGGAGATGTTCATCTCCGGGCTGCTCCCGCTCGTTTCCTCGTCCGACGGCGTCGAGGTCGCGATCTGCGTGCCGTTCACCGACCTGCAGGCGATGGTCGACTCCACGCGCGGCTCGCGCGTGCAGGTCTACGCGCAGAACATGCACCAGGCAACGGAGGGCGCGTTCACCGGCGAGGTCAGCGCGCCGATGCTCAGCGAGCTGGACGTTCACGGCGTCGTGCTCGGGCACTCCGAGCGGCGCCAGTTCTTCGGCGAGAGCGACCGCGCGCTGGCGCAGAAGGTGCCGGCCGCGCTGCAGGCCGGCCTGATCCCGATCCTCTGCGTCGGTGAGACCGAGGACGAGCGCGAG
>JBBQKR010000100.1:0-4867 GCA_038327125.1 Solirubrobacterales bacterium
AAGACGACGCTCGTCCCGCGCCCGACCACCTTCGCGGCCAGCCCGCTCGGGGCGAGGAACAGCTTCAGCGCGCGGCCCTCGAAGAACCCGGTGAGGCGGTCGGGCGCGTCGAGGAAGTCCAGTGCGTTGCGCGACGGCGGAGTGTCGAGCACGAGCACGTCGAAACGCCCCGAGGCGTGCAGGTCGTAGAGCTTGGCGACGGCGGTGAACTCCTGTGACCCGGCGACGGCGCCGGACAGCTGCTGGTAGATCCGGTTGCCCAGGATCTCCTCGCGCGCTTCGTCGTCGGGCGCCAGGCGCTCGATCAGCTCGTCGAACGTGCGCTTGGGGTCGAGCGTCATCGCCCACAGCTCACCGTCGATCGTGACGCCGCCGGCGGCGAACCGCGCCGGATCGACGAGCGCCGGGTCGTTGCCCAGCTCGTCGAGCCCGAGCGCGTCGGCAAGCCGCCGCGCGGGATCGATCGTCACGACCGCCACGCGCGCGCCGCGCGCCGCGAGGCCCATCGCGATCGCCGCCGACGTCGTCGTCTTGCCGACTCCGCCCGAGCCGGCGCAGATCACGACCTTCGCGCCCTGCAGCCGCGCGCCGAGCCCGCCCTGCCTGGTGCCGCGTCGCGCGCTCACAGCACCCGCTCCAGTTCGCCTGCAAGCTCGCGGATCGATGCCGCGTCGAGGATCGGGTGGCACAGGTCGTGCAGCCCGCAGACGCGGCAGTCGACGCCGCGCCGCAGCCGCGCGACCTGCGCCCGCTGCGAGCGCGCGCGGCGGTGACCGGCGAGCGCGATCGCGACGGCGCGCCCGGGCCGCGGCTGTGCGCTGAGCGCGCGCGCCTCGGCTGCGGTGAGCCGGTCGGGCACGACGCGGTTGACGATCGCGAGCGAGAGCGCCAGTCCCAGCTCGCTCGCGAGCGCGTCGCGCAACGCCAGCGTCTCGTTGACGGGCAGCTCCTCCGGCCGCGCGACCGCGACGACCGCCGTCCGCCCGGGATTCGTCACGAGCGCGTCGATGATCTTCGCCTGCCGTGCGATCCGGCCCACCCGGGCGGTTCCGGCGAACGTGTGCGGCGCGGACAGCACGGCGATGCCGTGCCCTGTGGCGGGGGCGTCGAGGATGACGAGATCGTAGGGCCGTGCGCCCGGGGTCCGGCGATCCTCCTGGGCGAGCTCCCAGACCTTGCCGATCGTCAGCAGCTCGCGCAGGCCCGGTGTGGCGGCCGTGAGCAGCGAGAACGTGCGGCTGTCGGTCAGCGCTCCGGCGAGCGTGCGCGAGGGCAGCTGGTCGACGAGGTACTCGCGCAGCGCGCCCTCAGGATCGATCGAGGTGTGATGCACCCCGTAGGCCAGCTCGACCTCCTGGTCGCGCTGGGCCGCCTCGCCGCCGAGCGCGCGGGTGACGTCGTCGCGCGCTGCGACCTCGGCGACGATCACCCGCAGGCCGCGGCGTGCTGCCGCGACGCCGAGCGCCGCCGCCACGGTCGACTTGCCGACGCCGCCCTTGCCCGTCACGACGAGCAGCTCGTGATCGAACAGCGCCGCGGGGCGCCGGCTCACTCCTCGCCGTCCCAGTAGTCGACGCGCTGCACGCGGAAGACCGTCTTCAGCCCGCGGATCGAGATTTTCCCCGAGCGCGGGTAGAAGCACATGTCGGCCGGGTCGCGGTGCCCGTACGCCAGCAGCCGCAGTCCGCCGTCCCCGGCGCCGAACACGTGCGCGATGCCGGTGCCGGCAGGTCGCGAGACGACGTGGCCGGCGTGGACGGGATGCGACTCGGCCGTGCCGTCGGGGTGCAGCAGCTCGAGCGCGCCGTCGCCTTCGAGGATGACGAACAGCTCGTCCTCGGTGCTGTGGCAATGGGGGAGGTTCGAGAGCCTTCCCGGATCGACGCTGATGAGCTGGAGCCCGGCACGCGTGCTGCCGACGGCGTCGCCGACCCGGCGGGTGACCTGATGGACGTCCCCGCGGCGGCGCTCGTCGGGGTCGACGTCCTCGCAGCTGACGATCGTCGGTGGTCGTGCCGTGGAGGGCTCCGGCAGTTCGAGCGGGCCGGCCTGCGCCTCCAATGCGAACGGGCTCGGGCCGTCCGGCGGGATCCAGCGCGGTCCGGCCCACATGGCCTTCGCCCGGGGCAGGTAGGTGAGGTGGCTGTCGGATCCCGACCCGAACGCCAGCACGACCATGCCCTCCGCTCCGGCGACGACGGTGTGTGGACGCCCCGACGGGGGGTAGCGGATCGCGTCGCCCGCGGCGATCGGAAACGCGGCGTCGCGCTCGAAGCTCACGCCTGAGCCCTCGAGCACGAAGAACAGTTCCTCCTCGTCCCCGTGGACGTGGACCGGCATCGGGCGCTCGCCCGGCCCGAGGTCGTAGCGGCTGAGTCCCAGGCGCGCCGCGCCGGCGGCGGCCCCGAGGCGCCGGCGGCGGCCGGCGAGGTCGCCGCGCGCGAGGTCGGTCACAGGCACGTCATCCCAGTGGCAGAGCATCGACGCGGGACCCTACCCGCGACGGGATCCCGCGTCCCATGCAGGAATAAGCCACGGCCATCCGAATATCGCCCTGAGTACGGGACCCACCGAACGACCGGAGCGAACCCCGTGGACCACGCGGACCACCAGAAGCAGGCCAAGGTCATCGCCTTCGCCAATCAGAAGGGCGGCGTCGCCAAGACGACGACGACCCTCAACCTTGCCGTGGCCTTCCGCGAGACGGGACATCGCGTCCTGTGCGTGGACATGGATCCCCAGGGCAACCTGACGATGTCGCAGGGCATCGACCCGGACACGCTGCAGGAGTCGATGTACGACGTCCTGGCCCACCGGATGCCGATCCGCCAGGTGATCCGCAAGCGCGAGATCGACATCGCCTGCGCGTCGATCGACCTCGCGGGAGCCGAGATCGCGATGTCGACGATGATCGGTCGCGAGCGGGCGCTGCAGAAGGCGCTGGCCGAGGTCGCCGACGACTACGACTTCATCTGCATCGACACGCCGCCGAGCCTGGGACTGCTCACGATCAACGCGCTCACGGCCGCCCACAAGGTGATCGTCCCCGTGCAGTGCGAGTATCTCTCGATGCGGGGGCTGATCCAGCTCCAGAACACGCTGCAGATGATCCGCGAGAATCTCAATCCCGACGTCGCCATCGAGGGCATCCTCCCGACGCTGATGGACGCACGGACCGTCCACGCGAAGGAAGCGATCGAGATCCTCGAGGAGAACTTCGGCGACCGCGTGTTCGCGTCGCGCATCCGCAAGACGATTCGCTTCGCCGAGGCCCCCGTGAAGGGCATGTCGGTCCTGAAATACGATCCGGACGGAGTCGCCGCGCAGTCCTACCGCGATCTCGCGACCGAGTTGCTGTCCAAGACGGGGAACCAGGAGGTCGAGGTCGATGGCTAACTCCAAGCGTGCGAGCATGCGGGAGGGTCCGCTGTCGGAGCTGTTCCGCCGGACCGAGAAGGCGGCCAACCCCGAGGCCGAGGCCACTCCCGAGCCGCCCGCGCAGGCACCCCCGGCGCCTCCGGCAGAGCCGGACCCCGAGCCCGCGACCGAGCAGTCCGCGGCGGCGACGCCCGCCGGACGGGATGGGTATCCGCACCCCTCGCTCGGCGCGGACGCGCCGTCGAGCGAGCCCGAGCGCCGCGTCCCGACGCCCCAGGAGCGGCTGCGCAGCGCGTTCAGCTCCGACCTTCCCGAGAACATCCTCGCGCCGTCGCGTGAGGCACCGGCGCCCTCGTACGGTGAGAACCCCTGGTCCTCGCCCTCGACCCCCGGCTCCCCGGTCATCCGCGTCGTCGGTGTCGGCGGGGCGGGCGTCAACGCCGTCAACCGCATGATCCAGGCCGGCGTCGCCGGCGTGGAGTTCGTCGCGGTCAACACCGACCAGCAGTCTCTGCAGCAGTCGGACGCGGACGTCACGATCCACATCGGCGAGGCGCTCACGCGCGGCCTCGGTGCCGGCGCCAACCCGGAGCTCGGGCGTGCCGCGGCGATGGAGGACTACGACCGCATCAAGCACCTGCTGAAGGGCTCGGACATGGTGTTCATCACCGCGGGCGCAGGCGGCGGCACCGGTACGGGCGCCGCACCGATCGTCGCGCGCATCGCGGCTGAGGTCGGAGCGCTGACCGTCGGCATCATCACCAAGCCGTTCGGGTTCGAGGGGACGCGCCGCGCCTCCGTGGCCGACGTGGGCATCGACGCGCTCGGCGCCGAGGTGGACACGCTGATCGTCGTCCCGAACAACCGCCTGCTGACCGTGCTCGACCAGCGCACCTCGATGGTCGAGGCGTTCGGCGTCGCGGACGACGTGCTGCGCCAGGGCGTGCAGGGCGTCAGCGACCTGGTGACCCTGCCGGGCATCATCAACCTCGACTTCGCCGACGTGCGGACGATCATGTCCGACGCCGGTCCCGCGCTGCTGGGCATCGGCATGGGTACGGGCGACAACCGCGCCGTCGAGGCGGCTGCACAGGCCGTCTCCTCGCCGCTGCTGGAGACGAGCATGGAGGGCGCGAGCTCGATCCTGCTGTCGATCACCGGCGGCCTGGACCTGTCGCTGTGGGAGGTCAACGAGGCGGCCAAGGCCGTTGCCGATGCCGCCCACGCCGACGCCAACATCATCTTCGGCGCGATGGTCGACGAGAGCCTGGAGGACCAGGTCTGGGTCACGGTCGTCGCGACGCGCTACGGCGATCCGTCACGCCGCCCGGCCCGTCGCCTCACGGAGCCGGCGGGCGAGCCTCGCGTCGAGCGCCGCGAGCGTGCCGGTGGCGGTGGCCGCAGCACGGTGCGGACCGGCACCGGAGTCAGCGAGCTCGACGTGCCCGAGTTCCTCCCGCGCAGCTGACCCGGCCCGACGCTGAGCGCG
>JBBQKR010000101.1:0-3864 GCA_038327125.1 Solirubrobacterales bacterium
AGTTCTTCGGGCCGATGGGCATCACCCTGCGCACGTTCCGCGACCCCGAGGGCTCCAACCGCGTCGGACTGCTCGCCGAGGTTCCGGACGTCGATGCCTTGAAGGCGGCGCTCGCGACCGAGGCGGCGGCCGAGGCGATGAGGACCGACGGCGTGCGCCCCGAGACGATCGTGATCCTCGCCGAGGGGTAGTCAGGCGCGAACGCGCTCACCCTCAGCGTCGTACAGCGGCTCAGCGGCGATCTCGCCGGCGACCCATTCGCCGAAGATGTCGATCTCGACCGCGGTGCCCGGAGCGGCGCTCTCGGCGGGCACGTAGGCGTACGCGATCGAGCGCTCGATCGTGTAGCCGTACCCGCCGCTCGTCACGCGGCCGGCGATCTCGCCGGCGATCCGCACGGGCTCATTGCCCAGCGCCACCGCGCGCGGATCGTCAAGCGTGATGCAGGCGATCCGGTGTCCCGCTCGGCCTGGCTCACGCGCGGCTGCGAGCGCGTCGCGCCCGATGAAGCCGCCATCCTTGTCGAGCTTGACGCAGAAGCCCAGCCCCGCCTCGTACGGGGTCTCGTCGGGCGTGATGTCCGCCGCCCAGACCCGGTAGCCCTTCTCCAGGCGCAGCGTGTCGATCGCCTTGTATCCGGCCGCGACGATGCCGTGATCCTGGCCCGACGCCCAGATCGCGTTCCAGAGCCCGGCGCCGTACTCGGTCGGGCAGTAGAGCTCCCAGCCCAGCTCGCCGACGAACGTCACCCGCAGCGCGCGCACTGGCACGTCGCCGACGGTGATCTCGCGCATCGCCATGTAGGGGAAATCCACGTTCGACAGCGAGTCCGGCGTCAGCGGCTGCAGGATGTCCCGCGCGCGCGGCCCCCACAGCGCGAAGCAGGCCCAGCGCGCCGTCATGTCGTGGATCTCGACGCTCCCGTCGCGTGGCGCGTGCTGCCGCAGCCACGACGCGTCGTGCTGGCCGAACGCGGTGCCGGTGACGATCGAGAAGGCATCCTCGGCCAGGCGGGTGACGGTGAAGTCGCACTCGATGCCGCCACGCGAGTTCAGCATCTGCGTGTAGGTGATCTGCCCGACGCCGCGGGCGACGCGGTTGTCGCAGAGGCCCTCGAGGAACGCGGCGGCCCCCGGCCCGGAGACCTGCAGCTTGGCGAACGAGGACTCGTCGAACAGTGCGGCCGTCTCGCGCGCGGCGCGGTGCTCGACGCCGACCGCCGGCGACCAGTGCTTGCCGGCCCAGCCGCGCGGCCGCAGCTGCTCGTCGGCAGGCGTGGCGGCCTGTGCGTTGGACTCGTACCAGTTGACGCGCTCCCAGCCGGACTTCTCACCGAACGCGGCGCCGTGCGCGCTGTGCCACGGGTACACGCTCGACATGCGCAGCGGACGGCCCGCGAGGCGCTCGTGCCCCGGGTAGCGGATGTCGTAGTAGGTCTCGTAGACCTCCTTGACGCGCTTCAGCGTGTACGACGGCGAGCGGTACTGGGGACCGAAGCGCCGCACGTCCATGTGCCAGAGGTCCAGCTGCGGCTCACCCGCGTGGATCCACTCGGCCATGACCTTGCCGATCCCGCCCGCGCCGGCGAGCCCGTGCGCGCAGAAGCCCGCGGCGACGAACAGCCCGCGCACCTCGGTCTCCCCGAGACAGAACTCGTTGTCCGGGGTGAACGCCTCCGGCCCGTTGATGAGCTTCGTGACCTTCAGGTCGTTCATCGACGGGACGCGCTGCCTGGAGTTCTCGGTGATCTCCTCGAAGCGATCCCAGTCCTCCTCCAGCAGCTGGCCGTTGAAGGTCGGCGGGATGTCGTCGACGAGGCGCTCGTCCAGCGACCACGGGGCGCTGTGGCGCTCGTATCCGCCCATCACCAGGCCGCCGCCCTCCTCGCGGTAGTAGACGAGCAGGTCCGGGTCGCGCAGCGTCGGCAGGTGGCCCTTCGCGGCACGTGCCTGCTCCATCGCGGCAAACGGCTGGCTGACGAGGTACTCGTGCGCGAACGGGATCACCGGGACGCGCACGCCGGCGAGGCGGCCGATCTGCGCGGCGTACATCCCGCCGGCGTTGACGACGACCTCGCATTCGACGTCACCCCATGCGGTGCGCACGCGCGTGACCGCCCCGTCCTGCACGTCGATGCCCTCGACGCGCGTGTGCGTGAAGATCTGCACGCCGCCGCGACGCGCCCCGTCGGCGAGCGCGTAGGTCAGCTGCGAGGGGTCCAGGTACCCGTCGGTCGGCAGGAACGAGCCGACGCGCACACCGTCGGTCGCCATCAGCGGGAAGCGCTCCTGGGCCTCCTGCGGCGAGATCAGCTCCAGCGGCAGGCCGAAGGTCTTCGCCCACGCGACCTGCCGCAGGATCTCCTGCTCACGCTCGGGCGTGCAGGCCAGGCGGATGCCACCGCATTCCACCCAGCCGGGATCGAAGTCCGACTCCCCCGCCAGGCGCCGGTAGAGCTCGACGCTGTACATCATCATCCTCGTCAGCGAGACGCTCGAGCGCAGCTGGCCGACGAGGCCCGCGGAGTGGAAGGTCGAGCCGCTGGTCAGCTCGTTGCGGTCGACGAGGATGACGTCACGCTCGCCCAGCTCGGCGAGGTGGTAGGCGATGCTCGTCCCGCCGACGCCGCCGCCGATGATGACGATGCGCGCCCGGCTCGGCAGTTCACGCGGCCGCGGCACCGATCCACTCCTCCAGCCGGGGGTCCGCGGCGCCCGCGCGCAGGCGGGCGAAGTGCTTGTCGGCGTAGGCGCCGTAGTCGAAGTCCAGCTCGCTGACGGCCTGCTGCAGCACGCCCCACATCGCCTCGCGCACGTCGGACATGAGCCGCATCAGGCGCAGCGCGCCGACGCGCGCGCCGTCGGGCGGCTCGCCGAAGTACGCCTCCAGCAGCAGCAGCTCGTCGTCCTCGGAGAGCTCGTTGTTGACCGCGAGGTTCCCGAGGTCGAAGAAGCGGTCGTTCATGCCCGCGTACTCCCAGTCGACGATCCGCAGGTCCTTCCCGGAGGTGAGGAAGTTCGCCGTCAGCAGGTCGTTGTGGCACGGGACGGGCTCGTGCCCCGGTCCCTGCAGGACGCCCGCGATGCGGTCCGACAGCTCCAGCGCGAACGCATGATCAGCTGCGGGCACCTCGCCACCGCGAACCCGCGCGGCGTCCGCGTACTCGCGCACCAGCGTGAACGTCGGGAAGCTCGTCGCCAGCGCCGGTCCCGCATGGATCAGTCGCAGCGCGCCGGCTGCCATCGCCAGCCTGCCGGGCTCGCGCAGCTCGGCGGCGGCGATGACGTGTCCTGGGATGAACGCCGTGACGAGCACGCCGTGATCGGGCAGCCAGCGGATCACCTGCGGCGCAACCCCGGCGGCGCTCGCGGCGCCGGTCGCGGCGACCTCGGTCTCGCGGTCGATGCTGAGGACCTCGGTGTCCTTGCCGCAGAGGCGCAGCACGTAGTCGCGCCCGCCGAGACGCGCCTTCAGGTTACGGTTGGTGATGCCGCCCGAGAGCACCTCGGGGTCGCCCTCGAGCACCCCGAGCTCGGGCTCGAGGACGTCGAGAACTGCGCGCAGCTCATTCATGCGTCTCGACCTCGACGACGAACCGTGCGCGATCGCCCCGGTGGCGATCCTGCGCGTACTCGACGGGAACCCCATCGGCGTCGTAGGCCACGCGCACGACGAACATCAGCGGCGAGCGCGGCCTGACGCCGAGCGCCGCCGCATCGCCGGCCCGGGCGGAGACGGGCTCCAGGTGCTCGACGGCGCGCACCGGCGCGTGCCCGTACGGCTCACGCATGATCGCGTACAGCGAGCCGCCGAGATCCAGCTCGGTGATGCCCGGAAACAGTGCGTCCGGCAGCCATGAGTCCT
>JBBQKR010000102.1:0-3762 GCA_038327125.1 Solirubrobacterales bacterium
CAGGATCTTGCCCGAGCGCGTCTTCGGCAGGCGCGCGACGATCTTCGCGTTGCGAAAGCAGGCCAGCGGGCCGATCTCCTGGCGCACGAGCGCGACGAGCTCGGCCTCGAGCGCCTCGGGGTTGCGGATCGTGCCGTCCTGGAGCACGACGAGCCCGAACGGAAGCTGGCCCCTCAGCTGGTCGGGCACACCGATCACGACGCACTCGGCGACGTCGGGATGCGTCGCGACGATCTCCTCCATCTCACCCGTGGAGAGCCGGTGGCCGGCGACGTTGATGACGTCGTCGATGCGCCCCATGACGTAGAGGTAGCCGTCCTCGTCGAAGCGCCCGCCGTCGCCGGTGAGATAGTGGCCTTCGACGGCGCTGAGATAGGAGGCGACGAAGCGCTCGTCGTCGTTCCACAGGGTCGGCAGCGTTCCCGGCGGCAGCGGCAGGCGGATGACGATCCTGCCCTCGGCGCCGGCCGGCCGATCCTCGCCGTCCTCGCCGACGACGCGCACGTCGTAGCCGGGGACCGGCTTCGACGGCGAGCCGGCCCTCTCGGGCAGCCGCTCGAGCCCGAGGCAGTTCGCGGCGACGGGCCAGCCGGTCTCGGTCTGCCACCAGTGGTCGACGACCGGCCGTTCGCCGAGCAGGCTCCTGGCCCAGTGGTAGGTGTCGGGGTCCAGCCGCTCGCCGGCGAGGAACAGCGCGGCCAGCGAGGAGATGTCGTGGTCCTGCAGATGCGCGGCCTGCGGGTCCTCCTTGCGGATCGCGCGGAATGCCGTCGGAGCCGTGAACAGCGTCTTCACCCTGTGCTGGGCGATGACGCGCCAGAACGCACCGGGGTCGGGCGTCCCGACGGGCTTGCCCTCGTAGAGGACGGTCGTCGCGCCGGCGAGCAGCGGCCCGTAGACGATGTACGAGTGGCCGACGACCCAGCCGACGTCCGAGGCCGCCCAGAAGACCTCCCCCGGGCCGGTGTCGTAGACCGCGTCCATCGACCAGCGCAGCGCGACCGCGTGCCCGCCGTTGTCGCGCACGACGCCCTTCGGCCGGCCGGTCGTGCCCGAGGTGTAGAGCACGTACAGCGGATCGGTGGCCGCGACCGGGACGCACGGCGCGGCCGGTGCGCCCGCGATCAGGGTCGACCAGTCGTGGTCGCGCCCGGAGAGCATCTCGGCCTCCACCTGCGGGCGTTGGAGGATCACCGTGTGCGCCGGCTTGTGCTGCGCCAGCTCGAGCGCGCGATCCAGCAGCGGCTTGTACGGCAGGATCTTCGCGCCCTCGATGCCGCAGGATGCCGACAGCACCACGCTGGGCCGCGCATCGTCGATCCGCACGGCGAGCTCGTGCGGGGCGAAGCCGCCGAACACGACGGAGTGGACCGCGCCCAGGCGCGCGCACGCGAGCATCGCCATCGCCGCCTCGGGCACCATCGGCTTGTAGATGACGACGCGGTCGCCGTGGTGCACGCCGAGGTTGCGCAGCGCGCCGGCCAGGCGGGCGACCTGCTCGCGCAGCTCGCCGTAGGTGAAGACCTGCTCCGTGTCCGTGACGGGACTGTCGTAGATCAGCGCGGGCTGGCCCGAGCGGCCACCGTCGGCGTGGCGGTCGAGCGCGTTGTGGCAGGTGTTGAGCTGACCACCGGTGAACCAGCGATGCAGCGGCGCGGCGCCCGAGTCCAGGACCCGCGCCGGCGGCGTCACCCAGTCGATCGCGCCTGCGGCCGCGCCCCAGAAGGCCTCGGGGTCATCGAGGCTGCGGCGATGGGCGTCGGCGTGACTCATCGGCTGATGATCGCCGATCGGCCAAGCCGCTCACGATCAGATGGCCGCGAGCCGGCGGGTTGCGATGTCCACGGCCTCGGGGCTCTCGTCGATCAGCACGTAGCCGCGCCCGAGCTTTGCGGCGACGGCGCCGAGCGTGCCGCTCCCGGCGAAGAAGTCCAGGCAGATGTCACCGGGGCGCGTGGACGCGGTCACCATCCGCCGCACGATGCCCTCCGGCTTCTGGGTCGGGTATCCGGTCTTCTCGCGCCCGCTCGTGGGCACGATCGTGTGCCACCAGACGTCGGTCGGCAGCTTGCCCAGCGCGGCCTTCTCCGGCGTCACCAGCCCGGGCGCCATGTACGGCTCGCGGTCGACCTCCGCGGCGTCGAAGTGGTAGCGCTCAGCGTCCTTGACGTACACGAGGATCGTGTCGTGCTTGGCCGGCCAGCGCCGCTTGGACCGCGCTCCGTAGTCGTAGGCCCAGATGATCTCGTTGAGGAAGTTCTCGCGCCCGAAGATCTCGTCGAGCAGCAGCTTGCAGTAGTGGGCCTCGCGGTAGTCGATGTGGAAGTAGAGCGTCCCGGTCGGGTCGAGGACGCGGTGCCCTTCGACGAGGCGCGGCTCGAGGAATCCGAGGTAGTCGTCGAACGCGTCGGCATACGAGGACTGCGCCAGCAGGCGGCTCGCGTAGCGCCGGCCGCCGAAGCCGACACGGTCCCCGTCCGCGCTCGCTTCGGTCTCCAGCGTCTTGCGCGTCTGCGAGGTGCCCGTGTTGAACGGCGGATCGATGTAGATGAGCTGGAACGACTCGGCGGCGAGCGTCGGGAGCACCTGCAGGTTGTCGCCGAGGATGATCCGTCCGGCGGGCTCGTCCACGCCGGCAGACGCTACGCCGCAGCTCAGACGATCTCGGCGCGGCGGGCCGGGCTCGGCACGACTGTCGATTTCGGTGCCGCCCGTTCGTCACTCAAGCGACCGCAACCACTCGACACCTAAGGTAGGCGCCCATGCTCGCCGTCAACAGCTACTCCCAGGACTACGTCGACGCCTGTCGCGCGACCGTGAACGCTCAGCTCGCCGCCTATGCGGACGTGAAGGCGGCGGCCTCCCCCAGCCCCGCGATCGACGCCTTCGAGCCGCTGTTCTTCAACCACATGCTGCTCGCGCTCGACGCCTACTTCGGCCACCGCGCGCGGGGCCTGGAGGGGAAGGACGGGAATCCCCTGAACGAGGTTCGCGTGCTCTGCACGTCGATCCTGGGCAACGACGGGCTGCTCGCAGTCGACAAGACGATCAAGCTGAAGCCCGAAACCTCGCTCCTGCACTACGCCGCCGGGGACCGGATCGCGCTCACGCAGGACGACTTCGCGCTGCTTTCCGGCGCGTTCTTCGACGAGATCGAGAAGAAGTACAAGTAGTTCAACGGCATCGACATCAACTCCGGGACCGAACGCACGAAGGGCATCGCCGAGATCGCGGTCTCGCACCAACCGAAGGTGCCGGCCGGGCTGCTGCAGGTCCTGCTCTACAACCTCGTCTGGTTCCTGATCCCGATCGGCGCGCTCTTGGTCTGCATCATCGAGCCGGATGCCGCGCGGCAGGCGGTCGGCGCGATCGACGAATGGGCGCGGCAGCACGCGCGGACGATCGTGGTGGCCGTCGCGCTCGGCGTCGGCAGCGCGCTGCTGATCCGCGGTCTGCTGATCGTCTGATCGTCAACCGCCGGCGTCGTGTTGCGCGACGAGGCGCTTTGGCGCCCGCAGCCGCCAGGCGTCCTCGAGCAACTCAGCGAGCTCCACGGGATCGATCTGCTCGAGCCGTGCGAGGACGTAGGGGTAGCCGTCGTAGTGCGGCGTCGTGAAGAACACGTCGGGCTGACCCTGCAGCAGCGCCTCGCGCTCCCCCATGTCGATGACGCGCAGGACGAGCGCGTCGGGGTCGGTGCGCAGCCGGCACAGCAGGCCGCGGCCGGTGAACTTCAGCGCCGGCGTTCCGTACGACGTTCCC
>JBBQKR010000103.1:0-3686 GCA_038327125.1 Solirubrobacterales bacterium
GGCGCGGCGATCGCGCTGTTCGCCGAGCGCGGCTACCAGGCGACGACCGTCGCCGACATCGCGCAGGCCGCCGACATCGCGCCGCGGACGTTCTTCTCGTACTACCCGTCGAAGGAGGACGTCCTCTTTGCGGACGCCGACCACACCTTCGACGAGCTCGGTGCGACCTTGCGCGAGCGGCCCGCCGGCGAGTCGACATTCGACTGCCTGCGGCGCTGGATCAGCGGCGTGCTCGACGAGTTCGACCCGGCGGACCCGCGCGAGCAGGCGGTCCGCGCGATCGTCGCCTCGAGCGACGCGCTGCAGGCGCGCGAGCGGCGGCTGATGGGCCGGTTCGAGGACGTGCTCGCGGCGGCGGTCGCGACGGACCTCGGCGAGGACGCCTCCGCGCTGCGCTCCCGGATGGTCGCCGCCGCCGCGGTCGCGGCGCTGTGGTGCATGCGCGACGAGGACAAGGGGACCGAAGGCCACGAACCCTCGCTGGAGCGCCTCGACGAGGCGCTGGCATTCCTGCGCGCGGGCACGCATGCGCTGGTCGGCGAACCCGCCTAGATGGGCGCTGAGGACAAGGACGATCCGCCGCCCGAGGCCGGGAAGCTGCCGACCGGCCGGATCGCGCGGACGGCGCGGGTCGGCGGCCTGGTGACCGGGCAGGGCCTGCGCTGGGCGGGCATGCGGACCGCCAACCGCGTGCGCTCGCCGGAGCGCGCCGCCGCCGCCGAGCGTGAGCGCACCGGAGCGCTCGTGAATCAGCTCGTCGAGCAGCTCGGGCAGATGCGCGGGGCGGCGATGAAGGTCGGTCAGCTGATCTCGATGGCCGAGCTGGACGGGCTTCCCGATGACCAGCAGGACGAGCTGCAGCGCAAGCTCGCAGCGCTGCGCGACGACGTTGCGCCGGTCGCGTTCGCCGACCTCGAGAAGCTGCTGCGCGAGGAGCTGGGCGGGCCGCTCAGCAGCGTGTTCTCGGACTTCGACGAGCGCGCGTTCGCGGCCGCCTCGATCGGGCAGGTCCATCGCGCGAGAACCATCGACGGCGACGACGTCGCCGTGAAGGTCCAGTACCCGGGTGTCGCCGAGGCGGTCGACACCGACATGCGCAACGCGACGCTGCTGCTGCCGCTCGTCAAGCGCCTCGCCCCGGGCCTCGACGGCAGGGCGCTCGCCGCAGAGCTGCGCGATCGGATCGGCGGCGAGCTCGACTACGAGCTGGAGGCGCAGAACCAGCGCCGCATCGAGCGGCTGCTGCGCGGGCATCCGTTCGCGCGCGTGCCGCACGTGCACACCGACATCTCGACTCGGCGCGTGCTGGTGAGCGACTACGTGGAAGGTGAGCGCTTCGAGGCCGTGCGCCGCGCCGGCGAAGCGACCCGCGACCGCTACGGCGAGATCGTCTTTCGCTTCTACTTCGGCCTGCTCTACCGCGACCGGATCGCGCTCGGGGACCCGCACCCCGGCAACTACCTCCTGTGCGCCGACGGCCGCGTCTGCTTCCTGGACTACGGCCTGCTCCGTGAGCTGGATGCCGGCCGCGTCGACAAGGAGCGGGCGATCGCGCGCGCCGTGCGCGACGACGACGCCGCCGCGCTGAAGGCGGCGCTGCTCGCGGGCGACTACCTGCCGGCCGACCGCGCCGACGGGGTCGACGCCGACTGGGCGCTGCGCCTGATGCGGTCGGCGATCAAGTGGTACGCCGTGCCCGGTGGGCGGCGCTTCTCACCCGAGAGCCGCCGCGAGCGCCCGGACCGGGAGCCCCCCGACGCCGAGCAGCGAGCTGCGGTGAAGGAGCAGGTCAACCAGTTCACGCTGCCGCCCGAAGCGCTGCTGATCCGGCGCATGCACGGGATCGTCGCCGTCGTCATGTCACAGCTGCGCGCCGGCGCCGACTGGGGCGCGATCGCGGGCGAGTACCTGCACGGGGGTCCGCCGGCGACGGAGCTGGGGCGCGCCGAGGCCGAGTTCTTCGCCGGCCGCTGAGCGCGTACCGCCCGTGCTGCGTATCCAGGGCATGACCATGGATCTCGATCGAACTCGCGTCCTCGTCGCCGGGGCGACGGGCGTGCTCGGCGCAGCGATCGCCCGCGAGCTCGCCGGGCGCGGCGCAAGCGTCGCCCTGACCGGACGGGACGCGGGGCGGCTCGCGCAGCTCGGCGACGAGCTCGGCGCGCCGGCCCTGCACCTGGACCTCGGCAGTCCCGCGTCGATCGCGGCGTGCCCGCAGGTGGCGTCCGCCGCACTCGGCGGACTCGACGCGCTCGTCGTCGCGACCGGCGTCGTCGCCTTCGGGGCCGAGCCCGAGCTGTCGGTTCACGCGATCGACGAGCTCTTCGTCGTCAACGCGACGGGGCCGATCCAGCTGATTCGCGAGACGCTCGGACACCTGGGCGACGGCGGCACGATCGTCGCGCTGAGCGCGGTCGTCGCGGAGCATCCGACCGCCGGGATGGCGGCCTACTCGGCGAGCAAGGCTGCGCTGTCGGCGTACCTCGCGGCGCTGCGGCGTGAGCGCCGCCGCTCTGGGCTGACCGTGCTGGACGTGCGCCCCTCGCACCTCGACACGGGCTTTGAGACGCGAGCGCTCGAGGGCGCGGCGCCGGACCTGCCGGTCGCAGCCGACCACCACGCGGTCGTCACCGAGATCGCCGACGCGATGCGCGACGGCCGTCGCGAGCTCGCCTACGACCTGCGCGAGCGGGCGCTCGTCGCGCGCTAGTACACCGCGGCCGCTGGGCCGGGGGCCGCAGTTCATCTACTGTCGGCGCGTGGTGGTGGCACGGTCCGCTCGGCGTTGCAGTGTGCGTGCGCCGGTGCTCGTCGTCGGCCTGTTCCTCCTGGCGCTCCTCGCCGCCGCTCCCGGCGCTCAAGCCGAGGCCACGTGGCAGGGACCCGTCGCGATCGGCGACAACTTCGACGGGCCGACGCAGATGACGACCTTCGGGGAGTCCGCCGTCGCGGTCACCTGGAAGCGCAGGGGCCAGCCCGTTGTCGCCTACCGTGCTGACGGCGAGACGGCCCTGCGCCCGCCGGTCGGGCTCGGCGAGCCCGGGTATGACGTCAGCGACCCTGCCGCGGCGCGCCTGCAGGACGGAGACGCGCTGCTCCTGTTCAGCAAGTTCGACAGCGATCGCTCGCTCATCATCGGTCACCGTCACAGTCACCGGCCAGATCTCCACGGCGCCCGGTGGGCCGGGTCCGTGACGCGCAGCATGCGTCCGTGACGGGACGTCGACCGTCGGCTTGACCCGGCGCAGACCTGCGCAGTAGTGTGCAACCAAATGGTTTACAAACCATCCAGGTGAATACACCATGGCCACCGATCAGCTCAGCCTCACGTTCGCAGCCCTCGCCGACCCGACCAGGCGCGCGATCCTCGCGCGCCTCGCCGAGGACGGGGAAGTCACGGTGAACGAGCTCGCGGAGCCGTTCCCGATCAGCGTCCAGGCGGTCTCCAAGCATCTCAAGGTGCTCGAGCGCTCCGGCCTGATCACGCGCGGCCGCACCGCGCAGCTGCGCCCGTCGCGCATGCAGGGCGCGCCGCTGCGCGAGGTGGCCGACTGGGTCGAGCAGTATCGCGAGACCTGGGAGGGCCGCCTCGACCGCCTCGCCCGCCACCTCCGAGACATCCAACAGAAGGCGGACGACGATGACTGAGCAGTTCGTGATGGCAGAGCGCACGGTCGTGATCGAGC
>JBBQKR010000104.1:0-3071 GCA_038327125.1 Solirubrobacterales bacterium
CGCTGCTATCCCGGCCGCTCCGATGCGGAGGTCGAAAGCGCCGCCTACGCCGCGGTCGGGCTGCTGCACTCGATCGCGCACTGGCCGCGCTCCGCGCTGCAGACCCCGGACCTCGCAACGCTGCTCGTCGCGCTCGTCAGCGAGGGCCTCGCCTCGCTCGAGAGCGTCGCGGCACCGGCGCACCCCGGCACCTGAAGAGGTTGCGCCGCCACGTAAACCGTGGTTAACTCCCGCGCCGATGAGCGGGATCACCTCCTACGGCGCCTACCTGCCGCGCTTCACCCTCGAGCGCGGCGCGATCGCCGACGCGCTGGGCGTGCCGGCCGGCCGCGGCACCAGGTCCGTCGCGTCGTATGACGAGGACTCGACCTCGATGGGCGTCGAAGCGGGACGGCGGGCGCTCGCCGGCGCCCCCGCCACCCCGGCCGCGCTGCACTTCGCGACGAGCAGCCCGGCCTACGCCGACAAGACCAACGCCAACGCGATCCACGCGGCGCTGCGCCTGCCCCGCGAGGTCTTCGCGGCCGACTTCGCCGGCGCGGTCCGCGGCGCTGCCGGCGCCTTGCACGCGGCGGCCGGCTGCGCAGGTCTTGCGGTGTTGTCCGACGTGCGGATCGGCCGTCCGGCCTCCGCCGACGAGCGCGACGGAGGCGACGGCGCGGCGGGGTTCACGTTCGGCGACGGCGAAGCTGTGATCGCAGAGATCCTGGGCACCGGGACGGCGACGGCCGAGTTCCTCGACCGCTGGCGCCTCCCCCACGAGCAGGTCAGCAGGCTTTGGGAGGAGCGCTTTGGTGCCGAGGTCTACACGCCGCTGATGCGCGGCGCAATCGGCGACGCGCTCGCCGCCGCGGGCCTGGAGCGCACGGATCACGTGGTCGTGAGCTCACCGCATACCCGTGCCGCCGCGACGCTGCGGCGGACGCTCGACGGTGATCAGGCATCCTCGGAGCTGGACGGCCTGATCGGGTGCGCCGGCACTGCGCAGCTCGGCATCGCGCTGGCCGACGTGCTCGACCGCGCCCAGCCGGGTGAGACGATCCTGGCCGTGCTCGCAGCCGACGGCTGCGACGCGTGGGCCCTGCGCGTGACGGCCGCGATCGAGCGCGGGCGCGCAGCCGATCCGGTGCGCGGCCAGCTGGAGCGGCGCCGTTCCGTCAGCTACGGCGACTACCTGACCTGGCGCGGCCTGCTCGAACGCGAGCCCCCGCGGCGCCCGGACCCCGATCGCCCCGCCGGCCCCGCGTCGGCCCGCTCGTCGGCGTGGAAGTTCGGGTTCGTCGCCGCGCGCTGCACGCAGTGCGCGGCCATCACACTCCCCCCGCAGCGCATCTGCGTCGCGTGCGGCGCAGTCGACGCGACGGCCGCCGTCTCGCTCGCCGACGCCGGCGGCACGATCCGGACGTTCACGATCGACCGGCTCGCCCACTCGCTGGCCCCGCCGGTCATCGACGTGGTCGTCGACTTCGACGCCGGCGGGCGCTACCAGTGCGAGCTCGCCGACGCCCGCCCCGAGGACGTCGAAGTCGGCGATCGCGTCGAGATGACGTTCCGGCGCCTGTACACCGTCGACGGGGTCCACAACTACTTCTGGAAGGCCAGACCGAGCAAGGGAGCCTGATGGCGAGCAACGGGATCAAGGATCGAGTCGCGATCGTCGGGATGGGATGCACCCGGTTCGCCGAGCACTGGGACAAGTCGATCGAGGACCTGATCGTCGACGCCACCAGCGACTGCTTCGACTCGGTCCCCGCGATCGGGCGCGATGACGTCGACGCGTACTGGGTCGGCACGATGGCCTCCGGTCAGTCCGGGCTGACGTTGAGCGCGCCGCTGAAGATCCAGTACAAGCCGGTGACCCGCGTCGAGAACTACTGCGCCACCGGCTCCGAGGCGTTCCGCAACGCCTGCTACGGGGTCGCGTCCGGCGCCTACGACTGCGTGATGGCGGTCGGTGTCGAGAAGCTCAAGGACTCCGGCATCTCGGGGCTGACGCTCGACCGGCCCGAGCATGACGGAACCGAGCTCGACCTCAGCGCGCCCGCGATGTTCTCACTGCTCGGTCCGGCATATCAGCAGCGCTTCGGCGTCAGCCACCAGGACCTCCGTGCCGCGCTGACCCACATCGCCTGGAAGAACCACAGCAACGGCGCGCTGAACGAGCGCGCACAGTTCCGCAAGGAGGTTCCGCGCGAGACGATCGAGGCTGCGCCCCTGGTCGCCGGCGGGCTCGGCGTGTTCGATTGCTCCGGCGTCGCCGACGGCGGAGCTGCCGCGATCATCGTGCGAGCAGAGGACGCCCGCCGCTACACCGACACGCCGCTCTACGTGAAGGCCCTCGCGTTCGCCGCCGGTCCCGGTGACGGGCCGCTGGACCCGTCCTACGACTACACGACGTTCCGCGAGGTGGTCGCGTCGGCGAAGGACGCCTATGCGCAGGCCGGCATCAGCGACCCCGCGGCGCAGATCTCGATGGCGGAGGTCCACGACTGCTTCACGCCGACGGAGCTGGTCCTGATGGAGGATCTCGGATTCGCCGAGCGGGGAACCGCGTGGCGTGAGGTCCTCGACGGCGCATTCGACCTGGACGGCCGGCTCCCCATCAACCCGGACGGCGGCCTGAAGTCGTTCGGCCACCCGATCGGCGCCAGCGGCCTGCGGATGCTCTTCGAGTGCTGGCAGCAGTTCCGCGGCGCCGCCGGCGAGCGGCAGCTGGACGCTCCGTCACTGGCACTGACCCAGAACCTCGGCGGCCCGCCCGGAGCGTGCGTCTCGTTCGTCTCGATCGTCGGCATTGAGCTCGGTTGACAGGAATGTAAACGGCTGTTAACTTCGCCGCATTGTTTCCTCGAGACGCGGGAGTGCATGCGATGGGCGTTGTTGACGGACAGGTGGCGATCGTGACGGGCGCAGGACGCGGGCTCGGACGTGAGCACGCCATGCTGCTCGCAGCCGAGGGGGCGGCGGTCGTGGTCAACGACCTCGGCTCAGCTCCGACCGGCGGCGACGGCGACGCCACCGCCGCTGAGCGCGTGGTCGAGGAGATCCGGGCGGCCGGCGGGACGGCCATC
>JBBQKR010000105.1:0-2999 GCA_038327125.1 Solirubrobacterales bacterium
ATCCACGCGGCGGCGCTGAAGCACGTGCCGGTCTGCGAGTACAACCCCTTCGAGGCCGTCCAGACGAACGTCATCGGCACGGAGAACGTGGTCGCCGCTGCGATCCGCAACGACGTCCCGCAGACGATGTTCCTGTCCACGGACAAGGCCGTGAACCCGGTCAACCTGTACGGCGCCACGAAGCTCGCGGCCGAGAAGATCGTGTCGCAGGCGAACGCCTACGCCGGCGACGCCGATGTCCGGTTCGCGACGGTCCGTTACGGCAACGTCGTCGGCAGCCGCGGCAGCGTCATCCCGCTGTTCCTGCGCCAGGCCGAGACCGGCACGCTCACGATCACCGATGACCGCATGACCCGGTTCTGGATCACGCTCGACCAGGCGGTGCGCTTCGTCCTCAGCCGGATCGACCTCGCCGACGGCGGCGAGGTGTTCGTCCCCAAGATCCCGTCGATGCGGGTGGCGGACATCGCCGAGGCGATCGCGCCCGACGCCGAGCGCAAGGTCGTGGGCATCCGGCCCGGCGAGAAGCTCCACGAAGTGATGCTCACCGAGGACGAGTCGCGGCACTCGCGGGATCTGGACGACTGCTACGCGATCGATCCCGAGTTCCGCTTCCGCACCCCCCGCGTGCCGGTCACCGGTGTGCCGGTCGCCGACGGCTTCCGTTACTCGAGCGACGCGAACACCGAGTGGATGACCGCCGAGGACCTGCGCGCGGTGCTCCCCACGCTCCAGCCGGTGGCGTGACCGAGTTCCTCCCGTACGGCCGCCAGGACATCTCCGAGGAGGATGTCGCAGCGGTCGCTGACGCGCTGCGGCGTCCGCTGATCACGCAGGGTCCGCTCGTCGACGAGTTCGAGGCGGCGTTTGCGCAAGCGACCGGAGCCCGTCACGCCGTCGCCTTCGCCAACGGGACGGGCGCGCTGCACGCCGCTGCCGCTGCCGCGGGGCTCGGACCCGGCGACGAGCTGCTGACGACGCCCGTGAGTTTCGTCGCGTCGTCCAACTGTGCGCTGTTCGTCGGCGCCCGCCCGCGCTTCGCGGACATCGAACCGGTGGGCGCGAACCTCGACCTGCGCGCCGCGGTCGACGGTGGCCTCGCCGAGGGCACGCGTGCGTGCGTCGCAGTCTCGCTCGCCGGGCTTCCGGTCGACCTCGGGCCGCTGCTGCCCGCGCGCGCTGCCGGCCTGCTCGCGATCGAGGACGGGTGCCATGCACTCGGCGGACGTCGCAACGGTGTGCCGATCGGCGGCGGCGACTCAGCCGACATGACGACCTTCAGCCTGCACCCCGTCAAGGCCATGACGACCGGTGAGGGAGGGATGGTCACAACGCATCGCGACGACCTTGCGGACGCGCTGCGTGAGTTCCGCACGCACGGCATCCGCCGACCCGATACGGACGACGGCGACGTCCTGCACGGCCCGTGGCACTACGACGTGGCGACCCTCGGGTTCAACTACCGGCTCACGGACTTCCAGTGTGCGCTCGGTCTGCGGCAGCTCGAACGGCTGCCGGCGTTCATCAAGGAGCGCAACCGCGTGGCCGCGCGATACCGCGAGTTGCTCGCCAACGTCGAGGGCGTGAGCGCGCCGGCGGAGCCCAAGGGCGACGACGTGCACGCGTACCACCTGTTCGTCGTGCGGTTCCCGGAGGGCGCGCACCGGCGCCGCCAGATCGCGCTGGGGCTGCGCGAGGCGGGCATCGGGACCCAGCTGCACTACATCCCGATCTATCGCCATGGCGTCTACCGCGACCGCGGCTACGGCGGTGAAGCGGACCGTCTGCCCGAGGCCGAGCGCTACTACCGCGAGGCGCTGACCCTGCCGATGTTCCCGGCGATGCGCGACAGCGACGTCGATCGCGTCGTGACCGAGCTGCGGCGGCTGCTCGCCGCGCCCCTCATCACCGAGCCGGCTGGAACGGTCCGCGCATGACGACCTCGTCGACACGTGGCAACCGGCCGCTCGAGCGGTCGGCTCACCTCCTCGAGCGCGCGCGCCGGATCATTCCCGGTGCGTCGCAGACAATGAGCAAGGGGCCCAGCCAGTGGGCGCAGGGGTTCGCCCCGAACTTCGTTCGCCGCGCCGACGGGGCGACCGTGTGGGACGTCGACGGCAACGCGTGGCTCGACTTCCCGATGGCGCTTGGGCCCGTGATCCTCGGTCATCGTTACCCCGCGGTCGACGAGGCGATCACACGCCAGCTCGCGGACGGGATCACGTTCACGTTGCCGCACGAGCTCGAGGTGGAGGTCGCCGAGCGCATCGTTGCGATGGTCCCCGGCGCCGAGATGGTGCGCTTTGCGAAGTCCGGGTCCGACGCAACCTCGGCCGCCGTCCGGCTCGCCCGCGCGATCACCGGGCGCGACCGCGTGCTCGTCGCCGGGTACCACGGCTGGCACGACTGGTACGTCGGCTCGACGTCCCGTCATCTCGGCGTCCCGGCGGCGGAGCGCGAGCTGGTCGAGAGCGTCAAGCCGTTCGACGCCGAGGCGCTCGCGACCGCGCTCGACCGCCGCAACGGCCAGGTCGCGGCGGTCGTGATCGAGCCGATCGGCGCCAGCGATCCGGACCCGGCGTATCTGCGCGCGGCGGTCGAACTGACCAGGGCCGCGGGCGCGCTGGCGATATTCGACGAGGTGATCAGCGGATTCCGCGTGGCGCCAGGTGGCGCGCAGGAGTGCTACGGCGTCACACCAGATCTCGCGGCGTTCGGCAAGGCGCTCGGCAACGGCATGCCGATCTCAGCGCTCGCCGGTCCGGCAGCGCACATGTCGGTGCTGGAGGACGTGTTCTTTTCCGGGACCCATGGCGGCGAGACGCTGTCGCTCGCCGCCGCCCGCGCGACCCTCGACACACTGGCCCACGACCCCGTGCACGCCCACCTCGATCGTCTCGGAGGATCCCTGCAGACCGGCGTGGGCGCGCTGATCGCCCGCCACGGGCTGGAGGACTGGGTGAGCTGCGGAGGCGCGCCGTGCTGGACGCTCATCGGCG